>JBIQJB010000040.1:0-15257 GCA_044507735.1 Nitrosopumilales archaeon
GTCTGGCCTCAGGTCGCATCTTGACAGGGGAGAAGACCCGGAAGACCGGTTTGATTTTGAGTCGGTGCTTGACGAATGCGGCTATGGCTACAAGGAAGAGCTTGCCGCGCCGTCAAGCGGAAAAAAGTTGTGGGAAGTGATGTTTGACTAGTGCCCTTCAACATCGAAGACCTCCGCAAGGCACGCCAGTCGCTTGCACAGTTCCGGGCAGGCGCAGTCTCGCCCCATCACGAGCGGTACAGCTTTCCGTTTTTCTCCGGCACATACTTTGCATATCGCAAAGTTGACGTTTTGCGCATCGTCGCCATTGCAAAGGCACTATCTGCAAACCCTGAATACCTCGATGTGGGCTGCGGCTACGGCGAATTCCTGGGACGAATGAGGGAGTTTCTGCCAAACGCGGAAGGAATCGAAAAGGAAGGAGGCATCTTTTATGGCCTTGGCGTCGTCAGGCCAGACTATATCAAGATCGCCGACGCGCACTGGATAGACAAGAAATACGATCTGATCTTTGTCGGCTGGATGGAGCCGGGGCAGGACTTTCGCGATCCGGTAGCGCGCAGCACCGACGTCATTGTGACGACGCTCGATCAAGGCATAAGCCTGGCGGCAGAGTTTGACGGCCACGGCTTTCAGAGGATCGCCTGGTGGAGAACGCCGTCATGGGAAGATGTCAACACCGAGATAATGAACCGGTACTACACGCAAATGCCCGACAGCAAGAGGGCCGAGCTAGCAAGGATGCGCGGTGCACACAACTTTTGGTACGTGTATGCAAGGCCCGGGAAGGTCAGAGTGGTAGAGGAAGCTCTGAGAAGACAGGTCGAGAAAGAGGGAGAGGAGACAGTGGAACGCTACGACTTTGAATCTGTACTTGACGAGTGCGGCTACGGCTACCTGCAAAAGCTAGAGAACCCTGCGGCGCCGGAGCCGATGTGGCAGGTGCAGTGGGAGAAGAAGACTCTTTAGGAAGATTTAAAACAAGTGTCGACCCAGCTCTATTGTAAAAACAAATTGAAAGTAAAGGTTATGGGGGCGGCCAAAGAGGTCGGCCGCTCAGCGTTTCTCGTTAATTGTGACCACACCAACATACTGATGGATTACGGCGTCCTCCTCAAGAGGGAGCCGATCTTTCCAATGCACATCAAGCCAAGAGAAGTTGACGCAGTAGTTATCACGCATGCACATCTCGATCATTCCGGTTTTGTGCCATCGCTCTACTTGTCTGGAAACACGGACATTCCGGCGCTGGGCACGCTTCCGACGTTTGAGCTGTCAGAACTGCTGATTGAAGACATGATCAAGCTTTCTGGCTTTTACCTCCCCTTTGAATACATCGACCTTACGACCATGCTAAAGGCATCAAAGAACCTGCGATATAGGGAGCCGTACATGGTAAACGACGCCAAGGTGACACTCCACGAGTCGGGGCACGTCGTTGGCGGCTCCACTGTGGTAGTGGAACACGAAGGCAAGAAGGTGTTTTACACCGGCGACATCAACACCCGCGGGTCAAAACTGCTGCGGCCTGCCGACCTTGACTTTGGCGAAATCGACTTGATGATAATAGAGAGCACGTATTCGCAGACCGAGCAGCAGCCTCGGGAAGAAGCCGAAAAGGATCTACTGGAATACGTCAACGACATTGTGGAGCGCGGGGGCACGGCGTTCATCCCGTCGTTCTCTGTGGAAAGGGCGCAAGAGATCGCCTGCGTGCTCAAAGCTTACAATTTCAAGCACAAGGTTGTGATGGATGGCATGGCATTGAAGGCAAACCAGATCATGAGCCGGCACCCCGACTTCCTCAGGGACCCTGACATGTTCAAGCGCGCCATAGGCGAGGCGGAATGGGTGCAGGGCTGGAGCAGGAGGAAAAAAGTTGTAAACGAGCCGTGCGTGATAATTTCGCCGGCTGGAATGCTGGTGGGAGGCTCGGCGATATTTTACACTCAGCAGATAGCACAGAGCGAAAAGAATGGCATCGCACTTGTTTCATACCAGGGCGAGGGAACGCCCGGCAGGATGCTCCTTGACAAGCGAGTGGCCAACTTTGACGGCAAGATAACGAAATGCTATGCAGACGTCAAGCGCTTTGAGTTCTCCGGGCACAACAGCAGAAGCGAGCTGTTCGAGATCCTCGATCGCGTCAAGGGCAACCCCAAGGTGCTCACGGTGCACGGCGACGGGCCCTCGTGTGTCAAGTTTGCTGAAGAGATCCGGGAAAAGTACGGCTATGACGCCAGCGCTCCTGAGCAGGGCGAAGTGGTCGAGGTCTGATTTGATAGTAAAAAACACTGACCCGTACAAGTTGAAAAAGTGTGTGTCGTGCAAGCGCGACATTGCCCTCAACGAAAAGTACTTTACGTATCCACTTTCACTGCAGCAAATCTGCCTGCAGTGTGCCGAAAGGGAGATACCCAAGACTATTGAGGTGCTACAGAAGGACCTTGACAAGATACGACAGGAGAAGGCCCGCGATTAGGTGCGACTGCTGCTACTGACAGCTTCTTCCTTGTTCCCCACGCTTCTCTCGGGAGGCGCGCTTTCTATCGCCCCCACCTTGCTGCCCGGGTTGACATAGGTATAGCCACTCTTTGTTATCAGCTTGCCATGCACGGTTCCAAACACTTCGACGTCGCCTCTCTCATTCACGAGATTGCCCCGGATTATGCCCAACATCCTGCAGGTGCCCTTACGCACAAAGAGGTTGCCGAGCACCTTGCCCTTGAGCTCAAGGTGACCGCTGTTGACTATGACATCGCCGAATATTTCGGCGAGCATGAGGGTGTCTTCAAATACGGTCACTGAGCCCATGCGCTTACCGTCCAGTATCTTCATCGTGTTTCACAATTTGCCACCAAACGGACTCATTAGCTCTGGAGTGCAACAAGATGCACAAAAGAGTGAAAATTGACTACCGCTGCCTCTACTACTCATGTCGTTCACGCTTCACCCAGACGGTCCTGCCCCTGTGGTCAAGCAGCTCGATGGAGCGATCTAGCAGCTTTTTCCGAAGTTCGTCCGCTTCTTTAAACTTTTTCTCAGATCGCAGCCTGTTGCGGTCGGCCACCATCTGCTCTATTTCCATTCTTTCCTGCTCGCCAGCCTGCATCGTTTGAAGCCCGAGGATACCCATTATCTTGTTGAATGTTGGCAATGCAGCGTCGGCCATGTCCTTTGTGAGCTTGTCAGCCGCTGCGTACTGGTTCAATTTGGTAACCATCTTCAAGAATTCCGTCAGCGCAAGCGACGTATTCATGTCGTCGTCCATTGCCGCTTCAAACGCCTTGGCCGATTCCTCGCATAGTTTGATTACTGCATCGACTTCGCCGCCGCTTCCAACAGCTGAGCGCAACTCATATGCGCATGTCTCTATCTGGCGCCACCTCTGCGTAGATTCTTTTAGCAGGCCGTCGGTGTAATCGAGAGGCTTGGCATAGTGCACGGACAGGCAATACAGCCTCAGCGTGTTCATGCCCCACTTGGCCAGCGCTTGCTCTATGGTGACAATGTTGCCAAGCGACTTGCTCATTTTTTGTGAATTGATTGTGACCATGCCAGAATGCATCCAGATCTTGGCAAACTGCTTGCCCGTGTATGCCTCTGACTGCGCTATCTCGTTTTCATGGTGTGGGAAAACAAGATCGTGGCCGCCCCCGTGGATCTCAAACGTATCCCCGAGATATTTTCTTGACATGGCCGAGCACTCTATGTGCCAGCCCGGCCTGCCCTTGCCCCACGGGCTTGGCCACACTGGCTCATCCGAATAGAACTTCCAGAGGGCAAAGTCGAGTGGGTCCTCCTTTGATGGGTCGACTTCTATCCTTGCGCCCGCCTCCAGCTCCTCGACCGGCTTTCTCGACAGCTTGCCGTACCCTGGGAACGATTTTACGCGAAAATAAACTCCGTTGAGCGTCAGGTAGGCGTGACCTTTTTCAATCAGCCCTTGAATCAGCTGGATCATGTCGCTGATGTGTTCCGTCGCCTTTGGATGGTAATCGGCGGGCATCACGTTCAGGCCATTGAAATCCCGGAAATAGCTGTTGATGTATTTTTCAGATATTTCCTGAGCCTTCTTGCCCTCGGCCCTTGCGCGATTGATTATCTTGTCGTCAACGTCGGTGAAATTCTGTACAAATATTACCTTGTATCCTTTCGACAAGAGATACCGCCGCAGAGTGTCAAACACGATGACCGTGCGCGCATGGCCGATGTGCGAGCTGTCATAGACTGTTACTCCGCAGACGTAAATCCTCACCGTCTTGTTGTCATGCGTCTGCAGCTCCTCGACCTGCCGGCTCAGCGTGTTGTATAGCCTCACTGCGGATTTTGCTGCATCCGCCCGGGCTTTTTACCTTTGCCAGCCCGCCAAATGGATCATGGAGTGTGGCATCGGCGTAGCAAGAAACGGAAGTGAGCTCCTGATTTTCAATGCATGTATCAAAGATCCGGCATCAGCACTTGGCAACGTTGATGGCTAACTTGTTGTCGGCATGGAATCGTGGAAAAGCGCAATGAGGTAGCTGAAGCCTGCTGTGCCGCTGATAATGATGGCGGTGCCGCGGTATGACGCACCAGCAGCAGTTTGCTCAATACATCATCTGTCTGTATTCTGAAACTAGACATCGATGTAAATGTCGTTTCCGCGGACGTCAACCTTGTAGGTTGTCAGCTTGACCCCTTCAAGATAGTCCAAGAGCTCTCCGGTCCTTATGTTGTAGTGCCAGAAATGGAGAGGGCATTCAACCACCTCGCCGTCAATCTTGCCCGGCGCTAGCGACCCATCCTGATGGCGGCATAGCGCCTCGATGGCGTAATACCTGCCGTTTGCATGAAAGAGTGCGACTCTTGTGCCATTGATGTTGATCTCCTTGCCGCCGTTTTCCCTGATCTCGCCTACCTGCGCGACCTTTACAAATGCCAACTGTACTGTGCGGTAAATAGTTTGGCTATTATAAATTGGTTATCGGGCATGTTGGGAGCTGTCAGCTCGAGTGTCGGCAACAAGAAAGAACATGCAGCCAAGACCGCATGGCCGAACTATATGCAAGGCCTGTCCTGCCAATAGAAGGCAGGACGCGCGTGAGTCCAAATGTACTTATGGGCAATGGATAATGCGCAATGCGCATCGCGAATCACCAGCGGCCGTCAATAGAGAGGATTTCTTTTGGGCTGGGGGCGAACGTTCCTCCGCCACACCTAAATACCGCTCGGGGTGCTATACATTCCGCATGGCGTCTTCGTACAGGCTTATGATGGCGGCCGTCGCAGCCCTGATCATCTTTGGAGTCGGGATAGGGCTCTATGGCTACTACGAAGCTATCTACCCTGTAGACAAGGCTAACGGCTATTTGGCTAGGGCAGAGTCTGCTCAGACTCCTGCAGAGCTGGCAAGCTTTGTGAGAATGGCAAAGAGGGAGCTGCCCGATAGCGGCAACCCTGTGTGGTCATTCCCTACCGCAAAGACGGACTTTGGCCTCATACACAGGACGCTTGACGACATGATTGCACGCGCAAACTCGGTCTCGACGCTGGAACCCTACAGCACGGAATACAACACGGGTATGGCCGATATGCACGCCACGCTCAAGACCATACAGGAGGATCTGATTGAAGCGACGCCGTACCTCTTTGTCAGTATCAACAACATAATGTTCTCGGCCGTGTGGATAGCCGTGATACTTGCGCTCTTTGCTGTCATGAGAAGAGGAAGGGCCAGGTACAGAGAAGAATACGAAAGCCAGTAGGTTTTATTGCTCCTCCACTTTTTGAAAAGATGTGCCCGGCAAGATAGCTGACAGCGGACTTGCAGCAAGGGGCCGGCAGTCGTACGAATGGACGGCTCGCCGCATGGGGATCATCGAAAAGATAGCTGCGAAAAACGAGCGTGCTCAGCCGCTTACAGGAATGCGGCTTGGGATCTGCTTGCACATCACGAGAGAGACGTCGGTGCTTGCAATGGCGGCAAAGAGGCTTGGGGCAGAAATCGCAATCTGCTCTGCAAATCCGCTGTCGGTGCAGGACGACGTGGCAGCTTTTCTCTATGACGAGGGCATGAACGTCTATGCCTGGCGCGGCGAGACAAAAGCGCAATACCGGCAATGCATCCGCAACGTCCTTGCTTTCTGTCCTATGATTGTGACCGACGATGGAGGCGATCTGCACACAGCGGCTCATAGCGATAAGAAGGCAAGCAAGACGATTCTGGGCGGCACGGAGGAAACAACCTCTGGCGTAAAGAGGCTTGCCGCACTGGAAAGATCGGGGAAACTGTTCTACCCCGTCATTGCAGTCAACAACGCGCGGACAAAATACCTCTTTGACAACAGGCACGGTACCGGCCAGAGCACTCTTGACGGAATACTGCGCGCGACTGGAATCCTGTTTGCAGGCAAGAAGGTAGTCGTGTGCGGCTACGGCTGGGTGGGCAAGGGCGTGGCATCAAGGGCGAGAGGGATGGGTGCTGCAGTTACAGTGACCGAGGTTGACCCGGTAAGGGCGATCGAGGCCCGAATGGACGGCTTTGAGGTGATGAAACTGTCAGACGCAGCACCTGAAGGCGACGTGTTTATCACCTGCACAGGGCAAACGGGCGTGATAAGAAAAGAGCATTTCATGAAAATGAAGGACGGCGCCATCCTGGCAAACGCCGGGCATTTTGATGTTGAAATTGATGTTGAAGCCCTGCACTCGATGGGTGGCAGGAAGCCAGTTCAGGTCCGGCCAAACGTCGAGCGCATAACGTTCAGAGGAAAAAAGTTGTTCCTGATCGCAAAGGGCCGGGTGGCCAACCTTGTAGCGGCGGACGGACATCCGCCAGAAGTGATGGCGCTATCGTTTGCAAACCAGCTGCTGTCCATTCTGCACGTCGCAAAGAATCACGGCAGCATGGAGGCAAGGGTGTACGACGTGCCGGAAGAGCTAGACAGCCAGGTGGCAAGGTATGCACTTGACGCAATGGGAATAACGATCGACGAAATGACAGCAGAGCAGAGGCAGTATCAAGACTCCAGTTAAATTAAATCCTAGTGGATGGATTGAAAGGTGGTGCCTGACAGGAAAAAAAGCGCGGTCATTACAAGCGCACTCCCTTATGCAAACGGTGAGATACATCTAGGGCACATAGCCTCAACCTACCTTCCGGCAGACATTTTCACCCGCTTCTCGAGGCTCACCGGGATAGAGGCGTACCATATCTGCGCCACAGACGACTTTGGCACTCCGATCCTGATAAGGGCAGAGAAGGAGAAAAAGAGCCCGGAGGATTATGTCGCGATATGGAACAGGCGCGACAAGGAAGACTTCGGCCTGCTGGGGATCTCGTTTGACTTTTTCTACAGGACCAGTTCCAAGGAAAACATCGAATTCGTGCAGTATGTCTTCAAGAAGCTGCGCGAAAACGGCCACATCTATGACCAGAACGTGATCCAGTTCTACTGCACATTTGACGACAAGTTCCTCCCAGACCGCTACGTCATTGGCAAGTGCCCAAACTGCGGCGCGGAAAACCAATATTCTGACCTTTGCGAAAAGTGCGGCAAGGTCCCAGACCAGATACTGGAACCAAAGTGCGCGATATGTGGAAGGCCGCCCGTCAAAAGGGAGAGCAAGCACTACTTTTTCAAGCTCTCAAGCTTTGGCGACCAGCTGAAGGACTGGCTTGCCAGCAACGAACGCCTGCAGCCAGAAGTCAGGAACTATGTCATAAACTGGATAAACGAGGGGCTGCAGGACTGGGACATCACCCGCGACCTATCGTGGGGCGTCCCGATCCCCCTCGAGGAGGCGAAGGGCAAGGTATTCTATGGCTGGTTTGACAACCACCTCTGCTACATCTCGTCTCTCAAGAAATTCATTGAAGGAAAGGGGCGCGATGGAAAAAAGTTCTGGAACGAGTCTGACATCTACCACTTTATCGGCAAAGACATCGTTTACCACCACTATCTTTTCCTGCCGGCGATGCGCCTTGGAATCGACTCGGAATACAAGCTGCCAGACTATATCCCTACTAGGGGCCATCTCATGCTGCAGAACCAAAAGATATCAAAGAGCCGGAACTGGTACATTGGCCTGAAGGACTTTACCTCTGCCTTTAACCCCGATTACCTGAGGTTCTACATCGCGTCCGTGGTAACATATTCGCAGGACGACCTCAATTTTGACTTTGACTCGTTTTATGAGAGGATAAACAACGAGCTTATCGCAAACGTCGGCAACTTTGTAAATCGCGCCCTGTCGTTCACCCAAAAGACCTTTGGCGGCAAGGTGCCGCAACCGTCGCCAAGCACTGCTGGCGGCGGCGAGGATTCCATTGCAAGGGAATTTGCCTCGGCTGTTGATGAGGCAGCCTCCATGTTGGCAAGCAACGAAATCGACAAGGCGCTCAAGAGGATTCTGAAATTCAGCAGCTACATGAACCAATATTTCCAGGCCAACGCTCCGTGGGCAAACAAGGACACCGCAAACACGACGCTGTATGTGGCTATCAATGCGGTGCGCAGCCTCGCAATAATGCTCGAGCCTTTCATCCCGTTTTCAGCTGAAAAGATCTGGAACCAGCTTGGGCTTGCAGGCAGCGTGCACCAGCAAGAGTGGGAATCTGCAAAGGACCTCAAGGCAATCGCGCCGGGGCACCAACTTGGCAAGGTAGAGCCCATCTTCCGCAAGATAGAAGCAAAGGAAATAGAGCAGTGGAAGAGTAAGCTGGGTAAGCCATCATGAGTGTGACGACGCGTGGACTGATGACCGGCAGGTTCCAGCCATTCCACAACGGCCACCTGGCCCTTGCAAAGCAGGTCCTAAGCGAGTGCGACGAGCTGATAATAGTCATCGGCAGCGCCCAATTCAACTATATCGACAAGGACCCGTTTACCGCAGGCGAAAGGATGCTCATGATACACGAGGCTCTCAAGGAGGCAAAGGTGGACCTCTCAAGGTGCCATGTGATGCCCCTTGCAAACGACGAAAACAACGCTCGCTGGATCGCCTACCTGAGGTCAATGGTGCCGCCATTTGACGTGATCTATTCGGGCAACGACTTTGTGAGGCACCTCTCACTATCGCTCTCACAGGACAGAGCTATCGCAGTCAAGAGTCCCAAGTTCTCAAAAAAGCGCGAGTATAACGGGACAAATATCCGGCACCTCATGTTGTCTGGAAACAAAAAGTGGAGAGAGCTTGTACCTCGTGCTGTCGCCAGGGTGATAGACCAGATCGGCGGCATTGAAAGGATGAAGGTGCTAGCCGGCTCTGACACCAATCCCCAGAGGTGGTAGTGACACAGGCATGGCAAAGGGTCTGAGGGCGTGTCCCGTATGCCCGTCGTGCGGGTCGAAAAAGTTCCGGGTGGTGGAGAACAACAACAGCAGTAAGGTCGCGATAGTGGAGTGCCGCTCATGCTCCCGCCGGCTATCAATTTAGTGTAAGACTTTTTCATGTATTGTTAGAACTTTTCAAGTTAGCGTCTTAACCTGATTATGGTATCAACAACACTGACAGCGATGGAAGTAACGGATCTTGTTGCCATATTGCCACTGCTGAGTGTTTTCAGCTCACTCGGGCTTTCGTTTGTATTCAAGGACTATATAGCTGACCTCATTGCTACCGTTGTCATAAAAAAGACGAAGGACATCAAGATCGGCAACAGGATCAAGATCACCTCCGGCGGCGCAGTGACAAAGGGCGATATCATGGATATAGGCCTGCTGCGGACGACGGTGATGGAAGTAGGCGACGGTGAGCGCCTGCCCTCCGTCCGTACTGGCAGGCTCATCAAGGTGCCAAACTACATGTTGATAAACAACCCGGTAATGATCTACGGAGACACCATAATCGACGAGGTGGTATCCTATATCCCGCGCCCGTACCCGGACACCCAGCTGCTGGTGGAAAGCATGAGAAACGCCATAATAAATAACGGACACGGCCTTATCGAGGTCGGTCTCTATCAGAAAGAGGACAGGCTGGTAATCCACGGCGTATTTGAGGTGAAGACGAGTGAAATGGGCGACGAGCGCAGCAAGATCCTAAAAGAATTCCTAGTACAAAGCAGGCAGATTGGAGGTGGAGCCGGCCAGGCGGCCAGCGGTTCTCAAGAGCAAAAGCCAGCAGCGTCGCAGCAGCCTGACCAGCTATTGCCGGAGCCCAAAGTGACAATCCCGCTGCAAAACATCGAAAGGCCTGACTAAAACGTTCTATAGCTTCTAACTGAGTAGGTCTGGGAGCCGGGGCTGGGGAAGTTTTTCTGTGGCGTTACCGCCCTCATCAATCCCGCTGCCATCAGGCAATATGCCTGCCGTGTTGTTCGTTGCCTCTCTTGCCGGTGTGTCGGCAATTCCGTATATCGGGCCGGCTAGGTAGTCGGGCTTGCCCAGCGTGATGTTGAGCGCACGCAGTCTGGCAAGCGAGATTTCTGCCTCTACTCCGGTCAGCTTTTCTGATCCGTCTGCGGTCGAGACATCTAGAATTCCTCTTACCAGAGCTGTGCCGTTTTCATTTACTGTCACTTCGCTTGAAGTGAGGTTTGACAGCTCTACCGTTCGGTACTCTCTGCCGCTCGCGTTCACCATTACAAGGTTTGCAGAGAAGCCGGACGCGACCCCTCCCTGCACGTCAAGGCTCCATCTTCCCGTTATTATCACCGGGTCAGTTGGATCGCCAGTGACAGAGCCTATCGCGCCGGCCGCCGAAAACGTGTCTGACAGGAAAGTGTAGTTGCTCGCAGTCATGATGCTGTTGCCAGGGTTCAGAGGTGCCTCCACGGCCGGCCCTACAAGCAGCATACACGCTGCTGCCGCTGCGGGCACTACCAGCAGGAAGGAGGCTGCAAGCATGTCCATGTAAGCGAATGTTATGGAAGCAATTTAAGGAGACGCAATCTGCACTATGAAAAATTTCTTAATAAGATTCTGTAGTGTAGTTTTTGGGGCTCGACAAATGGCGCTGTTAACTTAACCTCCATCCCTAGCCAGAAATAATGTGAACCGCATCCTGTCTGCCCTCATGTCCAGATATAGCAAGAACAACTTGAGCCAGTTCCACACATGCCGCCTGTCGCAATTCTTCTTTCTACATGGAAAGTGGTCGTCGAAGCATTCTGTCCTGTCTTTGATATTCTGCATAAACCGCTCCATCAAGTTCTTTAATTCAGTACCGTATACGTAATGGCGTAACCTGAGCCACCTGCAAGCCTCGTTGTGTACCATCGAGCGCCGTCTGTGTGAATATTGGCTTCCGGCCATAAATCCTCTGCAACTGCTTGAAGAAATGGTAGCACACGAAAACGGTTCTCTCGCGAGATAGATGCATGGCCAGACATGTGTTTAGCGCAGGCTCATATGCAATCCACAGCCAGTAGTCGCGCCCGTCTATCCGGAGCAACGTTTCGTCAACAAATATCGTACTGACAAGGCGCCTCTGTCTGTACGATACCTGTCTGCACAATCCGCGTATTTCTGTACCCATTTCCAAACAGCCACATGACTCCTCTTTTTGATCGGTGCCAAGGATTTGGCTGCCAGCCTGAAACTCCTAGAGTTGAAATACAAGTATAGACCATATCTGATTATAGCTGGGTCTGTCCTCATCTTTCTCATGTTGCAATGAAAGGCTAGGACAGTCCTAGCTTTACGAATTACCCTAAGTTAACAGGGCCATCAATGCTGCCAAAAAATATTTTATTGAGCGACTAGTGCGTCGCTCCTTATCCTTGTTACCAAGACCTTGGCTGCTATGGTGGCTGCTAGAGCTAGGCCTATCGCCAGTCCCAGCCACGGGAGCATGCCCATGGCATCCCTGATCAATGGGACGCCGGGACCGTACGCAGATGGCTGTGATGCAGCTTCCACTCGTTCCTGGGCGAGTGTTAGGATTTCTTCGTAGCCCGGAGCAAGCTTGGTGCTAGCTGCGTACGCCACATGAACAGTAGCAGACAGGACTGCTAGGATCGCTGCCACCAAAGCAGTGATTCTTGTCAGCACGATCTTCTTACCATTCATGTGCCATCACCGTTTTATTATCTAGTTAGGGAAAAAATAAGTTGTTTACTATTTGGGATTTCTTATCGCTCAGCAGCATGTCTGAATGTTCAACTTTGCCTATAAAATAAGAGCTAAATATGAGATTTGCATTTTAATAAGCTGCTGACTTGCGTAGGTGATGATCTATGTCAGAAACAGCACAAGTTTGGAAGCTAGCGCCTGACGTCCGTAAGCGTGAACTAAAGCCCTATCCTCCCTATGACCGATACGGGAGAAGGCCCGAACGATTCTTTTGCAGAAACTGCATCATCTTCATGGATGTCGAAATAGTTGCAGAGAAGCACAGAGAAGAAACGGAACATGAAGTTGTTGAAATTTTTCCCTACTAGATAGACCATTTTTTATTTGAATTGGAAGAAACAGACCAAACGCAAGTCTGACGTCAAGGCATGTTGCTACAGCATGCGAGTAGCGATAAATATTTGGGTCCCGTATTTCCAGATCAAGAATCGGAGGCGACATCTCTCCAAATGATGTCTGAGGATGGCGTGGCTAAATGGAACCAACCAGCATCCTGCAAGTCCTTTCAATACAACATAGAGAATCCAAGGATGCCCAGACCTCAAATCTCGTGCTGGAAGTGCTCGAAGTCATTCGCGAGCGCGCTCGATCTTGAAGAGCACATAGAGCGTGATCACGGCAGAATTATTGGCTGACCAGGAGACGCCCGATTTTTCTTTTTTGGTTTTGATGATTGCTTATCTACGCCATATTGGTCCGAAGATTGTGGTTTTTTTCCATCTGCAAAATCCTTAACCCGGCGACGAATCTTGCGCACTACTCAGAAATGCAAGGCAGATTTTGAGGAAAGTTGGTCCGAAAACTGCAGTCTAATTCGACAGAGAAAGCTGAGAATCTGTTGAAAAGTTAAATTTATTATTGCTATCCGCGTCATTTGTTGTGGTGACCGGCTTCTTGGTGGCCGAAGCAAGAATCCGGGTTGCTGAAGGACTCGTCATCGCCGCGCTTGCATTGTTTCTTGTCTATGGAGCAGACGCAGGTGCTACAGCAACAATGACAAGCCAGTTCGGAGTGCCGCAGGACCGAGGCTTCCTTCCAATTGATCCCATGACCCGAGCAGTTCTGTTTGGCGGCGGAGCTGCCTCACTGTCTACTGCGGCTTTCTTCGTGTCATGGAAGAAGAAATCCATCTTTATCCCTGCTCTGCTTGTTGCCAATGGAATTCTGGCAACAGTTGCAGGAATGGTGCCGATTCTTGGGAGCAGCGCCCTGGGTCAAGGGCTGGCGATGATGTCCGATGCAAGTCCCTATATAGCGTTGGGACTTGGGCTCTGGATCGCCGCTCTTGGAATGGCGAAGTTTGTAATGCAGGCGAAAGCGATGGGAATTAAGACCAAGGGGCAGCCCGCTACTTCATGAAAAATGGCGGCGGCTCCCTTGATCTTCCCTCTTTCTTTTGCACTCCGATGTTTAAGGCAAGAGGAGCCAGTATGTCCACTTCGCATTCGCATATCAAAATGGGTCTTTCATTCTGTTTTTCCTTGGGGTGCGATATCGTGCGTATCTTCTCGTGTAACCAAGGCATATTGTGAAACCTATGGCGATGCCCAAGCGTACACCTTGTAATTCTAATTCAACACGAAGCAAAACAACAAGAAATGCCCCAGTTGGCACTTTGTGTTGTGGAAGCAAGTGGCCACTGGCTAGTTGTTTAGAAACCACGAATGATTCATGATTTCATGATGAGATTTTTCTTAGCGAATGTGGTACCGGGAAAGAATTGATGTCAATATCTTTCGGAGGAAGGGTTCAAAGTATAGTCACACACAATCTGTGAGTAATGACTAAATATTTTGTGTGCGAATCTGATAGTGGTGACCTTGCTTGTCTGTTCAACTAAATTCTCTCCCAAATGTGGCCTATACGATCACCTCTTCCTTGCCAGCTATTGCAGAACCACTACTTCATGCAGGCAACAGGCTGGTGGCTACTGATTACCACACCAATGGTGGGAACAAGGTGTGTGTAATCTTTTGCACCATGAACTGCGAAAATACTATTGAAAAAGCGATTGATGCAGCAAAAGGTAGCCGCTACCATCCTGAGATAATTGTAGTTGATGGCTTTTCTGACGACCGTACAGTTGAAATGGCGAAAGGGGCAGGAGCGACCGAAGTTATAATGCAACCAATAAAAAAATTCCCCGGAAAAGGGATTGCAATGAGGGCTGGGCTAGAAGTAGCAAAGAGAAGGAACGCAGATGTCGCGCTTTTTCTAGATTCCGACATCAGAAACCTGACGGCCCAGTGGGTAGATTTGCTAGTTGAACCAGTTGTAAAGGAAGGATATGACATGACAAGGGGTTGGTATGATCGCCATCCAAGAGACGCCGCAGTGACCAAGCTCGTAGCATTGCCGATGCTTTCAGTATTTTTTCCAGAGTTATCACATATTAAACAACCATTGAGTGGAGAGGTATGCGCAAGCATGCGCGCATGGGACGAAATACTGCGTAGAAACGGGATCCCTGAGGGTTGGGGAATTGATGTCTGGTTTCTTATTGAAGCGGCACTTGCTGGCCACAAGATAAGGGAGATATTTTTGGGCAGGAAGGAGCATGACTCTTTTGAGGCATACCGAGAGGACGTGGGAAGGCTTTCCAAAATGTCAGAGCAGGTACTATTTACAATACTGAATGAAGCCGTCAAATACGGCAGGTTTGAGCAATATCTTAACAGAGCTAGTCCAAATATCTTGACTACTCCCACCGCTAAACAGTAGATCAAAAATCTGCTAGAGATGTATGATGATTCTTCTGTAGCTTGCTACTACTATCTATGTTCATGCACCACACAAGTGGGTGAGGTTCATCTGAGTGCTGAAGATAATATAGGAAAGGCGTAAGCTCGTCATTTCGACTGCCTCATCAAACATGGCATTCCCAAAGCATTTGTGCCGTCTGGACACCACCAACTTATTTGTGGAGCAATTACATGCATTCAGGATGGAAGCCTTGGTATCCTGCAGAATGACGAAATTTTGATCTACTGCAAAGAACGTGGGCTTTCTCGCCCATGTCATCTGTAAATGTTCTCGTCAGACGGATCAACAGCAATGCCCACTTCATAGGTGATTCCAGCAGTTTCACCACACCACTCTGTGACAAACAGATAACTTGATCGCTTTTGTCCAATGGCAAGCACAGGTGAAAACGTAGGAGATACGATCAGAGCAAGCGAAGGCATCAAGACGGCGATC
>JBIQJB010000041.1:0-14656 GCA_044507735.1 Nitrosopumilales archaeon
TTCTTGCAGTTGGGACACTTGAAGAACAATTCAACGGCTGCGTCGAACTTTATGCGGGGGCAATCGTGGTTGCCGCAATGGTAAAACTCGGTTGACTCTTCGTGCTCAAGCCTCTTGTGAAGCCTGTCGAGAATCTTTTTCTTCTGATTTTCGATGAAATTGTCGACCTGATCCTGCTTTGCCCGCCAGCGATAAACAAACCAGCCCTTCTTTTCGTCCTTGACCCGTATGCCCGAGATCAGGGCCTTGCCAAACATGTCGTAGAGCACCTTGCGCACGATGTTTATCTTGAGCCCGGTTGCGCTTGCAATCTCCTCGTCCGTAACGTCCTCTGTGTTAAGAAGTGCGCGTGCCACCTTGACGTACTCCTCACCGCCGATCAGTCCTGCAATCTTGACAAAAGAATCCTCGTATTCAATCGAGCGCAATGGGAGTAATACCGCCTTTTTCTGATATATATTTACTGTCTTGCCCTCTCAGCGGTGCCGTATAACGGGTAAATTCCATGCGAATAATCGCTCACATAGCTCCACACTTCATGGCTTATCGAGAGCGGGTGGAAGGTAGCCTTTTGCCGGTCGTCAAGCACGTCATATACCATTTGGCCTATCACTATCTGGTCAGGCCGTGCAAGGGCGGTCATTTTCGTCGCAATGTTGATCGTGTAGCCGAGGATGTCATAGTGCGGCCTCTTTATCTTCTCGCTGCCGACATTGAACGTGTCCCACCCGTACTGGACAACCACGTTCTCCCCAAGGTCGATCCCGATGCGCACGCTAATCTCGGGATAGTCGTACTGGTTCAAGATGGGGTTGATGCCTTGGTGCACTATCTTGAGCATCGACCGGGCGCAGTTGACTGCATTGACGCAGGGAAGGTACTTGTCGTCAGTTGCAAGAAAGAAGGCAAGTATCGCGTCGCCCACGTACTTTAACACATAGCCGCCGTATGCGGACACTATGATCGACATCTCTTGCGTAAAGGCCTGTATGATGGCGGCGAGCCTGTCTGCCGGCAGGTCAGATGACATCCGGGTAGACCCTACAAGATCGATGTGGAGTATTACCAGCATGGTCTTTGACTTGGCCAGCCTCGACAGCACCTCGTTTGTCTCCTCTGTCGAGATGTCAAACGTGCTTGCCACCTTCAGTGCCCTCCAAACTCGCCTTTGCGCCGCTTGGATTGCCTTGTCAAGGTCGACGACTGCGTCAAGGTAGAACGAAGCAAGCGAGGGTTGCGCGCTGGCGGCGGCAACGGCAGCAATCCTTTTTTCAGCCGACGCTATCACCCTTTGCACTTCGTCCAGGCTGACATCCAGCTGGAGCGCGATTGTCTCGGCTGGCACGCCGGAGTTGTGAAGGTTAATTATGGTCGCCTGCTGGCTTTCGGCCATATATGCAGGCGGTGATGGGCGTTCGCCAAATATTACTATTTTCTGGCACTAGCAGGGCCCGTTAACCTGAGAATCGTATATTGACAGCAAATGCCTGAGTATTCGCGCTCGCCGCCTTTTTCACAGCACATAGGCCTTGCATATGGCCCGGCCTTGCTGCTTTGGCAACGGACTAGAATTCTCTTGCTAGCGCACATGCAGCCAGATCGCTACCCATCCTCCTGTCATTCTTGATAGCAAAGCCGCTGCTGTTGATAGCGACCGCGCACGCCCTCTGGCGTGCGCTGATAATATAGGGTGTTGACAGTTGATTGTTGTTGATGCACTAAGGTAACATAGACCCTACAAAACCTTCCAGCGCGATTATTAACAAGCAGTTCGTTATATACAGTAGTAGGGGCAATGGCGAGCAAAAATCAGGAAGAGGAGAGGGCACTGCTGACTATGTCTAACATCAAGTATCTGGTCGAAGGTCTGGACGTCCTGCTCACGACTGATCTGGACGGCGAAAAGCGCCGCAGGGTCATTCAGTTGCGCAACGATCTGCTGTCGCACATCAACAGCATATTCAATGACTATTCATAAGCACTGTCCGGACCTTGAAGATGACCTCATTTATCGACAGCGGCTCTTTTTTTATTACATCTTTTCTGTCGAGCGATCCCATGAGCCTGAGCTCTTCACTCGAGATTGAAATTAGAAACATGAAGCGCACATCATCGTCGTACGATTTTATTTCGCGGTAGAGGTCAAGCCCCGTCATGCCAGGCATCACAAGGTCGGTGATGACGATCCTGTATTTCATCTGGCTGGCGAATTTTAGCGCCTCTGATGGGTCGGCAGTATGGTCGACAGAAAGACCATCGGCGCGTAAATAAGCTGACATGAGCGACGCTGTGGCTGGCTTTTGGTCAACAAGAAGAATTGTTTGCTGCTGCAATCCGCCCCCGGTATTATTACGCGGATTTTCTTATTAAGCCCTGCGGGTCAACTGTTATAGAGTTGTTGATTGTTGGGACTTCTTTCTTGCATGCCTGTATAACGACAGGAATGTCATGAGAGTCATCGCAAACAGCAGTATGCCTGTCGATAGATGAGTGGCCACGACAATGGGATGCAGTCCGGTGTCAATCACGAAATAGCCGATGGCTATCTGCACCGACATGACTGCCGCGGCTATTATTGCAGTTTTTCTGCCCGGCATGCCTTTCCTGAACGAATATGCAGCAGTGGCATAGATCAGGCCAGTCGTAATGAGCACCAGAACTCTATGGTAGTGCTCAAAGAAATGCCTCTCTGACGGCAGGTCAAAGCCGTTTGGGCAGAGCGGCCAGTCAGGGCAAGTCAACCCCAAGTTCGAGGAAGAAATGTAGACCCCCACCAGCATGACAGAATAGAGGACGGCCATCGATGCAAATGAGAGGCCGACTCCCACTATGGAACTGGAACGCTGCACTTCCAACTGGCAAAAAAATTGTACACACGCCAATTATAACCTTGGCATTGAACTTTCTTCTTCTCTATTTCCTCATATCCGTTTTATGTGCTGGCGCGCAACTGAGTGTGCAATGGAAAGTACAAGTGCAGATCTAGGGAGCTTTGAGGGCAAATATCCCAAGGATCTGTTTAACAAAAACGTGGTAGCAGCTGGTGGTCAGGCAATAGGCCACGTAGCAAAAGAGACTGATAATACCATCGTAGTTTTCAGCGATTCTGGCGATTTGCGCTATGATATCCCCAAGTCAAAGATAGAAGTGTCAGGCGGCTCGGTCGTGGTGAGCGAGCCCCTTGACCAGTATGCGGTGGATAAGGACATGCAGATGCCGCCGGACAAGGCGCTCAGGCCGTCGGCCGAGGAGATAATCCAAAAGGCAGGGGAAATCCCGGAGCAACACTCTGCGCCACCAGAAGTTGAACGCACGTCATCACCGTCAGTGGTAGAAGAGAAGGCGGCCGAAGTGGCCGATGAGTTCAAGGGAGTTGGCCGTGAGTTGGAACAGGCTGCCAGGACAACCAAGGAAAAGATTGGAGATGTCGGGGCAGCAGCTGCGAACGACGTGGAAACGGCTGCGAAGCAGACCGCAGAACGAGCAGGCGACCTCGCGCGTTCTGGAGCCAGATCGGTGACTGAAAAAATTGCGGTATCCCAGAGCAACACAGAGGCTGGCTTGAGCGCGGACAATGTGCTCAAGATCGAAAAGGAATCGAGGCAGCCATCTACAGAGCTTGACCTTGGAAGCTACGAGGGAAAGTATCCAAAGGACCTCTTTAACAAGACCGTCTTGGTAAACGATCAGGTGATCGGCCGCGTTGCCAAGGAGACAGACGATGTAATAGTGGTGTTCAGCGATACTGACAGCACCATCAGGTTTGACATCCCCAAATCAGAGATCAGACTGGCCGGCAACTCTGTCGTTGCCAGCGAGGACTTGCTGTTCAGATTCAGGACGCAGAGGGACGCGCCGATGCCGCCGGACAAGGCGCTCAGGCCATCAGGGGAAGAAATCCGCGCTGCGGCCGCAGAACAGCAGCAACAGCAGCAACTTGAACCACAGGACAAGAAACTCGCAACAACGCCTGACGCTGTGATGGAAGAGAGGAGTTATCTTGCGACGGCGCCGCGGCCAGAAACCACGCGCGTATCTGTACCTGAAGGCTACGTTGATACCGAATCGGAACTCTCCAAGAGGTTCAAGAGCGCGCTGTCCGAGCTAAGGGAGCTGATCGTTGCAGGTGGCAGGGTAGCCAAGAAGAAGGCCGAAGAGGCAAAGGTGCAGGCAGAAGAGAAGCAGATAGAGATGGACGCCGAATCCATCTCCAGAATGGGCGACCTTGCCACAAGATTTGCTGACTCATTTGAAGATGTGATCTCTGAGATTAGGACAAGGACGTATGCTGATCAAGTGCATATCTACGACGGTTTCATAAAACTGATTGACCAGCAGCGCAACTTGGTGCAGGCGCAACGCGACCTTGCGCTTAGGCTCAAGGACTCTGTCCCTGACCCGGTGGTAGACAACCAGGAGGAGGTCCAGGCACCTCCGGAGCTGCCAGATGACATTGCCGAAAGCAGGACGCTAAGCGAGCGCACAGAGATCACCACCAGCCCTTCCTCATCTTCATCAGCATCATCAGCGTCATCACCACCGCCAAGAAGCAGGCGACGAACCGGTACTGCTGCTACCAGCAGCAAGGCGGCACGAAAAAGGAAGAGAACTTAGGCTAATACTAGTAATGAAGGCGCGAGTTTTCGTAAAATTCGCGGTCGTCCTCTGCCATGACGACGCGTTTGTGACACTCCTGGCAGAGCAAGTATTTTGAATCGGCCGGCAGCTCTTTCTTGCACTTGCCGCAGAATTTTTTCAATACCCATTTCATGAGGCATTCTCGGATAAAACCCTGACTGTTGCGGGCTCTGCTAACTGCCGGGTCATTGACCTTTTGATAGAGTTCTTCTCAAAGTAGCACAAGGGTTCACAAAACATTATCTTTGTGCCATAGCCATAAAGAGTTGAATTGACTGTCCGCAAGAGCGGCCCTTGTTCCTGCGGATATTTCCGCTGTGGCTTATCCTGTCGAGCTTGCCCATGCTAGCCTATGGAATTGGTCTTGCGTCTACTACTTCTACAATTAACAATCCGGGCTATGTTGTGCCTCAGCAATTGGTGTATGCGGCATGGTATTTGAGCGCACCTGTCGGTTCGGCATATTTTTCTCTCGATGGAACTGCAGAAATAGGAGCGTCTGCCGGCGTAATCCTAATTGGCTATTTCTTTGCGCAAGGCTATCGCGCAGCCTACTGGGCATCGATATGTCTACTTGTCCTTGCCATTATCCTGAGCATCTGGGCCTTTTCCACCTTCGGATTTGTCTATGCGGTGCCAGCCAATTTGGCTTGGATTTGGTTTTTGCGCAGAGACAGAAAGACGCGCAATTTGTACAGGGATAGACAGGTCCATGACGCTTCTTCCTAGTTCTGGCCTATCCAGCTGTGATGGACGACAACAGCAGTAGTTAGTGGCGGTGTGAATCAAAATTGGAGAATCCTTCACAGAAATCTAATTAAGCATGGAATCCAACATCAAGTCGACCGGCAACAATTGGCTTTGCAGAATGAAGTTTTCAACGCATTATCATACGCCACCAACAAGGGCTTTCAGATCCACCCGGATGCTTTTGCAATGCTAAAGGGCCTTGACGTTGACGTGCTCAAGACAGTTCAGGAAATCATCAAGTCCAAAAAGCCATCCAAGAACGCGGTCATTTTGGTCGATGACATCAAGAACCTGCTCAACCCCAAAAAGGAAGGCGGGGATGGGGCAGGGCAAGCAGAGCAGCAGGTTTGCAATGTGTTGATGGACCCGACTCCCAAGGTCACTACGGGCGAAGGGGTTGACGGCTATGCAGCTCTTTTCAGGAGCAGGTTTGAAAAGTCGATGCGGATCTTGGCTCAGAGGCCGGACAGCAAGCGCATCTCAAAGGTTGCATCAGTAAAGCAGGCATCGAGAAACACCAGGTTTGTCGAGAGAGGAGAAAAAAGCCTGCATGGCAGTGCCGGCACCACGGTTGTGGCCGGCCTCCTGATGTCGAGGCGAACCAAGAAGAACGGTGTTGAGCTTGCGGTCGATGATTATACCGGGATATTATCTGTGATGGCCGTGTCAGAAGAGGCGAAAAAGCAGGCGGCCACGCTTGCGCTTGACCAGATGGTGATGCTCGAGCTGGAAAACGGCAAGGGCGCGCCGGGGCTGACCGTCAAGAGCATCATCACTCCAGACATTCCGGATCATTTGCCCAACAAGAGCAAGTCGGAGACGTATGCGGTGTTGATCTCTGATCTGCATGTAGGCAGCAAGTATTTCATGGAAAAAGAGTTCCTCCGGTTTCTAGATTGGCTATCGTCGTCTGAGGACGATGACATTGTGCGCAAGATCAAGTTCCTCTGCGTCGGGGGCGATCTTATCGACGGCATCGGCATATTTCCAAATCAGGACAAAGAGTTGTTGATGATGGACGCAGGAAAGCAGATGAGCCATGCGGCACAGCTGCTTGCAAAAGTTCCCAAGCACATCAAAGTGCTGGTGATTCCAGGCAACCATGACCCAGGAAGGCGTGCACTTCCGCAGCCTGCCATCCCCGGCAAGGATCCCAGCGACCACCTCTATGGACTGGAGAACTGCACGATGCTTGGCAACCCTGCGTTTGTGGAGTTGAACGGCGTGAAATTATTGATGTATCACGGCCAGAGCCTTGACGACGTGATTGCCACGACGCCGGGCCTCAGCTACCAAAGGCCGGCCGAGGCGATGAAGGTCCTTCTCAAGGCCCGCCACCTGGCTCCTACATACGGCGAGCGAACGCCCATAGCGCCGGAGCAGGAGGATATGATGGTTATCACCGAGGTGCCGGACATTTTCCACTCCGGACATGTTCACGTGACGGATGTGCAGAGCTACCGCGGTACGCTTGTGGTCAACTCAGGCGCGTGGCAGAGTCAGACAAAATTCCAGCAGACCATGGGGATAACGCCGTCGCCGGGGCTGGCAATACTTGTTAACTTGGCAACCCTGCAGCCGTCGATCCAAGACTTTAATCAATGAGTGACGAAAAATCTTCCTTGAGTGCTTCCTTGACGGTTGTCAGGGGGACTGTTATCTTGATCTTTTGCGACCGGCCGTAGCGGCCCTGGTTGACAATGTCGGTAGACAAGAGACCCTGCAGTTCCAAGTCACTTATGATCTGAGTCATTCGCCGCTGGGTGAGCGGCTTTTGCTCGGTCTCTTTGCACATGGAAAGATAGGTGTCATACACGTCTCCAGTGGTCCCGCTCTTTGACTTCATTACAGCGAGAATCACGAGTTTGTTATGTGTCGTCGCGTTCTTGAGCGCAATGAACGGCGCGTCCCTTTCCATCCTGTCCTCGCCGGCCCGAACGTGTTTTTCATCAACACGGGTCGCACCTTCTCTCTCTGCAAGCTCGGCAGAAACCCTGAGTAGATCGATGGCCTTCCTTGCGTCGCCGTGCTCTCTGCCCGCAATTGCTGCGCAGAGGTTGACTGCAGCGTCGGAAATGGCGCCTTCATTAAACGACACTTTGGCACGGTCGTGGAGGATCTGTCTCAGCTGGTCCACGGTGTAGGGGTTGAACACAAGCTCTTCCTCGCTGAGGCTGCTCCTCACGCGGGGGTCGAGCTTGTCTTTGAAGGTGAGGCTGTTTGAGATGCCGATCAGCGTGATGAATCCTCCCGTCATTTTCTGGTTGGCCCGTGTAAAGTTGTAGAGGATATCGTCGCCGCTCTTGTCCACCAGCGAATCGATTTCGTCGATGGCCATAACAACGCTGAGCTTCTTCTTCTGGATATACTGGAGGATTCTGTCGGTCGCCTCGCCCATCGACAGCCCGGTGAAATGCACCTGCTTTTCGTGCTGCCTGTTTATGCCGAGCTCTTGGGCAATTTCGAACAGGACCTTGTATGCGCTGCCCGCGGTCTTGGCATTGATAAATAACACCTTTACCTCCATTTTCAACTCCGCAGCTTTCTTCTCCAGCCTCTCCAAGACATTCCTTGCCGCAGCGGTTTTTCCAGTCCCGGGCTTGCCAAACAAAAGCAAGTTTGACGGCCGGGCGTTTTTGAAAATTGTCGATAACACCTGTGCAAGGGCCCTTGTTTCTTCATCTCTGAACGGAAGTCTTTCCGGCACGTAATCGATATTGAGATACTGCCATGATTTTACCAGCGACTTGCCGCTAGCAGCCCTTGCAAAGATGTTGTCGATATCAGAGCTCAATTATTATTATTCACCATTGACGGCGCACCAATTTTAACCCGCCGCCCCCTCTTTTTCTTTTGCAGACCATTAATTTGTTAACGTTACCTTAACAGTTATGTTAACAGGTCGTTTTTAACCGGCCAAATCAATCATAGCTGATTTTGGTATCAGCTTTATGACGCTTGTTATCAGGAGCTATGAGAAGGCTCTGCACAAGAAAACAAGGGGTGGCGGCATGGCCATGATCTGTCTTTTGATTAACAGTGATTAACAGGATGTTAGCCTTGGTTGTCGAAAAGCCCGAAAATGACCCCTTTGTTTCCACTGGAACGTTAAGGATCGCCCGGCCGCTGTTAACAAGCCCTTGGCAGACCCCTCCATTTCCACTGGAACAGGATCTGGGTAGTTTCCAACCAAAAATTTGGTTAACTAATGGCAATTGTTAACCAAAATGGCTTCCCTCTCATGCTTGGTTAACAACAGCTAAGCTCTTTGTTATCAACAATGGCAGAGCTCATGTTAAGTGTTAACACGTTAACAGGAGTAGCTACCTTTAGGACATGAGCCTTGGAAGGAAGAAGTTCCGAATAGAACTTGAAGATGCCGAGGGGAGCAAGTATAACCTCTCTCTAGAGGGCAACGTGTCCAAGGAAAAGATAATGAAGATAGTCGAGTTCATGGAGCTTCTCAACATAGAGTCTGGTGGCCCCAATAACGCTGGTGAGAGCGAGATGGCCTCCTCCATCCGCAGGCAATCGTCGCCGGTCTCTGTTGGCGAAAGGATCTGGAGTTTGGTTGAGGGCAAGTTCCCCTATGGAAGCTTTACCTCGACAGACATCCTCGAATTATACGAGGACCAGTTCAACGAGCCGATCAAGTTGAGCATAATCTCCACATATCTTTCACGATATTCTGACCGCGGAAGGCTGATAAGGACACGCCAGGGCAAGGAGTGGGTCTACAAGATAGCTAGACAGCAGCAGGTGCAACCCTCTCCTTCAGCCTCTCCCGACCTGCGTCCGTAATGTTGTATCTGAAGGGCTTGGTGTTGACGTCCCTGCTTACCAGCCCAGCGTCATGAAGCTTTTTCATGAGACGGGCCGTGTGCTCACGGGTCCTGCCAACCGCCAGCTGCACCTCTCTTGAGGTGCGAGGCTTCTCAGCAAGCAGCTTTAAGATATAGTCGGTCGTTCCGTTGTTGCCCTCCTTTCCATCAGCAACTGCCATTGATGCTGTGGTAGCATGCACGTGCTGTTGCTGCTGCGTGACTGCTACAGGCTCACTCACGGCCGCTACATGATTTTGCGGCTGCTGTGATGCAGGCCCAGGCTGTGACATAGCCGTCACAGGCTGAGGAGGCGCGGACTGTGACGATCTTGCTTCCATAATATCGATCTTGGCCCTAAGATCTGCAATCATTTTGTCATAATCACGAAGCCTCCTGGTGTATTCGAGCACGACCGCTTCGACCACTGTCCCGTCCTCTTTGTAATGGCGACCTGCCAGTGCGCTCTTGACCCTTCCGTACACCATCACGCTTACCATGCCGGTCACAAACGCAAGCACGCCTGATATCACAAGGTCGTTGGTCAAAAACGTGATAAGTGGCACCAGATCGACGATCATGTCACGGAAAAACGGCGCAACACCGTGATATAATGCTACGGAACAAGATTATTTTACAATCTAGACATTCTTTTTATCAGCGCATCAATCACAGATATCACGTCATTCACGTTCAGTTTACCGTCAACATCACTACCTTCAGAAGCAAATATCACGCCTATCTGCTCCGCCAGCCTGCCAATAGCATCCAGGGTTTCGGGCTGGATGATCCCCGTCGATTGCAGAAGGATCATGCTGTACAGGACCGCGCTTACCTTGTCCCGGCACTGCTTTACCTGCCTGTAATAGGCACCTGAACTGATGTTTTGCGCTCGCCCGCCCCCCTGCAGCCTTTTAGAAATTATGTCAAGTTGACGGGGAGTAAATAAAGAATTTGCAACAATATGCGCATAAAGATTGTTAGAATTGGATTTCGAATCGGCCATTGGTACTATACAGATTTGTATAGCGTGTGCAGAATAAAAAGATTGGCTGGGTGTACCTTCCTGTGCGAATCTGAAATGGGCAAGAGTCGACGTTCGAAAACATGCATGAGAATGAGCCCAATTCGCAAATTTCCCTGCGGTTTTAGGGACAAAGGCCTGCAGAAATGGCGATTCCTTCTAGATCATGCAACAAAGCAAAGCATCAAACTTTAAAATGACCACTCCATTTCAACAAGGGAGAAGTGGCACTGGGAAAGGTCGAGCAGCATTTACTGGACGAGATCAAGAAATACGGCACTATATGCCTCCCGCTAATAGATTCTGAAAACTCTACCGACGCGGCTACTATTGCCAAGAAGGTAGAGGAGAAAGGGGCCTCCGGGATCCTAGTAGGCGGTTCGTCAGCCATCGACCAGCTGGAACTGGCCAACGTTGTTGCGGAGATAAAATCCAAGGTCACGATACCCGTGATATTGTTCCCCGGGAACGTCACAGGAGTATCACCAAAGGCTGACGCGATATTGTTCAGCTCACTTCTCAATTCAGAGAGCCCCTATTTCATAACCGAAGCGCAGGCCCTTGGTGCGATCGCGGTCAAAAAGTATGGGATCGAGCCCCTCCCGACTGCATACATCATCATAGGCGAGGGCACCGCTGCATGGTTCGTGGGCCGAGCAAGGGGGATACCGTTCCACAAGCCCAACCTGGCAGTGATGTATTCGCTTGCGGCGCAGTACATGGGCATGCGCTTTGTCTACCTCGAAGCCGGCTCGGGCGCATCCCAGAACGTTTCCCCAGAGATGGTGGCGGCAGTCAGAAAGAACTATGAAGGCACTCTCATTGTAGGTGGGGGCATAAAGTCCCCCGAGACCGCCGGGCACATAGCAAGAGCAGGAGCGGACATCATCGTCATCGGCACAATGATAGAAAAGGACGGAAACTGGGAAGACAAGTTTTCGTCGATTGTGAAAGCCATCAGGTCGCGATAGCCATGATGTTGGAAGAGGCCGAGGCACGTCTCAAGGATGTGAGAATGCCTGCATATTACAGAAGCTACCAGCACGACATCTTGAGGAACGTCTATCAAAATTACCAGCATGCGCTCAAGGCCAGAAGGCGGGGGATCGACGTGGCCGATATTGTGGAGCCCAAAATAGCCTACGATCTGGCGGACAGGGTCGCCAAGATGCACGAAATTGACATTGCGGATCGTCTGCGCGCCCTTCTGGCGGCGACAACGAAGGAAAAGGCCGCATTAAAGATAGCCGAAGAAATCGCTGCGGGAGAATACGGCTCGGGCGATCTGGAGACCCGGCTTGAAAATGCAGTCAGGGTGTCGCTTGCAGTGGTCACCGAAGGCGTCACGGTTGCACCGCTGCAGGGCATCTCAGACGTCACAATAAAGAGCAATGCAGATGGCTCGCAGTACCTGTCGGTATCATTCGCCGGGCCGATCAGGTCGGCAGGCGGAACAGAAGCCGCTCTGACCATGCTGATCGCGGACCATGCAAGGAAGGTCGCAGGCCTTGGCCGGTACATCGCAAATTCGTTTGACGACGAGACCGGCAGGTTCGTCGAAGAGCTGCGCATATACGAGCGGGAAGTCATGGGCTTCCAGTTCAAGGTCCTCGACGAAGACGTGGTAAAGTGCATTTCAAGCGTCCCAGTCGAGCTGGACGGGGTCGACACCGATCCGGTAGAGGTAGTGGGCCACAAGGGCATGCGCCGCATAGCGACTGACAGGGTGCGCGGGGGAACCCTCCGTGTCATGAACGACGGGCTTATCGGCAGGAGCCGAAAGCTGTTAAAGCTCGTCGAGACGCTGAAACTGGACGGCTGGGACTGGCTCAAGGACCTGAAAGGAGCCATCCAGACAGGCGACGACGATGCGGCCCACCACAGGATGTCGGAGGTTATTACTGGCAGGCCAGTGCTCTCCATGGCCAAAAAGATAGGCGGGTTCCGCCTGCGCTATGGCCGCTGCTACAATACCGGTTTTGCCACCGTTGGAATCCACCCCGCGGTGCCAGCCCTGCTCAACTATGCTATCGTCGCCGGCACGCAGATCAAGATGGACATACCTGGCAAGGCTTCGACCATCGCGCTCGTCGACACCCTTGAAGCTCCGATAGTGAGGATGGACGATGGCCGGGTGATGCCCGTTCATACAGTCGAGCAGGCGGAAAAGATCCGCACGCGGGTCAGCAAGATCCTGTACATCGGCGACATGCTGATCAGCTACGGCGACTTTCTTGAAAATAACGCGCAGCTTTTGCCTGCAAGCTATGTGGAAGAAGCATGGGCGCAGCAGCTCAAGTCAAAGCTGATTTCTCTTCCCGCTGATTCTGGCAATAATGGCTGCAGCACCAACAGAGAGCGGCTGATCCAGCTGGCAGAAAACCCGCTGATTATCCCGACTGTAGAGGAAGCATTTGAAATATGCAAGCTTGAAATGCCACTGCATCCAAAATATTCGTTCTACTGGGACACAGTTGCTCTTGACGACCTCATTTATCTGAAAGACAGGCTCGCTGCTGCAGCAGTAGCAGTAGATGATGATGGTAGTGGTAGTGGCAGTGGTACTAGCAGCATACCAGCCGACGCAAGGCTGAAGGACATTCTTGAAAAGCTTGGAGTCACTCATTCCATTGCAAAAGACAGGATCTTGCTTGACGACAAGACACAGGCCCTCTCGCTGATGCGACTGCTCTCCGGGCCGGTGGTGGAAGCCAAGGATTCGATCGAGTTTGTAACAAAATCATCCGGCATCAAGGTGATGCCCAAGTTCGCCTCCACCATCGCGGTGCGGGTCGGCAGGCCGGAAAAGGCCGCGGAGCGCAAGATGAAGCCGCCAGTGCACGCCCTCTTTCCAATCGGCACGAAAGGCGGCGCGACCCGCGACATTCTGAAGGCGGCCAAGGAGGACTCGTTCTACACCGAAATAGCCAATCGCTACTGCGACGCCTGCAGATTGCCGTCAGTTGGAACCCACTGCCGCGTATGCGGCGCATCGACGATGATCCGGAATCTCTGCATCGTTTGCAGGGGACAGGTCGAAGAGGGTGAAAAATGCGAGCGCTGCGGCAAGGAAGGGCGGACGTATTCGTCTGTCAACTTTCCGCTCAAGGACGCGTTGGACAATGCCAAGAAAAAACTTGGCGTGGCGCCGGAAGAGCCGTTCAAGGGCGTCAAGTCCCTAATGAGCCGGCACAGGTCTGCAGAGCCTCTTGAAAAGGGGATACTGCGGCAAAAGCACAATTTGTACGCATTCAAGGACGGCACTGTCAGGTTCGACGCTACCAACGAACCCCTGACCCATTTCAAACCGGCATGGATAGGGGTGAGCGTACAGAAGCTGAAGGAACTTGGGTACACCCGCGACTACCTTGGCAAGGAGCTCACGTCGCCGGACCAGATAGTGGAGCTGCTCATGCAGGACGTGATAATCCCCCGCGACTCTGCAAAGCACCTTCTCAACACCGCGAAATTCATCGACGAGGAGCTGGAAAAGCTGTATGATCTCGAGCCGTTCTATAACGTGTCTTCCATCGACGACCTCGTAGGGCACCTGGTAGTTGGATTGGCTCCCCATACGTCGGTAGGCATCATGGGCAGGATAATTGGCTTTACAGATTCGCAGGTCTGCCTCGCTTCGCCTGTTTGGCACTCGGCCAAGCGCAGAGACTGCGACGGAGACGCCGACTCGGTCATGATGCTGATGGACGCTTTCTTGAATTTCTCATTTGACTTCTTGCCGGATAAGATAGGTGGGCTCATGGACGCGCCGCTGCTGATACAGCCCGTGGTGCTGCCGCACGAAGTGCAGCGTCAGGCGCACAACGTGGACATTGCAAGTTCATATCCGATTGAATTCTACGAAGCCACCTGGAAGCAGGCCAAAGCGGCCGACGCAGCCGGCATGATCGAAACGATCAAGAACAGGATAGGCGACGAGAACCAGTTCTTTGGCTACGGCTTTACTCACTTCACCGACGCCCTGGTCACAAAGGCACAGAGGAGCGCCTATTCTACCCTCAACACCATGGAGGAAAAGCTCAAGATGCAGTTTGATACCGCGAAGCTGATCAATGCGGTAGACGCTGACGAGGTGGCCGCGATGGTTCTCACGACGCACATACTGCCGGACATCATGGGCAACATGCGGTCGTACTCCTCACAATCATTCCGCTGCACTGCGTGCGGAGCCAAGTTCCGAAGGATGCCCCTTCTGGGCAAGTGCACCGAGTGCCAGAGCGATCTGATTCAGACCGTGACGAGGGGCGCTGTGGAAAAGTACCTCGGCATCGCAACCGGCATGTGCCAAGAGTACAAGATAAACGACTATTTGCGCAGCAGGGTAGAATCTATATCAACAGAACTGAAGTTGATCTTCAAGGAAGAGAAAAAGTTGCAGTCAACGCTCACCGATTTCATCTAGCCA
>JBIQJB010000009.1:0-72745 GCA_044507735.1 Nitrosopumilales archaeon
GGATGCGGTTCACATTATTTCTGGCTAGGGATGGAGGCTAAGTTAACAGCGCCCAAGATACAATCAGATCGGATTTGTGGATAAAGGAGAATTAAATTCTGGGCTTAGCGTTTGCAGGAGCAAGTGTAGGGGATCAAAACAAAAAGAGAGGGATAAGTCACTTATTCAGTGACAGTCAAGTTCAGCGGGAGTCCATGACCCGTATAGACGTTCAGACCCCTGTTTGGGTCTTTTACACCCTCGATTGTGCCATCAAGCACATACGCGAAGACTTCGCCCTGTTGCGAGCCGAGATTCGCGCCTGCTTCAGCCGCTATAGTCAGTGCGACAGTTGCCTTGCCGTTTGCTTCCAGTCTGACGGTCTGCGCGTCAAATGCATGCCTTATTCCTTCCAGCCGAGCTGATTGCTGTCCTCCATCTTGGGCAGGCTTGCGGAACTCAAGGTTGACATCGAGCGGTCTGCCGTCTTGGGATTCAATCGTTACCTTGACGACGTGACCCCTGCTGTCTCCCTTCGCTAGCGAAAGGTCGCTTTTGTCTAGCGATATGGAGAACTGTGACATTGCGGGCATGTTATAGTCCCTGACTACTACGTCTGCATCAGGGTTAGGATCCCTTGGCTTTTGGTTGGCACTAAATGCCTGCGTCGATAGGGTTGCTGTTACGAGTATTCCCATCACCGCTGCTGCGACGATTGGAATTACAAGATATTTGGTTTTCATTCTCTATTTTCCACTACTCCTTTTTCTATGAAGTGCAGGTCGTGCAGTAGATGCCGATAGACGTCTCTTTGGAGAAGTACGAGCTATCGTAGAAATTGACTACCGATTGTTTGTAGTTGCCTACTGCCGCGGCCTCAGCCATATGCTTCACAGTTGTAGTTATCGTACCCGTTGCAGGACCTTGTGTATTGCTTTGGACATTGCCAAAGTACGCATCTACGTTAGTTGTCCCTGTGGAGGATGGTTCGAAGAACCTATCCGTACTACTACCCCATGCGGATCCGTCTTTGTAGAGCTGGAATATCACGTGGTATTTTGCGCCGTGTAGATCAGACTGGTAATATTGTCCGTACTGGTCAATGCAGCCATAGCAGGCATAGGCGTATGCGTAGCTATTCGTTATTGGGCGCGTTGGAGTATCTCCTGCTTGATTGATTGTTACCGATGCAGTGTAATATGCCTGTGGTGGGGTTACGTCTCGGAAATATGTCTGAGCGTGGGCTTTAACTTCAGTTGCTCCTGTCGTCCTGTCTGCTAACGCACATCTTTGAAGATACGTTAAGCCTGGCCAACCACCAGTTTCACAGGTTCCTGAAGCTGGAGTGCTCGTAATGTGGTCGTATGGTGGACTCTTGACAGTGGCCACGCCTGCAAATGCTTGGGGCATTGTCCAGACGGAAAAAGCGGCCAAGGTCGTTAAGACCACCATTGCATACATGACTTTCTTTCTATTCTTAAAAAACTTGTCTTATTCAGACTCTCAGTCACCAATTGCTATTAATGATGATTGAACTATAAAAGTAAGCTGTTTTGGTAATGATATAATCATATTCGCGTGAAATTGGGAAATATAGTCTAAATACACTATATTTTTTAATAACTTTCTTATGATTACAAATGTGCGGAATAATGCTGAGCAACGTGAAGTAATGAGGACAGACTTGACTATGATAGTTGGGGTAGTGTTTTTTCTATTAGTACTGAATACCATATTCTTCTCCTCGATAACACAGATGCTATCTATCTCCAATCTAGCAAGGATTGGCGTGATAATGGGCAGTGTGGCTATATTTGGAGTGTCGTACTATTACGTACGCTCTGGAAAGAATTTTGAAAGAGGAAAAATGTTGATGAAGTGGACATTTCTGTATTTAGGATTCTCCTTTTTCATAGCTCTTGCTATACGATAAAAACATTGGACAAATTGATAGACAAGTTAATCTTAAACAGTCATAAACTGATGGGTACTCAATCGACAAGGCTACAGTACCAGCCTATTTCAGTTATTAATTTGATAGACACTGTGGATTATTATACTTACCCTTCTTACACATTCCAAATCTGTATTCGCGGCATGTTTCATAAACTGTTATTGATGATGGCTTCTCTTTATTCCTGCTAGATGCAGTCCTAGCTAGGCTTTGCATAAAGGGAGGGTAAAAGGAGCTTTTTATCCAAACCGCATAGGCCGGGTAATAACTGAAGCTTGCGGGCATGATGCAATAATGTTTAGATCAAGTGTATCAAACTTGACATGAATTGATTTGGCTATCTGTGCCTTGATATGTTCTGGAACACCACCATAGCATTTGTTCAACACTTCCGTATTCTCCCATCCACCCAAGCTGGCCACATAGGCAAGCGACCAGTTTGTTGCTGCCAGATAGTACTGAGCCATCGTATGTCTGAACAGATGCAATGGATGTCCCGTAAAGTACAGTCCGTCACCTAACGCATAGATTCTGGTCTTTTCGTTGAGCCAGCTGCTTTTATCAAGCTCTGAAAATATTTTTTTGAATTTGACAGCCATTTTTGACATGACATAAGAAGCTTGTAGAGCGTTTGCCTTGTCACTCTTAGCGTCTTCAAAGAACAGAAACTTTCTGTCTTTTGGGAGCCTATCATAAGCAGTCTCTACAACAGCTCTGCATTCTTCTGTTGGGTACTTGACCCACCACTTGCCTTCTCTGGTCAGATACCAATCTCCTCTTTTCGTTTTGGATTCAAATTGCTCAACTCTAAATAATGGAGAAAAAGCTATCCTGTCCCGGCTCATAGATGCCATAGCAAACGCTCTAGCTCCTGTATGCAAGTCAATGTTCATAAATGACCATGATTCCCAATCACATTCATTCTCAAGTCTTTTGTTAATTCGATCTATTTGCTCCGATGTAATCAGTATGTCTTTGTATTCTCCAAGCCTGTCAGACGTGGTTGATAGACCATAGCGTTTGCCCTCGCCATGAGCAAAATTGATGTTGTGAGCTGCAAGAAAACTGCGGTATGCGTTGATCGTATTGGTCTTTTGCATTTGTGGGTACGCAGTATTGAACCATGCAAGGAAATTCTGCCAGTATTCGATCGCTATTTCTTTGCGCTTTGTAGCATCAATGGGTACGCCGTAGCTAATAATGGTGTCTGGCATCACCTTTAGCTGATTCGATATTCCATGTATGACATTTACAAGATGATTGATTCTGCTAGCAGGTATTGCGCCTGATTTCAAAAATGTTATCCATTTCTGAATTGATGGCAGCTGGTTGAACGGTTCCTTGTCTAATTTCTGATATTGCTGCGTTATCTGCTTTTGCAGAGATATGACAATGTTCCCATTAGCATCTCGCTTTATTCCCCACTTGTCATCTTTTTCCATCTCTGCTAGATAACGCGAAACAGTACTGTGATCCTTGCCTACATCAGTACCAATTTCTCTGGTAGTGTAATTGCCATTTTGGATGCTGATTGTTATTGCTTCTTTGATCTTTTCCCTGTCCTTGACTTTCAGACCCTTAACTCGTAAGCGGCTCTTACTTCGCACAAGTGCATGAGCCACTAGGCATCCATCTCCCTGATTGTAACACCGCCTAGAACTAACGCCAGTGACGTGGTAGAGGGATAGATATACCAAATATCAAATAATAAAGTCGGAAAAATTATTAGTATTGCTTGATAAGCTCTGAAGTAAAAGTTAAGCAATTGTATATTTTCAGCGACCATTTTGAACGGTGCGACTATGCAACAAGTTATGCAACGCTTTTGGTGCATTAGACGCTTGGTAGAAGCGATATTCTCAAATAATTATTCATCTTGCGATGATAGAATTGACGGTGAGAAGAGAGGTATGAAATTTGTTCTGTCACAGGGATATCCTATTCCGGGATGCGCCAGGCTCTTGTACAAAGATGTGAGAACTGGTGACAACAAGAAAATAGGGGTGGTCTATTCGGAAGACGAACATTTCATTATAGTGCATTCACCACGCGCAAGACAATACAGAATACCAAGATCAGCCATCAAGCGCACTGACGGGTCCCAGGTACTACTGGGGATATCTTCTCCGGAATTGAGGAGGTATGGTTTGTGAGGCGAACCGATCGACTGCCTGTATATACTGCGTTTAAAGGCTCGAAGATGGGGCTTGCTATCAGAGGATATGAATTGGTTCCAAACAAGGCGCTCTTAACCAAAATTTCTCTTTACGCTCCGGAAGTTGTCGAGTCGGTACTATCAGAGCATCCAGAAATAGTTGACGCATGGCTGAAACAGTTGCACTACAAGTATGTCGCGTCTAAAAGGTCGTGCGAACTTGAAAACGATCCTATAGCCTGCTTCAACTTGTTACCGCTGAAGCAATTCGAAGAGCACTTCCAGTCATGGAAGGACGATGGGATCATTAGATTATCCTTGCCAGGGGGCAAGGCCATCCGAATAAAAAACACGAGAAATGAGCAGGAAGTGGAGGTTACCGATGAAATCGCTCTCGCGAATGAAGCAGCTCCGCATCCGCACTTTGTATGCAGCGCATGTTCGGCAACTTTTGCAGATAGTGAGCAATACAGCAGGCATCGCATGCATGAAGCCGAGATGAAGAAAAGGAAAAAGTTGTTTCTGGAACGTGCGGCAGAAAAGAGAAGAACCGCTGCCAAACAAGACATTCCGCCAAACCCTATATGGTGGCTATACTAGTATCAGGCTCTGCACTTCTCCCACTCCAGAACATCAAAAGTCCTATCCTAGTCTGTCAAGACAAAATCGAGCTGATGGCCGTTGAACTATTTTCCTCCTGGCAAAACATGAAACAAGCTCAACAGCATGCCGATAGCATGCAAAACGATGGTCCAGCTGATTGGTGAGAATTGCTATTGAATTTGTTTGGAAGAGATCTTGGCATCCTTAACATTGTTACGGGAGCCTAAATAGATCGAATGCGCAAATTGTACTCATGGAAAAAGAGAAGGAAGAAGGCGCAAAACTCCTTGAATGCAAGACCTGTCACTTGAAATTTGCAAATGAAGCCTATTTTGAAAGCCATATGGTGATGGAGCATCAGAAGAAAATACTGCCAAGCGGCGTGCAATAGTTAGTTGACATTCATGCTTCTTGGCCAGACATGACCTGCCAAGAGGCAATCCCTAATAATGTTGCAAGACTTGGCTAGCCCGCCCTTACGGCTTTGCTGCCGCACTTTGGACATTCTCTCAGTTTGTGACTCGTGCCGCAAGTAGTGCAGCGGAACTCAAGCTTTCTTTCCAGAGGATCAGATCGTAACATGTTGCTTGAAAAAGACGCTGCAGATGAGTATGCGCGCTTGATCCTTCTAATAGCCCAGAATCTAACTGCGTATGAAATTGCCAAGAAAACGACCATCATGGCTCCAAGAGCATATGGAAATGGCAAGATGGAGGAAATTGCAAGGCCGATTGCAAATCCGCCGGCTATCCAGCCTATCTGCTGGATTAGAAATTTTTTCTGTTGGTTCATCTGGTAAGTTCAATGTATATCAGCACACAAGTCTTTGAAATGAATAACTTAACCTTGTTAATTGAAGGGAACGTTCCAAGCATGTTTTTCTCCTTCAGGCCAAGGATTGTTTTCTTCCACAAAGTTGCTCAAGCTAGCTAGACGATGAATGGTGAAATTGACAAACATCGACAAATTGATTCGCATATCTGAAAACTGGGAATACGCGCAGCATTTGTAGCTGTTGATCTGGGTGGCTTCGCGCCTTAGGGCATGCGGACCCATTCGTCGAGTCTCTGCCTTTCTCCCCCCTGCAGGCAAGACGCTAGCGGCAACGATAAAAGACCGAGGTCGCTACGGGGCGGCCAAGAACGTGCGCCATGAATTAAGCCTGTAGGTAATATCTATAGAGTCCTGCTCTACCTTGCCCATCTATGAAATATCCGAAGCTGGTGCTTCTAAATCTGTATGATGCGAATAGTACATCTCGAAGTGGCGAATTTGATAAAAGCTAATCGGGCAAAGGTCGTACATGCACCGTCATTTTCATGTGCACCGCGCGTCAGCCATAATTGCAATTCCTGCTTTGTTACTATTATTGTCTCAGCCGACACTAATCGCTGCCTTTGCGACAACATCTACTTCGACCTCTCCGGCCCCTGACGGAACCACTGAAATTGGCAGGATAAGCAGCTTTTCCGAGGGCTGGAAGAATTCTTGGCTCCGTCGGGCTATCAGCAGGCGAGAGAAGACCCGTCATACGCAATTACCATACCATTTGATGATTCTGGCAATTCCCAATTCGAGCCGCAAACAATATCCATTCCGGCCAACATGACAGTGATCTGGTTTAACGAAGATGATTCGCCCCACTCGGTTACAATCAATTCCAGCAGCTCGGTGCCAGACTCGGAGAAATTCGATTCAGACGCAATAAGTCCCAAGGATGGATCGTTCTTTCACCAATTTACGGTGCCTGGTGTGTACGATTATTACGACAGTCTGCACCCTTCTCTGAAAGGGAGGATTAATGTGGGCGGAGAGTCTGAACCTGGAAAGAACATGGACATGCAGGTAGGCGGAGATGCCTTGCCTTTTGATGCAGCCAAGGTTGGAAGGATTACATTTTCATTTGTACCAAAGGACAATGTAACCGCGATCCCGCCAACCTTGAGCATAACTTACAATGTGACCATTGCCAATTCCACAGGTGTTCTATACAGCAACCAGTTTGAGGACTCTGATGGCATACTTGACTTGGAGCTGATCCCTACAAACAGATCGTTGTCGAACCAAACTGCCCCGTCGCATTTTCTAACTTGGGGCCCTGACCTCACTGATCAGGAAGGGGTGGCAAGTGATGGAACGTATCACGTCCAGGGTCCGGTTCTAGTGAAGAATGAAGATTATTCCATCGGTGTATCTATCGTGGCAATTGACAATGCAATACAATCGCCTCCGCCAAGTGACACCTTTCTCCTCCCATCCGCAAACTCAACCGCCGACTCTGTGTTGGCTTTTGCCGGCGGCCAATGATGCCGCCCACAATTAGCAGTTTTCTTTTTTTAATGATATCATGTGGTGACTACCCGCGGGCGCTCCTGGCGGTGGTGTGAGCAGAGTAATACTGCTCGGCATGCTGCAGTGCCTGCCTCTTTTCTTCGGAGAGTGCATTGCCAAGCATCTCTTCAAATTGCAAGGCATTGATTACTGCCGCACCCGCATAATGGTTGTTAAAGTAAATGCGCATCCGCTTCACACCGCTGCTTATCGCATTTACCTTTGCAACCCATGGCCCAAGCTCTTCTTTGCTGTAAAGGTAGTTGTACCAATAGCCCTTGTTGCGACCGTGCAGTCGTATGAAGGCATGATCTGCGGTCACGACAGGGTTGGAAAGGTACTCCAGCTTGGGATCTGGCGAATCCGTCAGAACGGAGGCAATATTATGCTGCTTCAACAGTTCCAGCGCACCCTCGGTTTCCCAGGACTCGTGTCTGAATTCCACTGCATAGTCATATTCTCGCGGCAGTAGCCGCAGAAAGTCCTCAATCTTTCTAAAGTCGTCGACCGTAAACCAGGGCGGCATCTGGAACAAAATCGCGCCCAGCTTGTTGTATTTCTTGAGCGGAGAGATCTTGTCCAAATACGCTTGAAAATCAGAAAAGGCCCCCTCGCTAGCCGACAGCTTTTTCTTGTGGGTTATTGTCTCAGGAACCTTGAGTGAAAACTGGAACCCTTCGGGCGTGGCCCTGCTCAAACCGTAAAATAAGCCAGGTTTCATATCATTGTAGAACCGCTCATAAAATATTGCGTCAAACTCTGCTGTGTTAAAGTAATGGCTGTAATAGCGGAGGAGCCTTGTCTCATTTTCCGGGTAGAATACTCCCTTCCAACCGCCTTTCATTGGCGAATCTGGGTAGTTCCAGCCAGAACAGCCGATCTGAATTTGTACGCTCAACTCTGCTTCTCAATGGATGCGAATAATAAATAAAGCGAGCGAAAATGCCATCAGCTTACCTCTCCGAATTGCAACTTCCTTTCATTGGTTAAGATTTTTGCCATAGCAATGCTATTTGAAACAATGGCCTTTGCAGCAAGTCCTGAATAGAGTTCCAAAGCTCCTAACGTCCGTCGGCAGCATGAGAAAGATACCTTGCGTGCAATAGGGAAGTGATGTGCTTGCGCGTCACAACCAATCCAAACGCAAGCAAGAACGCGACGCCGTGAACAAAGACGTTGCTGCCCGGTGTCCTGGAAAGAAAGATGTCCGGCGCTGCCAGGAGCATCGATAGAAAGAATCCAACGACAATTGCATTTACCAGAATCACGCCTCTTATTTTCCTACGCGGCATTTCTGGGACAGTTCTTGCTCTCAAAGCTGCATCTTGGATATTTTCCACAGCAAGCCCTAATGCCGCCCCTCCAACAGCAAATACGAGCCCGGACGCGCCGACCGAAGCGAATTGAATGTTGGGATTAACAATTTGGAAAGCGAGGGCCCACAAGACATCGGCAGTCACCGCCGAGCCAATAACCACTGGAACAAAAGATACAGCTCTTCCTTTTCGTTCGCTGTCAGGCACTAGCGAGATCGATAGTAAGATATACGAAGTAAAACCCCATAAGGCGCCAATGTTTGCAAGGAGATGGTCCCAGCTGCGGTGCAAGAGCATCGAGGTAAAGACGCCCCAGGGTGTTGACGGCGACATCTGGAGCGTTATTGTTACGTCATTGTTGATAAGCTGAAAAATATACATGACAAGAGTGGCAGCCGTTACGACTGCCGCCAGCACGATGACTGGCCGGTTCAATCGAAGTGATTTCAAGAACTCTTCTTTTGCGCTGTATGTTCTCATCCCTACTCACTTTCGTCGTCCCAAGATATTGCGTTCGTGCCCTGGACGAGCATGTTACAGTTGTCACAAAAATACCTGCAATTATCAAAGTAGTCGTAGGACTGCTCCAGTGGCGAATCGCAATCGGGACACGACATTCCATGATGGCCATGATCTTCCATCTCTGCTGACAATTCTGGGGCAACAAGCTGTTGCCTTGATTCTCTTGTCATGCCCAATTTCTCCCCTACTGATACACCCTAAAGTTGCCCGGAGTGCATGTCATGATTCCTTCCATCCTTGCAACCATTCGCAAATCGCTATCGTATGTCACGAGTACCGCGCCGAGATTCTTGCAATAAACAAGGTAGATATTGTCTGGAGAATGACAAAGGTTCAGATACTTGGCCTTTAGCTCGTCAGCTTCCGACATTATCCTGCCAACATCTTCGCCGCTGCATTGGCCGACATAGTCTATCTGTCCCATCATTGAGAATGATTCTATTAGTTCCAAAGCCCGTTCGGTGTCAATCTTGGCAACCCTGGACACTTCTTTAATCAGGATGCTGGGGACTACTATTCTGATGTCCTTGCGATGAGCAATCTTTTTCCTCAGCTCCAGAGCTTCCGGCTTGTTCTCGTATGCACTAACTATCGTGCAGGTATCGAGCAGTATCAGTGTCTGTTGCTGTGATGACAGGAGCTTTGCGAACTGGTTCATCATGACGACAGTTATGGTGGAAATTTATTTATTGATGTTGACGTCAATAACGTTAACAACGTTTAAATCATTAACAATGTAAGCATTAGTTGCATGCCTACAAACCTTCGAGTCCACGTCTCACCGGTTGGATTTGATCCTCAGGAGCGCGTAACGGCCCCACTGATTGAATACCGCGCCGACAAGGTTTATCTTGTATCAAAAAGCAAGGACGATTCTGCCGCTCACCGGCTGAAACAAGTCCGCAAGGCCCTTGAAAAGCATCCACACATTGAAGTCCAAGATGTCTATGTGAATATCTGGGATCTTTTTAGCTGTCTAGAAAAATTCCGGACAATCTTTGACTCGGAGAAAGGTAACCACATTCACGTCAATGTCTCCACCGGGAGCAAGATTGTATCTATAGCAGGTATGCTAGCGTGCATGCTCTGGCGCGGCACTCCTTACTACGCCAAACTGGATTATAATGGTAGTGGACCTTCTTCCAGTCCAGAACAGCGCAGGGTAATCGCTACTGAATTCCTGCCTGTTTATCAGATAAACATGCCCCAGCCAGAATTGCTGCAAGTACTGTCGATTGTTCATGGTAACGGCGACAGAATTAGTAAGAAGGAATTGATTGAAGAATTGCAAGGTCTGAGGATGATTCCGGTGTACGGTCCATCCCAAACAAAGAGTGCTCCACACAGCAGATTGCGAGCGATACTCGAGCCGCTTGAGAATCACTGGCAATTTGTCCAGGTCGATGCCAGGGGGAGAAGAAGCCAAGTTTCGCTTACTGAGCAGGGAAAAAGGGCTTTGAGAATATTTGGCAGTGGGGAAATGCTGGCGCAGCAACAATATCGCACGCCATGAGAAGCGCTTGGCAATTGGAAGTAAGCCTCTGTTGCAAAAACAAAATTGTCTTCAAAATGCGATGATTGGCAAGCCCTGCAAGCGACAGCTACGGCATTTGTTGTGAGCACAAGGGTGGTAGCTTCTGTCTGCCGTATGTCAGCAGCCTGGACGCGTTATTATCCGTCTATGCTCGTTTCTTATAGATCAGGACGGCCGCTCTTTCCAGATTCTTGACTGCGTTTGAGACTGATACCAGCGCTATGCCGGTCAGTATTCCTCCCACTCCAAGGGCCAGAACTGTCACGGAACCAAAATACAATCCATCCTTCAGAGCGAGGGCACCGTACCCTACAGAGTGGATCAAGTTTGCTGTATGCCTGAAATCATCTCCGATATTTTGCATGTTGTCCGCCAAGGCCTCTAGGTTCGAGCCCATGTCATTCAGCTGGTTCCTCTGTGATGACAGATCGAAAAGTCCCACGCAGCCTCCGTCCTCAGAACAGGGGAGGGAATTGCCAAAATTCTGCAGTCTGATGCCAACGTCCCTCAGGCTGCTTGAACCGCTATAGAACTCACCCTCTGTTCCGGGATTGTAGTTTATCAAATCCCATCCAACCTTATTCAGGCTGTCCAAGGCAGGAGGCAACACTATGATGAATGTGTATGCGGCAAGACCCGTCGTTCCGATGCCCAAGATTAGGACCACTACCGCCAGCGCGGCTATTACGCTATTGGGTCGCATGTCATCGCCCTCCCCGTCCTTTTTCTTGCGCCGTCTGTCGTCTTTTGATCATCTGTCTGGCGAATGGCGATGGATTTATTGGATCTGCTGGAGCTGCCGACATTGCTTTGGGCTGAATCGTTGATGAGTATTGATCGCTATCAATTAGCATGTTCAACTTACTTTGGTAGAACTTTTACGTCATTCGAAGAAAAAATAATTAAGACAATCCTGACGCGGGGTAGCAGAACGGTTTACTAGCATGATAGGCGCGATTCGGACTCTGGTTCAAATGTTGGCACAATTTTCCTTTAAGATGCCAAAGTTACTCTGGGCTACAGCGTCCTCTGGGTATTTGCATGAAGTAGGTCCTGTTCTAGAAGAGCAAATATGGTTCAAGGGGTGCGAGCAAAAGGCAAACAGCCTTCCATCTAATGCACTGGAACGCGCCCCTCTGCGATCTTCTCAATATGGGCTAACACATCTCTACTGATCTCACACGCGCGAGTTTACACTGTGGGGATGCTCTTGCAGCAACCCTGATAGGTGTCTTTTAGATGATGACATGGAAAGCTCGCAGGCAGCGCCAGAAGCAAAAATCGGTCTGCCTCTCTTTGCACAGAGATAAAGAGGATCTAATCTGGTCATTCAATAATACCAACGAGATAAATCCTGGGCAGCAGTAATGGAATTCCGCAATGAAAAAAATTGAGATGGGTTACCAGATGGTCTCTTTGGCAATGCATGCTTATATGGAACAGCTTGACCCACTGGTGGCTACAAGGTCTGCAATTTCCTGAGCATTTTAGGTCGAGCTGGAATGATAAGTTCAGAACCAGCCTGCTAACTGAATCCTAGTCCAATATCCCGGTTCTGTTATATGCAATATTGCGCATGTGAACGTGTCCTGATGATAAAGCGGGCTAGGCCGGTATGTGGGAATTGCGGCGACGGCCAAAAGGTAACTGACACTGAAACGGGCGAGCTCATTTGTATCAACTGTGGCTTTGTCATACGAGAGCGCCTGGGCAACGAAGATGAAGGCTGGAGTCTACCTGATAGGGAGCCAGAAAGCAGATTGAGGACAAGCCCGACGTCACTTGCTCGCTCTGGCATGGGTCTCTCTACAATCATGGGGCGGCCAGATAGGAGCGGCGGCAGGGGGATCAATGCAGCCATGCGGTCCACGTTCGACCGGCTCAGGGCGTGGGATTTTCGGATAAAGGGTCAGGACGAGCGGACTCTCCGGCGCGCATTTGTAGAGCTTGACAGGCTTCGAAGCTCACTCGGACTGTCAGATGCTATGGTGGAAAAGGCAGCGTACATCTACAGACGGGCTCAGGAGCAAGGGCTTGTCAGGGGCAGAACAATGCGGGCCGTCATGGGAGCAGCCATCTACATCGCGCAGAGAGAGATGGGCATCTCCGGCACGCTCGATGATGTGATTGCTGCAACCAACACGAAGGAGAAAGACCTCGCAAGATCTTACCGGATGCTCTTGCGGGAACTCGATCTGAAGGTGCCGATGCTAGATCCTTTAAAGTGCGTCTCCCGTGTGGCTGGCAGGGCCAACATCAGCGAGCGCACAAAGCGAAAAGCCATGGCTATCGTTTCCAACGTCATGAAGAAGGGACTTGCCGTTGGCAGGAATCCGATGGGTCTTGCAGCGTCTGTCTTGTACATCGCCTGCGTCAGTAGCGGCGAACCGAAGAGCCAGGCTTCGATTGCAAACGCTGCGGGAGTGTCGGAGGTAACGTTGAGAAAGAACCAGCAGATGATAATGCGGAAAGTGACCTAGTCCTCGAAATTCCCCCCCCCATCTTTCCTGCAGGTTTTTGGATACGTCACCAGCCGTTCGATTGTTGTGGCGTATTTTTCCATATGCAGTGGCAAAAAGTGCTCTACCTTCCGTATGGGCTGCGATTAGTGATTGGAGCACATTTTTTGATTCCTGCCGTTTCAGACTGCTGCGCTCGTTGCCGAGCAATCAAAGGTCCAGCAATGACATAATTGTGGAGTACAACAACGGCATGGAAAATCCCTAGTTAACAACAAGATGAAGTGCAATGCACCCGCCTTCCAATAAAGGAACAGGCGTAGACAATGACTACAGCATTACACGTTGCTTCTGCATGAAAAACATGTAGGAAGGGCATTTTTCGAATATGTTGCATCTCTCTTTTAGGCTACTTCAAGCAGGTTAAATTCAAGATCATTGTCGTATTCCCCATTCATTATCTCAGTCCAACATCTCTTGCAAAACGAATCGTCTTCGACCAATCGCTGTTCAAACGTAACATCAGAAGGATCAAATTCATCCAAGCACATCACGCAGAAATTCGCCATATCCTCACTACAACTAATTCTACTTGCTTATGAATTTGGTGCAAGCTTGTTCTATTATGGAATTAAGGACGAAAAAGCTCCTGCCGTCTGTGGCGATGTGACAAATCGAAGTCACATCTCTGTTAGATAACACTCTTGAGAAATAGTCTCGGTTCATCGAGGGAGGCTACTAACGAGACGATGATAGCGAAGTTGAAAGCGAGTGGCTTTTCAGTGGATTGGCGAGGACCAGCGCTTTTTTCTTAACAAATATCAAGGCGTCCGTCTGCCAAAGACACAGCTTGCCTACGCTATTTGCGCATTCCTGCACCTACTTCCATATCGCAACATGGCTCCGCCTCCTGGTTGGCGCCCGTGATTGACTTGTGGCTTTTGCAGCTTGGAACTGCTGGGATTGAAATACAAGAAAAATGCATATCTGGATAGAGATGTGTATTTTCTCTTTCTAATGATACAATCAAGATCTAGGATAGTCCTAGCTTACATGGTACCCTAACAGGGTCCTATGTTACTGCAGCTTGCTTAAATGCTACTGCCGCTTGCCTATAGTTGCACATGCAACAAGTGAGTAGGACGTTTCATGCGTCCAAAGACACTAAGGTAGAGATAGACGAGATCAAAGATGGCATTTATAGGATATCCGGATTTGTCAAGGAGTTCGGGATAACATTCAACCAGTTCCTTGTCAACGACGAGCAGCCGACGCTCATCCACACCGGGCCCATAGGGATGTACGAGCAGGTGGAGCAAAGAGTAAAGGAGGTCATTCCACTTGAAAGGCTGACCAATGTCGCCTTTTTGCACTTTGAGAGCGACGAATGGGGAGGCATGGAGTTTCTGAAGGCACCAAAGGCTAGGCTCGTTTGCAGCGACCTGAGCTCAAAACTCAACCTAGTAGGATGGTACAACATGCCCGCGGATCACATTTCGTTCTGGGACAATGAGACCCTGAGCACTGGGAAGCGAACATTCAGATTCATGATGACCCCGCACGTGCATCACTGGGACAGCATGATGATCTTTGAAGAGAGCACAAAGTCGCTTTTCCCATCCGATCTGTTTCTCCAACCGGGGCAAAACAAGCCCGTCATATCCGACGACCTATCAGAAAGCATGATCAACGTGTACCGTAAGGTAGGAATTTTTGCAAGCGAGCAACCTGTTAGGCAGACCGTGGAGAGGCTAGTAAAACTAAAGCCAGAGATGGTCTATCCTATGCATGGTTCGTGCTTCGACGGGTCGGTTTTCCCGAAATACGCCGATGCGTTGATGAAGAACGAATTTGCGTATTCCGGAATGCTCCTTGGACAAAAGTTGGAAATCAGCTAATGATGGACGCAGGAACCCTGCTGATGTGCGAAGACGATGTCTAACAGATTTATGCCCGGATCTTGGGGGATTGCATTCGGGCCGTTTCCTACTTGCATCCGGCCGCCGGTTATGTTCGAGCTGCCTGGCGGCCACCCAGAATGACGATTGCAAGCCAATTGCCCAGTTTTTGAATGTTTTTTTGCTACTGCTCGCACGATACTGCCCAAGGAGATGTTCTGAGAAGCTAGTTACCTTGAGCTTTGGAAAGTTAGAATTCGAGTACAAGCTCCAAAAGGCAGACGGCAGCTTGGATGCTCCGATAAAAGTTGGATACGACCTAAAGACGAACCGGAGAATATAGATCCACCATCTTCTATCATTTCTTGTGTTGAGATACAGTAGAGAAGTTGTTGTTTTTCTAAAACCTGTATAGCCTATTTTGCGCACAGAGCTACATGGGTAAAGGGGATGGGATGAAGATAATCGCGTCCGACTTTCAATGTTTTGTGTGCGGCGCAGTTTTCACCACAGACCAGGACAGGCGCCAGCACCTTGAAAAGGAGCTGGCAGGCAAGGCTCGCGACGACGCAACAAAGCAGGACATCACGACTGCAAAAATGCAAACCGAGTTGGCGGAAGTTAACCGTCAACCATACGAGTCTGTCTGACATCCTCTCCATGCCGCGGAGGGGTACGCTGACGTTCACTCTCCGTCATGTAGTTCCTGTATATTACCACCACACCTGGAGATCCCGGTACATGTCACTACTGATGCCTTCACACAGACACACCATATTTGCCTGTACCTCTGCGGAGAGGAGTCTTCCCGCTCTCCTCTTCGCCTGCTCTCTGTCACTGTATTGTCTTGACTGTGGCTTGTTGATTCTTCTCTGCATCGCCCTTATCTTCGACCTTGAGGCCACGCTTTTCGGCATTTCACAAGCCGCAGAACTTCTCGCTGGATGAGCAAGTGCTGCGCATCACTGATAATCCATGCGACCCTGACGGCGATTCGTCCTAGTCATCCCATGTTCTAAGGAAAATGGCCTTCTAACAATGTTCTTGTGATTGCACCACAGTGAGCGACCATAATTAAATTTTAATACAATAACGCAGAACAGTAGTTGTGTCACAGGTCCTCATAGTCGAGGACGACAGTATTGCAGCAATGCAATACAAGGTCGCCTTAGAAGCGAGAAAGCACAAGGTTCGCATCACACGCGATGGCGAGGAATGTCTTCGAGCGTATAGCGAAGCACTCTCTGCATCGAGGTCCATGGATCCTGAGCTTATGACGCATCCATATGATGTGGTCATAATCGACTTCAGGATTCCCAAGATCAACGGCGCCCAAGTCGCAATGGAAATTCTCTCATTCAATCCGCGACAAAAAATAGTGTTTGCTACCGCATATTTGAGCGAGCTTATGAATCATTTCCCAGACATTGCGCGGTTGGGGCGCTACATCTCTATTCTTCCAAAGCCTTTCGAATATCGCCTCTTGATAGATGAGGTTGAAAGCAGAATAATTCGGGACCAGTTACAGGCATTGGGGGTTGATGTGGATGCATTATTGGCAGCAGGTGCCACGCATGATAAGCTTGTGGCACTGCTTGAAAAGATCAAGGCACTTTCGGATGATGATAACAAAGACAACGGCAGTTCGCTCCGATAGTGTCAGATAGGGCAGCACTTGTGAATCAAGGTTGTAAGCAGGATATTATCAATGTGCTACAGGAAGATCGATGGTAAACGTAGCCCCGCCTGTTTCATTATTGGCTGCAAAGATCAGGCCGGCGTGGGCGGTTATGATTTCCTTTGATATGTATAATCCCAGACCTGTGCCCTTGTTGTCACCATCTGCCTTGGAGACGAACTTTGTAAACATCCTTGACAGGACCTCCGGGTCAATTCCCCTGCCAGTATCGCTTATTTCGATCCTAACTCTGTCAAGGTCTTGTATTTTCCTGAGAGTGATTGTAATTTTGCCCCTTGCGGTGAACTTGATAGCGTTGCTGACAATGTTTCCAAGTGCGTGCGTCAAAAGCAGCGCGTCTGCCATGACATACAAATCCCGGCAACTCCCGCTTTCCAATATCAGATCTATTGCAATGTCCTTGCCTATCAAAGTGCTACTTCTTAACGGAGAAAGCATGTCTCTCACCAAGTCATAGATTTTGATCCTCTTGAAGTTGCAGGCTAGAACGCCGGACTCGATTCTGCTTACATCAAGCATGTCGTTCGCAGTCTGCTGGAGTTCTTTTGCGAGCTGCAATATCCCATCCAACGCTTCTTGCTGTGCAATGTATCCTTCCTTGGAGAGCTGGGCGTACCCCAATATCGGCTGTATGGGCTTCTTCAGCTGGTGCGATACAAATCCTATGAACTCTTTTTGTGTCCTATCATACTTTCTCAGCCGGTCGACCATTTCATTAAAGGAATAAGCGAGATTGGATATCTCGTCCTTGCCGTAATCCGACTTTACGGTGACATTGAAGTTCCCGTTCTTTATCTCATCTGCAGCTCTTGTGATGTCAATCACTGGCCTCACCATCCTGATGATCACATATAGCATCAAAAGATGAAACCCGACATTGGCAGCGAGCAACGATATCTGCATTTGAACCAGGTTCTCGGATTTTTCCCTGGCATTGCTACTCAGCTGTTCAACTAGGTCATCTGATGCGCCGATCAGATTGCCTCCGGCCACTTCAATTTCGGCGATGGACATCTTTAGGTCAGCGAGACCCGCAGCATGGGCTCGGGTTTTCTCGTTTATGGAATCCTTTAGTTCAAGGCGCCTTTCATTGATCACGTCCCAGTACGGGTGGTACATGGGTGAAAGCGGCTCGAGGTCTTGATCCGAGATATGGCTTCCTGCTTTAAGAGCATCGATGGTGGAATCAAGCTCAGAGAGAGCTCTGTCAAGTTCTGATATCTCTGATTGCCCCAGAAGATATTTTTCAACATGAAGAATCACCTCGGAAGTAAGAAACCGATTCTTCCCAGCAATATTGATCGAGTTGCCAATCAAAGCCGACTGCGATTCAAAGTATGTTAGTATTGCAAAACTGGCAATGATTAAGGCTATCTCTATGGCTACCAAGATGCCGATTCGTGTAACAATACTTCCTTTCTTGAGAGTCAGGAGGGAGTGTCTTCTCCGCATATGGGTTAATCTTTTAAAGATATAAACAAGCGCGTTTTTGACCGCTTCTCCAGTCGAAACCACAAAAGACAGCGAATAAGTACGCAACTTATTGCCAAATCTGTCAGCCTGCATCCGGTATTGCAATCTTGAAAATTTGGATAGTATTATCCGGATAGGGTGCATTGTAGAGCATGCAGGGACTTTGCAATAGCCTTAGAACTCCGCTCGTTCTCTACATGCTCTACCGAAAATGCTACTGTATAAATAAACCAAAAGTTTCTTCAGATCGCACAATCCAGACTCACAATCAAGTTTTGAAATAATGTAAACTACTCCAACAAAGTTTTAAGGAATGGTAATGCTCGGCACGCAATGCAAGAAAGGCATCCACCAGAAAACAACCAACGTCAATACGTCCTTCTGAGACGTGGGTGGACCGTTAGAAGACTCTGGATCATATCCATTGTCGGGCTAACAGGGCTAGCCCTGGATGCAGCATTCCACACACTCAGTTCGGGAACGCCACTGACCATTATCTTTGACGGGGCGGATTTTTCAACCGGGGAGATGGTCCTGACTACTTCCCCAGAGATCGCGACGCTATCCTGGGTAGGGCATACAATGTTCTTGGCGGCATTTGCTTTGCTGATAGTGCTACCGCGGGTTTTCTTCGGCAAATCTCCTTGGATGGAGCCGGCAGCCGGCGGACGGAGATGGTCAGTGCTGAAGCAAGGCCGCACCGTGACGCAGCTTTGGATGGTAGCAATGGTCGGGCTGGCAGGAATGTCCCTTGATGTCGCCTTTCACTGGTTGCAAGACGGCTCGCCTGAGCAGGTGCTGATCAACGGCACCGATGATCCAAACCCTGCAATTGGTGCACTCGCGCTGGCCGCGCATGTAATGTTCATAGGCGCGTTCACAATGCTGATCTTTCTGCCAAAGATACTCTTTGCTAGACACACCACGACGATGCCAGTTGCAAACAGGTAAGATGAAGCCACACATAATTGCGGTTGCAGCAGCCGCATTCGCCATTTTCTTTGCCACGTCAGTCGGCTATCATGTCGCACCTGTGTACGCCCATCTTGCTAGTAGTGTTGATAGCGGGGCCGCAATAAAGAACGTCAACAACAAATACCAGATAGCGTTTCAGCAGTATCCCAAAATCGCAAAAATGGGCGAAAACGCAACGCTGCATTTCACTATCCTCAACAGCAGCGATAACTCAAACGTACTTGGCGTACATGCCGCGATGCTGATGAAGGAAAAGGATTCCGGCAAGGTTGTCAACCAGATGCCCTACAGATTCTATGAAGTCGGCGACATTTCTATACCCTACAAATTCGCCAGCAACGAGGATTATGTGGTAACACTGGTAGCAAGGACGAGTGAGGATCCATCTGAGCCGATTGAGGCGGATTTTGACGTATCTGTGGGCCAAACAATGTCTTCAAATCTACTTCTCATGATGTTCGTGCCATTCGCAGCGGCAGTTGCCGGCGGCCTCATCTTTATGCTTAGGCGCAAATGATCTTGTGCGTTGTGGCATTCATCGTTGATGTCTGTGCCAAAATCTGGTGCAGCATGACACTGTACCGTCAAGTCAATCCTACACTAGCTTACAAAAGCTGACCTCTGCATTCCTTTTGCCAGTCGCTCTAGATGCGCGTATGTGTGCATGCATGCATGCATGAATACATGTCCGCTGGCCAGCATCAGATTGTTTGATATGCTCAGAGGCAGGGGGCAACAGCAGCGGCTGCTATACTATCTGAAAGCCATGTTCTGTCTCCGTTATTTAGCAGGGAGGTGATTGAATACCTATAAGGTAGGAAATGCAACTATATCATTGCCATCTTGTCGTTTCAGATAGGGCATGTCCGAGGCATACCAGTGAGGATACACTTTACACTGGTTCTGGCATTCTTGCTCATAATGTGGACGCTTGCAGTCGGATTCATGCCCCAGTACTCGCCGGGCCTAACTACTGCGCAATACTGGATCATGGGGGCGGCCGGCGCGGTAGTATTGTTCTTCTCTGTCTTTGTTCACGAGCTAATGCATTCGGTAGTCGCCATACGTTATGGAATCAAGGTAAGGCAGATCATGCTTTTCATCTTTGGCGGCGTGTCTGAAATAACTGAAGAGACGCGAGATTTCAAGAAGGAATTCAACATCGCAATAGCGGGTCCGGCGACCAGCTTTGTGATAGCCGCCGTGCTTGCGGGGCTGTGGTGGGCCGTGTCAAATACCGATGTCGCCAACTTTCAGCTAATGCTTGCGATGCAGACGATAGAAGGCGTGCTGCTATATGGCGCAATAATAAACGCGCTGGTAGGCGGGTTCAATCTGATCCCTGCTTTCCCGCTAGACGGCGGCAGGGTGCTGCGCTCCGCCCTTGTCCGGCAGAAAAGGAGCTTCGACGACGCCACAAGGATCGCTGCTAGGGTGGGCGTCGCAATATCCTACGTGTTCATGGGCATCGGGTTTGTCATAATGCTGACTGGCTCGTTTATCAGCGGCATATGGCTGCTGGTGTTAGGATGGTTTCTGAACAGCGGAGCGCAATCGTATCTGCAACAGCACGAGCTCTCCTCATTGCTATCAGGATTGAAGGTCGGGAATCTCATGAATACTCAGGTCATTGCAGTAAGGGAGGATGTTGCGGTCGATAAATTGCTGCAGGACTATTTTGGGAATTATATGAAAAGCTCTTTTCCAGTAGTAGATGCTACCGGCCGGCTCTTGGGTATGGTGATGCTCAGGGCCGCAGTACAGGTCCCTGTTGAAAAGAGGCAGCTAACAAGAGCCAGCGACATAATGGTCCCTGCCAGCGAACTAGCAATCATGGGACCTGACAGAAAAGCGGACGAAGCATTGCAGCAGATGACCCGGACCCGAATTGGCAAGGTGTTTGTCTGCGATCCAGATAGAAGGCTGATAGGACTTGTGAGCAAGACTGACATATTGAGCGTTGCCAGCGAGAGGCAGGAATACAGAAAGGGGCTCGAGGGCTACACCACTAGGTAATGCATGGCGCAAGTCTGCTTGCATGTGTTCTACAAAAAAGGAGAAGGAAAAAGGAGAAAGGAAGACTATGTTAGATGTCGTTCTTGCCTTCGAGATGGGCCCTCAACATCCACGCCATCTTCTCGTGCTTTTCAACTTTTTCCTGCAAGAAGTTACTCGTCACCATATCGTCATACTTGTCTTCACATTCCTCGACGTTCTTGCGGAGTGTCTGTATGATAGTCTCATGGTCACTCAGGAGGTTTGATATCATTGTCTGTGCATCCGGGTGCTGACCTGGATCCTCATTGATGCTTGAATGCCTGACAAATTCGTCCAGTGTGCCTAGTGACTTGGCACCAAGCTGCCTCACTCTCTCTGCAATCCCATCAACCATTTCGTCGAGCTCTTCGTACTGCTCTTCAAAGAATTCGTGGAGCTGATGGAAACGGGGTCCCACAACGTTCCAGTGATACTTTCTCGTTTTCGTGTAGAGCACATATTCGTCACACAGCCTCATGTTCAGGATCTCGGCAATCTTTTTCCGAGCATCATCCTTGACTCCGATATCGACCTTGACATCCTTATCCATTACTGCAGTTGCTTCGGTAGCACTTTTTGATGCCATGTGCACAATGAGACACAAAATTATTTATGAGATATACAACAAGGTGCCGGACGGCTTATTATGCTTAGTAGCGCAGCTGATTCATGGCAAGGAAGAAAGCCACTGCACGCGACGTTGACATGCTTTTTCGGATTGCCGAGCTCTATAACACCGAATATGATTTTTCAGCTGCCGAGTGGTTCTGGGGGCAGTTCCACGAAAAGACCATAGAAGAATTTACTAGCAAGTATGCGCATGGGAGCAGGGAGTACCAGTATTTTGAGAGGTTTACAAGCAAGTTTGAGCTCGCGGGTCTTATGGTTGAGCATGGGTTTCTCAGTGCCGATCTGTTCTTTGACCGCTACGGGTCGCTGGAAGCAGAATGGGACAAGTCCAAGCCCATAATCTATGGTTTGCGGGAAAAGTGGAACGAGCCGCGGCATAGAGAGAACTTTGAGCTCTTGGCAATGGAGGGGAAAAAGTGGCATGAAACACACCCGCCCAAATTGTGAAGAGCCATTATGGCACTGAACTACCCAATATCCTCCTTCAACACTTAAAACAGATGCGGAGTCACAGGGGCGGCATATGATAAATTCTGCTTTAACCGAGAAGCTCGTGCAATTCTTTAGCGAATCGCTTGCGATGGAACATATGCTGCATCTGTGGACAGCAACATAACGACGATAGACACAATGACAGAATTCACAGGGGATTGCATTGTTGCACAGAGAATAATCCAATAATAGTCAACGCAGACGTGAGTGGTGCGTACAATATGTTGATGAAGGTAGCTGCAAATGGCTCTTCTTCTCGTGATTGTTCTGAGCACAACAAACAGGAGAGGAGCAGCAGTAGCAGGCATTTGGCTATGCCTCTAATGCTCAGGTGGGAGAAGTACCATCGATGGCATTAGGAAGAAGCCCATACTCTTCAGGGTTGGGAGAAGTCACATGATATCTGGAGTTTTTTTGCGAGATTCAAGTTCAGAGTGATGATAGTGCGAAATATTATTCATTTATAATTTCGATGGTGCAAAGCTCTCCATGCAAAATCCATCTGATTCCATCGACGACGACCTCCTGCCAGCGGAGAAAATAGCATTCATTGCTTACAATGTTGGAGTATTTGAGTCCGTGCAAAAGTTTGGCAGCCTCATTATCGCAGGCAAGATAGAAGGAGGAATGGATCCCGCAAACGTTGCAGAGCTCCTCGAGAATGTACACGCGTTTTACGACTCTGAGATGATTGCACAGCTCGTAAACGGAATGCTGAGGCAGAGTGGAAACACCACCATAGGCCGGGTGACCGCCGGCCAGGTAGAAAATGTCATCAGGCAGCTAAAGGCTGCCGGTGTGCGGCTCGGCTAGGAAGAATACTGGTCTTCGCCACCGAGCGATTCAAGATAAGCTGAATGACACGCCTTGCACTGGTTCCCGACAAACTCCTTTTCGTCAACTTCCTGCTTACACGTGTTGCACTTTTTCATTTTTTGAAAAAAATTGTGCTGCCATTGATAACTGTTTGCCTGGCAACAATGCATGGGGCGGGAATTCGCTGTGCAGGTAAGCTTGAGGATCAAAGGATGAGTACAGCAGCGCTGACCACCGTCGTCCAGAGGCCATCCTTGTGACCCTCGGCCGACTTGGTAAAGTTCTGAGTCTTGTAAATCTTGTTTGACAGCCTCCACTGCTCCTCCTTCTCATTCCATGTCAGGCTTGGGTCGTTCGGCAGCCCGAGAGTGGTGGCCAGCATTTCCATCGCCATGTCCTCAGCATAGTCTCCGGCCTTTTGTGCAGTTTCACCGGTTGGATGGTGTTCCGACAAGTATCCATGCTGGCTTTCGTCAGCCGGCCTAGCAAGGCCGATGGACGCGCACACTAGTCTATTCGGCTCGTTGGTAGCAGCCCTTGCCATCACCGCAAACGTCACCTGGCCAGGAAGCAGGCGCCTTCTGCCCTCCTGCCTGCTCACAATCTTGCAGCGGGGAGGCAGGATGCTTGAAACAGAGACGAGGTTGAGATCAGCTATCTCGGCATCCCTGAGTGCAAGCTCAAAGCTTGTCAGGTAGTCCTTGTGCACGCCTTTGCCTTTTGTAAAGAACATCATCTTTGGCACATAGAGCGCAGGGTTTGAAGTAGACGATGAATCCTGCTGCAGTTCCATGAAAAGGATTGGCCGACAAAACAGATTAGGGTTCTATAATATATAGTCAAGATGGGCCGCCCTGCAGTTTGTCCAAAGCTGTATTATACCGGAAGCGCCTATATGTGGTTGAAAATGATGGAAAATGCAGTCTTTTTCCGCATTGGCGATGCCCATAGTGAACTCACTAGGAGCATCTGGCTACCCTGCGCTGCAAACCTTCTTGTTTCATGTATTGGATAAGAAGAGTAGACTCTTCTTGCTTTCAAGCAAAAAGACGTTCTTTGTCATGCTTGCCGCAGTTGTGGCAGAGGTGCTCGAGGAAGTATTCTAGATGGCGGGCGAGTAGGTATCGGCCGCCTTCATCATCATCCTACTTTTTTTCGATTTTGCATCAAGACCCTCGGTCTAGTTTAATATAATCCGGTCAGCAAAACAAGGCTTGGACTATTGTTGTTGAAGATCGGGGACGTCAAGATCGGCGGGGCAAGAAGCAAGCTTGTGCCAAAAGTGCTGGGGATCATTAATGCAAGCCCCGAGTCCTTTTACAAGGCGTCTGTCCGCACAAGCGAGCAGGAGATCGCAGCAGCTGCAAGACAGATGCAGGCCGATGGAGCCCACATCATCGACGTTGGCGCAATGTCTACTGCGCCCTATCTTGAGACAGTAATCCCTGTCGAGGAAGAGATCAGGAGGATGAAGATGGCCATCAAGGCTGTGAAAGGCGCATGCGATCTGCCTGTCTCTGCAGATACTCCGCGTGCTGCAGTCGCTGAAGAAGCAATAGCGGCCGGAGCCGATGCGATAAACGACGTGACTGGCCTGAAACACGACGGCAAGATGGCAAATGTTGCAGCAAAGACTGGAGTACCTGTAATAATCGGTGCTTACAGCAAGTCTCCTGCCACGGGCAGGCTCGCAGGCACGGTAAAGGCATTGAAGGAAAGCCTTGCCATTGCAAGAAAGGCCGGCATCAAGGAAGCAATAGTCGATCCGTCGATAGGCTTTTTCAGAGAGGAGGGCAAGAATCCTTTCTTTACGAGAATGAATGATGTGCCGTGGTATGTGCGCGATATCGAAGTGCTCAATAATCTGGAAAAGATTGCCTCGCTGGGGCCCGTGTGCGTGTCTGTATCTAGAAAGTCTTTCATGGGGCACCTGCTTGGCATAAAGGGGGATGACAGGCTCGTGCCCTCCATCGTGTGCGAAGTGATGGCGGTCATGAACGGCGCAGGGATGATAAGGACGCACAGTGTCAGAGAAACTGTTTACGCTCTGACGATGCTGCAGTTGTTGAAAGCCCCATAGGAATACCAAACGCTTATAATCCTACGAGCCGACTAGACAGCAAGGGAATAGTTGGAGATCAGAGAAGGTCTGACATTTGACGACGTACTTCTTGTTCCTAAACGGTCGCCCGTAGTTTCCAGGTTACAGACAGACCTCCGCACAAAGCTTTCGCGCAACATCACGCTCAACATACCGATCATTAGCGCCAACATGGACACCGTGACAGAGTCGGGAATGGCCGTAGCACTTGCAAGAGAAGGCGGAATCGGCATCATACACCGCTTTATGACAATAGAGGATCAGGTTGACGAGATCCTGAAGGTCAAGAGGTCAGAATCTGTAATGATAGAGCAGCCGTACACTGTCAAGCCGGACATCACTGTTGCGGAAGTGAAAAAGGCGATGGCAGAATATGGCGTTTCAGGATTGCTAGTTGAGGATGGCAGAAAGCTTGTTGGCATAATCACCCGGCGCGATATTACTTTTGAAAAGAACAACAAGCGCAAGGTATCAGAGCTTATGACTAAAGAAGTCATAACTGCCAAGGCCGGCACCACAATAGATCAGGCAAAAGAGATCCTGCACAAGCAGCGCATTGAAAAGCTGCCGATAGTGGACGACAAGCAGAGAATAGTGGGGCTCATCACCAGCAAGGATATTTTGAAAATGGATCAGTATCCGCACGCGTCAAAGGACAAGAAGGGCAGGCTGTTGGTAGGCGCAGCGGTAGGAGTAAAGGGCGACTACCTGGAGCGTGCAGAGGCCCTGCTGGAGGCGGGAGCCGACGTGCTGGTCGTTGACATTGCGCATGGCCACAGCGAAAATGCGATAAACACTGTCCAGATGATAAAGAAGGCCTTTCCAAACTGTGAACTGATAGCGGGCAACATTGCGACAGGCGAAGGTGCCCGCGACCTCATCAAGGCTGGCGTTGATGCCGTCAAAGTCGGGGTAGGCTCGGGATCAATATGCATCACAAGAGTCGTGACAGGCTCTGGCGTGCCGCAGTTGACGGCCGTCCTTGATAGCGTCAAGGTCGCTCGTGATTATGATGTTCCGGTAATTTCTGACGGAGGCGTCCGGACTTCTGGAGACATTACAAAAGCGCTTGCCGCAGGCGCGTCTTCTGTGATGGTGGGCAGCCTCTTTGGAGGAACTGACGAGAGTCCTGGAAAGACCCTGGTGAAGAACGGCAAGAAATACAAGATGTACCGCGGCATGGCATCGTTCTATGCGTCGCTTGGCCGCAAGTACCGTGAAGAGGGCCCCGAAGTAGTCGACTCTGACGACCTCAATGACTATGTGCCTGAAGGCGTCGAGGCGATGGTACCCTACAAGGGAAGTGTGGTTGAGATCGTGCGGCAGCTGGTTGGCGGGCTGAGATCGGGTCTGTCGTACTGTGGCGCCAAGACCATTGCTGAAATGCAAAAGAACGCCGAGTTCATAAAGATGACCTCTGCCGGTTACATAGAGAGCCAGCCTCACGACGTTGACCTGATGTAATCACAGTCCATTGGTAAACATGGCTCGAAATCTCTTCCGGAGTGAGTACATGTTTTCTCGAATCGGGCTCTGTACCTCCTAAATAGTGAGCCATCGTTTGGCTTGTATTGAGCAGGAAGAAAGGGGTAGCAGTTGCCATTATCGCGGTTTTTGCAGTAATTGGGGGAATGGTGGCTCTTGCAAACATGCCACGACAGGAGGGGTCTAGCCTTGCTCCGTTACTTACAACGATGGACCGGAGCAATGAATCAGAAAACGATAGCACAGCTACTACAATAACTGAAAAGCCAGAGGAACAGCAGCAGCCGGACGGTACCACCAATGGTTCAGTGAGTGCCGGTAACACCGTCATTGCAAACAACACGACTATCGTGATAAACAAGCCTGTTTACCGCAATAACACGATAATTTACCAGCCAGTCACGATAAACCTTGAGAACTACAAGACAGTCATCAATACCTCCAGCCACCCTGTGCAGGCGAGCGGTGAAGTGGGGGGAAACAGCCAACCGGACGGCCAGGCAGCAGATACCAACCACAGCATGACTATTACCGCGAAAAGGATCAAGTCTGAAGGCTGGAGCGATAGATTCATCGACGACCGAACTGGCATGTTTACGGCAGTTTATGATATCCACGGCAATTTGATAGACGCAGGCTATGCAGACGAGCGCGGCTTTACCGTGGGCGGCCTTGAAGACAAGCTCTACTTTGTGTTTCCTGCAGACTGCACCGACTGTAACGGATCAAAGAATGATATAATGTTCCAGCATTGGGAAGACGGCAGCACTGACAGACCTCGGCTGGTTCCCGCCGACTCGGAGCTTAGCGCCAGCTATAGGTTGGTGGTACCTGAACGGCCAAAACAAGTTCCTATTACTCCCCCTCCAGGCGAGAATCCGCCAGGCGGAGCGGAGCAAGAAGCAGCTCCTCGAACCGACAACGGGACTGCGAGTGCAACAGAACCAAAGATAACTCTGGAGGCACAGGATGCAAGATTCGTCTACGGGTGGGTGCAGGTCATTGCGCGCTTACAGAACAAGGTGGACGGCTTTGACCAGATTACAATCACGGTGTACAGGCCAGACGGGACGCTGCACGATACCTTCTACTCTGACCAGATGGGATTTTTTGCGTCAAGGGAAGCAGGCGAGGGGGATTACAGGATAGTCGCGACCTATGAATACGGTAATGGCACTGCTGAGGCCGAGATCACACACCCGATCAAGTTTGCAACACCTGAATTTTCCAAACTTGCAGTGATGGAGGATGATGGCAATGGTACCGTGCGCCTCAATGGCATGCTAGAGAATGGGATTGCAGGCGAGAACATCACTATATCGGTCAAATCGCCAAGTGGAGGCGAACTAAAGAAGTACCGCTTGAGCTTTGGCACAACACCTGTGTTTACGCTCTTTATCTCTGCTGACGATGTTGATAAGATATTCAAGAGTACCGGCAACTACACATTCACAGTCACGCACGTGCCGACCGGCGTAACCGGCAACGCCACCCTGTTCCATGGCGCCCCTGAAACCCAGACAGCGAACGTTGTCCTGAACGTCAGCGCCAATACCGGCAGGTCTGTCAATGCGGCGATAGCGGCTCAGGGAAGCAGAGTTTACGCAGTATGGGAAGACGACACTTCGGGCCAGAGTGGAATCATGTTTGCAAAAAGTGACGACGGTGGCAAGACATTCGGCGAGCCGGTCACAATAGGCCAGCCAGAAGCGGGCGGCTTTGTGCAGGATCCGGACATCGCAGTCTCCGGCAACAATGTCTATGTTGTTTGGGCAGACTATGATTCAGGCGAAGCATCGACTGCTGCGTTTGCCATGAGCGCGGACGCCGGAAACACCTTTGGCAACAAGACTGTACTTGGCGACCGCCTAGGCGAAGGGGCAGATCCGAATGTTGCTGTATTTGGAGGGAACGTATATGTGTCTTGGATAAGAGGTGCACAGGAAGAGTTTGCAGGCAATCTGATCATCGCAAGAAGCTCAGATGGAATTGTCTTTGAGGCGGCACAGATGACAGAAAAAGTGGATGCCGTATCGATGACCAGCACCGATACCAGTCTGTACCTCACATGGCTGCACTATCCAACCGGCGACAGCTCTGAACAGTCGATCAACTTTGTTGCAAGAAGCGAAAACGGCGTTGACTTTGAAATAACAGAGGAAGATCCATTCCCCGGAATTGTGGCGACCTCTATTGCAGCTTCACCCAACAATAATAACACGGTCTACGTCGCAGGCTATGCAAACGATACAGTAATCCTTGCAAAGGGTAACAGTGGCGATATCAACGCCTTTAGCACGACAGAAATTTCCAACGGCACAACAGCGTCTGTGGCCGCTTCAGGCAACGCCGTGTACCTTGCGTGGGAATGGGATGGGGAAATATTCTTCTCATCAAGCTCTGACCGTGGCGAGACATTCGGCGATCCAGAGAATATCAGCAACAGCGACGAAATCTCGTACTGGCCAAACGTGGCTGCAGCGAACCAAACTGCGTACATAGCGTGGACGGAAGGAGCTGGATCCAGCTCTGACATACTGGTAGTGGCAGCAAGTTAGCATGGAGATGGGTATGGGAACCAGAGAAACTCTGCACGTCGTTTATGGGTGGGATGAATCTCTCTCTCTCTCGTCGTGAATAAATCTCATGTACGTAATAACTTACCTTGTTTCGAGGAAGCAATAGGCCCACGAATTTGTTCGTGGGTAGTTTACAAAAGCGCTATATAGCACCGCTCCACGACTCTGGACGTTGACTAGCAAGATCTTTTATGTCGCGCTGGCTGCCGGAATCGCATTCATAATCATAGGCGCAGCGTCAGGCATCTATACCAATACTGCAGTGGATGTTCCGCTCGACAATACTGTCAGGCCAGGAGCATCAGATATCATTACACCCCTGATGGATACGGGCAATACGGCCAGCATAACGGTGTCCGGCTCTATCTTTGACATTACAATTCAAGAGCCTGACGGGCAGGTGGTGGTATCAGAAACCAATGCCACTTCCTTTAGCTACGACCTGACTGCTCAAAAGTCTGGCGAATACAGGATAGTGATCGACAATAATGGGGGCGAAGATCTGACAGTCAGCGGCCGTGCACAGACCAAGTCAGGTACGTTTGGGTTCGCGGGTGCACTGATGCTTGTGACAACAGGGGTAATCGTGATCGGGCTGGGTATGCGCTTCAGGAACCACTAGTCCAGATCCTGCAGCAACCTGTGGATGCCTGAATCCTTCATCCTGCTCTTCATGCTGGTTATTATCTCTCTCAGGTCGGACTCTTTCTCGTCCAGGATATCTGACAGCTCTGCCAGTGACTTGGGCGATTCTTTTACTATTGTGTAGAGTACCTTCCTTTCTTCGCCTTCAAAGTTGTCGGCACCTATTTCATGCAGCCTGTGGAGGATTTGTTGTCTGAGCGCTCTGAGGTCCGCGAGCCGGGATTCAAACAGCGCGATCTCTTCATCGATGGCTGCCATGCTTTGCTGCAGATAGGCAAGTGCGCGCCCCGTGTCTTCCGGAATAGAGTCAAGCTTTTTGTAGTATTTTTTCATCGACTCCTTGTGTCGGATCTCTTGGATCTTTTGACTGGATATAGTAAAGTCATCCTCTGATAGTGCGATGGTAAGCACAAATGATGAGTTGAGCCTGTAATACTTCCTGTTGGGCGCGCCAAGATCGCTTTTTTCAGCGTAAGTCTCAACAAGACCGCTCTCCTCAAGCGCTTCCAGATGGCGGAGTATTGCCTGCTGGCCGATGTCTATCTCTCTTGCCAGCTGGTTGAAATACATCGGCTCACGGGCCAGCACGCTCAGTATTCTGCGCCTGGTGTCGTTCCCCAGAATATCTAAAATAACATCAGATTCCAGTTGATCCCTCTCCAATCGGATCATCACCTGACAAAAATAAAAAGAAATTGGTGGACATCCTTTTTTCTTGTTGTTGTTGTTACATGTCCATGTCGCCCATGCCGCCACCGCCACCCATGCCGCCGGCACCACCACCGGGCTTGGGCATGTCCTTGGGCTTTGATGCGGCAATGACGTCGTCAATTCTCAGGATCATGCATGCTGCCTCAGTCGCAGCATTTATGACCTGCTCCTTGACGGCAAGGGGCTCATAGATGTCCTTTGCGGCCAGGTCAGCCACCTTGCCGTTTATGACGTCTATGCCATATCGGGCCTTTCCCCCGGTGCTGCTGCTCTTTGAGCGAAGCTGCACCTGAGTGTCAAGCGGGTCCATGCCTGCGTTCTCTGCAAGGACTATTGGGATGGTCTCGATGCCGTCTGCGAACTTTTCGGCAGCCAGCTGCTCTCTTCCAGACAATGTGGCAGCCCACTCTCTCAGCTTGAGCGATGCCAGAGCTTCCGGAGCTCCACCACCCACCAGGATGTGCGGGTATTCAACCACGTCCTTGACTGCCATGATTGCGTCATGTACCGACCTTTCAGCCTCGTCGACAACCCTCTGAGAGCCTCCTCTTACCAAGATAGAGACGGACTTGGGGTTCTTGCATTCCTCAACAAAGACCCACTTGTCAGTTTCCACCTTGCGCTCCTCTACAAGCTTGGCAAAGCCAAGGTCGCTTGCGGAGAGCTCGTCAAGGTTGTTGACAATCCTGGCGCCGGTTGCCCTTGATAGCTTGTACATGTCGCTCTCCTTTATCCTGCGTACAGCAAGGATGCCGGCCTTGGCAAGGTAGTGCTGCGCAATGTCGTCTATTCCCTTCTGGCATAGGAGGACGTTTGCGCCTGCTGCTACAATTTTATCAACCATTTCTTTCAACATGCGATTTTCTTCGTCCAGGAATTGTTGCATTTGGTGAGGGTCTGAAATCCTGATCTCTGCGCTCATTTCTGTCTTTTCGATCTCAAGTGGGCTGTTGACGACAGCGATCTTGGCATTTTCAATCCTTTTTGGCATGCCGCCGTGCACGACTTCCTTGTCAAGGACGACTCCGTGGATGAACTTGGTGTCACTTATGCTTCCGCCAGCCTTCTTCTCCACTTTTATGTCATCAATGTCTACCCTGTATTTGTCACCTGATTTCTCCGCGACAGCCAGGACCGCATCGACTACCATATCAGACAGTTCTTTGGAATCCGCTGCGACCATCTTTGATGCCATGGATGTCCTTGCGATCTTGGTCAGAAACGTCTTGTCTGTCGGGTCGACTTTGGTGGCGATTTCGCGCAACGTCTCGATTGCCTTCTCAGACGCCCTCTTGAATCCATCCACAACTATGGTCGGGTGGACGTTCTTTGTTATCAGCTCCTCCGCCTTTTCAAGCAGCGAGCCGGCAAGCACTACAGTAGAAGTGGTGCCATCACCAACTTCATTGTCGGTAGCCTTGCTTATCTCCACCATCATCTTTGCGGCTGGATGCTGCACGTCGATCTCTTTCAAAATGGTGGCGCCGTCGTTTGTTATGGTAACGTCGCCAAGAGTGTCAACGAGCATCTTGTCCATCCCTCTTGGTCCCAGCGATGTCCTGACTATTTCAGCGATTGCCTTTGCTGCTGTGATGTTGTTTCTCTGAGCTTGGTTGCCTTTTGTTTCAGTGGTACCCTCTTTCAGAAGAACAATTGGAACTTGTTGCGCTGACATAGATTGTTCACCTATGTTAGTAACATTGCGTGTGTAACAGGATTATTTATGTGTTATTTTGTATTCTTTCCCTGCCCCTGACGGTCAGGACATAGCCTGAATCAGTCATCCTGACCAGACCCTTGCCCTGTAACGTGAGCAGCCACATTCTCATGCTGAATTCGTCCTTCAATCCAATTGCATGCAAAACATTCTTCAGCATTCCTCTGTCAGCTAGATTCGATTCGCCAATTATCCTTAGGATCCTCCTTTCCAGTTGATCTCTAGTTGAATAATTGCGACTCCTCGAGATGATCAGAATTATATCACCTCAAAGCGCGTAATGTATTCTCCGAAGGGCTATTTAACATTGCTCACAGCATTTGTGTAAGTAATAAATCCCGTGGATGACTATTCAGCTGTACCGGGTGACGATAAATTTGGCTGCGATATGTATAGGCGATAGAATCCGTTGCGATGATGGGGTGGAGGGAGTGGTAACAGATCTGCACAAGTATGGAAATGAGCGGCACATAGTAATCAAAACTGCTAGTGGAGAAGAAAGGGATCTAAAGCTTTCCGACTACTGCCGGAAATGGGTGCATTTATTTCCATAATTCTCTTTCCGGAAAAAATAAATTTCAGTGAAGCTAATATTTTAGCGCGGCCTTGGAGAGTCTCCTGACGCTCCGCTTCGGCGTATGCACTGTTGTCGGCTGCTCAGGTCTTTATCAACCAATTTCTACTCTCTGGGGCCGTTTTGAGAATGGATAAAGAATTCGCTGCTGCTCCCAGTTGCCAGCCTCTTCCGTGCAACTTTCTTCCTATCTTGCCTGGACATACTGCACGATGATGCTGTGTACGTGTGGAGAATCTTTCTCCCTCGAACATGTATTGCATAGCCACCGTATCGGTTCGCTGCACTCTTCGCATGATTCTAGAACTGCAAGTTCAGATCCACATGATCTGCATAGCTTTTCCATTTGTAATTCCTCCAGATGGTCACAGAATGTGTGTGACCGCGTATTTAATTCTTATTTTGCAAGCTTGATTGCTTTTATGAGTCCCTGAATTGCCAAAGGCGCCCTGTAAGATCAAGAGCTTTGTTTCTTCACGACCTAGGCTAATGTCGAGCCATGTTGGACAAAAAGAGTGGGTGGAAAATCGCTCTCCAGAATATGGCTGTTGTGTCCATGGTTAGATGATGAAAGAGTCATCTGTTGCCAATGAGATACTTGCAACAAGGACTACTATAGAGCCATCATTCAGGATACTGGAAATGTTGATTCTGGCAGAAAAAATCGCAATTGGCTGTCGCTAGTCAAGGCATCATTACGTAGAGCCACTCTTGCATCCCATGACGCTGACCGTCCGCCCTGTTGTATGCATTGGAGGGTGGCTGCTGTTGCTGCAGTTGCATTTATCCAACAAACACCCTCAGTCAATAAAGTAGAGAGTGGCACCTTTGGCGCGGACCAACTATTCTGACACCGACTTTCAGAATCTTTTTGTCGTCATCTTCTTTTGTTTAGCTTTAGCCTTTTCTTGATTTCTTCCTTGATTGCTCTGCGCAGTTCTTTCTTGGATTGGATTGTGCCAATCAATCCCTCGATTCCTATCTCCGGTGTCTGGTGCCATAATGGATCCTGGCTATGCCAATTTTTCAATGACTGTAGTGCCAGGCTTTTCTTCTGCAGTACAGTTGTTGTTCTCTTTCCCTCTCTTCGCATGTATATAACACCTCTAGAAGACAACTTGGCAGCAGCATGGCTGCCAGGGATGTCCGGTCTTACTAATTCTACAATGCAAGATTTAAAGTTACTCACAACGTGTGAGTCATGAATGCTTCGCCTCTGGGCAATATTGGAGTCGGATCATCTGAAAATGTGCAAGGGTCTCAAATCTGATTCTGGGGGGCAGCCCATTGAGGAGATTGGCAGGGATTTGGCCGATGCCATGGAAACACCTGGTATGATCTCCACAAATACACATAACATGAGAATTGGAGACTTTGGCAGGGGAAACTTTGCCACGGCTGCTGTCAAATCACTGCAGGCTGTGGCTGCGTGCGGGTCATAATGGAATTTGGAGGCATAAGGACCCGCGGAAGAGGTTGGATAGTGCTAAGCGAAACCGAAGAGCTGCCTGCTATTGGACAGAGAACTTGAAGAAAGAGAAATTGTGCTGACTACCGCATAACAGGCTAGTGGGATCCTCTCTCCCGCACACCTCTCTGTCCAAATATGAACTAGCAGAACTCTGCCTTTTTGTAAGAACCCAGGATCTTGATGTATGATGTCTTTGGTTTTATTGACTTGAGAGCTTCTCGTACAGCCTTGTCACGAGTATGGCCTTCAAAGTCCACGTAAAAGTTGTACTCCCACGGAGTTTCTTTTGTTGGCCGGGATTCTATCTTGGTCAAGTTTATCCGGCGCATAGCAAACTCACCCACAACCCCAAACAGCGCACCGGGGATGTGCTTTACCGAAAATATTATGGATGTTTTGTAATTGCCACCCTTTGCATTGCCCACCTTCTTCTTGGCAGACAATACTAGAAATCTGGTATAGTTGTTCTTTCTGTCTTCAATGCCTTCGTCAAGGATCTCCATGTCGTAGAGCTCGGCAGCCCTCCTGCTCGCAATGGCCGCGGAATCGAGCATCTTGTTTTCCTTTATCATCTTCACTGCGCCAGCAGTGTCGTAGGCCGGCACCGATTCAAGCTTCTTCTTTTGTAGGTAGCCCCTGCATTGCGCCAATGCTTGAGGGTGCGAGTGTACAAACCTGATCTTGGTGGCGCCCTTGTTTGCAATAAGGCAGTGTCTCACTCTCTGGTATACTTCTCCTATCACGCTCATCTTTGTCTGCAACAGCAGATCGTAGGTCTCGTTGACGCTACCTTCAATCGAGTTCTCCACTGGCACGACGATATAGTCAACTTCGCCGTCGCTAGCGGCGTCAAAGACATCCTGAAAAGATTTTTTTGGTACAAGAGTCGCCCTGGGGAAATATTGAAGGGCCGCCATTTCCCCGAATGCACCACGTTCACCTTGAAAGGCGACCTTTGCCATGGCCATTACTTGCCTGCTTTTTGTATCAATCGAAATGATTCTTTGCCGTAGTCGTGCGCAAGCTTGCGATTCTCAAACGCGCCGCACTCGACACACTTGATGGTGCTTTCGTTGGTGCGCACTGTGTCTCCTCCGCACATGAAGCAAAGTGCATAGAGTAGCCCGAACTCTTTCTCTGCAAGCGTTAGGTGGATCGTCGAGTTTAGGAGGCTAATGACCCTGCCCCTTACAATGTCTCCATTGTGAAAGGTAGCGCGCCTGTCGCCCCTCCTCTCCATATCGGCACGGGTGCCAAGCTTTGCAGAAGCTATGGCCGAAAAGCCCGCGTCGGACCACTTGTCGTTGATATAGAGAATCTTGATAGAAACCATAGTGCTAAACATCATCTCAACATACCCTACAACGATGTCGCCAATCTTTGGGAGCATCGGAGAATGCTTGGGCTCAATTTTGACAATCCTGCGCTTCAGGTCGTAAACCTTGGTTCCAATGGTTGTGGAGCGCACTGTCCCATCAGATGCTAGAAAAGTGTTCTTGCCGCCCTCAAATTCTTCAATGGAGGCAATATGTTCGCCGGGCAACATTGGCTTGTTGTCATGTTTGCTCATTCAATAATTGAACTCTGATGGAAAGTTATAACTGTTTAGAGGATAAAATTTTGGAAATTTTTTGCGTTTTGCATGTAAACCTATAGGTTTGTTGCCGGATAATCTGGGCGAAAGATAATAAAGGTATAAAGAGCAGTAATGTTCAGGTGTTAGTGTGAGCCAGAATACCTTATCCCTAAAGGTACTTGAGGCGTATACCAGAGATGTCGGTCGGGGTGTAGCCAGAATTGACTATGACTCGATGGATTCGCTGGGGGCGTCGACTGGAGACGTTATTGAAATTAGAGGCAAGCGCCGCACAGTTGCCAAGTGCTTGCCGCTTTATCCGTCAGACGAGGGCAAGGGCATAATCCGGGTTGACGGACTTGTCAGGAATAACGCTGGCATCGCGATTGGTGACACTGTTATCGTAAAGAAGATTAAGGCAGTTCCTGCTGAAAAGGTGATCGTCGCTCCGCTAGAAGCTATTCCGCCGATAGACGAGCGCTACCTTGCAGATGCGCTGGAAAGCGTTCCTCTAATCAAGGGCGACAATGTGATGGTCCCATACTTTGGCGGTAGGCTGACATTCCAGGTAATCGGGGTGACGCCGGCTGCTGATGCCGTTCTGGTTACACAGAAGACAATATTCCACATCGCTGAAAAGGGCGAGACCCTGAGAGGTGTACCTCAGGTAACATACGAGGACATTGGAGGGCTCAAAGAAGAGATCCAAAAAGTACGAGAGATGATAGAGCTCCCGCTCAGGCACCCAGAGATATTTGAAAAGCTCGGCATCGAGGCTCCAAAAGGCGTACTGCTCTACGGTCCACCTGGGACTGGCAAGACGCTGCTGGCAAAGGCAGTGGCAAACGAGAGCAACGCCCACTTTATCAGCATCTCCGGTCCGGAGATAATGAGCAAGTTCTACGGCGAGTCGGAGGCAAGGCTGAGAGAAATATTCAAGGAGGCGAAGGAGAAGGCGCCATCCATCATATTCATAGATGAAATCGACTCGATCGCTCCAAAGCGTGAAGAAGTAACAGGCGAAGTCGAAAGGAGAGTCGTGTCACAGTTGCTATCATTGATGGACGGCCTAGAAGCAAGGGGCAAAGTCATTGTCATTGCGGCAACGAACAGACCAAACGCAATCGACCCAGCGCTCAGAAGGCCTGGACGCTTTGACAGAGAAATCGAGATCAAGGTCCCAGACAAGCGCGGTCGTCTGGAGATATTGCAGATCCACACCCGCAACATGCCGCTTGACACCGATGTCGATCAGGACAAGGTAGCGGGAGTGACCCACGGCTTTGTAGGTGCGGACTTGGAGTACCTCTGCAAAGAGGCTGCAATGAAGTGCCTCCGGCGCGTGCTTCCAGAGCTCAACTTGGAAGACGAAAAGCTTTCGCCAGAAGTGTTGAACAAGCTTGTGGTCACCATGAGCGACTTTGAAAATGCAGTCAAGGAAGTAATGCCGTCCGCCATGAGGGAGGTCTACTTGGAGTCGCCTGACATCCCGTGGTCTGCGATTGGCGGGCTGGAAGAAGTCAAGCGCGAGCTTCAGGAGGCAGTCGAGTGGCCATTGAGGTATCCGGATCTTTACACAAAGCTAGGACACACCATGCCAAAGGGCGTCCTGATGCATGGGCCGTCTGGCACCGGCAAGACGCTGCTTGCAAAAGCAGTCGCAACCGAATCGGAAGCCAATTTCATAAGCGTAAGGGGGCCTGAACTCCTGAGCAAATGGGTCGGCGAATCCGAGCGCGGCATACGCGAAATCTTCCGACGAGCCAGGCAGGCCGCCCCGTGCGTCGTGTTCTTTGATGAAATCGACTCGATTGCTCCTACAAGGGGCATGGGAGGCGACAGCATGGTCACCGAGCGCGTCGTGTCGCAGTTGCTTACAGAGCTTGACGGCATTCAGGCGCTGTCCGGTGTAGTGGTAATTGCAGCAACCAACAGAGCAGATATGATTGACCCTGCGCTTTTGCGTCCAGGCAGGTTCGACAAGATAGTGTTCGTCCCAATGCCGGACAAGGCTGCAAGGCAGAGAATCCTGGAGATCCACGCAAAGGGCAAGCCGATTGGCCCAGACGTGGACTTTGCAAAGGTAGCCGAGATGACAGAAGGTTTCAGCGGCGCGGACACTAGCGCGGTAGCCAACACGGCAGTGTCGCTTGTGCTGCACGAGTACCTTGCGAAATACCCGACGCCAGAAGAAGCAGCCAAACACGCGTCAGAAGCGCACGTGATGCTTCGCCACTTTGAAGAGGCAGTAAGGAAGATCAAGACTCAGAGAGAAGGCAAGCCGACAGAGAAAGCGGTCCCATACTACCGCTAAACTCTTTTTCCTTTTTCATTCATTTTTTGTTTGGAATTTTTCCGACACTGTGTCAAGGCAAATGTTTTTAAGCAATTGGTTTTATGTTAGACGTAACTAAAAGAAATTGGTTGAAAATTCACAGGTTCAACTCGTAGAAAAACCAACTGCAGCCACTCTAAACCGCTTTGTCAAACCCGTTGACATCAACAAATTAGTTGCACAGTACGGGACACCGCTTTATTTGGTGGATGAAGACACGCTGCACGCAAAGGCCAAGGAACTACACAGCGCTTATTCAAAGTACAAGGGTCCAGTCAAGATCGCGTACTCGATCAAAGCCAACTTTACGCCGGCAGTGATCAAGACGTTCATGAAGGACGGGTTGACTTTCGACCTGACTTCTCTTGGCGAGCTCCATTTCATCAAGCGCTGCAAGGCAGATCCAGAGAATGTCATTTACACGAGCGTGACAGAAGAGCCAGAAGAGTACATCGAAGTGCTCCAGAGCGGCGTCCGCAGAGTTGTCGTCAGCTCCTTTAACGGGATGACAAACTTGGCCAAGGCTGCAAGCAAGGTAGGCACAAAGCCGCTCACGATGATACGCGTCAACCCAGAGGTGGGCGTCAAGGCCGAGGTTCGCGCATCATATAGGAACGGCAAATTCGGAGTACCGTTTAACGGTGGCACGATCGACAGCGCAGCCAAGATTGTCAAGCACATCATGGGCAATGACTACCTCAAGTTCGAGGGCTTCCACTTCCATCTCGGTTCTCAGATCACCGACTTTTCATGCTATACCCACGCACTCGACAAGATGGACGCATTCATGACCAAGATGAAGAAGGAAAATCCTGGCTTCCATGTCAATACGTTTGATATTGGAGGAGGAACACCTGTATTTTACAACGATCCAGTCCCGACTCCTGCACAGATGGCTGAAAATCATGTCGGCAAGCTGAACCAACTTGCAGAGACCCATGGCACATTCACTCTAATGATCGAGAGCGGTCGCTTCCTGGTGGCTGAATCGTCGATGCTGATCTCAAGAATTGTCAACACCAAGGTATACAACGAGCACAAGATCGTGATAGTTGATGCAGGATATCACATACTTCTCGACGCGGCGCTGCTCAAGCAGGAATATCCGCAGGAAGTAGTGCCAGTAGTAGACAGCAAGGACAGGACAACTGCACTTGCGCCTGTGAAAAATACTCACCTTGCGGGAAGACTGTGCGACACCTATGATGTATTCCCGCTTTCAAAGGCGTCAGACCTGACCGAGTCAGAGGTCGGCAGATACGTCTCGTTCTACAATGTTGGGGCCTACTCGGTCGTTTTCAACATGCCCTTCCACTGCCAGATCAAACCGCCGATAGTCATGAAGGACAGCGACGGCAAGTTCCGTCTGGTTAGAAAGGAAACGACGTACGAGCACCTCTTCAGAGAAGAGGGCGGCGACCTGGTCTAACAGCAGCAACAACAATTGCATCCGCCTTTTTTGCGGCGGGAACATTTTTTAAATCAATGACAACAGCAATACTGGAAGATGAGCGACAGCAAAAAGACCCGCGCCCACATCCTTGTCAGTGGCACAGTCCAGGGCGTATATTTCAGACAAAACACAAAGGAGGTTGCGACGAAGCACAATGTTACTGGCTGGGTGCGCAACCTGCCGGACGGTCGGGTAGAGGCCATCCTTGAAGGTAATGAACCTGATGTCAACAAAGTGATCGAGTGGTGCCATGTTGGGCCACCAAAGGCCAAGGTGGACAACGTGAGCGTAAAGTTCGACAATTACACGGGCGAGTTTGCCGACTTTGTAATAAGCTACTGAATTTTCTGGTACGCCTCTGCAATCTGCTTTTTTACATTCTCTACTTCTTCGGTAGTCCTGACTGTTGCCGTCGTCGGAGGAGCAGCCCTGCCGTACCTTATCGACAGTACAAGCGAGTCGCTTGCCGGCTTGATATCAAGGAAAGTGCGAAAATTCATTGTCTTTGCATAAGCAACTCTATGAGGTCTAACCTCTTCGATGACGTTGCTGCCAAGCGATCTAACGAAACCGCGGAGGTCAAGCAGTATCGTCCTTGCCGGCTCTTTCAGCCCTTCCAAGTGACTTTCAAAAGGGATGTGGTTGTTGGGAGCGCTGGACATCATATCTTGATGGCACATGGGGCTATTTCAAACTATTCGATGATCCAACCGTCGTCACGCTTCTTGCCAGCCCGGGAGCAGGAGCTGTGCTTGCGATGATATGACCCGTGGCCGGGCCTTGAAAGCGGGCCGCGGGTGAAATTCCTTGCTGTCGACTCTCATATTTCCATCTATAGTCAGGATTGTTCTATTATCTACCAGAATGGCGTACCAATTAGTAGTTGTTGCCATGGCGAGACAGCGGACGCAGCGGCACTAGCAGTGTGTCATTCATCCTGTTGCGAAAGTGGATGCGCTATGGTTTCACGCAGTGGAATGCCCCCTCGCCAAATGTGCAGACATGGATTGGTTTGGTGCCAGCGCAGCTGCAGCCAGGCGCTCTCACGTCTTGAACTGATACTGCTCAGCTCACAACCACCGTTCCCTTCATGCTCGGATGGATCTTACAGTAATACGGGAATTCTCCTTCTTCTTCAAAGGTAAAGCTGAACACTTCTCCGCTCCTCAATATTTTCGAGTCAAAGGTGTCGTCGTTAGAGCTTGCAGTATGTATGGTAGCGTCACTGTTTTGCCATGTCACGGTTTCTCCGACATTGACCTCGACGGGGTTTGGATCGTACGAGTCGCTTCCCGCATCAGCTACTATTCTCACCACTGTTGTAGCATTTGCAGGAATGATGGTCGCATCGGTGCCTCGCCTGGCATTTCCAAATCCTTCAATATCTCCAAAATCCACAGTATTGTTCGCGTTGACCGACAGAACCTGAGCGGCCACGATGGCAGCACCTATTATGAACGATCCGATCACGATTGAGATCGACAGCAACACAATTTTCCAAACCATGGTAAGGACTAGTCTGTTTGATTTTTGTTTTAACCCTTGTTTACCTGTCCTACGTAACTGAGTTACCTGAATACTTATTTGCCCTGCGACATATCTGACTCTTACTACTACTGGCTGTAGATCGGCACCAGCATCAGCTGCTACTGCACCTGTTGCCATCGCTCGGCCAGACAGTAACTAACAGCATATTCCTATGGCAATTGAGTCAAATTGGTACATGCACATCGGGAGAGAATTTACATCAGGAAGGATATAATATTGAAGCTTAACGATTACGGCGAGCTCAATCAAAGCCAGCTCCTGAGCTATTGCGGATTGAACAACGTGAAGCACAAGCCGATAATCGACGAGCTGGTAGAAAAGGGACTGATAATTCGGTTCGAGGAACCGTGGGGCGAGCAGAACCGCATAATCAAATACAGGGTTTCGGAGAAGGGGAGAGAAATAGTCGCATCGATCCTTGAGCCATACGAGCTATTGTTTCCAAGGAGTGAAAAGGAGAAGCATGAGCACGACAGGTAACTCTGTTACTGTCCACTTTATAATGGAGAAAAGTGAATCGCTAGATGAGTGACATGACAGATCGCGGCAGCGGTAACCGCAGGAGCGGAACGGCACACGAGAACCTGCTTGAGATACTGGACAATGTCATTCACGAGCTGGACTTCACAAAAAAGATGGCAATAATAATGGTTCTCTCGTTTATCATTATCCTGCCCGTATCTGCCGTTGTTGTGGGCTTGCTGCTGGAGCGAGGCGTTGAAGTTGCGATTGCGCTACCCATAATTGGAGCTGCGGTCTTTCTGGTTTGGCTTGGAGTTGGCATCCGTCAATGGATCGTCTTTTCAAAGTGGATGCAAAAATACAGGCTGTACAAGGAGCTGCAGAAAAGGCTGGACGAAAGACTGGATTTTGACAGGGATGATAAGGGCACTGGAGAAGAGCCGCCGCAGTAGTAATTGTTTCACAACCTGATCTTGACGCCGCTTCTCTTCAAGTATCTCTTTACTTTGTCGACCGTCGACTTTTCGTAGTGGAATATCGACGCAGCAAGCGCGGCGTCAACATCCGCCTTGTCAAACACGTCAAGCATGTGCCTGGCGCTTCCGCAGCCGCCAGAAGCTATCACAGGCACCCTGACTGACTTGCATATTGCCTTTGTAAGCACAATGTCATATCCGTTCTCGGTGCCGTCGGCGTCGATGCTGGTCAAGAGTATCTCGCCGGCTCCCCTCTTCTCTACTTCTTTTGCCCACTTTATTGCGTCAAGGCCTGTGCCTTCTTTGCCCCCGTAAATCCTCACCTCAAACCAGAACTTCTTGCCCTTCTCTCTGAATATCGTCTTGCCCTTTTCGATGTTGTAGTTTCTCTTTGCGTCAATGGCAACCACCACGCATTGCTTTCCAAAGATGGACATCAACTGCGTTATCAGTTCCGGGTTCTTGACAGCCGCTGTGTTTATCGAAACCTTGTCGGCGCCGGATAGCAGAATGTCGCGGGCATCTTCCAGCTTTTTGATGCCGCCGCCGACTGTGAAGGGGATGTCGATGACGCTTGCCACCTTTCTCACGACGTTCTTCATTGTGTCCCTACCCTGCTGCGATGCCGTGATGTCGAGGAAAACCAACTCGTCAGCTCCCTGCTCGCTATATTTCTTGGCAAGCCCGACCGGGTCGCCGGCGTCCTTCACCTCTGCAAAGTGGATGCCCTTTACCACCCTGCCATTGTCTACGTCAAGGCACGGTATTACCCTCTTTGCAAGCGTCATGCCAGCGCCTTCGCCCTCTCTACCGTGATCTTGCCGTCATACAGTGCCTTGCCCAGTATGACAGAGCTGCAGCCAGCGCTTCTGACCTTGACGATGTCATTCAGGCTGGCGATGCCTCCGCTTGCGATTATCCTCGCAGATTTGGCGGCCTCTGCAAGGGTTTCGACATCAGGTCCCTGCAGCGTGCCGTCCCGCTCGATGCTTGTAAGCAAGAACTCGTCTACGCCCATTACTGAAAACTGGGATATCGCGTCGGCCACCTTTGTGCCTGTTGACTCTTTCCATCCCTTCACCATAACGTTGCCGCCTATCTGGTCTATCGAGACAACGATCCTGCCGGGATTCTTTTTCGCAAGCTTTCTTACTGCCTCTGGCTGGTTGTATGCCATGGTGCCGATCACCACCCTTGCCGCCTTTCCAAGCATCTCCTCCGCCTTTTCAGCCGACCTTATGCCGCCGGCCACCTGCACGGGGATATTTATCGCCCCAGCTATTGCAGCGACCAATTGCGAGTTGTCCCCGCTTGCGAACGCCGCGTCAAGGTCGACGATGTGTAGCATGTCTGCTCCAGCGGCCTCCCACTTTTTCGCCGTTTCAACGGGGTCGCTGCTGTACACGGTCTTGTTTGCAGGGTCTCCCTTGACCAGCCTGACTACGCTTCCACCCATGATGTCAACTGCGGCAATGACTCTCATTTTCCACCATTGTCACACATTTTGATAAAGTTCCTGAGCATGACCGCGCCGACTTCGCCGGACTTTTCTGGGTGGAACTGGACACCAATAAGGTTGCCCTTTTCGATGACTGCCGGGACGCTGACCCCGTAGTCGGAGGTAGCCACCACCAGATTGCGGTCCTTTGGAGCCGTGCGGTAAGAGTGCACAAAATACACCCACGAGTTGTCCTTGACTCCCTTTAGCAGCTTGCTGTCGCGCTTTATTTGCAGGTTGTTCCACCCCATGTGCGGGATCTTGACCTTGTTCTTTGGAAGGAGAACCACCTCGCCATCCAATATCTTCAATCCGTCAAGCTTGCCTTCCTCGCTTCTCTCAAAGAGCATCTCCATGCCAAGGCAAATGCCCATAACTGGCATTCCACCATCTATCGCTCTGCCCAGGTGCTTTGCGCTGTTCTTTATTGATTCTATGGCTGGGTCAAAGTTGCCTACGCCCGGGAGCACCAGGCCGTCGAACCTGTCAAGGTCCTTCAAGTCATAGATTATCTCGACGCTTTCCGCCCCGTTGCGCTCCAATGCTGATTTCAGGCTGAACAGGTTGCCTGCGCCATAATCGAATATCGCTATCTTTGCCAGGTTCACATTGCCCCCTTTGTACTTGGGACTCCCTTCCTCCTGCTGTCGATGCTTGCTGCCATACGAAGCGCCACGGCAAACGCCTTGAGCGCAGCTTCGACCTTGTGGTGGTCGTTGTCGCCATATTGCACTACCATGTGCGTGCACGCATTCAGGTTTTGCACAAGCGACCTTGAAAAGTGCTCAAGGTCTTCCCTTGGCATTCCCTCTATGCTGTCGCGGGTCAGCATTAGCTCTACCTTCTGGTACGGTCGTTTTACCAGATCAATTGACGCGTATGCAAGCGCTTCGTCCATCGGGATCAGCGCATATCCAAACCTTGCAATCCTTTCCCGCTCGCCCAGTGCCTTGTCTATTGTCTGGGCCAGCGCAATGGCAACGTCTTCTGCAAGGTGGTGGATTATGCCGTCGTTTGACTTGCCATTTAGCGTGATGTCTATCATGGCGTGCTTGCCGATCGAGGTGACAAGGTGGTCGATAAATGAAAGGCCGGTCTTGATGTTTGTCTTGCCCGTGCCATCAATGTTGACCTGCACGGTGACTGCAGTTTCTTTTGTTTCCCTCTCGATCCTCGCCCTTCTTGGACCAGCCAACATCTGTTAAGCAGCCAGTACCTTATTTATCGTGTTCGGTAACTGGTTGACGCTCTTTGCGATGGCCTCAACTCCCTCTCGCTTGAACTGCGCCACGGTGTTTGATGGGTTTGGGCTGTTGCCATAAATGCCGACGAATGCTATCTTCACGCCCCCTTCTTTCTCGGCCCGCCTTGCCATCAGGAGGTCTTCTACCGAGTCGCCGGCATACACGGCGGTCCTTGCATCCATTACGTCCATCGCCCGCCAGATGGCATATGGGTTCGGCTTGGCGTATTCACGCTTTTCGTCTTCGAGGAAGACGCAGGCGTCCAAATTGAAATATTTCATCACCGGCTTGAGCGAATACTCGGCCGCAAGCCTGCTTCTTCCAGATACTATTGCAAGGTTGCCGCCAAACATTTCATGGAGCTTTTTCATTGTCTTGCCGGTTACCGAAATCCTGTCGTTCTTGATGAGCGGCTTGTTGCCCCTTTTCCAGTATTTTGGCTCTAGATTGTTCTGCTTCCTAAAGAGCTCGGGGCCGTAAAATAGCTCGTCAAACACCCTTGCAAGGATGCTTTCCTTAACAGGCGCGGGGTAGTTCAACTGCTTTTTCCACTTTTCAATATCATAGCGTTCAGAGAGGAACTTTTCAACCGACGGATACCCGCTCTCGTCAGCGTTTTCTGCCACTTGTGCCAGGAATTTTCTTCCCTCAGTAATGTTCTTTGGAGCACGGGCGAGCATTGCAAGCGTTATTGCATATGTCGTATCTGTGTCGTTGTTAAAGCCGCCCCTCAGCCTGAACTTTAAGATGATCTGGTCTGTGACCAGGTTTCGATATAGTGATGATGAAGAAGAAGACGTCTTGCCTCCTATGGACTTGAGCATGTATTCCACAGTCTTTTTGATTGCGGCGTTGTACGATTTGCGTATATCTACAAGGACGCCATCAATATCAAAGAGCGCACAGTTGTACATCAGGCAGAGAACCCTTCTTCAATGCTCTGAAGGAACTTATCATTCATTTCCCTGGTGCCTATCGTCACTCTCATGCAGCCCCTGTGGCCTGCGATGTTGCCAAGCATCTTGACCACTATTCCGTTGCTTTGCAGGGCCCCTGAGATATGCTGGTAGCGTTTGCCAGTTTCGATAAAGAGAAAGTTGGCGTCTGACTGGAACACCCTGATGCCTTCAAGCCTCGATAGCTTGTCGTACACCCTGTCCCTTTCGCTTCTTATGGTTCTGATCGTCTGCATTACGTGGTCTGCGCGAGCCAGGACGCTGGACGCGATAGCAAGTGAAAGCGTGCTGATCGGATACGGCGACTGTATGACAGATCTGAAGGTGCGGATGAATTTCCTGTTCGCCACCATGTAGCCTACCCTTGCGCCGGCGAGACCGTATGCCTTTGAGAGCGTGCGAAGCACTATTACATTGCTGCGTTTAGTCGCGTCTTCAGAAAGAGAGTAGTCTGCAAAGTCGACATAGGCCTCGTCCACGAGGATCAGCTTGCCTCTGAGCGAATCGACAATCTCGATCACAGTCTCCTTGTCTATCTGGTTGCCAGTAGGGTTGTTTGGCGAGCAGATGTATACAAGATCCGATTTCCTTGCGCTCTTTACAAACGCCCTCTTGTCAAGCGTAAAGTCTCGTGATAATGGCACCTGGTCGACCTTTATGCCATGCAACTCGCATCTGTTTATGAAATAAGAGAAAGTGGGCGCAAATACTGTCGCCCGCCTGCTCCCAAGCGTGGAGAGGAGAAGCTCGATTACCTGGTCCGACCCGCTGCCGGCCGCAATGCACTCTTGGTCAACGCCTGCATACTCTGCAAGCTGTGAATAAAGCTGTTCGAGCTGGTCAAGGGGATATTCCCTCAGGTCAACCTTCTGCGCAGCCTCGGCGGCAATGCCCGTGACAAACTGTCTGTCAAGCGCAAAATTCTCATTCGAGTCCAGCTTTATTGCGCCTTCGACCTTTTCGGGCTTGACGTAGTGGCCAAGCTTGGCGATCCTTTTCACCGAATCTTCAAAGCTATTCTTCATCTTCTTCTTCTTCGTTGCCTTCATTCTCCTCATGCCTCGCCCTCACTGCTTCGTAGTGGTTCAGCAATCCTTCTGCCGACGTCATTTCCCTGACCGCCCTGTCCACTTTTGCGAGTCCTGCCCTTGTCACCCTGACCTTGTTTACTATCTTGACAAAGTCAAGCACAGAGAGCGATGCGCGGGACTTGCCAAATCCAAGTGTCGGAAGCACATGATTTGACCCGAGTAAATAGTCGCTTGCGGACGACGGCGCATACTGGCCTATCAGCACAAGCCCTGCAGAGTGCACCTTCTTTGCTACCGATTCTGCGTTCCTGCCAATTATCTCGAGGTGCTCTGGCGCAAACTCGTTGACAAAGTCGATGCAGGCATTTTCGTTCTTGCAGATGGCAACAAAGCCATTGTTCCCTAGACTCGACTTCACAATGTCTGCGCGGGTTATCCTTTCAACCATCGAAAGCACCTGCTCCTGCACCTGCCGTGCAAGCTTTTCACTTGACGTCACAAGCCCGCAGATCGTATCTGAGCTGTGCTCCGCCTGCGAGATCAGATCCACCGCAACCAGGCGTGGGTCGGCGGATGCGTCGGCATAGATCAAAAGCTCTGTCGGGCCAGCCACCATGTCAGTTGAAACAGAGCCGGACGCGATCAGCTTTGCAGCTGTGACAAACATTCCGCCAGGCCCTACTATCTTACTCACCGGCTTTATCGACTGCGTGCCATACGCAAGAGCCGCAATGCCTTGCGCGCCTCCCATCTTGTAAAATTCGTCGACACCGCAGACGTCTGCTGCGACGAGTGTTAGCGGGTCAATAGTTCCGTCCTTTCTTGGAGGCGATGCTGCCACCACTCTCTTGACGCCTGCAACCTTGGCCGGCACCGCGCACATTACCACCGTGCTCGGGTAGCGGGCCTTGCCTCCGGGAATGTAACAGCCAACGCTCGCCACTGGCCTAACCACTTTGTCTATCTTGACCCCCTCGGACGACACCGCGATGCCCTTTAGGCGGCGAAACACTGCAAGCTCGCTCTTCAAAAGCTTCTGCTTCATGAGCTTGACTGCCTTGACCTGCTCCTTTGTGACCTGGCTATATGCCTGCCTTATCTCCTGCTTACTCACCAGGAGCGAGCCAGGCCTGACTCCGTCGAATTTTGCGGTGTAATCAAGAACCGCCTGGTCGCCGTGCTGAGCGACATCCTTCATTATGGCCATGGCATCTGCAAAAAGCGAGTCTGGGATTGCGCTTGCCTTGCGAAGTCGCGAGGCCTCGGCTGCCGGATCTGAAACACTGAGAATCCTTATCAAGAATATCCGTCCAAGTTTATCTCGTCAAGTGGCAGTATCTGCTTTGGCTCAAGCACCACCAAACCCTGAGCCAGCTTTCTCATCCTGGGCACTATTCTGATAAACTCGTTCTTGTCGATCACCGTGTTGACGCCGTACCAGCCCTCTTCTGATAGCGGGCTGATAGTGGGCCTCTTGAGGGCAGGCAATTCCTTCAACAGATTCTGAAGGTTCTCCTTCCTGACATTAACAAAGATGTGCAGCTTTTTCCTTCCCTCGACTACGCCCCTCATGAGCGCTATCATGTCTGCAATCTTTTCGCGCTTGGCAGGGTCCTTCAGCGCCTTCTTGTTTGCCACAAGAACAGCCGTTGATTCGGCCACTGTGTCGATTATCTTGAGGTTGTTCTGGGCAAGAGTCGTACCTGTCTCTGTAATGTCAAAAATGGCATCTACGTCCTCTGGTGGCTTGGCCTCTGTAGCGCCAAACGAGAGGAATATCTCTACCTTCTTGTTCTCGCCAAGCCTCAGCCAAGGCGTGATTATCATGGGGTCGGCATTTCCAAATGCATTCTTGTATGCGGCGTTTGACTTGAAGTGCCTCGAAGTTGTAGTAAGGTATTCGGAGGAAACCCTCAGCGTCCTCCCTGACTTGGCAAAGTCTGCGATCATCTCGTCCAGGTTCTTGTAAGGAAAGCTTGACGGGACCGCTATCACCTGCTTGACGCGCCCAATTTCCAAGTCAAGCAATATCTCTACATCTGCGGTTGCCTCGAGAATCCAGTCTCTGCCTGTTATGCCTACATCGTAAAAGCCTTCCTGGACATAGGTCGGGATTTCTTGAGGTCTCAATATCTTGACGTCGATTTCCGGGTCGCCAAGCTTCACTCTATAGGTGCGACCCCTGCCGCTGACCTGCTGCCACGCCTGTTCCAGCAGCCTGAAAGTGACTTCCTCAATGCTCCCCTTTGGGACTGCAAATTTTACAGTAGGCATCGATAGCTATCAGCAAGGAGTTTTACAGGATATATATCTACTTGCTGAATTTTCGGTTGTGCAGCCTCATGTGGCCTGCCTGGATGCCTTCAGCGGAAAGTGCCCTTATTGCGGCGAGGTTCTGCGCAAGGCCAGCTGCAGCCATTGTCATTGCTAGCTCCTTTGCACTCTTTGCGCCCAAGATCTGGAGTGCAAGCTTGGCAGTCGGGTGAGCATTGACCACGCCGCCGACGGTTCCTACTGCAAGCGGTAGCTCGATTTCGCCCGCAAGGTCGCCTTCTTCGGTCCTGCGCCATCTGGTAAGCGAGCGGTAAGTCCCGCTCCTTGCCGCATAAGCGTGGGCGCCGGCTTCAATAGCCCTAAAGTCCTGACCTGTCGCAAGTGCGACTGCATCAATGCCGTTCATGACGCCCTTGTTGTGAGTCACTGCCCTGTAAACATCAGAATGCGCAAGTGCGTAGGCGTACAGTATCCTCTTCACTACCTGGCTTCCGCCCAGCTCGTCTTTGTCAAAGACGGCCGTGCATCTGACCATCCTTCTTGTCGCATAGTTGGACAGTATTTTTAGAACGACTTCGCCGCCAGTGATCTCTGCTATCTTTGGCGCCATCGCCTCGCACATTGTGTTTATCGCGTTTGCTCCCATCGCATCCTTTGTGTCGACAACGACTTCTACTATCAGCATGCTGCCCATCTTGTTCGGGCTTGAATCGCGAAGCAGCCTGGCCTTCAGGTCAACTGCAGTAACTGATCTGCTCTTTGAATTGGCAATTGCGAGCAGCTGCTTCTTGTTCCTGATGACTTTTTGCATCGCGCTCTTTGTGGCGGCCCCAACTACCTGCACCTGGCCTATCATGAGTGAATCGTCTGCCTCCGCAGTAAAGCCGCCATTCGCCTTGGCAATCTTGGCGGCCTTGCTGGCTGCAGCAATCACTGATGGCTCTTCTATGGCCATGGGCACTAAACACTCCTTGCCGTTTATCACAAAATTAGTCGCAATACCCATTGGCACTGACATGATGCCTATGGCATTCTCTACCATCTTGTTTGCATCTTCAAAGGAAAGCGGCCTGAGCATCAATTCAACGTCCGCAACGCCTGTCACCTTCCTCAGGTATTCCAGGCGCTCTTCCCTGCTCATTTCATAGAACTTTTGGGTCATTCGTTGATTTCACGCTACTGTGGAGTTATGATCCTTAAAATCTTGTCATCGCTGCTGTCCGGGATTGCCCTGCCGTCCCTGTTGCTGGTAGCCACATATAGCGAGCCGTCAGCACCCTCAACCACGTCGCGGATACGGCCAAAGCCCGTCAGCACGTTGTTTCCGCTTCCATCTTGGTCGATGTGCCTTAGCTGCTGTCCCTTCAGGGCAGCCAGAATGATGTCGTTCTGGTAGCCGAGCGTGTCGTGTGCCGGGATGGCAATTCCTGCAGGCGCTATCGCCGGGTTGAAGCAGTGAACTGGCTTTTCAAAGCGCTCGGCGGCGCAGCCCTCTATGGGCCAGCCGTAGTTGGCGCCGGGCTTGATAATGTTCACTTCGTCGTTGCCCTCAGGACCGTGCTCGCTTGCATACAGCTCGCCGGTGACCGGGTGCCATGTCAGCCCCTGTATGTTGCGGTGACCATACGAATACACCGGAGAGCCTTCAAATGGGTTGTCGTCTGGGATGGTGCCGTCCGGGTTCAGCCGCAGTATCTTGCCTGCCAGCGAATTGGCGTTCTGCGCAAGTTCCGGCTGCCGCGCGTCGCCCGTTGCAATGTACAGCTTGCCATCAGGGCCGAATTTGATCCTGCCTCCGTCGTTCCCATTGGCCGCCGGGATTCCGTCGATTATCACCTTCGATTCTACTATCTTGTTGTCCCTTTCAGTCAGCATCAGCACCTTGTTAAAGACATTCGAGCCGTTAGAGTAGGTGTGGTAGACATAGAGCAGATGGTTCTCTTCAAAATCCGGGTGAAGAGCGAGGCCAAGCAGCCCTGATTCGCCATTCTGTGCAACATTGATAAACGCTGCAGGCTCGAGGAGCGTTCCATTTTCAATTATTCTTATCTTGCCGGACCTCTCTGTGAAGAATATGCGCCCATCTTCTGCGATGTCTATCGCCCAGGGCACTTCAAGGTTATCTGCCAGCACTCTCACGCCTGACCTGCTATTGTTTCCGCCAGAACCTGGTTCCGGTATTGGAAGTGTAGTCTGGGAAGGGGTATAGAGGGCAGTGGTAATCGCGGCCGCCACTACTATTGCTGCAGCCACAATAACAAGCCGCCGCTCCTTATCCATGGATATGTTGTCTGATATTCAAGACGCATTATAACCTATTGTCTTCTTGCAAAATGTGAATGTTTAAAATACGAAGACCAAGACTGTCTAGTGAGATGAATGTATCGGAAGTAATGGTAAGAGATGTTATTACACTTACGTCAGAAGACACCGTGGCCCGGGCCCTAAACATGATGGCCGACAAGTCGATTAACCAGATACCTGTCGTTGACGACGATGGCAAGTACCTTGGTATGATATTTGCAAAGCAACTTTTGAATTCCAGCGCGCAGCCTTCTTCGAAAGTAAAGAGCTACATTGTCAACACATCGGCGATAAGTCCCGACAAGGGAATTGAAAATGCTGCCAAGCTGGTCATTGGCAGCGGAAACAGGGCCCTGCCGGTGGTGGAAAAGGGCAAACTTGTCGGCATCATCAGCGAGACCGACCTTGTTTTGACTGCCGACTTTGGGCACGCCATAGTGGACGAGGTCATGTCAGGCGCCATCGTAATCGAAGAGGATACTCCGCTTTCTGACGCCATGGCGAAGATACGCCGATACAACATCTCTCGCCTGCCTGTGATAAACACAAAGGGTGTTCTCAGGGGAACGCTCAGCATCCTTGATATTGGTAGAATAGTTGCGACACCCCGGGAACGCACCAGCAAGTCAGCAGCAATTTCTGGCATGACGGCAGCGATAAGAGATGTCAAGGTAAAGGATATCATGAGAAGGGCAGCATCAGTCGAGCCGGGCACAAAGCTCAACTCGATATTGGATCACTTCAGGCGCAGCGAAGAAGTGATTGTGACAGGCGACGACAGGCCTATGGGCATCGTGACGCCAAAGGACGCACTTGAACTCATGCTCCCGAAAAAGAACGCAGCTCCTATGATACACATGGCACACCTCGACGACGAGCATGACAGGACAGAGATTCAGGATCAGCTGGACCGCTTTTTCAGAAAGATACACGGCAAGCTTGGTGACGTGCGTTCGGTGGTTGTATATGCGGACAAACACAAGACCCGCAAGTATTCGCTCAGGACAAGAGTCATCACATCAAAGGGCGTCATTGCGGCCAAGGCAGTGGGCTACGACCCGATCAGCGCGTCAAAAGAGCTCATCGCCAGGCTTGACCGAAGGATAAAGGCGGAGCACAGCCAGCGGGTAAAGGACAAGAAGCACCGCGAGACTCCTAGAAGAGTTTAAGGCGCGGATGAGGAGATTCGAACTCCTGATCGCCCGAAGGCGAATCGGCTCTCAAGGCCGACGCATTATTGTGTTCCCCTCCCTTTCAATCACTGAAAAGAAGGAGAAGACCACTCTGCCACATCCGCACAGCCACCTTCTCTTGCTTTCTTATTATTATATGTTAATTACTTCTTTCGTTGCATGACAACCCGCAAACAGAAACCTGTTTCAGATAGCTTCGCGACCGATTTTTATATCTGAGATGCGAATGAATGTTGATTGCCGTGAAAGGCGAACAGAAGTTAAAGTCAATTTCTGTGCTTGTCCCGTTAGAGAGAGTGCAGGCTAGCCTTTCTGAAATCGGGTTTCTGCTTGACGACACGGTCACCATTGTCGCCGATGGAAAATTCTGGAGCAAGATGCTCTATGTCAGGGGCGACGAAACTATCAGCGTTTCTGAAGAGATAGGCGACGCCTATCCAAAGGATCCAATAATAACCATCTGCGGTTCAAGAACGACGATCTCAAAGGTAGTCAAGGACGTAGTCGGTGGAGAATAGCAGAATATGCCATTATACGAGTGCAACGAGCACCAGTTTGTCGAGAACATCCGGCGCCTGCTCGAGTCAAAGGAAAAATTCGTTGTCAATCGCAAAATAGTCCTGCACGACGACGCCAAGTACGGCCCGGCCACCATGCCTGATCCGGAATTCAAGCGGTACGAAGTGCTTTGCACGAGGAAATCTGTCAATTCGACAGTCTATGCAAAGGTACCCTTTATCGATAGCTTTCACGGTGGTAGAATGTACGACGAAGGTGAGAACCTGCACGCCGCAAGCGCCCTGATGTTCCCAAGGATGTCCGTGCCCTATTATAGAGTAGAATACTCTGTCAACGTTTGGGGTGGAACCTACTTTTTTGCATTTGACGCATTATTCAATCCTGAAATAGTGATTGAAAAGAGGACCGGCAGGAGACTGGGCAAGTCTGGGTCGCTTGTGCACGTCCTCCGCTACAATCCCCCGGAAGAGCGAGTGCTGTCAATAAACCTGCCAAAAGAAGTCATGGTCTTTGACGTCAAGCACATGGTAAGGGTTATCGATCATTCTTCAAACTTTTAGCAGCATCCACTCGAGAAATGGCTGAAGCGAGCTCTTGAACGGAAGTGCCTGTCTATCCTTCACGTTAAAGCCTAACAGCAGCATCCTCCCTTCGAGTCTATTCTTGAGCGAAGGCGGGATCTGCTCTGGCTTGAAAGGCTGGAAGAGCTCAAAAAAGAAACCCTGTCTGTGATATGCGATGTGCTGCGCAAAACAGTCTGACAATATGGCAGGATCGCCGGCCACGCGCATGTCGACATCTGTTTGCATGCCACTATCAACCACTATCTGGAGCGATCTTCTCGTATAGTTTTCCCGGGTGAAGCTTGGATCCATCTTTTGGGGGTTGGAGGAATAGAGCCGGATGTCCCTTGCTACCTGCTCAACGGTGCTCTTGGCGATGTCAGTTGCTGCCTTTACCTCAGTGCTGTCTGCAACACCATAGTCCTTGCCAAATAGGTAGAACGCTGCCATTATCTCTTCTTTTTCTACGAAGGGGAAATCAATCTGGCCTGCCATGAACTGCTTTACCCTGAAAGAAATGTCGGATGGCATGAAAATGCCCATGTATGAGTCAGAGACGACAGGCATTGATTTTCATAGACTAATGCCCACCCATAAATGGTGCGGGATTTTTTCCTCGCGTTAACTTGTACCTTTTCCCCTAGCATCACAAGAGGTTCGGGCTGGTGATCAATGTGTGCCCCCTGCTGCCGTGGATAGCACCCACAGGGCTTGTTGCATGTGATGTTCAAATGCTGCCGCCGCCATGGCTGCCATTTTTCTTCTACAGTGTCTTGGAAGTGGAACAGACCTTGCATGTCTCACTATGTGACAGAAGGCGAAGCCCCAGATCGCTTCCCTCCAGACGACGAAGCGGGCACAAGGGCCTGAAGTCTCTGTCAAATCACAGACGGACATCAAAATGGAACAAGGTCTGAGAGCTAGACCTTGTGTTTGTGTCGGAGATACCACCACATGAAAACAGATGCTGCAATGCCCGCCATGATTCCTCCATAAAAACATCACATTTCCCACACTAGGGGCAATTGCAGGATCGCCAATGGATATCGCTACCAACACATCATGATTCACTCTGCAATTAATAAGGTCTATGGAGTTCTGGAATGTTATTTGGTTGATTTTGATGCGCCAACGAATCTGACTGCCATTCTGGAATCCAACAATGTGTAGCTTGGCAACCCTAGTTCCTCTTCAACGAAGTCTTGAATAGAAGAGGGTCTTCCGAACAGTGGATGATGAGCTTTCAGGCCTTCGTCGTGATTCTGTTGCGTCCTTTCTGTTCCCTGCGACTCTAAACAATTTGCACGACTTTGGAGAGGCAGATGTGGTTATCTGCATTTTACATGTGGGTTCCTTGCTATAGCGATTTGACTGCCGGGTGTATGATCCCTTCTAAACTCTTTTATTGGCTTTTGCAGCTTTTCCCATTTGTGAGACTAGTCATCTATACCGGCAAGGGGGGTACTGGCAAGACTGTTACTTCTTGTGCTACTGCAATCAAGATGGCAGAGCGCGGCTACAATACTCTTGTTCTTTCGGCCGACCCTGCGCACACCCTGAGCGACGCCTTTATGATGAAGGAAGTCGGCAACGAGCCGACGCAGGTGGCGCCCAACCTCACTGCGCTCCAGATAGACCCGGTGAGCGAAATGAGCAAGCAATACGACCCTATCCTGTCGTATATGGCAGCGATATTCTCCGCAAAAGGCATCGACGAAACGCTAGCTTATGAGATCGCGATGCTGCCTGGCATGACACAGCTGTTTTCTCTGCTGAAGATACAGGAAGTCGGGCGATCAAAAGCATATGACTGCGTTGTACTGGACATGCCTGCTTCGGGAGAAGCATTGCGCTATCTGTATTTCCCAAAGCTGGTCGGCAGCATAGGCCGCAAGCTGACTGGTCTTGCAGGCCTCTTTAGCGGCTTTGCCAAGGTATTCCAGCCGGTGGCCAAAATACCTGCGCCAGGCAAGGATGTAATAAAGAGCGAGATGGATTTTCTCGATAGGCTTGACGAGCTTGCCAAGATAATCAGGAATAACGACATTACGAGCATCAGGCTTGTAGCAAACCCGGACACTTTCAGCATAGAGAACGCCAAGAGGGCGCTCATGTCCGCCAGCCTTTATGGCATTAACGTCGACATGGCGGTGATAAACAAGATAATGGCCAGCTCACAAGATGAGTATTATGCCAACTGGGCTCGCTACCAGAAGGACAAGGTGGAAGAGGCAAAGGCAAACTTTTACCCGCTGCCCGTAAAGGAGGTGCAGCTGTACAACACCGAGCTGCGCGGCATAGACATGCTTCGTAGGCACGGCGACGTGCTATTTGGAAGCGACGGCGACCCTGCCACTATATTCTACCGCGGCAAGCCATACAGCTTTGAAAGCGCGGACAACACAATCAACATGAGCGTGCAAGTGCCGTTCACCGAGAAGGATGACTTTTCAATCGAGCGCTATGGTGACCAGCTGACGCTGAGCGTCAAGACCGCAGCCGGGCAGATAGTGAACATCATACCCCTGCCAATCGCCACCGCGGGAATGAAGCTCGCCCGAGCAAAACTGATGAACCATGAACTGAACGTGATTTTCGAGAAAAAGTCCTAGAAAGTGATGCGCCGGTCAGACTTTTTCTTCTTCCTTTCGTCAAGCTGCCATTTTGTTACGAGTATGATGCCAAAGATCGGAAAGCTGGCGATGAAAGCGTAGGGAAAGACCGCCAGAAACGCGGAAGGCTCCATATCTTATTAGAGCAATCTGAATTCATCATTATTAAACGCTGCAGAACCGGCTTCGACAATGAGCTTCTCGCGCTACTCGATGTCCAAGAAAAAAGAGTTTATATAATATGGAACTTGATTAATCTCGATAAAGAATGCCAATAGATCCAGACTTTCCAAGGAATCATCAGGTGATAGGCAAGATCAAGCACGCTGATGGCGAGCACTTCCACTATAGGTGGGGCCCCGGCAGTGCAAAGGAAGCTGCAGAAAATGAAGAAGTCAAGGCAGCTTATCAGGCGAGGGGCGAAGAACTGGTCCCACTCGGCGTTAGTGGAACCATGGTCGCTGTCGACTGGGATTCCTGTGTTGCAGACGGCGCATGTATTGAAGCCTGTCCAGTGCAAGTATTCCAGTGGTACAGGACAGAGCATGATGTCCCAGCCGCAGAAGCCCACAACCAGACATTTGCCGGAACTGGTAGCTCTGTCAAGGAAGAGCGCAAGGACTACACCGACAAGGCAGACCCGATCAGGGAACATGACTGCATCTGGTGTATGGCATGCGTGTCTGTTTGTCCACCACAGGCTATCAAGGTTGACCAGTCAAATCTGGAGTTCCACGAGAAGGCTTCAGGCACGTTCAACGAGGCACTCTCGAAGAGCAGCGCCCCGCCACCTCACGCGCACTAACTCCTCTCTTTTCTTATTATTTTGTACTTCTTGATCCTTCCGCCTATCAAATACTATCTCTGCTAATTGCAGACAGTGGTCGATTCTCAGCTGTTGCCGCGATGCCAGCCAGCTCCTGAACATGTTGTCGTGGAATTCTGGAGTCTTGTTTCCCAGTGAAGCGTTTTGCTTGTGCTGTTCTGTCCCTATCTCTCCTCACCCCACAGTCGTCGTGCAGAGATTGCTTGCGCCCCGCCATCCTCATCTATTTGCCATGTTGTATTGGCACTGACCTTGCGAACATTTCCGGTTGCCTCTGTGCAAGAAAGAATGGAAAGCATAGGCATTGTCTGCCCAACCCTGCACGCATACATTCAGTTGCAACCAGCACTATCCTGGACTCCGATTTTGGCAGCTGTGTGGGTATCTGCAGCCTTGCTCTTTGACTATTCATCTTTTTCTCTCTCTAAAATTCTACTCGCCAGTTCTCTTCGAAAAGAATCGTCATCAGGGACAAGACAAAATACGCTATGTTGCCTGACAATGCTGGTCGTTCTGTGAGTACTGCGCACAGTCACAATCCATTTTTCTCTCTCCTGTTTGCCTCAAATATTGTAGCTGGCCATCTTATGGGATCGTTCACGCTGAAATAGAGAGCCCAAACTTGCTCCTGCAAAGCTGGTTGATAAGATGATGATCTGCTCTACTTACTAGAAATAGAAACAAAAAAGAAAAGGGTACGTCAGCTGACGTATGCCCGCTCTGCGTGCTGTGTAACGTCCAGCCCGATGTCTTCCTCTTCGTCCTTGACCTTGAGCCCAATCGTCTTGTCTATTATCTTCATGATGGCGATCGTTCCTCCAAAGCCCAGTACTGCAGATACGGCAACTCCTACCGCCTGGATTGGCAGCTGCATCGGGTTTCCATACAGCCATCCGTCTGGACCAGCTGGGTTGATCAGGCTGCTTGCGACCAAGCCTATTGCCAGCGAGCCAACGATGCCTGTAACACCGTGGACTGAGCTGACGTCCAGCGCATCGTCGATCTTTAGGTGCTCTTTGAGCAAGAGGATCGCAAAGTACGACGCAAAGCCCAGCACTATGCCCAGGAAGAAGGCATTCTGGCCGCTTATGAAGCCGGCAGCTGGTGTTATGCCTGCCAGACCGCAGATGGCTCCGTTGATTGCTGCTGTTGTAGATGGCTTGCCTGACCTCTTCCAAGAGAGCAGTATCCAGACAAACGCGGATGTCGACGCGCCTATTTGCGATGCGAGTATCGCGTTGGCTGCAAGCGCGCCGGATGCGAGGGCACTTCCACCGTTAAAGCCGAACCATCCAAGCCACAGAAGGCTTGCACCAAGAACCGCCAGCGGTATGTTGTGCGGCACCATGATGTCCGGTCCAAAGTTCTTTCTCCTTCCAAGAACTAGAGCTGCTGCCAATGAGGCCATTCCTGCGCTGGTGTGAATCACCATGCCGCCTGCAAAGTCATATACTCCAAATTCTGAAAGCCATCCACCGCCCCATATCCAGTGTGCCAGCGGATAGTAGATGAGAAAGCTCCAAGCTATGCTGAACACAAAGAATGCACTCCATTTTACCCTCTCTGCAAATGCTCCAGTGATCAGAAGTGGCGTAATTGCTGCAAACATCATCTGGAAGGTCGCAAAAGTGACGCCTGGAATGGTAGGAGCTATTTCAAGCGGCTCGTCGATTGGAACGTTGTTGAAGAACAGGTAGTCCAGCCCTCCAATAAAGCCTCCATTTGACGGTCCGAATGTCAGCGTAAAGCCTGCCACGAACCAGATGGTCGAAAGTATTGCCACGCCCGAGAACGTCTGCATTATGACCGAGAGCGAGTTCTTGAGTCGCAGAAGACCTGCTTCAAAAAAGCCAAGCGCAGGTATCATCAACAGCACAAGACCCGTCGATACAAACATCCATGTAGTATCTCCAGTGTCGATCGGCATTTCCCTTTTGTATTAGGCCGAGATATAGTATAAAAATGTATATGGAACTATGATAATAACATAATATCACAATTCTATGTCATGGATTATTTCTCAAGTAACTCCCTGATGCTACTCGCGATGTGCTCTACGTCCGACTCACTAACGTGCGGGTGGGTCGGTAGCGACAGAACGTGGTCTGCACTCCACTCTGTTGCTGGAAGCCTCGTCCCCGGTGCCATTTGCAAGTAATATGGGGTCATGTGTACCGGCGGGTTATAGTAGACTGTCGCACCAATCTGGCCATCTTTGACCAACTTCTCCCTTATTGCGTTCCTGTCGTGGTTATTGTTGTTGAACGCAACCGTATAGAGGTACCAGTTGAACTTTTTGTCCGGTGTCTCTTCGGGCAACTTTACTCCGTATTTGCTGGCGGGTTGGAGGAGGAGCCGGCTTAGCATCTCTGCGTTGCGTCGCCTGATCTGGAGCATCTTGTCGAGCTTTTCCATCTGGACTTTTGCCACTGCGGCACTCAGCTCCGGCAGTCGCAGGTTGAGCCCCAGGACCCTTGTGTCGTAGCCCTCGACCATGCCGTGGTTCCTTATCATTTTCAGCTTGTCTGCAAGGTCATCACTGTCTGTAGCCACCGCGCCTCCTTCGCCGGCTGTCAGGACTTTGCTTGCATACATGGAAAAGCATCCCATGGCGCCAAATGTGCCTGTCTGCTTCTTCTTGTATGTCGAGCCCAAGGACTGACAGGCGTCCTCGATTATGTCGATGGAGTGTTTTTGGGCAACCTCGGCAATCTCATCCATGTCGGATGGGTGTCCATATAGGTGCACCGGGATCACGACCTTGGATCTCTTGGTGATCTTTGATTCTAGATCGGATACGTCAATCGTATAATCATCTTTCTTGATGTCTACAAACACCGGCCTACCTCCTGCCGCCACGACAGCGTTGGCCGTCGCTACGAAGGTGAACGATGGTATGAGTACTTCGTCGCCCTGCTTTATTCCAGCTGCCATAAGCGCAGCTTGCAGCGCGGCGGTTCCTGAGTTGACTGATATGACATGCTTTGCGTTCAAGTAGCTCCTCATCTGCGCCTCGAAATCACGGACCCGCCTGCCTCCATCGCGGGCCGCCGTCGTCAGCGCATTTTCTTCAAGCACACTTGCCACCTCGCGCTTTTCTTCTTCTCCTATCCACGGTTTGTTAATCGGAATCATTTCATGCGGTACTTGATGCGTGGTCAACATCTTACCATATAGCGTTTTTGCTTATAATGGGTCTCGTTACAGAACTGACTAACATAATGGTTAAGAACGCTGACGGCAGCGATCTAATAATTCGAAAAAGACGAGCTTTGCGGGTTTAGAACTCGACAAACAACGTGTTTTCTTTGGTGATTGTTGAAAATAGTTCCCAGGATCGGATAGGCAGAGGAGAAAATACCCAGTACTAGAGCATTATTCCGGTATGTTTCTATAGATGGAAATTGCACAACGGCTTTTAATTTACAAACCTTCTTCTAGTAAAATGGACAGGAAAAAGGTTCTCATTCTTGGGATCGACGGGTACATAGGCTGGAGTCTTGCGATGCATCTCGCCACGAGGGGCCACAGGGTAGCCGGAATCGACAATTACTCTCGAAGGAGGAATGTTGCCAAAGTTGGATCGATATCTGCAACTCCAATCCGGGAAATGGAAGAGAGAATTCATGTTTTCAACTTTACATATCCTGACGCCAAAGGCGGAATCGCCTTCAAAGAAGTAGACCTTTTGGACTATAGCTTTGTAAAAGACTACATCAAGTGGTTCAGGCCCGACACCGTTGTCCATCTGGGAGAGCAGCCTTCCGCGCCGTTCAGCATGATCGACAGGGAGCATGCAGTCTATACGCAGCACAATAATGTGATCGGGAATCTCAATCTGCTTTACGCAATCAAGGAAGTTGTTCCTGACTGCCATCTGCTAAAGCTAGGAACAATGGGAGAATATGGATATGATACCGAGCTTGAAATCCCCGAAGGATTCTTCGAAGTTGAACACAAGGGAAAAAGAGCTACAGTTCCATTTCCAAGGATGGCCGGCAGCTGGTACCACTGGAGCAAGGTGCACGACTCTAACAACATAATGTTTGCCTGCAGACTTTGGGGCCTAAGATCTACAGACGTAATGCAGGGAATAGTTTACGGCACAAGAACAAGCCAAATGGTCTCAGACGAATTGCTGACGAGGTTCGACTTTGACGAATGTTTCGGCACGGCCATTAACAGATTCTGCGCACAAGCTGTCATTGGACACAAACTAACTCCCTACGGGAAGGGTGGTCAGAAAAGAGGGTACTTGGCACTGACAGACTCTATACAGTGCCTTACAATAGCCACCGAGAATCCGCCGGAAAAGGGAGAATACAGGGTATTCAACCAGTTAGACGCGGTCTACAAGATCAACGACCTTGCACTGACCGTTCAAAAGGTAGCCCGCAGGAAGGGCATGGATGTTGAAATCGAGCCGGTGGACAATCCAAGAGTCGAAAAGGAGGAACATGTATACAAAGTGCAGGCGGAAAAGCTGAGGAAGCTGGGATTCAAACCAACCAGAGGGTTGGAAGAAGAAGTTGACATCATGCTCGATGATCTAATGCGGTTCAGAAACAGAATTCTTGCAAAGAAAGAAGTGATAATGCCCAAGGCATACTGGAAACAGGTAAGCCAACCTCCCATGCTTTCACGATAGGTCTGCTAGTGTGCAACAGGGAAGGTAAATCAAATGGCGAGGATATTCCTAGGGGGCCTATTTGCTACGGTGGCAGTTCTGGTCGTTGGTGTGGCCATTGCCTTGCCGCCTTTCCTACAGCCACCTCGAGGTCCTCCAATAATGCTTGCCTTCAGCATCACAAAAGAAAATGACAACATCTTCGACTGGTGCTCTGGGCTATCTGACATTCTGAGGAACAATGATGTAGATGCAGTTGTCTTCTTCTCGGGAGTAATTGCAGAAAATCATCCGCAATGTGTCAATTCTTTTGGTGAGAACATTGACATTGGAAGCAGCACATATGGCTACAAGAACCTTGCCGCAATAACAGATTATTCGGAAAAACTCAAGGAAGTGCAAAATGGCAAGAATGCGGTTGACTTTGCAGGAGATCTCGATTCGAAATCATTCAGAGCACCATATGGAAGCGTGGATGATGACATTTACTCGCTATTAGGCCGTTCTGGGATACTCGCCGACTTCTCTTACACCGATCGATATCACAAGTACTATCAAGGCAACTTCATCTGGTTCAGGATTACTGTTTACAACGCATCGTCTATTTCTGGAGAATACATTCGAGCGTCGCAATACAATGAAGATGACAGGCCAATCCAAATCGACATAGATAACACCGTACCTCTGAGCAAGATTCAGGAAATCATTGACGCGCTAAAAGACAAACGGGCGAATTTCCTCAATGCGTCAGAGCTGACTGGCATTGAATTGACCGTACGAGGAGGTAGACAATAACCTGCAAGTACAAGATCTACAAAAGTTTGAAAATACACAGACGATCGGCGCGGATGGAAGAATTGTAGTAAGAAGGTATGCTAAGGCACTAAGATTCCTCTTTCTGAGCGGGCTTGTAACATTTCTTGTTATTGGAGGATACAATACCATTGATCTGAATAACCCTTTCATGGTCTATTCAACCATAGTTCCCATACATTCTGTCTTGATCCTGGTAGTTGCTTGGGGGATCTACAAAGACCCTGCACGGGGGCAACTTAGCAATGATCTGGTATCCGTGATAATACCAATCTACAACCAAAAATCTATGATCAGGTCAGTAATTGATGCGATATTTCGGTCTACATACCAAAACATCGAGATCATTGCAGTGAATGACGGGAGTAAAGATGGAACAAAGGAAGTCTTGAATGAGCTAGCTCTGAAATATCCTGGTCTTAAGGTTATTCATAAAGAGAATGCAGGAAAACGAAAAGCAGTTGGAACAGGATTTGCAGCTTCAAAAGGCCGGTTTGTTGTGTTTATTGACTCCGACAGCATTGTCCATCCAAACGCGATAGAGCAATTCGTAAAGACATTCAACAGTGACGAGCGGATCGGAGCAGTTGTGGGAAATGCAAGAGCATGGAATGCAAATAATAATCTCCTTTCAAGACTCCAGTCGGTCTGGTACGACATCCAGTTCAACATACACAAGGCTTGTGAAAGCACATTTGGTCTCGTTATTTGCTGTTCCGGCTGTCTGTGTGCATATAGGCGCGAGGCCATAAGCGAGTTTATTCCACGCTGGGTTAACGCCAAGGTAATCATTGGAGATGATAGAGAACTAACATCATTTGTGACTGCGAAGTCCTGGGCAAAACCTGATCTGCTTTCGCATTTTGCGCAAGTGAACTTGGAAAAGGCAGCAAAATATGATGATGCAGAAGACAGGATTCTTACAGCGCAAACTATAGTACAGTGGAAGGCGGTATATGTTGCATCGGCGGTTGTCTTTACCGACGTTCCTGAAAGATTCAAGGGATTCATTAAGCAGCAAATCCGGTGGAAGAGGGGGTATCTGCGCGCTCAGTTCTTTGTAAGCTCATTCTTTTGGCACAACAACCCAATCATGGCATTCATATTCTATCTCGAATTCATGGCATCACTTACCATGCCACTCATCATTTTCACGGTTCTTGTGTACGAGCCGTTTTTCAGAGGAGAATATATGTTTAGCATTTTCTTCGTGATATCGCACATGGTGACTGGTATGATTGAAGCAACTGATTCAAAGTTTAGAAATCCTAACGATCCTAACTGGAAATACAAGCCACTGATGAACGTATTGTCAACAACGGTACTTTCTTGGTTGGTAGTCTATTCCTGGCTTACACTGAAGACCGACAAGTGGGGGACGAGATAATTGATCCAACTTGCGGCTTCATCATTTGAGATTCTGCGCAGTCCTGGTCAACATCGATCGAATTCTAAACAAGAGCTATTGTCTGGCTATGTGTGCATAGAAAGCAACGATTCGAAATCACTCCAAGCATTAGGGAACCTGTGTACTGGGGAAACGATTGATAACGTTGTCATCATTTACCGGGACTACGCCTTTTCGTTAACTGGGGCGTCATTCAGCGACATCAGCGCACAATGCCTGGAGACGACGCATTCCTTCAAGTTTGATGCACTGGATATTCATCTTGTAGGCGTCCACATCTAGAAATGTCCAAAAAAGGGGACAAGAGCTAGAATATAGCTACAGAAGGTTAATATACATAATTGTGCCATAAGACGGATACTATGGTAGGATCTATGGTCCTTTGCAAATTATGCAAGACTCCTCTTAGCTACAAAGAGCAATTCATAGGACACCATATATTCTCCCACGAATTCAGGGTCGAAGATGCAGAACGCGCATGGCAGCTGACCACTAGCAATTCAATTCCTTATCCAAGCGGAGGTGTATCCAGCGAGTGATCCTGTGCATGAAATGCTACCGCAAGACTGGAATAGCATACAACGAAATGTGCTACCGCTGCTACAGGAGAATCAGAAGGATGCCTGCACACAAAGTCTTGGAGGCGAACAGAATTGTCCGTGATTAAGCCATGTGTTTATTGCTGCAGTCCTGTTACCATTACAGACAAGGAAGAAGGGTCCTTCAGATCTCACGGCATTAATCTGGCCACGCTGCGTGTTTCCTGCTCCTCGTGTAGCAACCGGAAAATACAGCCTGTGCAATCTGAAGACGGCTGATTAGCCACACCCTTTTTACTGCGATGGGACGCGAAGCTGACTGGCAGCCACCAGTGGCCTATCTCTTAAATAACTACGGAAATCATATTTGATTGTGGCAGAGAAAGCCAAGCTAGCTTGGAAGCCGCGCGTTGCAGGCCTGAAAAATAACTTGCTTTTTCACTGCGACAACCTCCGCTGCATCAATTATCTGCTCAAACATGGCTTTGAAGGCAAGATTGACCTGGTCTACATCGATCCTCCCTTTTTGACAGGCGAGCGATATTTTCATCGTATTGAAAACAACAGCAGCGTTGCGTTCGATGATCTCTGGGATCGCGACAAATACCTCGAAATGATGTATGAACGTCTAAGCGGGATCCGCGAGCTGCTATCATCAGCAGGCACGATCTTTGTCCATCTGGACTGGCACGCCGTCCACTATGTCAAGGTGATAATGGACCGGATCTTTGGACCTGAAAACTTCAGGAATGAAATCATTGTACGAAGGGGCCGAACAAAGAACCTGCAGTACCAGTTTGATTCGATAGATAGGATGCACGCAGCGTATGATTCGATATTGTGGTACACCAAGTCTCCAAAGACCAAATTTTCCCTGCCCCTTGCAGAGCATCACTCAAAATCAAAGTGGATGGGGTTCTGGAGCAACGTCGACAGGCCCACAATGCGTTATGAAATCTTTGGAGTCAGACCTGAAAGAGGGCAGTGGAAGTGGACAAGAGCGAGGGCGCTCATGGCCATAGCAAATTACAAAAAGTATGAGCGGAAATTTTCGGAAAAAATGACACTTGAGCAGTACTGGGAGTCGACGTGCAGGAAGCTGGAATTTGTGCGCAAGCGGCCCACTGTGAAGTATGCCGAGTATTGGATCCCTCCCAAGACGCACAGGATAATCGACAACGTCTGGCTCGATGTACACGCTTACAGCTATTCGACAGGCTATGGGACAGAAAAGCACCCAGAGCTCTTAGAGCGGATTATCGGTCAGTTCTCAAGACGGGGTGATCTGGTGGCAGACTTTTTCTGCGGATCTGGCACGACGCTGGCAGTGGCGCAAAAAATGGGCCGGCGTTGGATTGGCTGCGACTCTTCAAAAGAGGCGGTATCTGTTACAAAGAAGCGCATCGGAGGTGGCTTTGCTCTTGTGAATATCCATAATGGTTCCGTTAAGCCTTGGCCTGATGGCTGAAACTTGCTTTTCTCCATCGATTCCCGATGTACTTGTGCCTGGCATGTTGGAGCTAGTTATTTTGGGTTGAGAACGGTTGGAATCGCTCCTGCACCCCGGCTGTCAATGCTATAAGTGAATCTATCGTCTCTGGGATGGAAATAATAGAAACGTACAGACACACACTTGTGTGAGGAGACTGCGCCTATATCCGATACAACTGCATACATTAATTAAACAGGCGAGCATCTGATGGTACTGCTGAATGAGCAAGTCGCAGTATGCCGAGTATGAACAGTTGCTAAAGAGGCTGCAGGACAAGCTGGGCGGTACTGCAAAGAAAGCAAGGTCAAGGTTGGAGATCCCAGAGCCGCAGATCATCTGGGTCGGCAAGAACACTATATTCCGCAACTTTATGGAGTTCCCAAAGGCGCTCAGGCGCGACCCTGAGAAACTATTACTCTACCTTAACAAAGAGCTGGCATCTGCGGGATACATCGCTGGCGAGCGGGTGATATTTCTCGGGCGCAAGACCCCGTCGTCTTTCGGGGCCCTGATCGACCGCTACGTCAAGGACTATGTCCTGTGCCCCGTGTGCGGAAGCCCTGACACGCATACTGAGAAGAGCAAGCCCAAGGTGGCGTTCCTAATCTGCGAAGCATGCGGCGCAAAGTCGTCGATAAAGGGCAATTATGCCTAGGTCTTTCCAGTCGACAAAAAGTCGTAATTATACAAGTCCCTGATCCATGCATTCACCACGGACGTGTCGCGATGGTAGGATGCTTTTATCTGGGCGTTCATCTCGTTAAATTCGGCTACCTTTCTCTTTACAGAATGGTTCCTGCTCTTGATGTGCTGTTCAACAGCTGAAGTGCTGATGATTTCGTCGCAAATGTTGCACCTGATCTTCTCCATGCCTTATCGCATTTCACCAGTGTTATGTATTGCAATACCAAGCCAGCTTGGCGCATTCGTCAGCTATTTTTGATCAGCAGGGGCAGGGTCTCGTATATTGTCAAGCACATACTTTAACTCCGGATCGCTTGTCAACTCCTTCAGGAATCCTCTTACTATTTGCCTTGTAGTGCGCTCTGCTGCGCCTTCGCCTCTATGCTGTACGTTGACGACATAGTCATAGACGAACGGGCTGATATACAGAGAACATACGTCTGCGATCCAGCTGAGCAGTGTCGCTGTGCTCTCATCTTCAAGCATTGCCTGCCGCTTTTGTTCAAACATTCTCCCGATGACGCGCACGTTATAGAGGTACATCTTTTTCCCGGTCTCTTGGTCTACACCAGTAAAGAGCACGGAGTCCTTTTCGTCATAGATCAAGCCAAACGACACGTTGTACGGCATTTTGACGTGTTTGCTCTTTGGCGCGTATTCGAACAGCTCGTCCATCAGGGCCTTGAGGAGCGAATAGAATCTTTCGACACTCCTTTGCTTTTCGTCGTTCTCTTCCTTCTTCCTCTTTATCAGGCCCACTTCAGTGTAACTGCCGCACACGGGTTATAAAATTGCCAGCGTTCGAGTATGCGCAAAATCTTGTAAAAATATGAGACGAATTGCCTCAAGTGATAATTTTTTTCAGTATCTGTCTCATGGCTCGCCCCATGTCAACTGATTTCACTACGGTATTTGAGAAAGTTGACTACCGGTGCTAAGTACAAACCCGGAATTATCTCAGCATGACAGCCATAATGTCACTCCACAACGAAACCGCAAGCAGAAGCAACTTCACCACCGGCCAGAGCTGGGGCGCACTGAGAAAGGCATGGAAGGGATACAGGATCGCCAAAGTCCAAGGCGACAACGCCAAGATGAGGGAATACGCCACCAAGATCCGCAAGCTCCAGGGCGAATTGGGAATCAGCGTTGCTTCGTTTCCGCACTTAGGCATTAACTAAGTGCGGTCTTTCTTTTATTTTCCTCTTGTCCGCCTCATATTACTACCCATAGATCGAACTGTTATTGCCTGACAGATGCTGTTTTAGCTTCATCTCGATCTGTGCCTTTGGGAGCGCTCCTATCATAACGTCGACTACCTTTCCACCCTTGAATATCATCATCGTGGGGATGCTCTGGATTCCAAAAGACCCAGCTACCATCTGATTCTCATCAACGTTGAGCTTGCCAAACGCGATCTTGCCTGAATATTCCCTCGCCAGCTGCTCGATGATGGGCGATACCATCCTGCAGGGGCCGCACCACGGTGCCCAAAAGTCGACAAGCATTATGGGATACTTTGAAACCTCGCTGTTGAAATTAGAGTCCGTGAGGACCACCGGCTCGGTGAGAGAAGACATCATTGCCCTCGTAGCCGCGGCCTTTTGCAGCTCTGCCATCTTTTTCTGCTTTATCGCCTCAAGCTCTTCGTCTGAACTCATGTAGTGAAGAATTGCACGAAAGTGGCTATATTCCTTACCGGGCGATACGTATTATTGTCTGATCCACATTTGGGGTATGCGTTGGAAAAAGGGGAGGAGGATGGTACTCTGGAGCAAGAACCTCAAGATGAAAAGACTACTGAGAATGATCTAGAGGCATTGAGAGCAGAACTCCACTCTGTGAAGGAAGAACTGAAAAAGGCAAAGGAATCATCGGAGGGCAGCCTCAATAAGCTCAAGTACCTCATGGCTGATTTTGACAACTATCGCAAGCAAATGGAAAAGCAGGCCGCCTCAAAGGTCGAGACTGCCAAAGCCGAGTTGCTGCTAAAGTTTCTCAATATAAGGGACGATTACCTGAGGGCTCTGTCTGTGGCAAAGCAGGCCAAGACCGAGGCCGTCGTCATTGAGGGGCTGGAGGGGATACTGAAGAACATCGACTCGCTTCTCGCATCAGAAGGCGTGCGAGAAATCGAGACTGTTGGCACGCCCTTTGACCCCAACGTGCACGATGCCATAGCCTATTCGGCCAGGGACGACGTAGAGGAGAATACTGTAACCGCCGAGATTAGAAAGGGCTACATCCTCAACTCAAAGGTGCTCCGGCCAAGCCTTGTTGAAATCTCCAAGAAGATAGTTAAAAATAGCGTTTCTGACACTACACAGGAAGTAGATAGGTGATAACAATATGGGCAAGATAATAGGCATTGATCTTGGAACTAGCAACTCGGCAGCCGCTGTGATGATGGGCGGCAAGCCAACTATTATTCAGGCAGCAGAAGGCACGTCCGTAGGCGGCAAGTCGTTCCCGTCTGTGGTAGCCTTTACAAAAGATGGCCAGCTTATCGTCGGGGAGCCCGCTCGCCGCCAGATGCTCTCAAACCCTGAAGGGACTGTCATCGCGGCAAAGCGCAAGATGGGAACCGACTTTAAATTCAAGGTGTTTGGCAAGGAATACACGCCACAGCAGATATCGTCCTTTATCCTGCAAAAGATAAAGCGAGACGCGGAGGCGTTCCTTGGCGAAACAGTTGACCGCGCCGTCATTACCGTGCCGGCGTATTTCAATGACAACCAGCGCCAGGCGACAAAGGATGCAGGCGAGATCGCCGGTCTGCAGGTAGTGCGCATTATCAATGAGCCGACAGCCGCATCTCTCGCATACGGCCTTGACAAGGCGAACAAGGACCTGAAGATCATGGTCTTTGACCTTGGCGGAGGGACGCTCGATGTCACCATCATGGAGATGGGCGGCGGCGTGTTCCAGGTAAAGTCAACATCGGGCGATACACAGCTTGGCGGAACCGACATGGACAACGTGCTTGTAGAATACGTCCTCCAGGAATTCCGCAAGCAATCTGGCCTCGATGTAAGGAATGACCAGGCTGCCATGATGAGGATAAGGGAAGCGGCAGAAAAGGCCAAGATAGAGCTTTCAAACGTGGTCACAACAGAGATCAACCTGCCATTCCTTGCCTATGACCCGCAAAGTGGGCCAAAGAACCTCATCTTGCAGCTGACAAGGGCCAAACTCGAAGAGCTGCTCAAGCCCATTGTTGAGCGGTGCAGGCAGCCTATGTTGCAGGCGATTCAGGACGCCAAGCTGACGCCGGCAGACATTGACAAGATCATATTGATTGGGGGTCCCACCAGGATGCCGATGGTGAGGCAGTTTGTGGCGTCCGTCATGAACAAGGAGCCAGAGAGGGGCATCGACCCGATGGAGGCCGTGGCCATGGGCGCGGCAGTGCAGGGCGCAATAATTGCTGGCGACGTTTCCACCGACATCCTGCTGGTGGACGTGACTCCGCTGACGCTTGGAGTCGAAGTGCTTGGCGGACTAAAAGAGGCACTCATCGAGCGCAACACCACTATTCCGACCAAGAAGAGCAAGGTCTTCACCACCGCAGCAGACTACCAGACGGCTGTGACGATACATGTGGTGCAGGGCGAGCGCCCGATGGCGGCTGATTGTGTGTCGCTGGGCATGTTCAACCTGTCTGGAATCCCGCCAGCGCCGAGAGGCGTGCCCCAGATAGAAGTCACCTTTGACATTGACGCAAACGGCATACTGAATGTCAGCGCTAAGGACTTGGCTACCCAGAAGGAAGCCAAGATCACGATAACCGCAAACAACAAGCTGTCCAAGGATGATATTGAGAAGCTCAAACGCGAATCGGAGCAGTTCGCCGAGGCCGACAAGAGGAAAAAGGAGGAGGCCGAGGTTCGCAACGAGGCAGATAACCTCATTTATGCCGCAGACAAGCTGGTCAAACAGGACCTCAAGGACAAGGTCAAACCAGAGCAGGCAGAGCGGGTGAACAAGCTGATACAGGAGCTGCGCGATGCGATTTCAAGCAACAATATTGAGACAATCAAGGCAAAGGTTCAGGAGCTGAAAAATGTGCTGGCAGAAATCAGCACAGCGGCCTACCAGGGCGCCGGAGCAACTACGGGGGCCGCAACGGGCCCGCAGTCCGGCGGAGCTTCTGAAGCAGGGCCTGGCTTTGCGGGCGGAACCGCTGCAGGTCCAAACCCCAACCCGTGAAACTAATTGATAACACAGCGCGGTGAACACCCTTGAGCAACAAGCGGGACTACTACGAAGTCCTAGGATTGCAAAAGGGCGCTAGCAAGGAAGAGATAAAGAATGCCTATCGAAAGCTGGCGCTGCAGTACCACCCAGACAGGAACAAGGAAAAAGGAGCAGAAGAAAGGTTCAAAGAGATATCTGAAGCGTATGCTGTGCTCTCTGACGACGAGAAACGTAAGCGCTATGATACATATGGCCACGTTGGTCAGGAAGAAGTCTTCCGCGGCTCTGAAGCGAACTTTGACGAGATATTCCGCGATATGGGCTTTGGGGGGTTCCGAGATATCTTTGAGCAGTTTTTCGGAGGCGGGGGCAGGCGCGGCGGCTTTTTCGGCGAGGACCTCTTTGGTTTTGGCGGCGGCCGTCGCAAAGGGCGCGACATCATTTACGACATGGAGCTCACGCTTGAGGATGTGCTCCGAGGCAGAAAGGAAGAGGTTGACGTGCCGCGAATGGGCAGGTGCGGAGAGTGCGGAGGCACCGGCGCGGCGCCGGGAACCAAACTGCGCAAGTGCTCCGTGTGCGACGGTCAGGGACAGACCCGGCGCGTCTACAGCCAGAATAGGTTTTCCACCTTTGTAACGCTGGAGCCGTGCAGGACCTGTCAAGGCCGTGGCCAGATAGTCGAGCGGCCATGCAGCAATTGCAAAGGGGAAGGCAGGGCGCGGCAGGTCAAGAGGATCAAGCTGGAAATTCCTCCTGGAATGGAGGATGGGATGGCATTTCAGATGCGCGGCGAGGGCGAGATGTCTGACTCTGGCATACCCGGTGACCTAATAGTCAGGATTCACGTAAAGCCGGATCCAAGATTTGAGAGGCTCGAGGATGGCCACCTGCTCTACAAACTCGACGCCAAATTCACCGACCTTGCGCTTGGGACCGAGGTCAAGGTGCCTACCATTGACGGGCAGGAAAAGCTAAAGATCCCTGCAGGCACGCCGGCAGATGCCGTTCTCAGGATAAAGGGCAAAGGTCTTCCGCGTTACGGCAGGTCTGGCAGGGGAGACCAGCTCGTAAGGATAAACATCAAGATTCCCACCAAGCTCAGCGACAGGCAAAAGTCGCTCCTCAAGGAATTGGACAGGGAGCTTGGCTCGGACTGATACCATTACTTTAAAATATAATTCTGACCCATTTTTACAACATGTCGTCACCATTTGATGAATGGTTTGGCAGAAGAAGGCGCATTGGATCCTGGTTCCCAGATATTGACGAGATGATGCGGCAAATGGACAAGATGATGCAGGAGGCGTTCAGAAATATTGAACAGCAGGTTCCAAAGAACCTTGTACGAGAACGCAAGATGGATGACGGCTCGGTGGTCCGCGAAATGGGGCCAATAGTTTATGGTTATTCTGTCAAGATTGGTCCAGATGGCAAGCCCGAAGTCCGCAAGTTCGGCAACATTGATGCGTTTCCAAACTTGCTCGGCGGCGGGCTTTCTGTCAAGGAAGAGCGCGAGCCATTGGTTGACGTCATCAAGGGCACTGACGAGATTCGCGTAGTGGCCGAAGTCCCTGGCGTCAGCAAGGAAAACCTGCGTGTGACTGCCGACGAAAATTCCGTCACAATCGAATCTGTCACCGGACAGCCTCGCTATCACAAGCGGGTTGAGCTGCCAGAGACGGTCAACCCTGAGACTGCGAAATCTACATACAAGAACGGAATACTTGAAATTTCGTTCAGACTGAAGGGCAAGGCGAGCTCGGGCATCAACATCCGCATCGATTAAGCACAAAACGATATTATATTCGCAAGAACGCAGACGTCCGTGGGCGGGGGTCGCCAAGCCCGGTCAACGGCGTGAGATCAAATTCTGATTGACACGACGCTCAGATGTTGATGATAACAGTCTGATGACTGGGACACCTCATTCCTTAGGGATTCGTGGGTTCAAATCCC
>JBIQJB010000042.1:0-13192 GCA_044507735.1 Nitrosopumilales archaeon
ACTATGCCTACGAGACTGGCCAGTTCCTTTCTGCTCGCGGAGCCCAGTATCTCTGCAGACTTTTCCGGCCTGATGTTGTTGACGAAAACTCCAAAACCGCGCTCTAGCCCAGTCCAAGTGCCCAATTGCGGATAGACCTCAACATGCCAGTGAATCTGTCTGCTGTTCTTCTTTTCCGGTGACAGGTGGAACACCAAGTTAAATGGAGCATTGTCGAGCGCCTTCGACATGCCGCCAAGTGTTGCCCGGAGCATCAGCGCCAAGTCGTTGATCTCTTTTTGTGTTATCTTTGAGAACGAAGTGATATGCCTCTTTGGGTATATCCAGAACTCGTATGGATAGGTGGGTGCCCACGGACAGAAGGCAAGAAAGCTGTCAGTGGCAAGGATCTGTCTGGGGCCACTTGACTCTACGCCAATTATGTTGCACGCGGGGCAGTTGCCATTTTCATTCATAAACCTGTGCGATCCTTCGGCCTCCTGCTCTATCACGGGGGGTATGGTAGAAAATGTGACGATGTGAAGGTGAGGATGCTGAATCTGTGCGCCCGCCCCTGGGCCGCTGTTGACATATATTGAAACATAAGTCACGCTTTTCTGCGTGTAGAGCCACCTAACGCGGTCCTGAATGACAACAAGCACATTGCCCCATTGTTCCACAGACATTTGTGAAAGATTCTGTTCGTGATCTGGCGTCGCGACTACTATTTGATGGTGCCCATATGCAGGCTCACTGTAGAGTGGCTTGTCGGTATAGCTCGTGGTTGCACTAGTGGCGACCACAGGGTTCTTGCTTTGAAAGACCCTCACCGACCAGTCCTCAATGATGGCATCTTCGCTGTCTGACAGGCGCTGGAGCATGCCATCCTGAACGACCAGTGCGAGCAATGCGGGCTCTGTCATGGATTCGTTGCCGGGACAATATGGACACTTGGTGCCTTCAGGCTTTTCTCCGGTAGCAGATTGCCCAGATTCGGGCACGACAACTAATTTGTTAAGGACATAGTCTTTGCGAAGGTCTCCCAAGTCTTTGGAATTTCTCTTGCTGCTTTTAATTAAAGGTTCTGTAAGGCTGGGCTTAATTGCCAAGCGAAAATTCCAGGGCCTTCAAGCATCGTTTGCACACATGCCTTCCTCGTCTTACAATTCCAAAATCCTCAGTCCTTTCCCCGTCGTCGCCCACCACAGTGCGTTGGCAGAACATGCACTGCTCCATTATATGGAAAGTTGTACCAGCTTGCTAATAAGAGAATAGGACGGTAGATTTTTGTCACCGCTAGACTGTTAAGTCCACCAAATGCCTCTTGACAGGGATATTAGAAACATCATTGAAACTGTGATCGAAAACGACTTGGTGGCCCCGAAAGTTCCCAAAAACCGTGTTCCAAAGTTGAAGCGGACATGGAAGTGTGATCATCCCTATGACTTTCTTTACGGACACAGAATAGGTTACTACAAGGGGTTAGCCGAAGGGATGGTGCTAGAGAGACACAGGCGCCAGCTTGCACAAGAAGAGGATGATGAGATTTTTGAAATCGTCGAACCCTACACGAGAGGTCTCAGAAAATATTTCTCCTACTACAAACACAAAAGAAGGAGTTCTGGGGGTCTACCTCATAAACAATAAATTGACCAAGAGTTCTCACGTCAATATGAAAGACATCAGGCTAGTCTATGTTTTGCTTGACGGCATTGGCGATTTGCCGCATCCAACCCTAAATGACTTGACCCCTCTTGAGGCAGCATACACTCCGAACCTCGATTCGCTAGCTAGGAATGGTGTCATGGGAAGGGTCATTAGTGTTGGAAAGGGCATTGCTCCCCAATCAGATATTGCAGTTTTTAACATGCTTGGATACAGCTTTAAGGATGGAAGCTACGTTGGAAGGGGCGTCATCGAGTCCATAGGCTGTAATATCGACTTTCGCGACGGCGATCTTGCGCTCCGCGGTAACTTTGCGACTGTCGACGATAGGCTGAAAATACTCGATAGAAGGGCAGGCAGGATAATCAGCATCCAAGAGGCAAGGGCAGTTTGCAAGACTTTGCGCGAGAACATCAAATTTAGTGACAAAGATGCGTCCGTGGCGCTCGAACCGACTGTTGCCCACCGCGTAGTCATTAGGCTGAGGCATGCAAAGATGAAGTTATCTGACAAGATTACGAACACCGATCCAGCATATGACAAAGTTGACGGCATGGGGATAGCAAAGGACACATCCGGCGAAATGTTTGTGCAAGAGTCACGAGCTGAGGAGGACAGCGAGCAGGCGAGAACCGCTGCCAGGATGCTAAACGAATTCACTTCTCAGGTGGTGCAGCTGTTGCGCGACCACCCAGTTAACAAGGCCAGAACAAGTGAGGGCAAGAAACCAATGAATTGCATACTCGCCCGCGATTCAGGGAACAGATACCCCCAAGTTGATCCAATAGACAAGAAACACGGCATTAGGGTCGGCTGCATAGTCGATATGCCCGTCGAAATTGGAATTTCCAAAGTTCTTGGAATGAAGATGTTCCAAGCCGGAGATGTCAACGCCTATGAGGAGAAAGCAAAAGTCGCTGCTAAAAGCCTAAAGTCGGTCAACGCAGTATATGTCCACATCAAAGGACCGGACGAGTTCGGTCATGATGGCGATGCGAGGGGTAAGAAGAAGAACATCGAAGACATCGATAAGCGATTCTTTGGCACACTTATTGAAGAATTAAAGGGAGACGACGATGTCGCCATTGTAGTTTCTGGCGACCACTCTACACCTTGTATAAAGAAGGGTCACAGTGACGATCCGGTGCCGCTACTCATATCGAGTAGCAGAGTTAAGCAGGATGGAAGCGCAAGGTTCACAGAGGACTATGGCAAACGTGGCAGTCTGGGATTACTGATGGGCGCGGATGTGCTGCCAACAGCGATCAAGATGCTCGGTTAGCTAGTATGGTCCACCAAGTATCTGGAGAAGATACTTTCTGTAGTATATGATCAGTGCAATCCCCACAGCTGTCGGCGTAACGCCATAGATCCAGTGGACAAAGAGCATCACAAAGATCCCTATTACCAACATGGCAAGGCCGGCCAATGGGTTGATGTATTCCAATTGCAAGCGGGCAAACGTTAGGGTATAAATCTAGAAAAGTCTTTTGCTACTTTGTGTTTCCAATGTTGCAGATACTCCCCGAGGGTAGCGTCAGGGACGAGACAACCTTTCTAGTCTTACTTTCGGGCCTTGCAGTACTTGTAGGTGCCGCAATATACCTGAGGATGAAGAGGAGAAGAGGAGAAGCGGAAGAAGAAAAACAGAACTGATCACACAGGCATTACAAGATTCAATCCTGTGGCTAGACCAATCAGCGTCCCTATGAAAGAAGCGGTCTTGGACGAATCTTGCTTAGGCGGATGATAAGTGTGTACTGACCTATCATTCTCCTTTTCACAACTGCTGCACTTCCACAGAACTGCTTCGTTGCAGGACGGGCAGTACTCAGTGGCATTCATTTCAGCTCCGCACGCTCTACACAGCATTACCAAATTATGGAGCCTCTCCTTTTTAAACGATTAGAAAGGGGGACGAGCCTGTTGCGGCCTGACAGTAATTGTCAGCTTGAACCCTGTCAGTATATCCTTGCACCGGTTCCGGATTGTCACTTCTGTTACGCCGGAGAGGCTTGACACGTCGCGTTGGAGTATGTTGACGCCAAGCAGGATCGAAGCGATATAGATATAGGCCGCCGCAAGGCCATTTGGAGCCTTTCCGTCAGCAAGCATATGATCATCAGTCTTGTGTGCGATGTCTATTGCCAGCCTTTCCACCTTGGTATCGATCTTGGCCATGTTGGCCAGCTTTGAAATATAGTGGTCGATCGCAAGCGCGACTGCAGGAGACTGCTGCTGAGACGTGTATGTTGACCGCTGTAGGACGCTTGGCGACTGGACTGGATCTTGTTCCGTAAATACCCCCATTTCCATCACCATCATCCTATAATATTTTGATGCCAACTTAACGCTTGACCTGTCCTGGTCTGTAACTCCAGTAGCAGCAACGATTTCTTCAAGCGACCTCACTACTGAGCACCTTTTGCATGCAAGGTATATGGTGGCTGCAGCCATGCAGGCGATAGATTTGCCCTTTGCCTCACAGTTGCTTTCAAAGTTCCGGTACAGGACAGCAGATGTCTCAACCAGCAGTTTTGGAAGGGATAGTGAGGCACACGTTTCGTTTATTTTTGTGAGGACGTTTGAAAGCCGGCGCTCTTGGGGAGAGACAATCCTGCTTCTGATGTGCCACTTGCGGATATTGTTCATGGTCTCAGCCATCTGGTAGTCTATCGACTTACCCGCATAGTCCTTTGATCCATATGCAATCTCTGTTCGAAGTCCGTAATCGTGAAGTGCAAAACTGGTAGATCCACTTGCTCTAGCATTCTTGGACTTTTCCTCGAAGTCTGTGGCGTTTGATTCTCGTCCAAAATCCTCCACTTGATCCAATGCGACGCATCCACACCTCTCACAGATGTATTCACCTTTGCTTGGATCTTGAATGAGGTTGGCGCCGCATTCTGAGCACTGCGTATAATATTCTGCAGCGGTCATTCCCCATTACCTTGACCTTTTGCCAGAGCCTTTGCCCTGGGAGCGAAACGTCTTGACAAATCCCCCGCTGAAAACCTTGGAACCGACGAGTCTGCTAGTCCTATCAGTCATCGGTATGACCGATGCATACGGCGCGCTCACAGGACCTATCAGCTCTGCCACCTTGCCTACCCTCTTGCCAGACCCATCGATTAGCAGTTCGCCGGCCTTGATGCCAGTGCCTGCGGCGTTGAGTTTGACTATAAGCCTTCCACTTTTTGCCAAATGCATGACTTCCCCTATCTCCCCCACTTTGGTAAGAGGCATAAGCTATGTACTTGCTATCATAAGCTTCTGTCAATATTTGTTTGTATTTCGATAAACAAGATTATGGCAAGGCTATCCGGCAAAATGTCATGTACAAAAATCCCGTTATTTCTTGCCAGATTTTTGCTTGTTCCTTTTTTGCAGCATCCGCTCAGCAACTGCGTCTATCATCTGCGACTTTTTCATCCCTTCCTTCTTTTCCACCATGACATACCCTGACTTTACATATGATCTCCGGGGATACCTCGCCTCGCTGTTTATCTCCTGATCAGAGAACTGTAGTCCAGCAAGCTTCGCCGCCTCTGCGAGTTCTTGCACAGTTGGGTCAAACACAGCCTGCTCACGGCTTACCTTTCTGCCCTGGCGCCTCTTGAGATTCTTGTTAAAGTAGTCAAGCCAGAGTACGACGTGATCGTAGTCTTTCAAGCCCCAATGCCCGTATGTTCCGAGGCTTTTATAAATACTGTTGAGATTGTTACCAACTGCCAAGCCGGGAATCAGGAGTGCCTGCTTGTGAGACGCGTCTTGCGAGAAAAACTGTTCTACCATGGTAATGAGCGCCCAAAAGCACAAAAGCAAACAACGGAAGAATGTCTGCTCTCCTTCCCACGGATTGCAAGCAGGCGCTGCTCTCTCAAAGGTTCCTATAACTCATGCCCACCAAGGTCAAGCATTGTCAAGCTCGCCTCTCCAAGTGGATACCTGCCGGCCGACTTTGGCGAGCTTGGTCAGTTTAGATCTGAGGTTGGCCAGACAACAGACCAACTCCAAACACACCCAGTCGAGATTTTCATTCTTGCAATATCGAGTACCCCAAGATAGATTTCAGATCCACTTCTCAAGGCCCTAACTTGTCCGGGGGATTCTAGCGAGAGTGCAGGCAGGAGGGGTTGCATTCAATGAAGAGAATTGGCGGGTGGGCGAAGACGCGAGGTCGTAGTTCTGATTGGAACCACCCTAATGAAAGTTCACAGAAAATGAGAGACTGAAATGCCTCTGGGCAATTGTCAAATGACTAAGTCTTCGCTGATGTTGATGTTGATCCCTTGATCAGAACAGCGTTGACAACTCCATCTTGTCCCGGACGAGACATGACCACTGCAGAGCCACTTTCTGTCTCGATTACTGCACCCTTGCTGATCACGCCCCTTCTTTCATAGTCTCTGTTTGCAGGATTCTTGCTAACCTTCAAAATCTTGACCTTGGTTACCTTCTTGGATTCTTTATCAACGACGTTTGCAAACTCTGCGGTCTTGAAGGCGGCCTTGACGTTACCCCCACGTGTCCTTCTGGCAACGATCTGAGTAGCACCCACCACGGCTTCATTTGGATATCGGTCAATCTCAAACTTACGTCTTCCTCTCATGGCGACCTTCCGTCCGCCAGTCAATTTGCGGCCCGCGAGGTTCTCTATCGATTTTCGCATAGCAGTGCAGTAGGTATTTTCCCACTCTAATTAAGACTTTTCTGGGGGTTGAGTCGGACTTGCGGCAGAAGGATTGGAAGTGGCACCAGTGGATCGAGGCGAAGGTGACGAAGGTCGCTTGTTGCTAGTGGCCACCAGTTTGTTCTTCATTGCGTTCAAGTCAGTTATTCCAAAGTAGCTTTGAAACTTTGGTGTTGTGCGGTATACTTTAAGCCTGCCCAAGTTCTCGTGCTCTACGAACTGCAGTTGCTCCAATATCTTGATATGTGAATAGACTTGGCTTCCTCTTATCTGGACCAGCCTCTTTGAAGTGACCGGTTGCTCGTATGCTACATATGACAACGTCTTGAGAGCAGCCGATGGTACCAGGGGGTGCTGAGCAAATTTCCTTACAAGAGGTGTATATTCTGGTCGTAGCTGCAGCACGTAGGTGCCGTCCTCTAGCTGTGCAATCTCTATCGCCTTGAATGTTGTCTTGACCTTTTTCATCAGATCGTTGACTACGCGCAGAGTCTTTTCTTTGGAGTTTGTCCCCGATGCCTTAACAAGTTCGTCGACTGTCAGTGGCCTGCCTGCAGAATATAGAGCAGCCTCAACCCGTGCGGCTACTTCATGTTCTGGGAAAGACTCACGCAATCTGGTTCAATTTGGATAATTGTGTTATTTATGGCTGCCGTTATTGTTATTCCTGTTGCTGCTCGATGTATGTCATCTTGACGTCGTCTGAGTCTTCTAACTGTTCCAACACAATTTTTCCCTTCATTGCAAGATACAGCATGGCGATAAAATACCTTGCAACTTCAACAGGCTCAGCTTTCGCAACAAGGGCCTTGAACATCAGAACCCTATCCGCGCTCAAGATGTCCATTATCATGTCCTCATACTGCTGGATTATCTGCTCAAACTTTACAAGATACTGGTCAAAATCAAAGCTCTGAACCGGTTGAAGCTCTACTTGCTTTTTCCGGGGCCTAGGGTGTGCGAGCTCCATTATCATATTCTCAAGCATACGCAGCAAATCCTCAACCGACACGGGATATGTGGACTCAATCCTAAAGGGTAGGTCCACAGGGTTGAGCTGTGGTATCGGCTGCTGCTCGGCAGGATCGTTGATACCCCTCTTCTGCATGGCAATTTTTTCAAGCGCAAAGATGCTTTCGACTTTGAGCCGGTATATCATCGAAGACGAGACCGCCGCAATGCCGCAAATGCGAAGATCCTTATTGCCTGTAGCGTTGATGAGCCGGAGGAACATTTCAAGCAAGAGAGCCACATCGATATTCCAGACATCTTTTCGGACAAGCAAAGATGGGTTGAAGAGGAGATTCAGTGGTGGTTGGGCTATCGACTTTTTGGTGTCGGGTTCTTCCCCTTTTTGCCCTTGATTTATCTCATCCAACCCTCGATTCCATCTCAATTCACCCGCTCGTCATATAATACTTGTTTGTAAAGTAAATTTACCATACAGCTCGATTATTCAATTCCAGAGCTTTGCCTGCAGATTGGTGTGTTTAGGTGAATATCAAACTTGCTAACCCCATGAAGTGCTTCCAATGTTTGACATACTCTCTGCTGACATCTTTCTTCCTTTCTGTCTTCACGAATGCACCCACTCAAACATAACTCATCATAGATGGAATATTCCCTAGAAGATGCTTTTGCAACCATTAAATCGCATGGCAGTCAAACAAGACAGGTGGCATCTAGAAACCTTCCATGCGGATGCGTTATGCAGTGGGATGAGGACGAAACTACGATAGCATTTTGCAGCCGCCATACTGTTGACTACATACGATGGGAAGGGAGTGACAGAGAGTTTATCAAGATAATAGCCACTCCCGGTAAGCCCGATAGAAAGGCTCTTGAAGAGCTCCAGTGAAGAAAGCATTTATTTTGTTCTTTTGTCCTACGAACAACTGGCACAGACATTCGAATGCCCAAGAAGAAGCGTTCAAGCCGAGTAGTCACTATTGGCGGCATCGCAGCAATTACCGCGCTCGTAGGATTTATGATACTCCTGCAAGTAGATGCCGCTAGGAACAATGACTACAAGCGTGCCTTTGAACAGGTGATCATTGACGTCAACTCCCTGACTCGAGAATACCAGAACGAGGAAGGCAAATGGCGTGCAAGAGAGTACGACAACGCAACAATGATCTCTATCATTGACCAGTACTTGCCGCAGTACCAAGCGCTGATAGACAGAGCCAACACGCTAGACACACCAGAGCGCTACAAGACAGCTCAAGAGTACCTTGTCAGCGCAATCGAGTCAGAGATGCAGAGCAACAAGCACTTCCGCAACTATCTTGCGACTGGCGACCAAAGTGAATATGAAAAGTCATCTGCGATGCTCACCAAGTCACTTGCAGATAGCGCAAGAGCGGATGCGGCAATAAAAGAGGCGGGCTAGCTACTAGGTTTTAATTAAGGTCTGCGAAATGTCGTTATGCGGGGCCCATAGTTCAGCTTGGATAGAATGGCTGCCTGCGGAGCAGTTGGTCGAGGGTTCGAGTCCCTCTGGGCCCGCTTTACCTCACACACGGCAGCGATTAATGCAGTAATCGCATATGGTTCTTGTGCTGTGTTAGTTTGCAGTTATCCTGGATCATTTCTTCCGTAGCAGGGATACAGATATTCATCCACGATAGCATCGTGGTTGTGTGGTAGTCGTTTGGAATATAGGCTCCCGGGACAGCCGACAGGCATTTTGTCATTCCCCTACAAAATAGATAGTCAAATTTCTTAAATATGCTCGTGATTCTTACCCATGAAAGAGCGGCTATGGATAGACCGCACGAGAAGATAGAGAGTTTGTTCTTATCTGAAGGCGACTTTGCTATTGCTACCGATCTTTATCAACTCACGATGGCTGCCGTCTACTTTGAATCGCACCAGACTGATCGTATAGGGGTTTTTGAAGCATTTGTGAGAAAACTGCCCAAGAACCGCTCGTATTTGGTTGCCGCCGGTCTAGAACAGGCGATACATTACCTCCTTAATATGAGGTTCACCGAAGAGCAGATCAGCTATCTGAAATCAACTGATACATTCAGTCATGTTGGAGAAGATTTCTTTGAATACTTGAGGAATTTCAGATTCACGGGTGATGTTTGGGCAGTTCCGGAGGGCACAGTCCTTTTTCCAAACGAGCCCATAATCAGGGTGGAGGCCCCGATCATTGAATCGCAGATAGCTGAGACCTTTCTTCTATCGATTATCAATTTTGAAAGCCTGATCGCGGCAAAGGCATCTCGCATCGCATATGCCGCGGGAAACAAGAAAGTCGTGGAGTTTGGCACCAGGCGCGCGCATGGTCCGCAGGCCGCGCTTCTGGCGGCCAGGGCCAGCTGCATAGGCGGCTGTGCGGGAACATCCAATACGCTTGCTGGTTACAAGCTCGGAATACCGGTGTATGGAACGATGGCCCACTCCTTTGTCATGAATTATGACAACGAAATCGACTCATTCAAGGAATTCAACAAGGTATTTCCTAACGGCTTACTTCTAGTTGATACATACGACACACTCAATGCTGTTCGAAAGATTGTAAGAAATGGACTCAGGGCAACTGGAATAAGGATTGATAGTGGCGACCTTCATGAGCTCAGTGTCAGGTCAAGGGAGATCCTTGATGATGCAGGCTACAAAGATGCGATCATTATGGCAAGCGGAGACCTGAATGAATATATCATAAGCGATTTGCTGAAAAGAAATGCCCGAATCGACGTCTTTGGGGTCGGAACAGAGCTTGCGACTTCGCGGGACGATCCTGCAATGAACGGCGTCTACAAGCTGGTCGCAATAAGAATTCCCTCAAAAGAAACGGGAAAGCTTGACAAGATGCTCTATAAAATGAAGACGAGCCCGGGTAAGAGGAATTACCCCGGGCCAAAGCAGGTGTGCCGCACAATTAGTGAGGGAATCATCAAGACTGATCTGATTGCCCTAGAAAGCGAGCGGCCCCCGGAACACTCAATCCAACTGCTAACGAAATACATGACGAAAGGTACTCTTGAACGCAAATTACCTTCATTAGAAGAAATCAGGAAATACCACCAGGATCAAATGACGATACTTCCGAGCGAATTCAAAAGACTGGACATTACCGCTGAGAAATTTCCAGTTGTGTTCAGCGATACCCTGGAAACGTTAGCAAGGAGCCTATCGTTAAGAAGTGAATCCGGATAATACTTATTATTATGGAAAAAACAAAATCAACTCTGCTGACCGATGGCAAAGAAAACAAGAAGCGAGTCTGACACCAACAAAGAGGCTAGGTATGCGATCTTGGTGGTAGACATGCTTAACGATTTTGTCCACGGCAAGATGAAATGCGAGAGAGCCAAGAAAATAGTTCCAAACTTAAGACTACTTCTCGACACCGCCAGGAAGAATAGGATCCCAATATTCTATTGCAACGATGAACACCTGCCGACAGACACTTATGAAATGAGACTCTGGGGCCCGCATGCCATGAAAGGAACAGAAGGGGCCAAGGTGATAGACGAATTGAGACCGCATGACTCAGACTATGTCATACCTAAGAGGACATACAGCGCGTTTGATGGTACGGGGCTGGACAAGGCGCTGAAGCGTGTCTATGGCGGCATGGGCGCAAACACCATCATAATCACAGGGATACACACCAACATATGCGATAGGCATACAGCCTATGATGCATTTGTCAGGGGTTTGGACATCATTGTTCCAGAAGACGGCGTGGACGCGCTAACCGAGGAAGACCACATCTCAGGTCTAGATTACATGAAGCGCATGTATGGCACAAAGATCAAGAAGATTTCTGACGTCATGAATGCGATTAGCAGTTAGACGGATAGTCGCGCTACTCAGTAGCAGCATTAATCTCTTGACCAACACCAGGGTGGGACACCAGCCGCCTCGTAGTCGGCCTCTGATGGTACTTCCAGCGCTGCTATTCTCCGATTCCCCTCAGTTGAGATATAATTTTCCCCTTGGCTCTTCAATAACCCAAACCGCAATTTGATTTTGAGCACTGGTTGGGGAATCGCTCTCTTTGTAGGATACTGCTTTGTCGCATCGATATATTGTTGAGAGAGTATTTATCGAGTGGGTCTTCACTGAATTGCAATGCATTCTTGCTGCTTTTAAGAAATGTGGCTATAACATGGTTAATGGCTCAAAAAATTTCCAAGATAGTTGTCCCTATTGACGGTTCAAAGAAATCTATGGAAGCGGCAGAATATGCGGTGAATATGGCCGAAAGATATGGATCTGAAGTGAGCGTGGTTCATGTCGTAAGCATCGACCAGTACCTTCAATCACTGGGACTTTACAGGTTATCCTACCCCGATCCAATAAAGAAGAAGATCGAGAGAGCCAAAGAACAGGCCCAAAAGTGGTTCACCAAGATAATCACCGACGCTGAACAGAGAAAGGTGCGTGTTAAGGCCGATGTAATAGATTCTCCTCTGTCCGCAGTGGCAGCAATTGTGAATTATGCGGATCGAGAGAAGGCTGACTTGATTGTAATTGGAACTAGGGGGAGATCGGGCATAAGCAAAATGCTGCTTGGCAGTGTGGCCTCGGGCGTTGTAACATATGCGCCATGCCCCGTACTGGTGGTGAGATGAACACCAATGACATTTTCCAATACTTGGAATTAGCGAATAGCAGCAAATTCCGACTGTTGAAAAAAAGCACCAGAGTTCCAAACCACTTGAAAAAGAATTGATATCTTCGGCGCGGGCTTTCTCCCATGAAATTTCAACCACACCAATGCAAAGAAAACGAGTCTGTTGGCATGTATAGCGAACTGTGAGTGGAACACTTCTTTGGAGGCTCATGCTTTCAATGTACAATTCATCATTTCAGACACGATCAAGATCCGGCTCGCGCTTTACATGCTCCCGCAATAGATCAAGACTCTGTCATTTTGCAAGGGGTCAAGACATCTCTCCCGTCTTTGAACGCAATTAAGTATGTAAAGGCGCAGCTTCCGATGCATACCCAAATAGTTACAGGAGGGTAGCAGATTAGCTAAAGGAAGGAGTATTCCTCCATCCCCCAACTTTCAACCAAGTCAAGTTCCTGGCGCCTTCTTGCGGCGTGAATACAAGAGCGCAAAAAGCTATGAAAGAATCACAATATCATCGGTAAAATCTTCTGATTTGCTGGCTAGAGGCTCATAGTTGACCAGCAAATCTATTTAAGAAGTGACAATATTCTTAACACAAAAGAAATGGCTAAGGCATCACGACGTATCAAGACGCTCACCATCAACAAGAGCAAGGACATAGTAGTTGACAGACTACTGAAACACTGCCAAGACGGTGTCCACCAAAAGTGCACAGGCTGGGCCGTTCTGAAAAAAGAGATCTCTCCGATTGATGCAAACTATTTCCTTAAATGCACCTGTTCATGCCATCGTAAGAAGGAGGCGAAGAAACAGACCAAGCCAAAGAATACATCTGTTGTCGCCAGGAAGGTGGCAGTGGCAAAGACGAAGGCGAAAAAGGAAAAGAAGAAGTTAAGGGTAAAGGCGAAAGGCAAGCCAAAGCGTAAGCAGAAGCAGGCCACCAAGAAAGCCAGCAAGAAGAAGGGTAGAAAAACAACCAGAAGACACTGAAGAATTGCATTGGCTGTTATCGTGTGAGAGACGTGTGCATTACACGTGGCTAGTGTCTTGTCGCGATGTGTATCGCCAATAGCAATTTTTCGAGTTGTTTCTTGCAAACCAGGCAAGCGCACACGACTCGCTTGTCCCTAACACGCCAAATGTGCATCACTCCAGGACAATCGCGTATTGGAACACTCTGTCAGGCCCGACTCGACGGTCTTTAAGGAAAAAGAACTTTTGGAAATTGCAATAATGATTTTTCATGGTATACTAGG
>JBIQJB010000010.1:0-69305 GCA_044507735.1 Nitrosopumilales archaeon
AGAAGTATTGCCTCCGCAAGATTGAGCGTCGAAAGCATGGAATACACAATAGTGCCTGAATTCTCCATCGTGATTCTTGCATTGTTCGGGGTAGTCATGGGTGCGGTGGTCTACGTCAGTCGCGTTAGATCTTCTTGCAGACCCGCAGTATAGTATCCATGGCCATAGTCGACAAGGACAGAATCATTTAACGCAATCAAAAAGAGGAGTGTAAAATCTATTGCACAAAAAAGAATATTAGAAAAATCTGCTATCGATATCCTGTGGCCATACTTGGGGCTAGAAAATTTGCATTCCCGCTAGCCTTGATTCTCAGCGCGCTTGTTGGGTTTACAAGCGCGGACATTTATTATTATCACCAACTTCAGCATTCAGATACTGCCCTTTCCAGTCCAGCAGTACAAAGTGAAGTCAATTATTACTTTGAAAGATATCAGAGCGACTACCCGCTTGCCGTTGGCACAGCAGGTCCTGCTTATGCCTCTACGGAAAACGCTTCAGCAACATCAGCGGATGATGAATCCTACCTTTCCTTGCCTGATCTCTTTGACAAGTCTCACGGTTCTGTTGTTCAGGTAACAAGCGGGGTAGGCACCGGACGATTGGGATCCGGCTTTGTATTTGACGAGTCAGGCCACATCATAACAAACTACCATGTGATATCACCGGGTGGTCCTTATGACGTAACTTTCAGCGATGGCACGATCTACAGGGCAAGACTGGTTGGGTCTGACCCGTATTCAGATTTGGCTGTCTTGGCGGTATCTTCAAAGGATGTGCCAAAGGACAAGTTAGTCCCTCTTGCCCTTGCTGATTCGGACAAGATTAGGGTCGGAGATCAAGTCGTAGCAATTGGCAATCCGTTTGGACTTTCAGGAACCATGACCACCGGCATAGTCAGCGGCCTTGGCAGGCTCATCCCTGCCCAGTCGCCAGGCTCCCCTGCTCAACAAGGAGGCAGCGGCAACATCTTTTCCATTCCCAACGTAATTCAGACTGATGCTTCAATCAACCCCGGCAACTCGGGCGGACCTCTAATAAACATGGAAGGCAAGGTCATAGGAGTCAATTCAGCCATATACACCAGGACCGGTTACTTTGTTGGTGTGGGATTTGCCCTGCCTTCAAATATGGTAAACAAGGTTGCCTTGTCCATAATAGAGACGGGTTCCTTTAAGCACCCGTGGCTTGGCGTTACTGGGATCAACATCACGCCGGGGATAGCCAACTCACTTGACCTGCAAGAGCCAAGGGGGTTTCTTGTAGTTGATGTTGTGTCTGGGAGCCCTGCAGAAAAGGCGGGAGTCAAGGGCGGGAATGAGAGGGTTACAATAGACGGAAGGTCTGTTGTGCTTGGCGGAGACGTGATAATTGGGATCGACGACATGGATGTGAGAAAGATAGACGACGTTCTAGTCTATCTTTCCAGCGAGAAGAATGTCGGAGATGACATCAAGCTCGTGATCATAAGGGATGGCAAGGTTCAGGAAATTGAGGCAACTCTTGCCGCACGGCCCGGATCGTTTGAATCCCCGTAGGCAAAAAACGCGGCCAGAATGCTTTTTTCTATACGTCGAGGCCATACACTTTGGAAGTTCTGTCTATTCAGTCTCACGGCCCTTAGATCCCAAGATCGCAGATCACTGCTGAATCTCACCTATCAAGATCTATGTCTTGGATCTGTCTGCAAGCTTGGAAGACAAGCCATCGGAGTAGCACGGTCCCCCGAAGCATGCGCACGTCCCAATCAGTAGCGACTATGATCACAGACACGTGTGTGCATCTTTGCTTGATCTGTGTCGAATATTCTTGACATTTTCAGTAGCCCTACTCCAGTAGCAGGGTCTTTGATATCCAGAGAAGAACTTAAAAGCTATGGCATTATCTACCCCGTCATTGACCATAGTAGAAAAGCGACCATGGGGCAAGTTTGAGCGCTTTACGCTCAATGAAAAAAGCACTGTCAAACTTGTCTACCTTGATGGCGACAAAAGGCTATCATTGCAATATCATAACAACCGCTCAGAATTCTGGAAGGTCATAAAAGGTCCTGTAAAGGTGCAGTTGGACAAGGATACAAAGATACTGCAAGAAGGAGAATCTATAACCATACCCAAGAAAGCAGTTCACAGGCTGATCGGCGCGGGAACCGATGGATTAATACTTGAGATATCGATCGGCGAGTTTGATGAGAGCGACATAGTCAGGCTAGAGGACGATTATCGAAGAGATTAGGCGGTTGATCTTTGCATTAGTTGCATTGGGGGCGCGTATCGTCCACTTGACATCTGCAGAGGAGGCTATCTTAATCAAGACAATAGAATACTTGATCCGATCTTAAAGCATTCTAGTGCAGGCAGAGAGCTCTCAACTGATCGGTTCCTGCGTTACATGTGAGCCATCCGCAGTCATGGCAAACCTGAACAGCTGATCTATTTCGGAATCCTCAAAAATTTCAGAGTCGTGTGTTATTATTATCATCTGGGCAAGCGGACCCGATCCTTCCCTGAAGGCTTCGGATATTATCCTCACAAGGGCCTTTCTTCTTTCTTCATCGAGGTGTGTTGTCGGCTCGTCAAGGATTACAAAATCAAGCTTGCTTGAACCCATCATGTACGCAATTCCAAGCCGCAGAGCGAGCGCGACGGCAACCTTTTCGCCGCCGCTCAGAGAGTCCATGTCTATTTCTCCCTGCCGGCCATAGCAGGTTATGGATATCTCCCGGGTGCCTTCTTCAAGCTCTATTCTTGAAATTCCGATGTTAAAGAGCGACGCGTACTCCGAAGCTTTTTGTGATATTATCCCAAGTGCCCAGGAGCGCAGGCTTGTTCCCACCATCCCATCCCTGTTGAAAATTACGGATCTTATCTTTTCAAGAATCCGAACAAACTCTGCCGCGCTACTTAGCTGCTCTATTGTTTTCTTCGCAGAATCCAACGCAGCCTTGTTGTCGTCGATTGCTTTCTGATGTATGCCAATTTTCCTGTTGACATCCATCAGCCGCTGCGACAGCGTGCTCTTCTCCAGTTTGGCATTTGAGTACAGCTGGTTGCTGAAACCCTTCACTCGCTCTCTCAATGAAATTATCTCCTCCGCCAGCGACTTGGAATTATCATCAATTGCTATTTGCAGAGGGTCTGCTCCCACTTTTACAATCTGGTGCGGCAGCCTTGCCAGGTCCTGCTGCATCTTGTCCAGATCTTCTCGCAATTTCGCAATGTCGTTAGCGGAACTGATAGAGTTGTTTGACAGGAACTTTTCTGCTGCCGCTATTTTCTTGTCCTGATCTGCCAGCTGTTGCTCTTCTTTCTTTAGCTCAATCTTTGCAGCCTGAAGTTTTGATTTTTCCTCTGCCCTGGCCTTTATCTCCGCCTGAATGTGTGAAATGTCAAACATTTCATTTACTTTGGTGACTGCAGAATTGCATACTGGACACCGACCGTCCACTATTTGAAGCCGGCCGGCACATTCCACAAGACCGCGAAGCTTGCCGGACGCGCCTTCGTTTTGCTCTATTTGTGACTGGAGCTCTTCAATTTCAGATTTTGCCATCTGGAGCCGGATGTTAACTTCGTCTTTGCTCTTCAGCAGCTCAAGCGCGCTTGCCGCTTCTCTGATTATTCGTTCCAGTCTAGATACCTCGCTGCTAATTTGGTTTCGCTTCTCGTTTACATGCCGTACAAGCAACTCCTCCCTTGTTTGGAGCTCTCTGACTTGGAGAGTCATAGGCTCCATCCTCTCAATCTCACGCTCTGTCTGTCGAATCTTGTCTTCTAGCAGCTTTTTTTCATCTTCAAATTCTACCAGGAGAGATTCAGCTTGCTTGAGCTCGACCTCTTTTTTGCTGATCAACTCCTGTATCTTTTGGATATCCTGGTCGGTGTATCCTCCTGTTTCGTCGCGCAGCCTGTCCCTAAAGCCTGTAATTACATCGCGCATTGTTTCAAATGCAAGGTCTAGTCTGTCGATCCCGATCAGGCCATTTACAAGTTCCTTGAATGCCTTTGGTTGTGCTTCGACTATTCTGGCAAGCTCGCCCTGCTGTACTACTGCCGCAACGCGCAGCTTGTCATAGTCCATTCCAAGAACCTTTTCCACTTCTTTCTTTGTGGATTCACCAAACTGCTTTCTTTCTCCTCCAACCAGCAGCTTGTTGACAGCCTGACCTCCGTCTGCAATGAGTGAAAGCCGTGAGAAGGATTGTGAGCTCCCCTCCATCCCTCTTGCAACCTCATACTCTCTAGAATTGAGCGTGAAGCGCATCTGCACCATTGCCTCATTGGCACCCCTCCTCACAAGGTTCTTCTTGGATTTGCCTCTAGTGTGCTCGCCAAAGAGAGCAAAGGTAATCGCATCAATAATTGACGACTTGCCTGAGCCGTTGTGCCCAACAAATATTGTGATGCCTTTTCCAAACTCTATCTTTGTATCCTTGTGCGCGATAAAGTCCTTCAGCTCGATGTCCTTTATCATTTTGCTGCGGCTGCCCCTCCTCCCCCTCCTTCAAACTTGGCGGCCTTGTAAGCTTGCCACACAATATCCAGAACAGATCTGGCACCATCCTTTTCTGCAGCAAGCGGCAGGATTTCGCCAACGGCAAACTTTGCAAGATCATCCGATCCAAGCGCTTCGACCGAAAGCCTGTAGAGTTCCTTGTCAATGTCGGCGGGCCTTGAATCATACACCGTCATTGCTTTGGCATCCTCCAGGGGCTGCCACACATAGTGCAGACACCATTCGTTGAGCCTCTTCAGCTGCTCGGCTATAACTCTTGAGTCAATGTCGGTCCCTTCGACCTCTATCCTTGCCACTGGTTTCTTGGTGCCAAGGGTCTTTGCCTTTTCAATCACCCTGTCCACCTCGCGTGAGATGTCCTTGTAGCTTATGCGCGCAGAAAACTGCTGGCGGCGCTTGCTCAGCGGAATCCACTGGGTCGAAGGCTCTTCCCCCGACATGTCTGTGAGGATAAATCCCTTCTCGGTCTCTTTGATCCCTTCACTCGGCGTCAGGTCGATAGAGCCGGGGTACGCCAGCGGACCGCCAAGGAAGCTGAACCTTTTTTCTTGATGGTCATGGTAGTGTCCCATTGCATAGTAGTCAAATCCAGGCGGCAGGTCGCTGGAGTTGATTTCGCCAGCAAACTTGTTAAAGTCCATAAGCCCCTGGTGAAGCACCAGTATCTTTTTCTTGTCTGAATGCTGCTGCTCCGCCACCTGCCCTGCATTGCGCAGCTTGTCCAACAGCGCATCGATGTTGCTTCGCCGTTCCTTGTCTGCTCCGAACACCGCGCAGTTGTCAACAACAAGAGGCTCGTCGTGTCTGAGCCTTCTTGCTAGACCCAGATTGCTGTAAATGTGCGGGAACGGGATGTCCCGCATGCGACTGATGTCATGCTCGCCCAGGACAAATGCTGCGGATATCTGCTTGTCCCTGAGCTTTTTTAATGCATTTCCCAGTGTGATAACAGCCTTGCCACAGGGCTTGGGATTGTGAAAAATGTCTCCTGCAAGGATTACAAGCTTGACCCCTTCTCTTATTGAAACATCTATGGCTTCATGGAACGTCTCGTATACATCCTCCTCCCTTTCCTCGAGGCCAAATTGGGCGTAGCTGAGATGGAGGTCAGAGATGTGCGAGACTAGCATAGCGATTGTGCACCATTATGACAGCAGCTAATCCTGTATATACCCTGACGGAATGTACGAGTCTGAAGACTCTCTGCGAACTTTTTTCATCGCGGCAAGCTGACTCCACTCCTCCACAGCCTTTTGGTCTCCACCTATCTTGCGCTCCTTTACCTCGTCTATCTTGACAAAAGTCGGCAGGTTTACCCACTGGCCGGCGAATATCGCCTCTCCCGGATTCAGCGACGTAAGCTGATCTATCAGGTCCTTGCTAAGAGCTTCGCTTGCGGCCGATACATGTGCCTGGTCATCCTGCTGGATCATGCGCATTACCGCAAGGGAGCCCATCTGACTCAAGATGTTGGCGTCTATGCCCCGGGGCCTCTGCGACACTATTACGAGTCCAAGGCCAAACTTTCTGCCCTCTCTTGCAACTTTGGCGGCGAAATATTTTGTGTCGGTGTCTTCATCCCGCGGTATAAAGACGTGTGCCTCCTCGATAACCACGAGCACAGGGGCTGGAAACAGCGGTGGCGACTTTGATGCACCCTTCTTCTGCAGGGTTGCCCTTTTGCGATCCTCCAACAGTCCTTCAAGGTAGAAAGATACTGCGATATTGGCCTGTCTTTCCGTCAATTCTACCAGGTTGATTACGTTTATCTTGCCGTTCTTGACCAGGGCCAGCGGATCTGCCATTCCAGGATCAAGAATATTATGGAACTTGCGCCTTGCGTCGTCTATCTTGTCCACGACCTTGGCCGCTGCTTCACGGTAGGCCTTGTCTGCTCCAACCGCTGCAGCAGAGTTGATGAGGGCTTCCCAAAAGTCATCGCCCTTGCGCTGCTTTACCTCTTCAGTGAATGCGACGCGAAGGACATGCATCTGGTTGGTCGCTTTTTCCTGAATTTCAATAACCTCTGCAAGCTTGTCCGCAGACAATAGCCGAGGGTTTATCCTCGCATCCATCAGGTTGCTGTTGTTGCTCCCCATGTCAAGGGTCGAATAGTCGTCATGGTAGTCAAATACGACCATCGTTCCATTTATTCTTGCGACTTCTTTTGCCAGGAGCGAAACCAGGTTGCTCTTGCCCATGCCAGTCATTGCAAGCACTGCCAAGTGTCTGGAGACTATTTTGTCAACGTTCACCCGCGCGTCAACTTCCGTGTTTCGAAGAAGAGTGCCAATCCGTATCCATTCTTTACTGTCGGGAGCAAATATCATGGTCAGATCCTGAGCCGATGCTTCGTAGACTTCGGTGCCCGGCTCCGGCGGCAGCGCGGGAAGTATTGCCTTGCATTTTTTCAGCTCTTCAAGATATCCTAGGATGCGAACGTGGCCCTTGTAGCTCTTGTCCCGGCCATTTACCGATGCAACCTCCTTGCTCTCAGAGGCTTCTTCGTAGTTGCGAATGTTGTTGCCAAGCGCATCGCTGCTGATTGATGAGCTTTCTACTAGACCAAGCACCTTGCCCCTGCCATAATTAAGAATAACGTATTCCCCAATGCTTACCGGCCTTCTTGATTCAAAGGTGACCTGGTCGGGCTTTGCAACCCCGATAACAATGCCCAGCTCTTGCTTTTCCTTGCCATTACTCATTCAGGGCATCCCTCGCGCCTTGTTCATTCTGCAAGCTGAATATGCTTGCGAGCCTGTCTATATCTTCATTGCTTATCTTGCAGGCATTGTGTGCAAGTTTTAGAGAGTACGGATATCCAGAGACACTGTGATAACGCAGTCTGTCCAGAATTCTTGAAACCTCTTGCTTGCTGACAGCGCCCAAAATCTCTATCCTGATCAATGGGGTGTGGTCACGCAGGCGAGCATACACTTCGTAGAGGGGTGCATGACGAAACTGAGCCTGTACGGGGAGGCTAAAGCCGGCACGATTGGAGGCATGGCCGTAATAATAGATGTCTCCGGCCCTTGATCCCATGTTGCCAAACTGGGACCGGCTCTCTGAGCTCTTTGACACAAAGATGCAGGTGTCACATTTTTTAACCATTTCAAATGCAGCCTCGGGAGTTGCCCTGAGCAATCTTGAGACCAGAGATCCGTCTATGCAGGCAATATCCACCTTGCCGGCGGCCTGCTGCGCTACCGATGCCTCCATTTCCATCGCCTTTGATTCCAGAAAATCGGCCCTCGCAGAGCCTACGATGTCATGGTCCCATTCCGCTGACAAGATCTTGTTAGCGCTTGTTACGGCAACTGCATCCACTACGTACAGCTGCAGACCCTGCAAAGCCCTCTTGTTCCAACTGCTGTCAATGCCTGCTGACTCGCATTTTTCCGGCGTTGGTTCGTAAGGAACCCAGCGTGACGATGCCTCTGCTAATATCTTGTCAAAGTTTGGATTCTTTATCTTGGATATCTTGGCATCTCTGTTTTTGAGAGCATCAAGGAAAACTTGGTTGAGCAAGCTGCTTTTTCTGTAGCGCAGTAACTTAAAAAATTGCCGACGCAGTCAGGCTGGTTTGTAAGCGCCTCCTCTTCAAACATAGAACTTGGGCATACCTTGACATTCATTGTGGTAGCAAGGGAGAGACATTTTTGCGTGCTTTACAATTGAAAATGCTATGCATTCCTTACCGTTGTGGCCTGACCGCGAGAAATTGTCCCCAATCGCTAGTTCGCAGAGCTTTTGTCAAGACATCAGGGAATCTACGAAAATGTGTTAACCTTCCATTTTGGCTGCGACCTCTGTAGCGTCCCAGAGCGACCTTGGCCTGCCATCCGTCGACAGTGCTATCGCGCCTGCTTCAATTACATTGCTAGCAATGCTGGCGGCCATAGGCAGTGCGCCCGTGGCGCCGGGAGAGTTGTAGTTGAGCACATGAAGCGAAGATTCGCGCTCCATAACGAGCGTGTCGGGCACGAACTTGCCTGACCGGTCTATCACAGAAGAGCGTATGCCGGCAGTCCCCCGCTGGGTGAACGCGGCAGGACGTATCATGGGCAGAAATTCGCGGACGCGGTTTATCATTGCAGTCTTGGAAAGTGAGCTCTTGAGCTCGGTGCTTGCAAGCGACAGGAATTGCCTGTCCAATACCATCCTGCGCGCACCAGTCCTTGACGACTCGATTATCTTTGGAAGCATGTACGCAAGGTTCCTGCGCCAGGTGTATGCGTACGGCCCAAAGACAAGCACTGCATTTGGTCCCACCTCGCGCCTCCCGTCCGCCCTCACTATCCAGTGCGGGTCGAGGAACGGATACTCGGGATGCCGGGGCACAGAATATATCGAGAGTTTTGTCAGGTCATGATATTGCTCCGGAGCCTGCCAGTACTCGCCGCGGAAATGCAGGTCCGTATAATCCCCGGCGACATCCATCATGTGGGCAATGTCCATGGAGCTGCCACCTGCGGCGTTGACCAAATACTCTGCCCTGATGAGTTTGCCCTGATTCGTCGTTATCGAGTAGGTCCCTCCCTGGTTGGAAGATGATGATATCTGCACGGCTTTGTGCCCAAGCAAGAGCCTGCAGCCAAATGATCGGATATCGTCAAGGAGTGCAAGTGCAAGTGCGCCGTAGTTGACCGACGCGTCCTTTGAGCAGTAGATTGCGGAGGAGCAGCGGACATTTGGCTCCATCACTGCAACTTCATTTTTGTCAAGGAGCCGGAGCTCGCTCCTGGCAAGGCCGTTTGCTTCTCCCCACTCCACGTATTTTCGCAGCCGGTCGATCCCCTTGTCGTCAAGCGCCACCTCCAACACCCCGTCACGCTTGAACGGCAACCCCTTGTGTTCAGAGTATTTCTGCCACATCTCATAACCAAGCGAAGCTGCCTTTGCAAAGGTCTTCTTCTTTGCAGGGTCGTACAGGAAAGGGGCATGGACCTTGCCGGTGTTCCTGCTGCTGGTGTGCTGAGCTATGTTGCTTTCCTGTTCTACCAGCACAACCGACCCGGGGTCCTTGGCGTGAGCAGACAGGAAATAGGCGATCGACGTCCCAAGCAAGCCGCCTCCGATTATCGCGACCTTGCAGTCCACGTTTACATGAGGCAGCGAGCCAGATAAAACGTTTAATATTGAAAGATTGAACAAGGTGTGTATCGTAATGCAACAGCAGCAACAGCAGCAGGATTTTGTGCCCGAAAGGAGGAAGAGGCTTGACGACCTGCCAGAGATGCCAGAGGGAAGACCGATGCTGCTGCTCTCCGCAGTATATTCAGGCGAAGAGAAAAAGGTCTACCTAAAGTTCTATGATCCAAGAGATAGTGTCATTTATCACTGGCGTGACAGAACCGACCACAAACCGTACTGCTATACAAAGATGGAGTTTGCCGACTTGGCAGAACAGGTTGCGCAGAAGGAGACCAAGTATACGATCGAGCGCGTCAAAAAGCGCGACATCATTGCAGATAAGGAAATAGAAGTGCTCAAGGTTCTGGCGCCAGACCCGCTATCGATAGGTGGCAGCGACCATAGCTTCCGCGAAAAAGTCACCTCTTGGGAGGCGGATATCAAATACCATGAAAACTATCTCTACGACCGCTCGCTGATCCCAGGGACGTACTATGTGAGAAAGGGCGAACAGATCAATTATTTTGAATACCCTATTTCTGAGAAGGTGTCGGTCGCCCTGAAGAACCTTTTGTGGGACAAGATAAAGGAGACTGGCGAGTCTGGCAAGGAATACAGGCAGTACATCACCAACTGGGCGAACCTGCTCAACCAGCCCATACCGGAGCTAAAGAGGGTGGCGGTGGACATTGAAGTCGAAACTGAAGAAGGCAGGATGCCAAACCCCCGCGACCATGATAGGCGGGTGACTGCGGTCGGCTTTGCGGCGAGTGACGGCTTCAAGAAGGTGCTGGTTCTTGCAAGCAACATGCCAAGCACAGGCGAGCCGCTGATTCCAGAAGCAGAGCTTTGCCAGACAGAAAAAGAGCTGCTGGAAAAGACATTCCGGATAATCAGTGAATACCCAATAGTGCTTACTTTCAACGGCGACGACTTTGACCTTCCATACCTTTATGCGCGCTCACAGGATCCGCGGATCGATCCAGCAAATGGGGTCGCAATACCAAAGGAAAAAGTGCCAATCATGGTCAAGAAAGAGTCGTTTATCAAGCGCGGAATGCAGGCGGAACCTGTCGGAATAAGGCACGGCATCCACATCGACCTCTACAGGACTTTTGACAATCGCTCTATCCAGATCTATGCTTACAATCGAATCTATGCCGAAAAGACGCTGAACGCGATCTCTGAAGCTCTGCTTGGCGAATCAAAATTAGAATTTGAAGGAGACATCAGCGACCTCCCAATCCAGACGCTTGCCAAATACTGTCTTCAAGATGCGAGTCTGACATTCAGGCTGACAAGCAATGACGATAACCTGCTCATGAAGCTGCTAGTCGTGATTGCAAGGATTGGGCGGCTATCGGTTGACGATATCGCCCGCTTTGGCGTCAACCAGTGGATTCGCGGGATATTGTATTACGAACACAGACAAAGGAATGAGCTGATACCAAGCAGAAGGGAGCTTGAGGCCAAAGGCACTGCCTCGACCACAGCGGTGATAAAAGAAAAAAAGTACCGCGGCGGCGAAGTGGTCGAGCCAACACCGGGTATCCACTTTAACGTCGTCGTACTGGACTTTGCGAGCCTGTATCCCAGCATAATCAAGGTCCACAACTTGTCGTACGAAACAATCAACTGCCCGCATAAAGAGTGCCAAGAGACATCAAAGATTGAAGGGACGACCCACTGGGTCTGCAAGCAAAGGAAGGGTCTGACATCTCTCCTCATCGGGTCTCTGCGCGACCTGAGAGTCAATTATTACAAGCAATTGTCAAAGGACAAGAATCTTCCCGTGCAGGAAAGGCAGCTTTACAACGTCGTAAGCCAAGCTATCAAGGTCATTCTAAACGCGAGCTATGGTGTCATGGGTGCCGACATATTCCCGCTCTATTGCCTACCTGTTGCCGACGCAATTGCTGCTATAGGCAGAAGCACCATCCACAGGGCCATCAACAAGTGCAAGGAACTAGGAATTGAAGTGGTGTATTCTGACACCGACTCGCTGTTCTTGAAAAATCCTTCTCCAACTGCCATCGAGGAAGTGGCTTCGTGGGCCAGGAACACCCTTGGAGTCGACCTTGAGGTTGACAAGGAATACAGGTACGTGGTATTTAGTGATCTGAAGAAAAACTACCTCGGAGTCAAGCCAGACGGTACTGTCGACGTGAAGGGACTGACAGGCAAGAAATCGCACACCCCTCCATTTATCAGAAATGCATTCTACGAAATCCTGAACATCCTCGGCAAGGTAAACTCTGAAAAGGACTTTGAATCGGCCAAGAACAACATCAAAAACATCGTGCAGGAAAATGCCAAGAACCTGGAGAATCACAAGATTCCGCTTCAGGACCTGAGCTTTAACGTCACGATTAACAAGTCATTGAGCACGTACGGGAAAAAGACGGCAGGAGCAAAGACAGTCGATGGCAAGAGCGCCGAAACCTACAAAGGACTTCCCCAGCACATCAAGGCAGCCAAGATGCTTGTTGAATCTGACAGGGGGCGTGAGATAAGGGCAGGAGATGTTATTTCCTACGTCAAGATAAAGAACGGCGAAGGAGTCAAGCCTGTGGAGCTTGCAAGGCCTGACGAGATCGACACCGAAAAATATCTCGAGACGATGGAGGCTACTCTTGATCAGGTGCTCTCTGTCCTGAACTTTGACTTCAAGTCGGTGCTTGGCAAGCCCCGCCAGCAGAGCCTTGACGAGCTTTTCTGGAAGAAGTGACCTGCCGCGTGTTTTCGCTACTCTGGCATCGAGCCAGATATCTTGATTAGGTCGTTCACAACACTGGACACGTGCATTACAGCCTCGCCTTCCGGATTTTGGGTGTGCTGCAGGTCTTTGTAGAGTTTTAGCCGGTCGTCACGCCGCACAATGGCTTGGTCGGCTTGCTTGAAAAAGTGAAGCGTCATTCCTGTGACCTATTTCAGCGCAAGCAGGGCAGATGGCCGCGCCCAGACAGGAATCACTTTCAGAATCCTTGGCGCCTCCCTGTTTATCAGGCTGATTGAATGCCGGGTGGCTTTTAGTATCAGCTCCTGTCTAAGAGGTGTATACTCGGGGGCCCATTTCGCTGCGTTCTTGAGCATGGCTCTGAGCGGCATGAGTGGGAAGACCCAGACAAACACGTTGTGGTGCTTTATCCTGTCGATAAACTCGATACTCCTTATTACGTCATTTTCGGTCTCTTTTGGAAGGCCAGTCATCATTGAGGCCACCGTGAACCAGTGGTTGTCATCAAGTATTCCCAATGCGTCATCAATAACATCCGGCCACTGTTCGATCGAATATGGCTTGACCTTGCCGGGCATGATGTTCTGTACCAGCCGCGGGCTAACGGTCTCAAGACCAGTCTCGACATATCCAGGATTCTTTCTATCTAGACCCATTATTTCAGAAATTGCCTTGACAGTCTTGGGTGCGGACTTGACGGTCGAGCATGCAAAAAAGTCGGTCGCCACCTGCTTGACTCCGGGGAACTTTTTGACAGAGGTAAAGAGGTCGACTACAGCGTCGTGGTTCACTTCGAAATTGCCCGGCTTGCGACCATAAAATAGTGCATCTTCAGAGTGAAGCTCTATCCGGCTGAGCCCATGCCTGACTTGAATCTCCACTTCCTTCAGGATGTTCTCCTTGGGTATACTTCCAAAGAACAAGAGATCAGGGGTGCAAAATTGGCAGCCGCGGCCGCAGCCACGGGTGATTTCCACAATGCCGCCGGTTGAAGGACCCTTGATCAGCGGAACCTTGTCTGAGCGCATTGGCCTGCTTGACGAAGCACGCTCGGGCAGAGGCTCTCCTTTCAGCACACTTTCAAAGAGAGGACCCACTATCGACTCTGCTTCTCCAGATACTAGGCAGTCGATCCCCCATTCCCTGAACATTTCAGGATGTTCTTCGAGCTGCCAGATCCCAGGTCCCCCAATTATCAGCTTTGAATTGTATTTCTTTAGGAGCGGATTCCTGATAATCTCATCAAAGACCGCTGCCGTGTAGGAAGGCGCTGGCCACCAGCCGATCAGCCGGAAGAGGCACGCATTCAGCTGAGAAACCGCAGAATACCCCATTGGATCGTGTACCGTCAACCCGACTATCCGCGTATCAGGGCCTATCGCCCTGTCCAATTTTCGCGGGTCAGCAATGATCACTTCATCTTCAGTAAATCCGTATTCCAAAAGGGCTGCTTCGATTTTGCGGAGCGGATATGGCGCGAATTTCAGCCGGCCCTCATCGTCGCTACGAGTTGGAAAGAAGACGCTTTCCACAATCTCTCTGCCGCACGGCATCTTGGGATAGTTTGATGGGATGCATCCAAGGAAGCCTATCCAACTAGAGTGCCTAAAATCGCTAACCGCCGTCTTGCTGCCAGAAAGAACAATCTTGTACCCGGCTGGCAACCTGCCTACACTATGGTCTGAAGAATTTTATGAGATTTGCCTGTAAATCCAGCAGATGTTTCCCTCGCTAGATTGTTTGCATCATGTTAGTTGTTATCCGTCGGCGGGCTGCTGTTGATTTGTCGTTCTGGTAGCATAGCAGGCGATAACCATCCTGTTAACTGTCGCGTGGCATGGTAGCGATTGCGCTATCTTGTCGTCAGATAGCACATTTTCAAGAGTATGCTAGTTAGCTGGGCGGGGATGGGCAAATGTGCGGATTGTGACAGTAATTGGTGCAAATCTTAAAGAATCCTTATAACTTTTGGCTCCACTCCTATCTTGATGCCCACATTCCTCGACTCACACAAGATGGGAAACATGGAAGAAGAGGCGATAAGACAAGCGCAGAACGCACCAAAGGACGAGTTTGGTATTACTCACAAGAACATTCTCTACAATAAGGAAGAGGACAGATGTTACTGTCTTCTTGACGCGCCCAGCAAGGATGCGGTACAGCAGCATCATCAAAAGCTGGGAATGAATTGCGACTGGATAGTTGAAGTTAAATCCACGGCGTAGTTTGTTCCTCTCCTCTCCCTCTTTTTTGATCGATTCTCGAATCTGCCGGCTGTCTATCTCTCGCGCTGTCCAGAGCCTCTATTATGATAGTTTATTATATCCGCTCCCTTTTGGAGACTTGCTAGTTTGGACGACGCGATCCTGCCGCTGTTTACGGTGCCAGAGAAGACCAAGGCCGGCTACAGCTTTGCTGACACACCCGTAAGAATTTCTCTCAAAGAGTCAAATGTCGTGGTCTATGGCGTGCCGCTTGATGCCACTACGAGCTTTGGCAAGGGAACTTCAAGAGGGCCAGAGGCAATCAGGCTCGCATCTGCCCACCAGATAGAGACCTTTGTGCTGGACGAAAAGGCAGACATTTACGACATGGTAGGCATATTTGACCTTGGCGACCTGAAGCTGCCAAGGGCAAAGAACAGCATTTCCAAGACGCTTGCAATTTTGGATTCTGCCGTCCCAAGAATCGTCGGTTCGCTGCGCAGTGAAAACAAGATCCCCGTCATGCTCGGCGGGGAACACACTTTGTCATACTATCAGCTAAAGGCTCTTGCAAATGAAAATCCTGTCGTGATACACTTTGATGCCCACCGCGACATGAAGCCCGAGTACGAGGGCTTGAAGATGTGTCATACCACTCCCTTTTACCACCTGCTTGAACACATCCCCGGCAAGAACCTGATCCAGATCGGCATCCGGCAGACCGATAGGGAGGAAAATGAAACGGCGATCAAGAACGGCGTGACAACGTTTGACGCGTGGAAGGTGCACGACGACATTGATTCAGTTGCCGATCACCTGCAAAAGGCCACAGCCGGCAAAAAGATCTACATCTCATTTGACATTGATGCCTACGATCTGTCCTACGTGCCATGCACTGGAACTCCTGAGCCATTCGGCCTGGACCCATTCCAAGTGCTAAAGCTGGTCAAGGCGATCAGCCCGTCGGCCCGCCTGATCGGAATGGATATGGTCGAAGTCGGGCTCCGAAACGACGATTATCGCGAAGGCGCGCTCGCCACCCAGACGCTGTACAGGATACTGTCCCGTAGATACGCTAGACCATGATCTGCGGCCTTGTCGACAGGTGTGCCGGCAGGTTCAGTGGAAGATAGGGCTTGTCCTTTGTCTGGGCCCTTACTTCAGATATCAGGTCCTGCAAAGTGATCTCGCGCTGCTTGCCCTCGTTCCTATCTCGCACTATTAGCTTGGAAGAATTCATTTCCTTATCTCCAATGACTACAGTGTAGCGTATCCACTCCGTCTCTGACTCCCGGATCTTTCTGCCCACGGTTTCGTCACGGTCGTCAATGTCTGCCCTGATCTGGTTAGCAGACAGCTCTGCAAGGATCTTCTCGCAGTATTCGGTGTGCTCCTTGCCAACAGGAATGACCCTGACCTGCGTGTGCGACAGCCACAGGGGTAATGACGGAGTGCCTCCGGTCCGGGATATCTTGGCGGACTTTTCCAGCAATGCATAGATTACACGCTCAACTGCACCAGAGGGCGAGTTGTGAAGTATTATCGGGTTCTTCTTGCTGCCGTCCTCTTCTACGAACTCGATGTTGTAACGCCTGCCATTTTCCACATCGATCTGGTCAGTCGAGAGCGCAGATGCCTTGCCAAGACCATCGACATAGTTGAACTCCCACTTTAGCGTAAAGTAGAAGAATCTCTCCTTCCACATCTCGACTATCACGGGCCTGCCAAACCTATTGATAAGATCGGTTATGAACTCCTTGTTCTCGTTGTAAAAGTCCTCGGTGAACCTGATCGCCATCTCGACATCTTCAGTCGACAATCCAAGCGCTTGCAGGACGCTTATCGAAAGCTCAAAGCGCTTGCGGAACTCTTGCTTTGCCTGATCCATGTCTCTGCACAGCGCGTGGCAGTCAGGCATCGTGAACGCGCGGAGGCGCCTGAGACCCACAAGCTCTCCGCTCTTTTCTCGCCTGAACGAGTAGCGAGTCAATTCGTACAGTTTTACCGGCAGGTGCTTGTATGAGATGTTAAAGTCCTTTGCCATGAGGAACTGGCCAAAGCACGCTGCAAAGCGCAGGAACAGCTGCTTGTTGTCAGACAGTATGTTGTACTGTCTTGCAGGGAACCTGTTAAAGTAGCTCTCCATGGACGGGTGCTTTGTGTCGTACATTATCGGAGTCTCTACCTCCGTGCCTCCGTATTCCATCACTCTTCTTGTCACATACTGTTCAATGAGCGACTTCATCAGCCTGCCCTTTGGGTAGTAGCGCATGTTTCCTGCATCTGAAGCCGGCTCGTAGTCAGCTATCGCCAGCTTTTTCATCAGTCGCACGTGCGCCGGCTGCTCATTGACGGCCCTGTTTTTTGCCATTTCATAGTTTGCCAGCACCTGCAGGTTCTGATCCTGTTTCTTGAATTTGTACTCGTTCACCGGCGTCATCTGGCCGCCGGGCTGCATTATGTACCAGAATGACTGGAGCTTTTCCTCGGCCTTGAGAGCGGACGATTCTTTCTCTCCGCCGTGTGTGTGTCCTGCGTGCTCGTGCTCCACCTCTTTGCTTATTTCCTTGGCGTTTTCTGCGAGAGGGTGGCCCTTTACCTTTATGTTGAACGACTTTGTCCAGCCAAAGGGCGCGCGGTACACGTCGCCGACCGATGATTCCCTTGCAATGCTTTCGACTGCCTTTATCAGTTCGACTGCTACGGATGGTGGCGCGAGGTCTGAACTGAGGTGGGCATAAGGATAAACCAAGAGTTTGCTGCTCTTGACGGTGTCCAGATACTTTTTGATCTCGCCGACCGCCGCTCTGGCGACGCTTTCGTCGTCGCCGCTTTCAACTGCAATAAACGCCACCACAAGATCTTCGAGCCTCACTTTTGACTTGGACTCGATTTCTTCTGCATCTCTGATCTCCTTTTCAATGGGCTCGTATTCGATAAAATCAGAATGGAGCTGCAGCATTCGCATATATAATATCCTCTATATCCTATCCCAATCACGTATCTCATCTAATTTAAGCCCATCTGGCCCTTTCGTTTTCCCTGTCTTCCTTGGTGAGCTTTTTCCATTCCTTGTAGTGATCCCTGCAAAGGTAAACGCGTTTGCTCCCCCCAACACCCAGGTCTGGAGCCATGCTGGCCTTGGTCCCGCTCATCGAGCGTTCGGCCTGGTTTGCGCACCCGTCCACGCTGCAGCTGACACCCTTGTCAACCTTGCCCATTCTGGAATGACGTTTCATTCATAGCTATAAAAAGCTGACTGGGTTAGTTAGCTTAATACCCTGGCTCGTTCAGAGAAATTATCGACGGTTGCCATATAGCGATCAATTATGCAACAAGTGCCTCCACCTTCAGGAGCTTCACTCTGAAGTTGTGTCGAGAATCCCAGATGGTCCCGAGATAAGGCGCTGTACCGTAGGGATATGTTCCTGCTTGCTGACAGCATCAGAGCAAAAAGCCAGCAGCAACCAAAAGAGGGCTGCAGCACAGACTCCCTAATTGGAAAGAAAATTTATAATGAACGTTTCAGTCGGTTAATGCCAGAGACACATATGTCAGAGGACGACGATTTCGAGGAAGAGTTTGACGAAGAGGAAGAGGACGAGTTCGGGGACGAGGACGAAGTAGACGACGAATAGAGCATCTAGATCTTCAGGCCAAAGCCCTCGGCAAAGTCTTTGAACTCGCTGTAGGCCTTCAAGAATTTGATCCCTTTTTCACTTATCCTGTATCTTGAAGAATCTTCTTCCAGCAAGCCCGACTGCGTAAGAGTCGATACAATGGAGCTTAGCCTCTGGTGCGGCACGTTGGCCTTGCGTATCAAATGAGTGACCGTCGCGCCGTTGTCGTACCCCTCAAAGCTATACTGCCTTACGGTGGACAGAATGTCCGCAATTATGCTGACGTGAGTCCTATAGCCCCCTGCCAATCTGAGAATTCATCCTCCCCAAGCCGCTTGTTAGCCCAAACTTTGAGAACGGGACGAACATGAGACCGAACCCGGCAAGCTTGGTCGCCAGCGCAGCCACGTAAAACGACTCAGGATAGATAAAGTTGTACCAGGACATGAGTTCTGCGCCCGCAAGCAGACCAAGACCGGAACCTATCATTAAGGTACTGGTTTTCCTGCTCTGCATGTATGATGCCATTGTTTCGATGGACACATATACTAGTAGAATAAAAGAAATTGACCTTACAAGATGTTCTATTGAATTGCCCGGTATGACGAAGCCAGTGACCGCAAGGGGGAACAGCATAAAGTACTTTGGAGGAGCAAAGTCAAAGCTCTTGAGGCTGTGGGAGAACGCTATGAAAAAGTAGCCAAGAGCCTGTGCTGCAAGCCCAGCAGTTGTTACAGCCTGCGAATATTCCCCTGCAAAGAGCCCGCCCGCAATAAGCGCAAAGCCGATGGCTATGGAGATAAAGGCAAAAGTGAGCCGGAGCAGGTTTGGGCTGGCTATCGCAGTGTAGCCCGAGTAGGCGAATCTGCCAATAAACGCCGAGATTCCAAGCCCGAGCAGGTTCATTGGAAGCTCGAATAGGAGAACTGCTTCCACCAACGGGATTGTGGAGTTTTTCCAATTTTTAACTCTATTTGTGCTAATTGTCTAGGTTCTCCGGCCTTACCTCAGGAGATCCTGTGGATCTTCTGCCGGCATTATCGACGCATGATTTTGGCAATTTGTGTCGGAAGAGAACCTGATTCACGGTCCTGCTCAATTTCGACCTCACTATAGATGGGCCACAGATAGGTGATATTACTGCAACATCGGCAGGTACGCACTCACTTGTAGTCACTCAGGACATCCCTATAGCGCGCGTCCTTGTAGGCGATGTACTTGACGTATTCGCCATATGTCATGTCAAAATCACAGTTTGAACACTTGACAAAGGTAAAATCGTCCGCCAATTCTGCAATGCCTCTGCAGTCGGGACAGTGAACCTTCACATGCAAACTTGGCGGTCAAAAGTATAATAAGGTTGTCCAGAGGGGCCTGTTTGAATTTGGCTGATTCCACCACTAGGCATCAGACAAAGACCTTGTCATCTTGCAGAGCCTCTATCTATTTCTGAATTAATGTGCATATGCGCACTAATGATTCTGGTTACAGCTCAACAAATGCTCGAGTCAGGGTTGCTGCCTCTGCGACATTTTCAGCCTCTACTGGTGCTAACTGTGTGCACACACAGTTAGCACCAGGAATGAAAGAATCGTCACCATGGAGCACATTCCCGGCAAAATTTCTTGATCTTTTGCAAAGACCACGGTCTTTTTTCGATACAAATTGGCAAATAGGTTGATATGTCAAGAGGTTGCTATATTACATATGGACAGCACACTTAGGCCGGTTTTGAAACGTCAGATGCTCTTGCTTGGCGCAAGCCTGGGAGTGGGACTGCTTGTAACCTTCCTAACTGGCAGTGTGCTGATCGGTCTGGCTGTCAATATCGCCATCATGATCGGTCTGATATTCTATATCAGGAAAAAGCAGCAAGGAGCGCTCAGGACACTCGGCTTGGGCGACTCGAGCGCGGGCTACAGTAGTGGCGGCAAGCTGAAATATGTCTGCCTGTCGTGTGGCGCAGAGGTAAAGGGTTCAAGGTGTGGCAGTTGCGGCTCGAACATGAAAAAGCCTTTATTTTAGTCGGCCGCTGTCGGAAAACCAGATCCCCTTTGCCTTCCTTCTTTCGTTGATTATCAAGAACACACCCGTGGCAGACGTCACTGCTACGATCGCAGCCGGCAGCCGGATGTCGGCCTGGTCGTACAGCTCTCCTGTTGACGGGTTGAAGGAAAACGAAGTGGCATAAGCGCTAGCGGTCATGAAGAAGAGGAGTGCGACAGGCACGATAAGAATCAGATACCTCACAAGTATTTCAAGCATTTAGTGACATATAATACTTATCATAGAAATTTCATTTTATGATATATTGAAAAAATTCGAGTTTTTACATACATATGGGTGGCTGTACCTCTCCCCTCGCCCGACCTCAACAACTTATTAAATCCAAAGAGCATCAATTTCTACAGATGAGCAAGACCTGTCTGAAATGTGGTAAGGATATTGTGGAACCCGTTGACGACCCGGCGGCAGACAAGTACCCCGCATGTGCAGCCTGCTGGAAAGAATGGACCACTTATGCTGTAATGGTAATGAACGAACTGAGGCTTGACATGTCACTACCAGAACACAGGAAAGCATTGCGCAAGTATGAGCGCGCGTTCTTTGGGCTTGAAAAAGGGATAGGAGAGATCGAGAAAAGACCAGACAACCCGGAAAGCCAACAAGGCAGCAGCGGCCACACCCATTGACGCCATCTGATTTTATTATTATTATTATTTCAAGCCAATGGCTTTCAGCGAGTCCTCCGGGACCATCTTTAATATTTCATTCCTGTTTGGCAAGGACAACAGCACTTCCTTGAACGAGTCGGTTATGCGCTCTCGCTGCTTTTGGTCAAGTGACAGGAAAGTCTGGGTCAGCAACTTGAAATCCAGTTTTTCAATAGAATGAGGGTTTGACGACAGTATCTGCCTGCAGTAGGTCTGGAACATTATCATCCTCTTTTCCGGCTCAAACTCAGACAACACCTCAAGCCATGTCTTGAACAGCACAGATAGCTTGACCTGATCTATAGTGGGTGCAGCCGACAGCGCGAGGCGGATCGTTTCCTGCCTATCCTCGTCGCTCATTGCATAGAATTCCTTTAGTCTGCTCTGCAGCATCGGCTTTCGCAAAAAGTCCGGCAAGTTTGCAAGTATCTGTATGATGTTTCCAGCGGCGTTGCTCACGCGATTGCTGCGCGTGCAGGGGAATTTATCTTCTTGCAGGGATGGATTAAATAGCCACATCTTATGAGAGAATGAGTGTACAGCATATGCCGTGTCTCGTGACAGTTGGCGGATTTTACGGAGACGAAGGGAAGGGCAAGATCATTGCCTATCTCGCGAAAAAGGACAACCCTGTCATTGCAGTAAGGGGAGGCGTGGGTCCAAACGCCGGGCACACATTTACTTTTGAGGGCAAGGAATACAAGGTGCGCATGCTTCCAAGCGCGGCGCTCAACCCGACTACAAGGCTCCTGATCGGTGCTGGTGTGCTTGTCAACCCTCAGGTGCTCCTAGAAGAGATTGCCATGTTTCAGGCCGACGACAGGACGTTTGTTGACGCCCAGTGCGGCATAATCGAGCAGACACACATTGACAGGGACAAGGGCGAGGATCACCTCAAGAGCAAGGTGGGCACCACTGGAACCGGAACCGGGCCGGCAAACGCCGACAGGGCTCTCAGGACGCTCAAGCTTGCAAAGGACATCCCAGAATTATCACTCTATATTGAAGACGTGAGCAACTCGGTAAACTATGCGCTTGAAAGCAATGAAAAAGTGCTGGTCGAAGGTACCCAGGGCACGTACCTTTCGCTGTTCCACGGCGGCTACCCCTACGTCACATCAAAGGATGTGACTGCATCCGGCATCTGCTCTGACATAGGCATCGGACCGAAAAAGGTAGATGAGGTGCTGGTGGTGTTCAAGGCATACGTCACCCGCGTTGGCGGCGGGCCCCTCCAGAACGAGCTGAGCGAGGAGGAAGCTAGAAAGCGCGGATGGCTCGAATTTGGCAGCGTGACGGGCAGACAGAGGAGGGCTTCGCCCTTTGACATGGATCTTGCCAAGAAGGCAATCAGGGTGAATAGCGCAACCCAGCTTGCGGTGACAAAGTTGGATGTGCTCTACCCGCAGTGCGCCGGCGTCAGGGAATACGCCAAGCTGCCGGCAGACGCAAGGAAATTCATCGAAGATATCGAAGGCGAGACTGGCCTCAAGGTTACCCTGATTGGAACCGGCCCTGAGCTTTACGACGTCATTGATCGCCGATCATAGCCGGCGACAATAGCCTTTACCATATCCCTGCACGATCGCAGATCATAGAGCAGTTTTTTCTTGTCAGACGACGATGACAGGTCGAGTTTGGCAAGCATTGACCTTGCCTGCGCAATGTCTACTACCTGCTTTCCTGCCGGCTTGGGTGGCTGCTGCCCTTCAATACCATGCCTAAGCTTCAGGTCTAGGATGGCATATTCAAGCGCAACATATGCCCGCCAGAGCGATGCCCTGTCCGGGTTGTTTTCGCCTGCGACAATTGTCTTTGCCCTGTCAACAAGCTCTGCCAGCTTGTCCAAATTGCGATGACTTTAATATCGCAGGTTTTAACAATATTGCGATTTCGAGTTGCCCCTTAAAGCGCCCTGTTACATAAAGCTGGCTGACCTGAAGGACTTTGGCAGGCTGGTTTGCGCGCTTGAGAGGACTCCGTTGCCGGCATTCTCGCTACAGTTCGAAAATCACAACGTACTCGCCGCCCAGACAGATATCATAAACGGCAGGCCAGTCATCTACTATGCAGACAGCGATTCAAAGGACGGGCAGTATCTTGCATATCGTGTGAGCAATGGCACCGAAGAAGTATCGCTTGCCGGCTCTGTAGACAACCCTACTTTTGTCTACTCGCCGATCCTGAAGGTTGAGAAATTCCCTCGAACCCTTTCAAGATCGGCCAGGGTGCAAAAGAAATCAGGCTATACGGTCATAAAGCTCAAGGATCTGGCAAGCTTGGCGAAGGTGGCCGCCTACAAGACAATCTACGACGAGCCGCCTCTGCCGCTCTTCCTGTTCAAAGAGCCCAGAGGCAGAATAATCCTTGGCACCACCATGAGCGCAACTGACAACGATACTGTGTCATACTTTTACTATGTCGTGCTAGACGAGGAACCAAAAGAGCCATTCCTCCGTTACTCCAGCCAGAGGATCGAGCAGCCTGCATTTTCGACGAGGCTGGACGAGCATGGCTATGTTTACCTCAAAGTGATAAGGCTTGCAGCCGACCACCCGCTGGTAAAGACATATGACTAGACCATTCAGAGAAAGAATCGCCGAGGCAGCGGCCGCCAATAAAAGCCCGATAGTTCTTGCACTCGACCCGCCCGCAAGCAGGCGCGGTCTTGCCAAGTTTGCAGAAAAAACTATCCGCGCAGCTGGGCAACACGTTTGCGCCATCAAGATGAATTTCCACCTGATCCTCCCGCTATCAGCCGCCGAAATATTGCAGATAAACAAGGTTGCTCATTCTTATGGCCTGCAGTCCATTGCAGACATTAAGTTAAACGATATTGAAAATACAAATGAAGTTGCAGTAGAGCACCTTGTAAGGAAGATGGGATTTGATGCGGTGATAGCGAACCCCTTTATCGGCAGAGGCGGCTTGGCGGCCCTTGTGCAAAAAGCACACAAGCTCAATGCTGGCGTCATTGCACTTGTCTACATGAGCCACCCCGGGGCAAAGGAGGGTTATGGTTTGGAGGTTGCAGGTAAGGGACTGTACAGGACGTTTTTTGAGAGGGCCAGAGAAGCCGGCGCAGATGGCATCGTGGTCGGAGCCACCCAGCAGGACATTTTGCGAGAAGTGGGAAGCGACAAGTTGTTGCCGGTTTATTCGCCGGGTGTCGGGGCGCAAGGAGGAGACGCAGCTCAGGCCGTCAAGAACGGCTCCGATTACTTGATAATAGGCAGGTCGATAGTTGAAGCGAGGAGACCCGAGAGGGCCGCAAGGGAAATCAAAGAACGCGTATCACCGCTACTACTGCATTCACCTGTACGCAATTGAATGCTGCTGTAGGTAATCCCTCGCAGCCGTCAGCAGATTCTTGGCATTGCGATAGCTCAGCTGTTCCAGCGCCTCGTCAAATTTCTTCCATGCAAATCCAATGTGCTCATGAGAAAGCGTCACCTGCCTGGTCCTTGTCCGTGCCAGAAACAGCACAACTTCCTTGTGCACGAGCCTGCGGCCATGCCGGTACTTGTAGTCAATCTTCATTCGAAAGCCCTCTAGAAACTCGACATCGGTGATGCCTGTTTCCTCCCGGATCTCCCTTGTTGCAGCCTGCTTTTCATTCTCGCCGGCCTCGATGTTGCCCTTTGGAAAGTCCCAATGGCTGGCCGTGTAGTGAAGCAAAAGGTATTCCGGTTCTGCAGTACCTTCAAGGTAGAATACTACTGCACCGGCTGAACGCTCGTCTATCACTGATTGGAGATTGTCAGGGTTGTTTGTAAGTTTTTTGCAGAATCAGTCTTCATTATCATTGTCTATTTCTTCTCCTGATCCTTCTTCCGGTGAGAGCGTTGGCGGAGCATAGTCATGTATGTCTAGCCATTCTTCCTGGCTCATCCAATAGCTACAGAACCATTTTTGCTGCTTGGGGTCAAAATCGCCGTGCTGCTGCATATTTGATTGCATTCGCCTCTAGTGTTTGAAGATTTCTCCGCCCTTTTTGTTCCTGAAATACTGGAACAGGAACGTCGCGGCAACGAGTGATATTGCGAGCCCGATCAGAAGCGACGAGATCAGAGTGAACGGGTTCGTGCCTTCAGTAAGCACGGAGGTAAACTGGAGTACGGGTATGTACAGCAACGCAAGCACTGCAAGGCGCAAGATGTCTGACATTATCCTTGAGCTGCCCTTGAACCAGTCGCTCAGCAAGGCCCCGCCCAGGATGGTGGCAATGCCAATCCAAAGTAGCGTGATGGTGCCTGTGGCAAAGCTTCCTACAATGACCATGTTGCTCAGAACATCAAGCGCGCTCATGTTCGGTCTTAGCGTCTCATGCGGTATGCTTGAAATGCCGTTTGCTATAGATGCCAGTATGATGAGCACTCCGGCGATTATAGAGAATATCTTGATGAAGGATGTCGGTGTAAGCCTGCCAAACGATCCTATCGTCTTGTCGATATCAAACGCCCTGACAATGAACGCGCCGCCAAGGATCGCAAGTATGATGGCAGTGATCCACTTGCCTGCATCAAAAATTACTGCAAGAGCGCCTGCTGCAAGCAGGACTCCGGGCACCCCCAAGAAGAACTTGGAGTACTGCGAATCGTAAACCAGCATCTTTAGATATCGGCCAAGCACCGCATACGAATACTCAACGCTCCTGCTGTGCCTGATGATAACGCGCTGGACCGAGATCACCGGCACCCTTGACTGGATCACTGGAAGAACGGTCTCATCGTCCTCCCCATCTGAAACAACGACTGCACCATCTGCATGATATTTCTCAAGGATGCTTTTTACCTCGAGGCTGATCTTCTCGTCGGCCTCCACCCCTCTGTTGAACTTGCCCGCTACCACCGCGACTTCGGCAGTATAGCCCTTGCTCACAAGCTCCTCATACGTCTTGACAGCGCCAAAGATTGCATTAGAGTCCGCATCCTCCGGGTCCTCGATTGCCAGCCTTGTGCCGGCATTGATGCAAGCGTCACGTCCGACAATAGGCGTCTCGATGCCACCCTTTGTGCCAATGTCATCGTCCCTGTCAATGCAGAGGACGAGAACTTTGCTGTGCGTAGCCTCCTTTAGGTGGCCAGCCTCTTTGGCGGGGATGCTCTTCTCAAAATCCGGGTGCGTTGGCATCTTCGCTGTCAGTACTTTATAGAATTGTTTACAGGTTAATTAATTTAATCAACACTAATCCGGGGTTATTCGGTTTATTAGCATGATCTCTCAATACTAATCTCAATTTATTACTTGAAGTTGAGGCAGACAATATAGAGCTCGCTGCTCTGTTGTCTGCTTGCCGAAGGCTTGCTAACAAGCACCCGGCCAAAACTCTTTCCAAGCTCTGTCCTGAACTCCCTCAGCATGTCACCCTCAAATACCTTGAACACGGCGCTGCCTCCCTGTCTCAAGACTTGTCGGGCGAAATTGAGCGCAATCGTCGAGAGCGATATCTGCCTTGCGTGGTCGATCTCCCACATCCCACTCACGTTAGGTGCAAGGTCTGAGAGAACCGTATCTGCCTTGCCATCCAATGCTGTCGCCACTTTCTCCAGCATGGAAGGGTCTTCGATGCTCCCCTGCAGCACCATTGCGCCCGTGACAGGCTCGACCGGCTTGATATCGATGCCTACAACTCTACCAGCAGGTCCTACCTCTTTTGCTGCCACCTGCAGCCAGCCCCCCGGCGCACACCCGAGATCTACTACTTTGGTGTTCTTTTTGAGAATGTGGTAAGATTCGTTCAGCTGCAACAGCTTGTAGGCGGACCTTGCGCGGTACCCTTGTTCTTTAGCCAGCCGACGATACTGGTCTTTGCGCGCGTCAGCTAGTCTCATTTTTTAGAAACTTCGGGTAGCTTTTGCGGGGTCGCGTTATTGTTGTTCTTGTTGCTATTAAAAGAATTGAGCAGCCAGTCTTCAATCAGGTTGCAGCTGGTGGGGCTGTACGAGCCGTCAAGAGAACACATGTGCTCTACGGGGCATGTCAAGCACGGTGCCGCTTCAATGCTCGTGGTGTCAACCGGCAGCTTGACGGCAAACAGTTTGTACGTCCACCGGCCGCTCTCGAGGATCTTTTCGCGACGGATGAGCGAGCGCTTTTCCAGTCGCAGGGCCACACGAGAGCCGTCCCGGCTGGTCAGGTCCAGCTCTTTCCAGAGTTCGGACTGCAGAATGCCGTCCTTCCCGTTGCTGATTATCGTGCGAAAAACTTTGCCGGTGAGATCTTCAATTTGAGTTTCGCTTAATTTCAATCGACATAACCCCGAAGTAAATCATCCATGATTATCGATGAACCGATAAATAACCCTTTTTGACCCGAAAGCAATGGCAAAAAAATTGGTGCTGAAATTTTTGACGGATTATTTGGCACTCTTCTTTTTGCTTTCCTTTGAGCCAAATATCCTGTCAAAATAGTCTGTCGACTCAGGCACATTCTCTGCATCCTCGCCTTCCTTGACCTTTGCGAGCCTCTTTGCGATCTTTTTCTTGGTTTCCAGTTGCATCTGTCTTGCAATCTGGATCCTCTGTGCCTGCGGGGACCCTGCACCATGCATCGACTCTGTCAAATAGCCGACGGCGTTTCTTCCAAGTGTCATGTTTTCGATAAGCCGCAGTATCCTTATCCTGTTTTCAGTCGACACCCCCTTCCTTCCCTTCAGGTACTTCTCAAGCAGAGGTCCGACATCCGGGCTGCGAAAGTCCTTCTCAGAAGGCATGGTGACCATAAGACCGCCGGCAATGTCCTGCGCGAGTCGGCCAATCTCGTATGGGAACCTTGTTACATTGTGCTTGCACACATTTGCGAGCATGTCGTCGTTTTGCCAGTTGCCGGACGCTGTCTGGTGTGCCTGATGCGAAGAAGCGATTCCCGCAGCAAATATTGTCTCATTGAGGTGCGTCATTTCCACCAGCTTGTCCCTGATGTGCGATGCGTTTGATACGCCGTTGTAATCCGCGATGGCTGCCGCCGCGCCAATCAGAGCGTCGCCAAGGCCTGTCTTGCACACATAGCTGCGGCGGTGGTAGCACGTAAAGCGCTCCACAAGCATTGCAGCAAAGTCATATTCGCCATTCATGAATATCAGCTCGTTTGGAATGAAGACGTCCTTGAAGATTATCATGGCTTCCTGGCCTGAGTACATCACGTTGCCTGCATCGATTTCTCCGCCTTCCATGCTGCGAGTGTCGCATGACTGCCGGCCATAGATGTAGGTGATGCCTGGCGCGTCCACAGGAATAGCGCCTACTATGGCATAGTCCTTGTCCTCTTCCTTGAGCCTCATGGTGGGCATGACAATTATCCAGTGAGAGTTGATGCAGCCCGTCTGGTGAGCTTTTGCGCCTGTGATATAGACCCCCTTGCTGTCGCGCTTTGTGACGTGCACAAACATGTCAGGGTCTGCCTGCTGCGACGGCGAAAGGCTACGGTCGCCCTTGACATCTGTCATTGCCCCGCCGATCACCAGATTTTCGCGCTGGACCATCTTGATGAATTCTATCAGACGCTTGTGATAGGTGGTGCCGTACTTCTGGTCAATCTCAAAAGTAGTAGAATATAACGAATTGAGCGCATCCATACCCACGCATCGCTGGAAGCACGTGCCGGTGAGCTGGCCAAGTTTTCTCTGCATTCTGTTCTGATCCACAAGATCCTGTGCGCTTTCTGCAATGTGCAGGAACCTGTTGACCTGCAAGCCAGACAGCGAAGATTTCGCCGAAGCTAGCTCTGGCTCCTGTACCGCTAGATCATAGGTCTCTGCAACCGCGTTTATTGATGGCCGGATAATCGGGTGGTCAACCGGCTCTTTTACAAGTTCTCCAAAAAGATAGACCTTCAAATTCCTGCCTCTGAGGCTTTGGATATACTCGGCCCCGTTCTTTATTGGCATCTGCAAATTAACTAGTACCCGAATGTTATTTATATTTTCTCAGCTTTAATTCGGCAAAAAACTGTTTAGTTTTGTTGTAGATCTTGCATGATTCTACCGGAAAGACATTACCAGAAGCCAGGCGAGAAAGCCCACAGGCTTTACAGTAATTCAAAAATTTGCTGATGTATGATGATTCTTCTGTAGCTTTCTACTACTATCCATATTCATGCACACAAGTGGGCGAGGTTCATCTGAGTACCGAAGATATAGGATAGGCGTAAGCTCGTCATTTTGACTGCCTCATCAAACATGGCATTCCCAAAGCATTTGTGTCGTCTGGACACCACCAAGTTATTTGGAGTAATTACATGCGTTGAAGAAAGAGGCCTTGGTATCCTGCATAATGACGAAATTTTGATCTACTGCAGCTGTGGGAGTAGTCAACTGATGTATGTCTGGTTGCTCTTGTCAAAGTCTCTGACGACTTGGAAATCGGGGCTGAACTGCGACTGCATGAGCGACCTCAGCTGTGGGTATATTACGGAAGGGTCTTCTTGTGCCATCTTGGTTGCAACATGGTCCTCGCCAAACATCCACTTGCATAGGTCAAAAGTCATCTGCCGTACCGAGTTTTCGTCTACGATGCCCAAGCTGTGAAAGTATTCATGTGCCAGCACCATAAACACATACGAGTTGTACTCCTCTGCAGAGCCGGCGACCTTCTTCACGGCTGCAAGCAGATAGCTGTTCATGACGATCGAGTTAGAGCCTAGCATGTGGTAAGCGCCGAGATTGCTTGGCATCATCTGCAGTATCAGGTTCAGACCTGCACGGTGCATTTTGAATTTTTGTAGGACCGCTGACTTGACCAGCTCGAACACCTCGTTAAAGTCCTTTAGGTTAGCTATCCTTTCTCGAAACTGGGACTGATGTTCTTCTAATGACACAGTGTCTAACATTACTTCTTAGCTGCTCGGCCGTATAAAGCATATAGCAGCTCATGCCCTGGTGCATGAATCTGAGATGAGCTGATGATGTTCAAAATGGAATGGATTGACGGTGCCACAATTCATGAAACTGGCGCGGGTTGTATCTGCGGGTAAGATTCAGAAAGGAGGATTTTTTGGGACATGAGGCTTTCGACTTGATGACGCACATTCTTCACTGCCATTCAGGACAAGATTCATGTGCGGATGTGTGTGTATGTGTGCGGACGTGTGCCTTCTCTTTGCCGGTCGACAAGAAACATTGCAAGCAGCTGATGATGAAATGTTCAGCCTTCAACAGCCGCCGCAAAAACACAAGTTAGCAAGCTTTAATATAGCCATTTTCCGGTTTTGCTAGCGTGGATGAAAAGGTCAAACAACTAGACCTCCGCGATATTGTAGCTAACTATCCAGATTTTCCAAAACCCGGCATAATGTTTCGGGACATAAATCCTGTTTTCAAAAGAAACGATGCTCTCAACTACATCACGGAAGAGTTCTACCATATATACAGTAAAGGAAACGTAGACGCAGTGGCAGGGATTGAGTCAAGAGGTTTTATCCTTGCGACGGCACTAGCGCTGAAGTTTTGTAAGGGTATGGTTATGGTGCGCAAGGCTGGCAAGTTGCCCGGCAAGACTCTGAAAAAATCTTACGACATCGAATACGGCAGCGCGGTGATGGAGCTCCAAGAGACCGCGATAAGAAAAGGTGAAAATATCTTGATCGCCGACGACCTGATAGCAACTGGCGGAACAGCCATTGCGGCAGCACAGCTGATAGAGGAGCTAGGCGGCAAGGTGATAGGGTTTGCATTCATTATAGAATTGACAGATTTGCACGGCGCAGACAAGCTGCGCGATATGGGCTACAAGGTTCAATCCTTGGTGACATATCATGGCGAGTAATAGCGCCGACATTGGCATCATTGGCGGCACCGGTGTCTACGACCCGGGGCTCTTTAGCGAAAAACGCGAGATCAAGGTGCACACGCCGTATGGCGAACCGTCTGATCTTGTGACAATAGGCGAGTATTCTGGAGTAAAGGTCGCGTTCATACCGCGCCATGGCAAGGGGCACAGGATACCACCTCACAGCATAAACAGCAGAGCAAACATCTGGGCACTCAAGGAGCTCGGAGTGAAGCGCATTATTGCGCCCTCTGCAGTCGGCAGCCTGCAGGAAGGCTACAGGCCTGGCGACATTGCAATCCCGGATCAGTTCATTGACTTTACTAAGAAGCGCCAATACACCTTTTACGATGGCGGACAGGTGTGCCACATTTCGGCAGCTGACCCGTTCTGCCCGGAGCTCCGCAGCATCGTGATCGACAAGATAAAAAAATTGAATTTTCCGATGCACGAAAAGGCCACGTATGTTTGCATCGAGGGCCCGCGGTTTTCTACAAGGGCAGAATCGAAGTTCTTTCGCGATGTAATGAAGGCAGACATAATTGGCATGACGCTTGTGCCTGAAGTCAACCTTGCAAGAGAAGCCGAGATCTGTTACCTGTCGATAGCAACGGTGACCGACTATGACGTGTGGGCCGACCACCCTGTCACATCCTCAGAGATAATCGAGACGCTGGCCAAGAACGTAGAAAAAACAAAGAAACTGATCACCGAGCTGGTGCCTTCGATCCCGATTGCAAGAAATAAGTGCGCCTGCGGGAGCGCACTGGAAAACGCGCTACTCTGATGACGGCGGCCTGATGCCTTCCGGCAGGACAATGTCTCCTTCGACTAACTTGCGCTGTATCGTCAGCTGCAGCTGTTCGGGGTCGATGCCCATCTTTGCTATCTTTGCCAGAGCAGTCTTTGGGATCTTGACGCTGGCGTTGTGGCCGCCAATCCTGCCAAATGCAATCGCGCTGAACCTGAACTCTTGACCTTTCACCACAAAATATCCTGACAATTTGCTTGCAATCTCGCTTCCGGTGGCGCTTTTCACAAACACCGTAACGTTGATTTCATCGTTGTTGTCGTCGTCTTTGCGCATCATATCTATCAGATCAATTCTTTGGTCCGTCCGCCACTTCCATATTGCGGTTCACGTTTGACTCGACCAGAAAGCTCCACCAGTCTGGATCGACTATGCCATAGTCCTTGACATCGACTTCAATCACCTTGTCGTCAGCATCCGTGAAAGAGAGTCTTCCCTCCTTTATCATTTTGACCAATCTCCAGCGAAGGTGACCTTTGCGGCTCCTGCTTATTGCCACGGCCCATTTCTTGTCCTTGTCAATCTTGGGCATGCCGATGTAATCGACGATTTCCAGGACTCCCAACCTTTTCTCCTCACAGAACATCTCTTTTGTGAGAAGGCTGCGCCAAATGTCTACTGAGCCTATAGTCCTGCCCTGCTCGTTGATGTTGATCACTCCAAAGTAGACCACCTTGTCGCCACCCGTCGGGTCTGAAGTCGTCATTGCGATATATCTCCATGATGCAAAGAGCCATCACCTATTTAGTTCTTGCATCCTCGTATGGCCTTTCAAGCACTATCCCAATGTTGTCGACCTTCAGGTTCTTCTTGAACGGTATGCCATCCTCCTCGCAGCGCCTTCGATAGCGATTTGTTATCGCAAACCGCGGGTGGAGTGACTCAAACTCGGTTTCCGTTATTTCGATCACCATCCCCCTGGCTACAAGCGACTTTGCTGCTGCATGCGCGCGCTGAGCGTCGTTCCATCCCAGCACCTCTGACAACCTGGCGGCATCCATCTTGCCCTTTTTCACTATTGCAAGAAAGGCCTTGGCCTCGTCGCCGGTTATCTTGAGTTCAGAAATAATGACTTCCTCCACGTTTGAGAGGTTGACTGCCATGTGCCACTCCTTACTCTACTCTTGGCGAGCTCGGGAAATCTGCTGCGTTTCTCCCCAGAATTTTTTTCTCCGCTCTACCCACGACACAGAATTGTGTTGGCGACTATTTATCCTGTGCTAGAACTGCACCAGGCTGCGGTACTTCCTGTAGCGCTCCTCAACGTCGTCCTTTGTTATAGAAAGGAGGCGCTTCACACCGAAATCCTCTACTGCAAACGAGCCAATGACATTTCCGTAAATCACAGCCTCTTTCATGGTGGCAAAGTCTGTCCTGTTTTTCCGCGCAATGTGTCCAAGAAAGCCCCCTGCAAAAGAGTCGCCTGCGCCCGTCGGGTCGACTATTTCGTCCAAAAAGAACGCTGCGGCAGGAAATACCTGATTGTCACTTGTGAAAAGGATGGCGCCATTCTCGCCCTTTTTGATAATTGCAAACTTTGATCCCCATGACATTATCATTTTGGCGCATTTTGCGAGGTTGGCTTCTTTGCACAGCAAACGCGCTTCGTTGTCGTTTATCACAACTCCATCTGCCATGCCCATCATCTTGATAACGTCCTCGCGGCTCCCATTTATCCAGAACTCGATAGTGTCGCACACCACCATCTTGGGATTTTGGAAGTGCTTGAGGATCTTGATGTTCTGTCGCGGGTCGTTGTTTGCCAGGTACACGTAATCAGATTTTGCGTATTCCTCAGGGATAACAGGGTCAAAGCCGGCGACAACGCCCAGTTCAGTCTTGTTTGTCGTCCTGTTTGACAGGTCGTAATCAAAAGTGGAATCATAGTGGAATGTCTTGCCCCCTTGCACGGTTACAATGCCCCTTGTGTCGATTCCCCTTGATCTGATTGCGCCGATGTGATCCGAGGGCATGTCAGAGCCTACCACTGCGACTATCGAGGTCTGCGTGAACATGCTTGAGGAGAGCGAAGCAAAAGTAGCCGCGCCTCCCAGTATCCGCGTTTCTGTTCTAAATGGGGTGCGCGTGGTGTCCAGGGCCACCGTGCCAAATACGGTAAGCAACGACCGTTAACAAACCGCCGTTCGTAAATAAACGCTTGCCGGCATCATTAAATATCGAGGGGAGCTGATCACCCCCAGTTGCGGCTAGTAATTGCCATCACCGGCGCCTCAGGAGTAGTCTACGGAATAAGGGCGCTTGAAGTTCTGGAAAAGTTGCAGGTCGAGACGCACCTCATATTGAGCGAATGGGGAGAAAAAAACATCAAGATAGAGACCGATAAGACGCCCGAGTACGTCAGGTCGCTTGCAACAAAATTTTATGAAGACGGCGACATGGCTGCTCCGATGTCGAGTGGCTCGTTCAAGACAGACGGCATGGCCGTGATCCCATGCAGCATGAAGACGCTTGCCAGCATTGCAAATGCATTTGATGATAGCCTAGTTTCTAGGGCCGCAGGAGTGTGCTTGAAGGAGCGTCGCAAGCTTGTGCTGGTCCCGAGGGAGACCCCTCTTTCGAAAATTCACCTTCAAAATATGACCACATTGGCAGACGCCGGCGCAGTCATCCTGCCTGCGATGCCCGGATTCTACCACCGGCCAAAAACCATGGACGAAATGATAGATCACGTGGTGGGCAAGGTGCTAGACCAATTCAACATAGACCATGGCCTTTTCAGGCGATGGGGCGGCCAGCATCATCAGGTCGAATAAGGATTTATAATATTGCAAAGCCTATCTAGATCGAGAAATGCCGGCAAGGGGTGACCCGGAATAGCCCGATACAAGAAAAAATATGCGAACCGATCGGTCGATTTTATTGTCCCACTAGTTGCATTACTATTCATCGGGATCATGTTTGTGCTGCTGGCCCGCTCGCAAGGAGGAATTGGCTTTATCTTTCTTTCAATCGCCTCAGGCCTGATGATCTACTGGGTACGAGAGGTGAGGATGATGAACAGATCCGAGGACAAAAAGCTTGCAAAGGAGATGGAGCAGGACTGGGTCTATGACCTGATAAAGAATAACGATGAAATGATATTTGTCGCAGAGGTGCCCGGCCCGGAGGATCAGATAAACGTGCGGCTGACAGAGGGTTTGCTGCGCATAAAGGGCGGCCAGAACTTTTCAAGAGAGGTACCGCTTGAGTTGACCCAGGAAATGGGGATAGCTGACTATAAGTATCGAAACGGCGTGCTCACCATCAAGATTCAGAAGGTCTGATTTCTTCTCCTTCCTCTTCTTCTTCCCCTTCTTCCGCTCTTTCTTGAGCATTTTCATAGTCATAGTTGTCTTCCCAGAGGCGCATCCTATCCATCTTGTCCCTCCTTCTTGCCTCCTGTAGCATGTTGTAGACGGTCTTGTGCATGCTACCCTTTGCAAGCATGGCAATTGAATCGGTGGCTAGCTTGACTTCGTGGAAGTTGCCAATGACGCCGACCATGTGTCCATAGACTGAAACGTGTGCCCCGCTAAGTTCCTCTATGGTTCGCCGGGCCTTGCCGCCTTCTCCGATTATCCTGCCCTTGATGCGCTCGAGCGCGCTTGGTGAGCGGCCGGCATAATCGCGCAGGTCCACCTGCTGAAACAATACTTCGTCATCTTCAAAGAGACGATAAGCCCTCTCTGGCGAGAAGCCGCGCGAAATTGCCGTAATGACCTCAACGGCTTTGAACGCCTCCATCTGTTCCACAGGCTTTGTGCCTGTAATAGTCGCGTCGCCGCTATCGCTGTCGATCTCTATCGCCACGCCGCATCTCTTTTCGATCTGCTGCTTTACCTTGCCCTGCTTGCCTATTATGGCGCCAATCCTGTCCTTTGGAATTTTCAACGTATGTTGGAAGCTCATCTTATTGATTTTCGCCTTTGATTTTTTCTACTGCTGACGCAGCATCGATGATTTCGACCCCGCGCTTTTCAAAGAACCTGTTAATGTTCATGACATCGCGGACTAAAAATTGTTTTGAATTTGGGTGTTGTATGTCGACTGCAGAGCCAAAGTCAAAGAGCACTATCCCATTATCTGTCTTGAAGATGTTGTATTCAGAGAGGTCAGCATGGACCAGCCTCGCCTTTTGATAGAGGATGGACATCTGCTCTATGACTTGCATGTAGTCGTCAAGTGTCACTTCTTCCAATTCCACGAGAGAAGGGGCAGGAGTGCCTTCGCTGTCGCCAATGAACTCCATCACCAGCACGTTCTTTTTTACAGCAATCGGCGCCGGTACTCTCACGCCTGCGGCATGCGCTGCCTGCATATTCTTGAACTCTTTTCTTGCCCATGCGACCATCAGGTTGCGCGATCCTCGCTTGATGTCTGAAAACCGGGGGTCGCCGGCAATATACTGCATCCTCTTCTTGAACTCGGCACTCACTGTAAGGTAGATCTTTAGTATCCGAAGCGAGCCGTCCGGCGCAGTGGCTACATAGACCTTGGACTCTTTGCCAGCAGCAAGCGACCCTTGAACTTGGTGTATTACACCATCGTCTTTGAGATCGTTTATAACCATCAGTGTCGGAACATCGAAGACATTGTCAAATACCTCATAGTCCTCGGAGCGCTTGACGAGCAGCCTGCTCTCACGCTCCTTGCGAGACAGCCTCCTGTCGGCGCGGGCTATGACCCTTTGTTGCCCTTCTTCCCGTAGCAGGAACTCATCACGGCTGTCTTCTTCTCCTTCTGCCAATGATAAAAGTTGGATTCAATCATTATTATCTTTATAGAAAGGAAGCTGCCAAACATGTTCGGCAGTAGTTTCACTTGTGCTGAAACTTGTATATCATCAGAAAGGGCACGCCGGAGATCTTTCGGATGCTGACCTCTTTTGCCATCCTTAGGTCAAGGGCCTGCCTCACGATCTTGTCGCCCACCAGGTTTGCAATGTCGCACTTTTGCAAAAGCTCTTGCGCGTATGGTTGATCGATTATCTCCTGCTGGTAGTATTCCTTTGTAAGGTTGATGACGAGGCCATCTTGTTCCAGCTTGCTCCCTATCAGGTCAAGGTCGCAGATGTCTACCATGATCGAGCCTTGGTATTTTGTCATTCTTGCAGCGTATTGCGGCGGCGACAACGGCTGTTCCTATATGAATACAGCATAATGAGTATTTTGCTGGTAGTACAATCAGTCGATCAATCATCATCCGTATGTTTCGATCTTGATGTCGAACGATCCATCTTTGCGCTTGTTCCTGTTTGTGACAAAGCCGAGCGGACTCAGGACCTTCACCACAGACTCTATCGTACCCTGATAGCCGCATATGTGAAAGAACGAGTTGTCAGGAGTCACCCTTTCTCCCACTGCCTCTTCAAGTCTAGGGCCAAGCAAGGTCTCTACCCTCCCGGTGCTCCCGTGCCAGTCCTTTGACAGCGGATGGTCTGGCCGGCTCACGGTTGGCAGATACTTAAAGTTGTGGGGGGGTTCAGCAGCCATCGCTTCCAGGATCTCGCGATACCCAAGCTCCTGGGCGTATCTTGCCCCATGAAGTAGCACTACCTGCCTTTTCGATCCGATGTTCTTCAGGTGCAAGACATAGCTGACAAACGGCGCAAGGCCGGTCCCCGAGGCGACCAGTATCAGCCGGCGCGTGTCCGGCGTCCCATCTGCCCTTTTTTCTTCAATCGTGAATGCACCGGCAGGTTTGCGCCAGTAAAGCTCACCACCTTCCCCCATCTTGAAGAGCGCGCTGGTAAACTTGCCCATTACTGGCTCTGTGGCCCACTTTATGTAGAACTCAAAGTATCTCTTTTCCTCCGGTGGTGATGACAGCGAGTATGCCCTGTAGGTTATCTTGTCGTCGCCGTCTAGCTTCAGGCCGAGGGCAACAAACTGGCCGGCCTTGTAATCAGGAACAGGGCTCCCATCTGCTGGTTGAACCCGGATTATTGCAAGGTCCGGCGTGATGTTTTTCCTGTAGATTATCTTTCCGACGTTTGGAGGCGCCTGTCCAGAACTCATCCAGCAGAGATTGAGTCAGGTGGTAGTTATATTTGATTATCCTTTTATTGGAGGACACAAGAAAGCTAGGCAGGTTTGGCTACCAAGAAGGGGATCGCGCTCACGATTGGAATAGCGGCAGCGATAATTGGATCTAGCTTTTTGATCTGGTACATACCAGTGAGCAGTTCTCCCGATGTGCCACGGACAGACGGCGAGGTGATTAGCGACGTTTACTCCCGCCACAACGACCTTGCAGCCGACATTGACCTGAGGTTCGAGCAGTGGAAAGACAACAATACAGCAGCAACAGCTTCTGACCTGTCTACTCGGATCGCTTCGGCCAAGGTGCAGATAGAGGAGATGAGGCAGCGGCTTGTAAGCAGGCAGACTGCGCAGGAATGGAAGGAAAGCTATGACATTTATGCTCAAGCACTGAGCGCTTACATTGCATATCTTGACGCGCTGGCACAGAAGGTGGCTGATGGCGATAGGAGCAGCCCCGACTCTTCCATCTACCAGAACTGGCGCGACCTAGTCGACCAGTCAGTTGCTGCCATGCCTATAAACAACTAGCTGTTTCTTAGCGCCGCGAGAATCTGGTCTATCCTCGCATCGGTCTTGAATGCGCCGGTATTGAGCGCAGTTTTCGATGCGGCAAAGCCGGCGGCTTGCAGCTTTTCGATTATCCTTGGTATAGAATGCGGGTTTGTCCTGAGCCTTTCCGAGATCTCGTCTCCCCGAAAATAGTATGGTATCTCGCTTGCCTCTTCGAGAGCCAGATCCAGTATTTTTTTGCTGTGTCTGTTCGGTTCATATTGTAGCATTTTTTTCACAAATGCTTTATCATGCAGGGCGCCAGTCCACAGCTGGCCGCCGGTCCTCATTGTACTTCCGCACAACTCACATTTCACGACGGAATATTCCTTTGCAGAAAAGCGGTGGCCGCACTGGAAGCAGTGCATCACATAGCCGATGCTGTCATAGACATCGTTTGCCTCGCTGCTGCTCACCCAGACGGAAGCGTAGACTCGCAAATAATGCATCGTGGCGTGCACAAATACGGGCCTTATCGCCAGCTCGAGCCTTGAGGCGGTGAGCGCCATGAGCGAGAGCAAGAGGCGGATTGCAGTTTCATTGCCATAGCTGTTGTTGAGGGGCCTGCCATAGTAGCGGCGCAGGCACACGTCAGGATAGACGCCGCAGAGCACTGCGGTGTCTGTCGCCGTTATCGAAATCAGGCCGCCGTCCAGAACAGACCGCAGAACGCAGTCGATGTGTTTTGCCGGCGTGCCAAACGGATCCAGATCGACGATTCCAAAGCGCTCACCTTCGCCATCTCCATGCAAAAGGAACTTGCACACCTCGTTGATTGAGAAGTGGCATTTGTTGCTGACAGAATTGACCCGGGCCGCTTCCTCGGCCTGACTTATCGCAATTGCGTTGATGTCATTGCCATATACATAATCTATCTCGGGCACTTCAACAGCAACCCGCAATGCCCTTGCTCCTATCCCTGTAAAAGAATCAGCAAACGTCTTGCGTGAAAGTGAAGGAGCATACGCCCTGTACGCTAGCACAGACAGGTCGCGGTTAAGTTTTGCGGCAGGGTTAAAGAATGCAGGGGTCTTGGGCGGGACCTTTTCGGTAAGTGACGATTGAGGGACCAGTAAAGTCGTCCTGCCTTCCACGATCTGAACAAAATCTGCTGCTGCCACGCCATAGAGGGCTGCGCGGATGCGATATTTATAGCAGAAATATGTATTCTAGTTTTAAAAGCACAAGTGATAATAAATACCCTGCAAATCAGCATACAGGCTGACTTGGATTTGGAGAGCGACACCATGGTCGGCGGTGTGGACGAGGCGGGCCGCGGATCTATCATTGGCCCGCTGGTTGTCGCGGGCATTGGCGTCAAAGAATCCAAGATTCCCCTGCTATCTGAAATGGGCGTGAGAGACTCAAAGGCCCTCACTCCCAAGGCGCGAGCCCGGCTTTTCGGCCAGATAATGAGGGTCGCAGACTCGGTCTGCATTCGCAAGGTGGATCCGGCCGAAGTCGACTGCAGTGTCTCGCTTCGCGAGCTAAATCGGCTTGAAGCAAAGGTCATGGCTTTTGTCATCAACAACATCAGGGCAGACGAAGTGTACGTGGACTGCTGCGACATCAACCCCGAAAGATACAGAGGATACATCGGGCAGCACCTCAACTGCAGCGCAAGAGTACATTCGATGCACCATGCAGATTCGACAAACATTGTCGTGTCCGCAGCGTCAATAGTCGCCAAGATAACGAGGGATCAGGAGATCCAGAGCATACGCAACAAGTACCGCGGCATCGGCAGCGGGTACCCCTCTGACGAGCAGACCATGCGCTTCATCCGGCGCTGGGTCGCAAAAAACGGCAGCGCTCCAGAATTTGCCAGAAAATCATGGAAGCCACTAAAGCTGATGCTAGAGCAGACCGCCCAGTACAAGCTCAAGGTTTAAAGACGCAATATATCATGCCATGATCCTTATCGAAGGGATCCAGCGTAATTATCTGCTCTATTGAAAAGCCGTTCTTTTCCAGCCGGGCTGCTTCCTGCACTATCACCGCCCGGGGTTCCATCGTGACGTCAATGCTCCTTGTCTTCACCACGAGGAGCATGACCCCGCCCTGCTTCAGATAAGCAGTGCAATTGGCTATTGCAATGTCCGTCTGATCAGGCTGTGCGATGTCGCAATAGACCACGTCAACCTTGCCAAATACTGCAAAATACGAGTTTGGCTTCCTTGCATCTTCAATTATTGGCACAACGTTCTTTCTCTTTGACGCAACGTTTTCAATAAGCTCCCTTGCGACGCGGGTGGCCGGCTCGACTGCAAACACGATTCCAGATGGTCCGACAATGTCAGAGACGTGGCTGACGGTCGTGCCAGTGGAAGCACCCAGGTAGAGCACCTTGGTTCCGTTCTTGATGGGCATGTTCTTCATGCCTTTTTTCAGGGCGCCGGCAAGCTTGCTTCTGAAAGGGTCCCAAAGCCGGTACTCTTCTCCCTCGTACCTGACCAGCTTTTCGCCATAAACATTGTCTCCCTTGACCAGGTTGAGGGTGGCGACGTTTTTCTCGCCGTTTACCGAAATCCACCTAATAGCGTCGTTTTCCAAACCGCTTCCTTCTGTCCTTCTTCTTCTTTCTCACATCACGTTTATCTCTTCCCGGGCCGCCACTACCAAACCTCCGGCCTCCTTCGCCCCTCCCAAAACCTTCAGACTGCTGCTGGCGCTGCACGTGCTCCCGGTACTTGCGGTCGCGCTCCTTTTCTGGAATAGGTTCCTTGTATTTTTCTCGAATTTCGCTGATGCGAGTGTTCAGGCGCTCTTGGATCATGGTATCCTTGCCCTCATGTCGGTAATAGTCAATCCTCGCAGCAATCGCCACCTTTGAAGCGACTGCCCTAGCGATCTTGCCCCTCTGCCACTTTGGCGCCGAATGAATAAGAGGATGCTGGAATAGAAGGCCGTGCTTTGGTGGCCTGGCGCCAGTCTTGAGTGCACGGAAGAGCGCCTTTTCTGCTCCAAGCACCTGAATTGTGCTTGCGGGCAGAGTCGCAAGACGTGTCAGGCTGCCGGCCTTGGCAATAATCCTTGCACCCACTGTTGCAGTCAGCAGCTCCTTGACATTTGGAGCTATCGTTTCCATTGCGACTTCGATGTGGTCTGCAAGCACCCTCCGCAAATCTGACTGTAGAATAACCTGATCGGCGAGCCTCTTAACAATAGCAAGGTTCTCCGGCGTCATGTCGCCTCCCTTGCTGCGCCTTGCAGCGTCCATTATCACTTCGGCCTTCTTGTCCTGCACACCCGCACCGTGCAGGATTTCTGCAGTAATGTTCTCACGGAGCCCAGCCCTGCTCACTATCTCGGCATACGCCACGAGGCTCTGGAGCAGGTTGTCAAGCTCGGGAAAGTGGAGCCCGTACCACTCACGCATCCTTGCGCCGACAGTGTTGATTATCTTGTCAAGCTCGTCAAGTGCATTTATTGACTGGATGATGTGGAGATCAAGCCGCTCTGATGCCTCCTTTACCCTTGAGGAAGAAAGACTAATCGCAAATTCGCGGAGTGCCTGCATGGCTTCCCGCTCGTTTTCGGCAAACCCAGCCCTTACAATGTAATCTGGCTTGGTTCCCTGAATAGACTGCTGTTCCTCCTCTGACATTGTCTGGCTGTTCAGCCCCGACTGACGGAGCACTGCCGCGACGCTTGCGTCGCTTGCGCTCACAGAGTCAAAGGATCGCAGCTTTTCAATGAATGGCTTGATTTCATCGGGAGTAGCCCCGCTCTTTAGCAGCCTGTATGACCTGATCGCATTGTCGAACTTTTTTGATGCCACGAGACTGCCGCCCTGGTCAAACGCGGCGACGCCCAGCTCCAAGAGCACTACAGAGCAGTGGTGGTTGTTTGCCATTCGCAGAGTCTAACCATAGAGCCATTAAAAAAGCTAGGGTTCTGTCTGGTCTCCAGCGATATTGCACAGAGTCGATAATTATTCACGATATCATGTTTGTCAGTTTGTCCATAAGATAACTTGCTTAACGTTTTCTTCGAAGAAATATCATTTGTCAGGCCAATCATGATACAATGGTTGTTGGCTATCCTGCAGAAGTTTCCCCTCCCCCATCATTTTCAACAATTCAAGAGTCTGGGGGGGAGGGGAGAAAAAATGGTGCTGTTTGAATGACTTGGCAGCAGTTGGCAGCTACAGGTCATCGCGATCTTGTATGGCTACAGAAATAATGGGGCACCAAGGAGAGAAGGAGTCGCATTCTAGCACAACAAGATCGTATCGAGATTTCAATTGATTGCTTGATTCACCAGACATCAAGGGACAGACCGTGTAAAAAGCTAGCATTATTACCTCTTGGTTAATACCATATGCGGCATATGGGGCTTGAAGCCGGTGACAGGAAGGAGCTGGAATCACTTATCAAGGCAGCTGCTCAGGACCCGACTGTGCCCATAGGGCTTGCGCGCAAGATGGTTCCAACTCAGGGCAATATTGAGGACTTTGCTTACGGACTTGTCTCTGGCATGGTGATGGGCAACTTTATCGCGCAGTTCCAGACCAGAAATGGCAGGCAGCCTGATAGGGATGAAACCGCCGACATCCTCTCCATAATGATGAGCAAGATGCCGCGCCTCCGCAAGTCGATAATGAAGCAGTTTGAGCTGCGCTAGGCAGAGGTGTAAAGGTTTATCTAACGAACTGCATGATTATTTTCTGGTTTGCTTGATAAGGACAGCAAGTCCAAGCTGCCTGTCGCCATCAAAGATATCTTGATCATTGGCATCGGCGTGCTCGTTGTATGGCTTGTGATATGGGTCAGCTTTGGTTCAAACCCGTTCTATGTGGTTTCTAGCGGCAGCATGGAGCCTACTCTAATGGTGAACGATGTCCTGGTCGTCAGGGATGGCGGGTCGTGGGAAGACTTGAAGGTGGGGGACATTATTGTCTTCAACAGACCCGAAGGAGAGGACAGGGTCATTGTCCACCGTATTGTAGACATTGATATAGATTCTGACGGCGACCGCGTAATCAGGACAAAGGGCGACAACAACCCTGCCTCCATACCGGGGACAGACTATCCGATCAGGGAAGACAACTATATCGGAAGAGTAGTCTATGTGGTGCCCGGCATTGGCGTCGTGACCAAGATAATTAGCCCGCCTGTCAATTATATCATAATCGCAATAATTCTGGCAATACTGTTTTTCAACAGGCTTGGCAAGAAGGACACCAAAGGTTCCCCGGCAACTGACAATAGCAGCAACAACACCGCCAGCAGCAGTGGCGGCGGACAGCCTCCGACATGAAGTCAAGGACTGCCTACCTTACTTTTAATACTCCAACAAGGCGGGCATTTATCAACATCACACCGCAGGTGGCACAAATAGTTGCTGAAAGTGGAGTGAAGGAGGGGTTGTGCCTAGTCAACGCGATGCACATTTCTGCGAGCGTTTTCATAAACGATGACGAGTCTGGCCTGCACCAGGATTTTGAAAAGTGGCTTGAAAAGCTGGCGCCTTACTCGCCTGAGAGCTACCTGCACAACAGGACGGGCGAGGATAATGCCGATGCCCACCTAAAGCGGCAGGTAATGGGCAGAGAAGTGGTCGTTGCGATAACCAACGGCAAGCTCGATTTTGGTCCTTGGGAGCAGATTTTCTATGGCGAATTTGATGGCAAGAGGCAAAAGCGCGTGCTTGTCAAGGTAATAGGCGAGTAGGAAAAAAGGATGATTGCGACAAATTCGCACGTCTGGCCCAATTTACACAAGGTTTCAGCAGACCCGGTTGATTCTACTATAATAGGGTAGCAAGCAGGTATATATATAGCGCCTTTATAAAGCGGCATGTATGCCACAGACCAAGCCCATCGTCAGCATTGAAAACGTAGTGGCGTCTGCTACGGTAAACCAGACTGTTAACCTTAACCTCATTACCCAGATTTTTCCCGATGTAGAGTACCATCCAGACCAGTTTCCAGGGTTGGTATTCAGGCTCAGATCGCCCAAGACGGCCACTCTGATCTTCAGCTCGGGCAAAATGGTCTGTACTGGCGCAAAGTCTGAGAAGATGGCGATCCAGGCTGTCAAGAATGTCGTTCTAAAATTGAAGAAGGGCGGTATACCGCTAGAACACGAGCCGCAGATCGAGATCCAAAATATTGTAGCGTCTGCAAGCCTTGGAGGCAAGATCCATCTGGAACTTGCAGCAAGGGTCTTGCCGCGCAGCATGTACGAGCCAGAGCAGTTCCCCGGCCTCATACACAGGATGCTGGATCCAAAGACCGTGATCCTGCTCTTTGCTAGCGGCAAGCTTGTGTGCACCGGTGCAAAGAAGGAAACCGAGGTTTACCGCGCGGTAGGCAACCTGCACACACTGCTTGAAGAGAAGAACCTAATGATTTACGAGGGATAGATTACCCGTGAAAAAGTTCTGGGGCCTGGCCTTTGTTTCCCAGACCCTTCACATATGCTGACCTGCCACTAGCCCGTCTCGTACTCGCCTATCGAAGTCATTTGCTTCATGACGGACCCTAGTGTGTTTTCGTCGATCAGTGCAGCCTTGTGAAGCTCATTCACGATCTGGTCTATGCCGGCTACCGTGTGCAATTTTACACCCATGTCTCTCAGCCGATCTTGGCCGCCTTCATGCCTGTCAACCAGTGCGACAGCGTTTTCGACAATGCCGCCGTTTGCGCGGATTGTTTCAACAGCCTTGCTGACAGATGTGCCTGTAGTTGCAACGTCGTCCACAACGAGTACTCTTGATCCCGGCTTTAGGTACCCCTCAACTGCCTTGCCGGTACCATAGCCCTTTGACTCTTTTCTGGCATAGATAAACGGCTTGCTCATTTCATAGGCAAGCGCAGAGCCAAAGACCAGTCCCGAAGTTGGCACCGAGGCAATGGTGTCAAACTCGCCTACCTGTGCTACTACAGTGTCCCTTATCGCACCTATTGCCAGCTTGAAATGCGATGGAAAGCTGGGAAGGACGCGCAGATCTATATAATATGAACTCTGCTTGCCGCTTGCAAGCGTAAACACGCCGAAACGGAGAGAGTTGCTCTTTAGCAAAAATGATGCAAATTCGCGGATGAAGACTTCGTTCAACACAACATATGTAAAAAAGGATTTATTTTAACCCTTCATGAGAAGATTCGATGCCAGAGATTTGGCTCAGGTACGGAAGCACCGACGTGGTGCTCGATATCAGGTTTGAAAATCTGGCCAACCAGATCTCGGCCACTTTTCCTGAAATGCCGGAGGACCAAGTCTCAGCCGCGCTCTCCGGCGTGCCCATCACTGACGACAACATCTTGATGGTTGCACTGTCAGGATCAAAAGCAGCGGCCAAAATTATCACAATGCTTGCAGAGCAGGCCCGGGCAAAGGGCTTTAATTTCACAGTCGACGTGCCGAATAGATATGCAGGCACCCTGAGGGCAAACCTTTCAGGCAACGAAACAGTTCCCATAAACCGCATTGACTACCAGCAGTCGCTTAGAGAGAGAATGAGCAAGTTCCAAAAGACCATCATTATTTCAACAGTATCATACGACCCTCTCTTTGGGTTTGCAGGAGCGCCCACGATCCTGTTGCGAAACCTGCTTGACGACAACAAGAACAAGATGGCAGAAGCATTTGCCGCAAGAAAAGACAACAAGCCAGCCCCGGGTGTACAGGGCGATCCGCTCAAGATCGCCAGATCGGCAGTTGAAGGGATTTCGGCAGCGGCAACGTCTATCGAACTTGTTGCTGGCGGCGGAGGGATCGCCGGCGTGCACGTTGGAAGCATCAATGAGGCGTTTGACAGGGCCGTTTCCCAGCTCCAGTCGATCTCAGTCACGGAAACCGACCCGGTCAAATGCGCGATAGTGAGCGCAAGCAGTGAACCGGGCACGCACTTGACGCTTGCAACCTCGCTCAACTCGCTCTGGAACACGGTCCACATAGTGAAGGAAGGAGGATCTGCCATACTGGTTGCGGAAAACCGAGAGGGTGTAGGTGGAGGGGCGCTCCAGATGTTCATCGAAGGCCGGCTCAAACCAGAACAGTTGCATCTGAGCCCCTACATAGAAGGGCTTGAGCACCTGCTCTTCATGGAGGAGATGACGCGGCATGGGATAGAGCTTGGACTCGTCTCCACGCTGCCGTACTATTACGCCCGGACGAAGCTTGGATTTTCCACCTATTCCAGCATGAAAGACGTACTCGACAAGCTTTCTGCAAAGCAGGGAAAAAATTTCAGGGCGCTGGTAATGTCAGACGCGGATGTCGTCATGCTCAACCCCAAGGCGTAAGCGTTCTCGGTATTGGCGCGCAGACAATGGCAATCGCTAGAGCCGCAAAGAACAATGCCTTGCGCTTTGCTGATAGAGGAGTAACGTCGTCAAGTGGTGCGTTTTCTGGAGCTCGGATACTGAAAATCAGCACCATGATTGCCATCGGATATAATCCCAGGACAAGCATTATTGCGACGCTGGCATACGTGAGGATCCTGTGCCATCGCACTCCCAATGCAGATCGTGCCAAATGCCCACCGTCAAGCTGCCATGCAGGCAGCAGATTCAGAAAGGTGAGCATAAAGCCAAGCCATGCCGCAAAGAGCACAGGTGACGCTACAAGCACCATGCCGTCCACTGCCATGCCTGTCAGGTGTATCGTAGCCATCATCAGCAAGCTCTCGCCGAATGGTAGTGGCGCCAGGTCTTCAATTCTCTCTGCTTGTTCGAAAGTGATCAACGTGGATATCGCAGAACCATATATTGAAACAATGATTGTGACTATCAGGCCGGCTATGGGACCTGCGATCCCCACGTCGAACATGACGTTCCGGCTTGTCATGTTATTCCTGAGCACAATTAGCGCTCCAAACGTTGGAAGCCCCCATGGGAAACCAGGGATGAAGTAAGGCCACGACGCCTTGATGCCATATTTCCTGTTTGCCAGTATGTGCCCCAGCTCGTGTATGCCAAGAATGCCCATCAGGGATACTGTATAGATGGTGGCCATCAGGATGGTATCCTGCACCTGTGTTGTGACGAGCGGAGAGTCGGATCTGAATACCCCGTTGACAAAGACCATTGCGACTGTTGCGACAAAGAACAGTGCGGGCAGTGACTGACGGAACTTGCTCGCTGGTTTTTGCCTTGGCATCTTTGCCACGGTAAGTACGATCCCGTTGTCAACCGAGAACCTCATTGTTGAAAGAGTCGGCATTAGACGAGAAATGTATCTTGACTTCTTGGCGGCTGCGACCATGCCCACCTTGTCAAGTTCTCTCAGCATGAGCGGGAACTTGTCCTTGACCTCCGATTCGGCTATCAAGAATTCAACACTGTCCTCCTGGGCGTTTCGCTGAAAGTCCTTTACCGTAAAGAATGAAGAAACTATAGGCAGAACCCGCGAATAGTCACCATTGAGGAAAGTAGTGGCCACCAGATACTTCTTCGACGCCAATCCAATTAAAATATTCGCCCAAAGAGACCAGTGAGGTGTAAGGTTAAATAGTGAGCCTCCGTCATTAGCTGCAGCATTGCAAACTGCTCTGCGAAAAGTAGGCGACTATATCATACGCCGATGCGACGAAAGCGACATTGCATCCGTAATCGACATCAACATGGCCGCGTTGCCAGAGCACTACTCGGACTATTTCTTTGAGTCAATCTTGCGCGAGCTCCCCGAAGCCTTCATTGTCGCAGAGCTGAACGGCAAAATAGTCGGCTACATCATGTGCAAGATCGAATTTGGATTCTCTAACTTTCGCAAGCTTGGCTTTGTCAAGAAGGGACACGTCGTTTCTGTAGCCGTGCTGGAAGACCACAGGGGCAAGGGTCTAGGCAAAGCTCTCATGCTAGAAGGCATCAATGGCGTGATGCAAAGAAGGAGCGACGAAATTTACCTTGAGGTAAGAGTCAGCAACACAGGCGCAATCAAGCTCTATGAAAAGTTGAACTTTGAGATAAAATCCAGGCTGCGCTCTTACTACAGAGACGGTGAAGACGCCTACCTCATGGCACTAGAGCTGGTCTAAAAAGATTATTAAGATGCTTTGGTCGCCTTTCCGCTATGAACGTTAAAAGAAGGGGCGGTAGGGGAACCGGTGCTGCCCTTCTGGTTGTGTCAATTCTAGCGTTCATCGCATACGCTTATGCTCTTCTTGGCACGGCATGGGGAATGCTCGTGCTGCAGCTTACCGTCCTGGGCGCAGTGGCTGTGCTACTGACAGTTCTTGGATGGATCGGCTACACGATGCTTACGGCGCCTAGAGAAGAAGAGAAGTCTAGGGCTTGACTACCAAGACGTCAGCAACGATTTGGTAGATCCTCGGTCCAACTTCCCGGACCACCCGTACAGCCTGCACTTGGTGGTCATATTTTGCAAAGGCGTCATGCGCATCGCTCGGCCCCATCTCTAGCCCTGCCTTCTTCTTGTCGTCTGCCTTGACATGGGCAAAGTAGTGCACAATGCCCCTCTCCTTCAGAGCAAGTACCGCCGGATCGACGAACTCTTTGGCCCTCTCCGGAAGAGGCATCAGAACCCTGTCAGCATGCCCGGCAAGCTTTTCCTGTATTACTGCAGCCGCGTCGCCGCATATAGTAATTATCCGGTCTTGGACCTTGTTCAGTTTTGCATTTATCTTGTCAAGCTCGCTTGCAGCTGCGTTAGAATCGATGCTGTATACCTTGCAGGTCCTGTTTGTCTTCGCAATGATTACTGAATAGGTTCCGACGCCTGCAAACATGTTGACTATGGTTTCGTTGTCGCCAACCATCTCGGCGACTCTCTTTCTCTCTGTCGAGAGGCGCGGTGAAAAGTACGTCTTGGCCACATCCACCTTGAACCTGCAGCCATGTTCCCTGTACTCGGTCACCGTTCTATTTTCGCCCGCCACGAATTCTAGATCGCGAATCCTATAGTCACCTTTTACAGCCGACACCTGTGCAAACACCGCCTTGGCTGTCTTGATGTTAGCCAGTATCGCTTCTGCTATCAGTTTTTTTCTCGGCATCAGCTCGTCAGGTATCTTGATTATCACGATATCGCCTATCTGGTCAAAGGCGGAATAGACTTGCGCGGTTTCCTCTGGGGAAAGAATGCTGCCAAGTACCTGTTTTAGCATGTGTGGCATTACTAGTGTTTCACGTAGTAGTAGTTGCCAGATTGCTTTTGTTCGCGGTCCAGCCTGCCGCCTGCCTTGTTCACGCGCGGTCTGCCGGTCGTCTCGTCTCGCCTGTATGTTATTGAAAGCGCCTGAAGGAAGCGGTTCATGCCTTCCTCCTTCTTCATTGGCGCAGTTGCCACACCCTGTATGCCCGGCTTGCCCTCAAAAATTACCAGCGTGTCTGCGACCAGGTCTATGAGCTGCATGTCATGGTCGATGATTATCGCTGACTTGCCTTGCGCCCTTACAAAGCGCTGGAGGAATTTCGCAACTGCGATCCGGTCCTCCGCATCAAGGAAGGCCGACGGCTCGTCCAAAGCATAGATGTCAGCTTCACGCATGAGCGATGCGGCAACGGCGACTTTCTGTAGCTCTCCGCCACTCAGGCTCTTGACGCTCTTCTCATACAGCTTCTTGACACCCATCGGGATGATTATCTGCTCTTCAACGCGCGAGCCCTCAATCGGACTCTGGTAGGCGGCATACATCAGAGAGCGCACATCCCCTTCGTAATCTTGGCTCAGGTACTGCGGTTTGTACGAGATCTTGGCGCCCACATCTATCTTGCCCGAATCAGGCTTATCAACTCCCGCCAGCATGCGCATGAATGTGGTCTTGCCAAGTGCGTTAGCGCCCACAATGCCAATTATCTCGCCTTTGCGCACCTTGCCGGCCTCTACCTTTAGGCTGAAAGACTGGAACGACTTTGTGAGATCAGAGTAACTTACGGTAGGTATGTCGAGGATAAGGTCTTCGTTTATCGCCGCCACATCGAACTTGAACGCCTTTTCGCGAAAGCGCACGTTTTCAGCCGGCAAGAATCCTTCAAGAAAGTTGTTGATCCCGACCTTGGTGCTCTGCATCCCAGAGACGATGCCGTATGCGCCCGGCTCGCCGTACAGGATGTGGACGTAGTCAGACAAATAGTCCAACAGGGTCATGTCGTGTTCTACCACCATTACGCTCTTGCCCTCCTCCTCTGCCAGCTGCCTCATAACCTTGGCTACTGCAAGGCGTTGATAGACATCATTGTAAGACGACGGCTCGTCAAAGAAATAGTATTCCGCATCTTTTGATGCAGCCACTGCAACTGCAAGCCTCTGAAGCTCGCCTCCGCTTAGCTGCGAAACGTCTCGGTCAAGAATGTTTTCAAGACCGAGTTGTGGAACCAGCTTGTCGGCCACCTTGCGCTCATCGTACTTGCTCAACAACTCCTTGACTGTCCCCTTGAATGCCTTTGGGATCAGATAAACGAGCTGCGGCTTGATGCTTGCTCGCATCGTGCCGTTTGCAATCTTTTCAAAGTGTGATTTCATTTCAGTGCCCTGATAATACCTCAAAATTTCATCCCACGAAACATCTTGGTCGTACTTGCCGAGGTTGGGCTTGATGTTGCCAGAAAGGATGTTGACAATTGTGGACTTGCCCATACCGTTTCTGCCCACCAAGCCGACGACTGCACCTTTTTTGGGAGTAGGAAGCCGATAAAAGCGGAAGGAATTGATGCCGTACTGGTGGACCTTGTCAGTCGACAGCTCTTTTGCAAGGTTGACGATTACAATCGCATCAAAGGGGCACTTCTTTATGCAGATCCCGCAGCCAGTGCACAAGTCTTCAGAGATGACTGCCTTGTTGTCCTCTGGCCTCTGGACGATGCATGCGCCGCCAGTCTTGTTCACTGGGCAGTAGACGATGCACTCTAGGCCGCATTTCCTTGGCTGGCAGAGCTCTTCGTCAAGAACTGCAACGCGATGAGTATTTTCTGCTTCAGAATTGCCCAATTGCATGTAATTTTTGCAATGAAGCGTTATATAGATACCGCTTGAAAGCCCCAAATGCTACAAGATTTCATAGCATAAGGTAATGGTTGACTAATTACTGCAAGCTTGTAACTAGAGAAAGGTGAGAGTTGGACAAAATTGTTGACCGCGGTTATGGCAGCGGTCCTCAATATTCCCAGTCCCAAATCTAGAGGGTGTCGGTCGTCGTATGCATCGCTCCTCTGGCAGCGACTTGGCCTAGCTCTGCGCTCTGGTTAGTCAAAGTATCTTCTCATGAAATCAGCCATCTTCATCTTGCCGGCTACCTCGGCTTCATAGATGTCCCTGTGCTTGTCTGAAAAATGCTTCAGGGTCAGCCTCACTTCGTCCCCGCATACCTTACACCTGGCCTTGCCGAACATCACAGATTCCCATTGTTGGTAGGACGCTCGAGTAAAAAACCATAGCGGCAGAGACATAGGATAACTGGTTAACATCTGTTTCGAGATGACGAAGCTAAAAGTCGTATCCCTGCGCCATGCATACCCCATATCGGAGAGCAAGGTTAAATTAGCCCTCCGGACAATGTTTGGGTAAGCCGGTCATAGCGGCAGGGTGCGACCCGGTCCCATTCCGAACCCGGAAGTCAAACCTGCCGTCGCTGCTGTGTTACTGACCTGCGTGAGCGGTCGGGAAGCAGCAGTGCTGGCATCTTCCTTCAATCTTACTTTTCCACGTATTCCCCGAGATGTATTGTCTTGACAAGACGACGAATATTGTATGCTATCCTGTCTATCGTCTTGAATGCAGATGCAAGCCCAGCAGGCTCCCACGTGCGTGTTTCTATCACGCAGCAGTAGTTGGCGGCCTTGACTGTAATCCTCTTGACCTCTTCCTTCATGATGTTGCGGGCAAACTCCTCCGACAGAACCTCATCCTTCGTCAAGATGTTTGCGATTACGCCTCCACTCCATCCCATGTTTACCACCTTGCCATTATGTAGCTGAAAGTAGGGGGAAGCATCAAGCAAGTTGTGCGCGTTTTCGTCGGTTTCAAAGATAAAGTCATTTTCCACAAGGCAATACACATTGTAGAAGGGACCCATCCGCATCACGTCCTCTATTCCTACAAAGTCGACATTGCCGCTTGCAATCCTGAGAAAACCATCTCTGTTTGAGAGCCACCGCTCAAAATACGGCCTCTTCATCGGATGCACATCCAGCTCCATCATCCCGGCCCTGCAGCTAACGCCCTGCTCTTCCAAGGCATCAATGAGCAAGCTGAGCGGGAATACAGGCATATCTTACCATCTCTCAAACAGAGGGCGCAGCTGCTATTTTTCGTCCTCCATCAAGAACTTTACAAGAGTCCTCACGCCAAAGCCAGTTGCGCCTTTTGGGTTATAGCTCTTTTCATATGTACCATCCTGCGTCCAAGCCGTTCCAGCAATGTCAATGTGAACCCATGGCGCCCCGTTGGTGAAATTTGACAGAAATGCAGCGGCAGTTATCGCACCGCCTGGCCTGCCTCCAACATTCCGGATATCTGCATAGGTGCTTTTGATCTGTTCATGGAACTCGTCGTAGAGCGGGAGCTCCCACATCCTTTCGCCAGTCTTGTCTGCTAGCTTGCGCAGCTTATCGGTCAGCTGTTTGCTGGTGCCAACAAGCGCGGCAACATTGGAGCCAAGCGCGATTATGGCTGCCCCGGTGAGCGTCGCAAGGTCAATTACTGCCTTAGGGTTGTACGTGGCAATTCCATAAGCAAGCGCATCGGCTAGTATCATACGCCCTTCCGCGTCGGTATTGAGCACTTCTACAGTCTTGCCATTGTACATCCTGATGATGTCTCCGGGTCTGTATGACGTTGCAGAAGGCATATTCTCCACCGATGGCACGATGCCAACCACGTTGACTGCTAGCTTCATTGACGCTATCGCCCGCATCACTGCAAGCACGGTGCAGCCGCCGCACTTGTCAAACTTCATTTCATCCATCTTTTCGCCGGGCTTGATCGAAATGCCGCCGGTGTCGAAAGTGACCGCCTTGCCCACGAGCAGGTATGGCTTTTGCTGAGGGTCGCTGGTGTTGCCATTGTATTCCAGGATTATCAGCTTTGGAGGGTTGTTGCTTCCCTTGCCAACTGCCACGATCCCGCCCATTCCCATGTTCTCCAGTTCGTAGCGATCAATTACCCTCGCCTTCATACCATATTCCTGTGCAAGCGATAGTGCGGTGCTCGCAAGCTGGGCCGGCGCGCAGTCATTTGGCGGCAGGTTTCCCAGATCTCGTGCAAAATTGACCGCTTCGACCACCAGTGCAGCCTTGTCTGCAATGGACTGGAATTTTGGCGAATCGGAGTTGATAAGTATCGAGAATTCCCCTACTTTTGTCGGTGGTTCCTTTTGTTCCTTGTATTTATCGAATGAATAGAGCGCAAGCAGGACTCCCTCCGTCATGGCTTCCACAAGACCTTCATCAAGGTTTGAGAATTGCAGGATCGAGAATTCTTTTGCCCCAAGCTCTCTTGCTTTCTGGGCTGCCTTGCCAGCGCAAATGCGGGCGCTTTCGTCAGTGAATTTCTCCTTCTTGCCGAGGCCGAGCAACAATATCTTTTTTATCGGTCTCTTGCCCGGTGCGTACACGAGGATAGACGATCCAGATGTTCCCCGGAACTCTTTGTTCTCCAACGTCTCCTTGATCGAGGCCAAGAGCGCGGGATCAAGCTCTCTTGATTGTGAAAAGTCCTGTTCGCCTTCAAATACACCGATCACCAAAAGCGAAGTCTGCTTTTGGTCTAACTTGGCTCTCTCGACTTTGACCTGCACCATATATTATTACGTGATGAAAACGCACAACTTCATTTTAAACTATTCAAGGAAAAGTGAACTTGGCGCCGTGGCCGAGCATCTTGACCAGCCTCTTGAACACGTTTGTAGGCGTGTAGCACGACATCGATGTGCCGTCGTATTCGCATGCAGCAGCTATCGTGTCATCGCCATCATTATCGCCACCTCTTCCTGCCTTGCTGCCCTTGAACATCCCAGCAATTATTTCACGCATAACCTGCGGCAGACCCGAGCGGGCACCGTATGCACCGGTTCTGTTTACCAGCCAGAACATTTTCGTCGCGTCATATCCAGGTGGAAAGATCATTTCCTTTGCTTCCTTCGCATTCTGCGAATAATAGTGCCCCGCGATCCTTATCCAGCCACGCGAAAGCATGCTTGCGGTCTTGGCAAACTTGGTGCAGGAATAGCACTTGTCGTCGTATATCAAAAGCGGTCGCAGGAACATCGACGAAAGCGACACATGTAACGTTCTCTTGTTGTGCTTTTAAAGCTTCGCAGAGCTATCTTTTTATTTTCCTGCAATGAGCTTTTTCACGTATTGGGCTTTAACATGCGTTATCTCGATCTGAAAAGGAGAATCAGAGACGTGCGCATGTTTGCTATACAGGGCATCGCAGAGGCAGGCTCTGGCCATCCTGGCGCTTCATTTTCTGCAGCTGAGATAATGGGGACTCTGTATTTCCGCAAAATGAAGCACGACCCTGCAAACCCGAACTGGGAGGAGCGCGACTATTTCATCAATTCAAAGGCGCATTCTGCTCCGGGCTTTTATTCGACGCTTGCAGTTGCAGGCTACTTTCCGCCCGAAGAGATCAAGACTCTCAGGCAGCTTGGCTCACGCCTTCAAGGACACCCGGTAAGGTATTCCGATCACCAAAAGGACCACAGCGTGCCCGGCGTGGAATACTCGGGAGGGTCAGAAGGTATTGGGCTTTCAGTCGGCATAGGCATTGCACTTGCAAAAAAGCTGGATGGTAAGAAGAACAAGGTGTTCGTGCTTATAGGCGACGGAGAGTCAAATGAGGGTCAGATATGGGAGGCCTCAATGGCCGCCGGCAAGTTCAAGTTGGATAACCTTGTTGCGATACTCGACAGGAATCGTATCCAGCAGGACGGCTTTACAGAGGATATCATGCCCCTTGATCCCACAAAGGACAAATGGGCAGCATTCAACTGGCAGGTCTTTGAGGTAGACGGCCACAGGGTAGAGCAGATCGTCGATGCGCTCAACAAGGCCGCCCGAGTGCACGACAAGCCAGTCATGATAGTCGCAAACACAGTCAAGGGCAACGGCATACGCCACATGGCTAACAACCCTCAATGGCACGGCAAGGCCCCTCCAAAAAGACAGACCGAAGTGCTGCTCGAAGAACTTGACAGCGAATGCCTTATCGCGCCATCCATAATCGCTGGCGAGCGCGAAAACTATGAAGATAAGATCAAGAAGGTCGAGCGAGAAGGAGTCGACATGATCCACCTAGACGTGATGGACGGCCGGTTCGTTCCAAACACTACGTTCTTTGCCGACACGATCAAGAAGCTGAGGACGTCCACAAGCCTGCCGTTTGACGCCCACCTTATGATTGAAAATCCACTCGCACAGATTCAGGATTATATCGACGCCAGGTGCGATGTGATCACGGTTCATGCTGAAGCATGCACTGAAAGCGAATTCCGTGAGATACAGGAGCGCCTCGTTGCCGCAGGCATCAGCCCAGGGATTGCGATAAACCCCGGCACCCCGGTGCCAAAGTGGCTCTACGGCTGCCTGCGCGATCTTGATGTCATTATCGTGATGTCTGTAAACCCGGGATTTGCGGGCCAGAAGTTCATACCGGAAGTGCTGCCCAAGATGGTGGCAGTCAACAAGGAGCTAAGGGAGCACGGTTTTAAGGGATATATTGAAGCCGACGGCGGCATCGATGCGATAACGCTCCAGCAGGCCTATGACGCAGGGGCGAGAATCTTTGTAGCAGGAGCCGCTGTTTATGGCGGCGGAGACATTCACGGTGCAGTCATTCAGCTCAGACACAAGGCGGCAGTCGCGCTAGAGAAGAAGCTTCTCGAACATGCAACGCGACTTAACATCAGGCCAGATTGGATGAAGGCCCGCAAACATATATTGATTCCATACGCAAATGAGCTTGGTATAGAGGAAGAGCTCCATGCTATTAAGTAGCGAGAAAAAGACCGCAGACATGAGGAGTGCGTATGGCGACACTCTGGTGGAGCTTGGAAAGGAAGACCCTAGAATTGTCTGCGTTGGCGGCGACACAACCGATTCCCTCAAGACCAAAAAGTTTGGCGACAAATTTCCAGAGAGGATGTTCAATGTCGGAATCGCGGAAGCCAACTTGGTATCTGTTGCCGCGGGTCTCTCGATTGCCGGCAAGGTCGCATTTGCAAGCACCTATGCGGCATTCATTCCTGGCCGATGCGTGGACCAAATTCGCAATACAATATGCTATCCCAGACTCAACGTCAAGCTCGTCGTTTCCCATGGCGGCCTCACAGTAGGCCCCGACGGCGCCTCGCACCAGCAAATAGAGGACATTGCCAGCATGAGGGCCATACCCAACATGAGGGTTCTTGTGCCAGCTGATGCAGTGGCGGTCAAGCACCTTGTAAGGATCATCGCACAGACACCTGGGCCATTCTATATGCGCCTCGCAAGGCCTTCAAGCGACGTCATATATGCTGACCAGGCCGAGGCGTTTGAAGTCGGAAGAGGCAACGTCCTTGAGGAAGGATCTGACGCGACGATAATTGCATGTGGCCTGATGGTGGGCAGAGCGCTTGAGGCGGCGAGGGAGCTCAAGAAAAAGGGCATCTCGTGCAGGGTTGTCGATATGTTCTCGATAAAGCCGATTGACACAGACTTGGTGGCAAAGTGCGCCAAAGAAACCGGCGCTATAGCCACTGCTGAGGAACACAACATCATAGGTGGCCTTGGAGGCGCAGTGTCCGAAGCCGTTGCAGAAACCTATCCCGTGCCGGTAAAGCGTGTGGGCGTTAGCGACAGATTCGGCGAGTCCGCCCGCGATGAAGAGATAGATATGTTGCTTGAAAAGTATGGTCTGACCGCAACAGAAATAGCAAAGGCGGTCGTAGAATCAAGAGGAAGGAGCAGAAAATAGCAAGATGCAGATCTTCCTAGATACCGCCAATATTGATTCTATCAAGAAATACAACGATATGGGACTGGTAGACGGCATAACCACCAACCCGACCCTGCTGTCAAGAGAGAAGGGAAATCCGGCAGAAATCATGCGCGAGATTGTAAGGATAGTCAAGGGCCCAGTCAGCCTCGAGGTCGTTGGCACTACAATGGACGAAATGATAGAAGAGGCCCACAGGCTCAAGAAATATGGCCCCAACGTGGTTGTCAAGATACCCATGATACCGGAGGGTCTGAGGGCCGTCAAGAAGCTAAAAGAAGAAGGCATTCAGACCAACGTCACTTTGATATTTTCTGCAAACCAGGCGATCCTTGCTGCAAAGGCAGGGGCAGCCTATGTCAGCCCGTTCATTGGCAGGCTGGACGACGCGGGGCAGGAAGGCATGACAATAATCAGAGAGATCGTAGAGATCTTCAGGAATTACAAGTTTGATACGAATGTGCTTGTCGCAAGCGTGAGGCATCCTCTGCACGTGATAGAAGCTGGCAAGATAGGCGCCCAGGTGGTTACACTCCCGCCAGATATCCTTGGCAAGATGATCGCCCACCCGCTGACTGACAAGGGTTTGTCTGCTTTCCTGAGCGACTGGGAAAAGGTCAAGAAAGAAAACCCCAACCTCACGATCTGAGAAGCTTGATCACTTTTTTCGGGATGTCCTGCAGCCTGCTGACAGATATCGCCTTTTCATAGTTCAGGTATTTCAGATTGTGGCCAATGCCGACAGAGTCGTTGATGTTCCGGCCTACACCTATTGCAACCATGCGAACGCCCATCTTGCGGTAAGATAGCACCATAGCCCGCACTGCATCAAAGTCTGACGGCTCGCCGTCAGTCAGCGTCACAAGTATGTCTGGCTTGAACGACTGCAGCACTGGCTCGAGCAGGCCGTAGACCTCTGCTAGCGGAGTGCCGCCGCTTGCTCTTATCTGTGCAAGCCGCCTGGCGCTAATTACAGACCACTTTATGTTAGGCGGCTTGATTACCCAGCATTTCACTTGCTGTTTCTCAGTGCTGAATGCATACACAGCAAACTTGATTCCAAGGTAGTGCAGCGCTTCACAGAGCGCAATGGTCGCTTGCTTGTATTCCAGCTCGACGTCTGCGATGCTGCTAGAGTGGTCAAGCAGTATTGCGACTTTTGTCTTGATTGACAGCTTGAAATCAGTTAGGAAAGTCTTTGGCAGCGCTTCGACATAGCTTTCCACATCAAATTCGTCTCCAGATTCGTCGTGCTTTTCAACCCATCCCGTCTTCCATTCCCTGAAGGCCGCTTTGACCTTTTGTATCAGGTCGACATCATAGACCTGGGTCTCGTCTACGTCCATCTTGTCTGGTATGCTCAAGCCAAAATTTTCAAGCGATTCGTATCCCTTGTTCTCGGTCTTTTTGCTCTCCTTTACTAGCGTCTCGAACTCGTGCAGCACATCATGACCTTCGTAGACTTCCTTGGTCTTTTCGTCCACGTTCTCCTTCTTGTGCCGCATTTTTACGACCTTTTCCACTTGCTTGAGCAGGTCTGTCTGGTTGAGCGACGCTCCTACCCTTGTCCTTGGCGCAATGATCGGGATGGAAACCAGCGGGTCAAGCTCCAGCATCTTGATCAACGTGGGGATGTGCTGCTCCACCCACTCGGTTCCATGGTTGTTATCAATTGCTTCCTTTACAACCTCGTTAGCATAGTCGCTCGCTTTCTTTACTTTGTCAAACTCGCTTCCGAAAAGCTCGCCTTTCAGGTAGCCTGTCAGGAAGTACTGTGAAAATGCCTCTGCTATCTTGTAGCGGCCGAAAATCGAGTTCAATAGCTGCCTGGACATCCACGAGATCCCCTCGTTGAAAAGGAGCTCCCCTTCCATCCCTTCCCATTCGCGCAGCCCAAGAACCTCGATCCTTTTTGTTTCAACTGTATTGAGCAGAAATCCAAACGCGTGCTCGTAGCTGAGCACCTTTGTGGAATGCTTCATCCTCATCGACTCGTACCAGAGGCCGACTCTCCACTGGCGGTACTTTTGAAAGTCCGTTCCAGGATAGTAGCTCAACTGCGGCAGTATGATCTGGTTCTTGTCCGGCTTGGCGGTTGGCATTTTGTCCGGCACAAGAATTATGATTATCTTGTCATTGCCAGACCAGCGTCGGGCAAGGAAAGTCGCAATGTCAAGTAGGACGTCGTTTCGCATAAAAGGAGTAGCAATCTTGGCGGCCATTACCTGTCGCCAAAGATCGACGTTATCATATCCATCACTTTCTGGTACTCGACTTGACCCCACTGATCGTATGCGTTGGCATACACTACCTCTGCAGCGCGCCTGCCAGAAAGCCCTGAGTTGAGCATCTTGGCAAACGCTATGGTTTCACGAAGTGATGGACTGTAGTATAGTTCTTCAACCGCGGCTGCTTCGCGGAGGTTTTTTGCAAGCTGTATGGCATGCTTTACATCTTTGACCTTTGACTCATCTATTGACACGTGTCGCCGTACGATCTCAAGCTCAACGTCTTCTGGCGGATATTCGAGCCTCATCCTTATTGGGAACCTGCTTAGTAGCTGGGGCGGGAGCTCCTTTGTACCAACGTGGGATAACGGGTTTATGGTCGCAACGACGAACCAGTCGGCGGCGGCCTTTACGATCTGGCCCTCTGCCTCCTTTAGCACAAGCTGGCGCCTGTCGTCAAGCGCTTCGTCAAGCCTCAGCAATACATCGGCCTCCGCAGCGTTGAGCTCGTCGAGATACAATATTGTGCCATTACGCATCGATTTCACAAGCACACCTTCGACAAAGTTGATCTCCCCCTTGTCAAGAGTTCTGGAACCAACAAGGTGCGATTCCCTTGTACGGAGGGAAAAGTTAACAGAATCCAGCCCTTTTTTCATCTGGGAGGCAAACTTGCGCACCAGAGTGGTCTTGCCAGTGCCCTTTGGACCAATTATGAGAACAAAGAGCCCCGAGCGATAAGCCTTTTCTAATATGTCAATTGCGTTGTTCCAGTCAAGGTAAACAATCTCCTCTGGGCTGCTAACTTCTTTGGTTGCCGGCGACTCCATCTACTCTTATAGAGCAACCGCACGGTATTTGAGCGTTAAGACGCGGCGTGGTATGTAAGCTGTCGCTTATCAATAACTGGTAGCATGGTCATTCTTGTATCCATGTACCATGATGCCATGAAAGGAGGATGTGTCAAATCAGACGGCTAGCCAGAAGGATATGGCTGGCATTATGGTTGAGGTCAACAGGGCCTGCCGATACTGCAAAAATCTTTTATAATTCGCTGGCTTCCTAAAGCCGAAATCTCAGAATGTCAAGTTTTCCAAGGTCGCCACGACTTACAAAGGGCGCATTAATCTCTTATGACCCATTGAGTTTTATCCCACAGGTCGTTATTTTTCAGTACAACCCGGAGGAGATGACCCGTACACTTGAGGCGCAGAGAGCTCAGCGTCAAGGAGACCCTGCTGAAGTCCACAGGCTAAAGGGTCCTCCGGTAGAAAAAATACAGCTCAAGGTTGAGCTGGACGCAGCCGATCAACTGGAAAAGCCGGAGCAAAATTCCACAGCTATTTCAATGGGAATTTACCCGCAACTTTCTGCGCTCGAAATGATGATTTATCCAAAGAGCTCTTGGGCGATAGCAAAGACAATATTGGCTAATGCCGGTGCCATCGAAGTTGTTCCTCCCGAAGAGCCATTTACGTTGTTTGTTTGGGGACTCAATAGAGTAGTGCCTGTAAGAATCACCAACTTTAGCATTGCAGAAAAGTACTATGATCCGCACTTGAACCCAATTGTGGCAGAGGTATCCCTCAGTCTTGAAGTGCTGACATATGAAGACTTTAGCTTTTCACATCCAGGGTATTCGATATTCCTTGCCCACCAGATAGTAAAGGAAACGATGGCTGCTGTTGGTTCTGTGACCAATACTGCTTCACTTGGAGATGTGGGGGTACTGTAGAAGTGTTTGAACCTACCAGCAGATACTTCAGTGTCGAGGACGCAAGCATAGAGACCAAGGATGGGGGTAAGGTTACGTACAAGAAGAGACGCTTCGTTCCAGACTGGTCTGAGATGGCGCTTCTCCATGAGCTCAGGGTAAACGACGGCGATAGACTTGACAGTATCGCTGCCCGCGTGGTTGGAGACCCTGAGCAATTCTGGCGAATCTGCGATGCCAATAATATCATGCACCCACTAGAGCTTACCAACGAACCAGGCAAATCAATAAGGATAGCGAGACCCTGGGGCTAGTCATTTTGACAGGAATCTTTGCCGTCTTGATGATCGGGCCGACCATACCGCTGCCAGTCCCTGCAACGCTTGCTGACGCCGTTGAATCGATAGAGGTGAAGATCACGGATGAGGGCCGCGATGGCTTCCAGATCGTTTTCACAGTAGGCAGGGCCGGCGCGCAGAGCCCTACCGGGAACCCTATTGACTACACGCTCATGAACAATCCCCTGCTTAACACATTTAACAGAGTCATTGTGATGCTGGTCTTTGGCCTCTCCCCTACTGTGCTAATTGATGGCATAATCACCAACAGGCAGTTCAGTCCATCCTCTCAACCAGGTCAGTCCAAGCTTACAATAACTGGCGAGGATGTGAGCATAATGATGGACAGAGCAGAATCGTCCACCACTCATCCAAACCAGCCGGACATTGCAATAGTTGCCAAGATAATAGCTTCGTATTCTCAGTACGGCCTCGTGCCGACAGTGATCCCGCCCGCTTCGATGGACGTACCAATAATGGTCAACAGGATCCCATCGCAGCAGGCAACGGATCTACAGTACATCAAGTCCCTTGCAGAGGCGTACGACTATGTGTTCTATGTCGAGCCCACTGCTGTCCCGGGAGTCAACACCGCATACTGGGGGCCAAAGCAGTATACAGGCGTGCCCCAGAAGGCGCTCACAGTCAATATGGGATCAGACACAAATGTAAAGAGCATAAACTTTCAATACAATTCGCTTGATTCGACCATCGTGACGGGAAGCATACAGGATCCTCTGCTCAACGCAAAGATACCAGTGGTAACTGCAGGCAGCCTGCGGCCCCCGTTATCTGCTATACCAGACTGGCTGGCAAACCTTGCCAACGCCAAGAAAAAGCAGTATAGAGCAGGAGGGGGAGTCAACTTTGTCCAAGCATACGGTGAAGCTCAGTCAGAGACTGACAAGTCCACCGACGCAGTCACCGTCACAGGTGAGCTTGACGGAGCGCGTTACGGAAATGTGCTTAGGGCAAGGCGGCTTGTGGGCTTGCGCGGCGTTGGATACATGCATGATGGATTCTATTATGTCAAAAACGTCACCCACAAGATAAAGAAGGGCGAGTACAGCCAATCGTTTACGCTTGTGCGCGAGGGCCTTGGGTCTACGACTCCGGTGGTGATGCCTTGAGCACCCAGCAGAGCACGCAGCGCTTTTACGGCAAGTACAGGGGCAAGGTGACAGATAACCGCGACCCACTCATGCAGGGCAGAATCCGCGCCAAGGTGCCGTCAGTGTTCGGCGACGAAGAGACTGGCTGGGCGCTTCCCTGTGCCCCCTACGCGGGCTCTGGAGTGGGATTCTTTTTCGTCCCGCCAGTTGATGCCAACGTCTGGATCGAATTCGAGGGTGGCAACCCAGACTACCCGATATGGACTGGCGGATTCTGGGGGACAGGTGAGGCTCCTGTGATGCCGGCACTAGCAGAGACAAAGATGATCAAGACAGACACTGCAACACTCAAGCTGGACGACTTGCCCGGCGTGGGAGGCATAACCATAGAGACTACGTCTGGATTAAAGATCGTCATGAACGTGACGGGCATAGAGCTGAGCAATGGCGCGGCAAGCATCAAGCTTACGCCTGCAAGCGTGTCTGTAAACAACGGTGCGCTGGAAGTAATCTAGACGCTGTATTTCCCTTAAATGCCTCTAATATTTTGGAGGTGAAAGAGAATAATACTTTTCTAGTCGGGTTTAGCATATTCTGCAGTTAATGTCATTGGCAATGCACCAAACCAGCATAGCAAGAGACATCAATACCAAGTCGTACATGCCTGCAGGACTTTCTGTTGATACTCGTCACACGGGTAGCTTGAATAAGGCTTCTGCAAGTTCTACTGCTTACTCACAACAAGCTACTTACATTCAGCAGGAGGCAGAACAGATCATGCTGCCCCCAGTTGTTGGATATGACTTTTCAAAGATCGGCATCCAGCCAAGGTTGAAGGTAAGTCATCCTTCAGATCCATCCGAAGAAGAGGCAGAGAGAGTCGCAGAACAAGTGATGAGTACGCCTGCCCCTAGTATCGATTCTCATTCCCTTGCGCCGAACGGGGAAAGGCTCGATAGGAAATGTGCAGCATGCGAGACGATGAAAGAGAAGGAAGAGAAAGAGGTAAACATAAGCAGAAAATCTTCGTCAGGATTTGACTTAGAGAATAATCACGAACTGGCAAGTGAAATAGGCGATATTCGTTCAAGCAGTGGCTCTCTGCTTGATGCAAGTACCAAAGAATTCATGGAATCAAGGTTTGGTTATGATTTTAGTTCTGTCAGAGTACATACTGATGGAACAGCCGCTCAGTCGGCCAACAGAGTTAACGCGCTAGCATACACAATTGGAAATAATATAGTGTTTGGCGAGGGCATGTACCAGCCAGATACAACGCAGGGAAGAAGGTTGCTGGCGCATGAGTTGACGCATGTAGTGCAACAGAATGGAAATAAAATTAATGCCAAGCATTCTTCTGATAATATAGACATACGAGTCAACGATTATTCTAATAATACCACGGTACAGCGCTTCGGTGATCCTGCCCAGATTCCATCAGGCATGTCGTGTCCCGTTGCTGTCGATACTCCTTTGGGAGTTGTAGAAAATCTGCTATTTAGTGTCGGAACATCTGCTCTCTCTACAGATCAACAAACACAGATCGAAAGCTTCGTAAATAATTGGCATGCCCTTGGTGGAAATTTTGACGTAAGAGTAGACGGATACGCGAGCGTTGATGGGCCGCAAGGTCTAAACTGGACATTATCATGCGACCGTGCACAGGCTGTTGTAAACGAGTTGATTACACCTTCTAGTGGAGTTCCTGGGATACCATCTAGTTTCATAACATTCTTTGCTCATGGCGAAACCGACGAATTCTCTACTTCCAACGCCCCAAACAGACGCGCAACTATTAGTTCGAATATGCCCGCACCCCCTACACCTCCGGCCTGCCCTCACCCTGGCGAACTCAGAGAGGTCGAGCTTCAGCCTGTAGTGTTCAAATCCACTGCGGCCGATCCTGCCCCTACTGGAGTAACATGGACACGACGGTTTACAGAGAGTAATGTGATATGGAACAAAATTGGTGTACACTTTAGTGAACGGGCTCCAGTAGAAATTATCGACGCCGCACGGAAGACCGCAGGCAACACAGATGCAGAAGTGATAGATATAGCAGGACAACACAGTGGTACCGGGATCGAAGTATTCATGGTTGACAACGACTTGCCAAGCGTGGGCGGAGGAGGAACGATAAATAGTGGTACAGCTAGTGCAAAAGTTGTCATAGCTGATAGAGGCACCAGCGACACGCTTCTTGCGCACGAACTCGGTCATGTGCTGGGACTTGAGCACCCCGGGACAGGCACCGCTCATGATGGAGAAGCAGGCACAATCATGGAACCAAGCGGAAGCCACTCTGTGGCGAACCCCACACGGAATACCATTACTAACTTTAACCGAATTGTCTTCCCGGCGCCGATCGCTTCAATCTGTCTGAACCCGGACCCATGATCAAAATGCTTACAAAGAATAATTATGAATTTCTAGGAATAGTCCAAAAGGAACGTTTCAAGCCTCTGATCGGTGAACATCGGGTTACGGGTACATTCAGATTAACTCAGACTCCTATGCATGGTCCTGATCCACCAGAGAGCGGCGAGATCCGCCTTGACAAATACGAAGAAGCTGCTCTTCTGGTAAGGGGAATAGATCGGAATGGGTGGATCTATTCAGCTACGATAATAGAACAAGCAGGACCTATGCTCAGCATAGTAATCAAAAAACTGTTTGGCAAAGGCAAAGTTAAAGTGATGTCCAGATCGGTAGTAGGATAACTCTGATGCAATAGTAGCTTTTTCGCAATTTTAAGACACCCGGATCTGAAGATTAATTATCTTGTCTGACTCAACCCGTGTTCTTGGCCACACTTACATTTGTAGTCTCAGCAATAAGCGCTCATCATCTTGTCTCATCGAGGATATGGTAAATCGACCTTGCAATTCCCCAGCCAAGAGAAGTTGGGTCTCCGCGGACTCGTGCTATGTTGATGCTTCCTCCATCGACTATTCCCAGCTTGCGGTCTTGATAGGAAACGCTGTCCTGCCAACCATTGTCTGCCAGAATATTTGCCAGCTCGCTTTCAACTACTTTCTCGACCTGCGCGGCGATTGCGCTTTCAAAGCCATGCAGAACAATCTCGCCTATCTCGACTTTGATTTTCATACTCCCCACCTCGCCGCAGGCATGGGCTTCTCCATCTTGTCGTACTCTTCCTTTGCCGCACCTACAATGTGTGCCATTCCCACAGGCGCACCTTCCTCTGCTGCCATTATCGACGCACCTAGAGCAATATTGCGTATGTTTCCGCCGGCAACTTCCATCTGCGCTAGGCGGTCAAAGTCTAGCCTGCCTAATGGCACAGACTTGGGGAAAATCTTCTTCCAGATCTCTTTTCGGCTTTTCTCGTTTGGGAACGGAAAGTTGACAACAAACCTGATGCGCCTCAGAAAAGCCTTGTCAAGCGAGTCCTTCATGTTGGTGGTGAGGATCGCCAGTCCCCTGTACGCCTCCATCCTCTGGAGGAGGTAGCCCACTTCAATGTTCGCATACCTGTCGTGGCTATCTCGGACTTCACTCCTTTTCCCAAACAACGCGTCGGCCTCATCAAACAGTAGTATCGACCCCCCATCCTCTGCCGCGTCAAAGATCCTTCGCAAATTCTTTTCTGTTTCGCCGATGTACTTGCTTACAACCATCGACAGATCTATCCTGAACAAATCTAGGTCAAGCTCATGTGCGATCACTTCAGCCGCCATTGTCTTGCCGGTGCCGCTATCTCCTGAAAAAAGCGCCGCTATTCCCAATCCTCTCTGGCCCTCGCCGAATCCCCACTCATCGTAGACCCGATAACGCTGCTTCACACTTGTAATTATACTTCTGAGCAGCCGTTTTTCTTTCTCCGGCAAAACTAGATCGTCCATGGACGCCTTTGGCAATATCCGCTGAGCAAGCTCGGACAACCGAGGCCGGGCCATACCAAGGCTTGAAGACCATAGTGCCTGTCGCAGGCTTTTTCCGCTGCTTACCGCAAGGGCAGATTCTGCCACCGCCGACTGGATGGAAGAAGTGTTTAGGTTAAACTGGTTGACAACCCTTGCTATCTCTAAATCAAGTGAAGCCATATGCTCGGCAGGAATGGCTTTTTGCAGCAATAGCTTCCAGAGGCTCCTCTGCTCCACCTTTGTTGGCTTGGACACCTCAAATGAAAGCGCCGAGCTGGCATCCTTCCACGGCTCGTTTGTTGACAAAAATACAGGGCCAGCGACGCTGTTCATTAGTCTTCTTATTGCCTTTTGTGCGGCTGGCTCCGCGTCGTATGCCATGATGTAGAGGCCGCCGTTCATGAGCGCTGACTCCCTCGTCCACACCTGCACCATAGGCTCAAGCTCTTCGCGCCGCTCTGGTATAACCTCGCTGTGGATCCTCCAGAGGGCCATCCCAAGCTGCCTGCATGCCCAGCTGGCCACAATCCTCTTACTCACTTCGTCCGGACCAGCAAGCTGAATGTGAAATGGGTTCCTCCCCATCTTCCAAGCGTGAATTATCGCTGACGCAACAAGCTTCTGGGAATCGCTGATAGGTGCCTCGACTCGAAGTGGCTCCATAGCCCCCTGAAGAGACTCATCAAGGTATGAAACCCCTGCGATGTAGTGAAGGACCCTTTCCTCTATCTGGAGTTGGCATCGGGTAACCGGGATCTGTGGCATGCCATGGACGCTTATCAGCTTGAACCGGCGGAGCGGCGAAGCAGGAGAAAGGGCGCTCCAGTGAGCACCGGGAAGTGCTGCAAGTGCAAGGGAGAAAGTCGGGTACGCGGCTGACTGGGCGCCGTGTACCTTTGCGCAAAGCTGCGACACTTCTGAGTCGAGCTCGATGGCTGCGCACAGGATCAGCACCAGTCTTTCAAAATCCGACAAGCCAAACGTCTCGCATACGTATTCGATTGCAGGCCTGAGCTCGGCATCTTCCCAAGTCGGGTTCTGCAGAGGCTGAGGGCTATCGCGTTTTTCGATGTGACCCCTTAGCATGCCCTTTACCTGATTTATGCATGAAACAAGGTACTGCTGATTCTTTATCTCCCACACATGCGGCTCAATCAGGTTACCCTCACCGCCGGTCTCTTCAGCTCGTTGGCCCACTTGTCCTCGTCTGGCTGGCTTTCTGCACCGTCTACGACGATCCTCACAGGGAGGTCCTTGTTTTTTACATAGCCCGCAGGGATTGTGACCTCTACAGTGTCGGTGGTGGGACCGGGTATAGGCCATTCCACTTCTAGCGGCTTGTAAGTGCTTATGACAACCTTGACATCTTGGTTAAGATTTATTGGAGGCTGAAATTTTATCGTCAGCTTGCCGCCCTCGGCGACAGCCGCGGGGCTGACAGAAGTGATGACTGGCACTATGGCAAACAGAGCCGTGTTTGATTCCAGCCCCCGGTGCAGCGTTTCCGGTGTGCCTATCAAAAGCGGGTGGAGCACCCTTACCTGCTTTATGCCAGGGACAAAGGTGTCTGGTATTTTGACTTCAAGCGCGCCTGCGGAAACCAATGTTGGCTCGGGCAGGTTTTCTGGATCTAACCCTTCTCCAAAATCTATTTTTATATTGTCTGCCTTCAGGTTCCTGCCAATTATCTTGATCTTGGTTCCTCCAGAAGTCCACGGAACCATCTGCGGCTCAACGTAGGTTATCTCCGGCACCTTGGACGCATAGACATAGGAGTTGAGTTTCTTGACAGGCATTGTCGACCTTGCCACCTTCTTTCCATCAAGCAGAACCACAGTCGCCTTGTACGCAACAGATATCCTGTATGAGCCGGTCTTGAAAAACGACGACCAGATTTTTGTCAGGTCTTCAAGCGACAGGTCTTGCATTGTTATCTTTACAAGCTCCACCTGATCTACAATATCTGAAGTTTCAATGTCTGCAAGATCAGAGTTGTCTATGCCCATCTTGATCAGGTCACGAGTAAACACGGGATTTTCGTGTAGCACCCTCATAGCTTCTGCAAGAGTCTTTTGCGACGACAGCTCGTCATCGTTGTTGCCGTATGCTGTAAGCAGATAATGCAGGTCAAGGCCAAGCTGCTGCTTCCGCACGAGCTCGCCAGAGTAGCTCCGGGCAGGCGCATCCATGTTGCGGTAGCCGAGGTTGGGCGTTACCTGGTAGAGAAATATGTTCAACCTTGCAGTGCTGTCGCTCGAGGTGTCAGGTGGCTTTGTGGTGACTGCGATGCCTCCTTCATTTTCAAGTATGTATGAGAGGGTGGATGTGACTGCCGCTATCGCAAAAGAATCGCTCATATTTTCTTGCCCTCCATGCGCCGCTTCAGGTACTCGTCCAGCGAAAGCGGTGGCGAATATCCCATGCGTGGGATCGACTTGGGCTCACTTGGCGGAACAGCCCTTACTTCGATCCTGCCAATGTTTATTGTGACTATAGTTTCTCGCTCTGGCAGAGTTGCAGACACACCATACGTTCCATTGCTGCCGTCAACAGCTGGTTTGACCTGCGGGTAATGCGCAATAGCCGAGCTGTCCTTGGACACTATGCGAATGCGTTCCTTCGGCTCTATATCGCCGGGATGACCCGTCCCATCAACTTTCTTCGCTTCTCGATGCTCTGCCTGCGCAGCATAAGATTTGATTCCTTCCTTATCGGCAGCGATTGCTCTCGGGATTTTTGCGGGCAATTCCGCATCCTCGATTTCTGGCACTATGTTCTGGTCAGCCGCATTTTTCATTGGTTCCGGTGCGATGTTGTTGGCCTCCTGCTGATTCTGGATTAATGGTACAACATCTGGATGAGGAGTCTCTGGCTCCTCTTCTGTGTCAGAAATCATGACAGAGTTCTCTGGCTCTTGATCAGCAGGCTGCTTTTCTGACTGAGGAAGTGGCGTTTCTAATGCACGTCCTAGTTGTCTTTCTTCTGCAGGTTTTTCCTCAAGCTCTGGTTTTGTATGGGCTGCTGGTTGCTTTTCCTCAAGCTCTG
>JBIQJB010000011.1:0-67634 GCA_044507735.1 Nitrosopumilales archaeon
TGCACTGATACGTGCTTGCTTTCGGCACTTGTCATCTCTATTCCGCTGTTGCCGAGGATCTGTCGCTTTATCTCCAGCGTCCACTTGTTCTTGATGTACCTCGCCGGCTGCTTTGAATTCAGGGTCCAGCGGACCTTTTTCCGCAGCGCAAATTCCGGCAGGTACCCAGAGTCGTGCTCGATGCTGGAGTGCCTCAGGCAGTAGGGGTTCCACTTTTTTGTTTTCAGAAGGTATTCCAGCTTTTGCCGCTCGCTTTCGTCCTTGACAAGCCCGCCCTTGAGCACCGCCTTGATCCTTTCCCGCAGCTGCATCATCATGAACCAGATGCGATCTGGAGTCAGAGGCTTGCCGGTGTTCAGGTCGCAGATGAGCCGGGCGTCCGGAACGTCTTTGAGCGGGTGGAGGTTGAGCCAGTCCCGCACGTAGGGAAACGAGGCTGTCAGCAGGATGGGGCCGCTGCCAGTCTTGCCGTACGGTATCTCGCCCTCGCCGTAGTTCTCCTTCAAGCGTACGTTCTTGATGCGCAGGTTTGTCACCTCGTGGTTGCGCGCGTTGAGGTCCCACATGAGCATGATCGCCGCCTTGTTGCGCTGCTGCGGCTCGTACTTGACGACGGTCAGCAGCTCTTCAAGCTCCCAGACTTCTGTGGCGGAGTATGGGCTGGCCCGCCAGCTTTTCTTGGGCTTTAGCTGGACAAAGCCCGGGGTCTTCCATTCAGAAACAGGCAGGCGCTTCATCTCGTCGCTGGCGTTCCTGTAGTTGTGCACCCAGCGATAGAACAGCTTGATCCTGTTGAGGTAATCGTTCCATGTCGTGATCCACTTGCCCTCTGGGTCTTCGTCGCTGGTCTTCTCCTTTGTAGCAAGGAACTTTAGGACAAGCTCTTTCTTGTTGACGTCGAGAAGCGTCATTTCGGGCTCGTTTGCCCTTAGCCACCGTGCGAAATTCATTATGGCCTTGGGGTTGTTCTTTTGATGGGCTTCTGAGGACTGGTTATCCTTCATCCACAGGTAGAACTCCTGGATAAGCGATCCGTTAGCAGCATCTTCCTTCTGGAGTTCGTCCAGACCTTTGAGGATAGTAGCCAGCGTTGCGGGCATCCTATAACTTGTATAAAAACATCATGCATTTGAACCCTATTTTTAGTGGGGCCAGTGGGATTTGGTGTTGTCATAGTGGTGGGTTCAAGTCCCCAAGCTTTATAGTTTTTGATAATATTAGAGTGGAGGATGGTGGGGATTTGAATCCGAAATTCTTGCGCGTGGGTTCAATTTTCCCATAAGCGTAAGAAAGTATCCGGAGCTTTAAAGTTTATGATGCAAGATGTGCTGGACTCGAATTTGAACTCTACTTCGTTTTGATGGTTCTTCATTTCTCTCCGACTTGAAATTAGTAGGAGTACAACAAAGATTAGGGTTGTGGCATTTGAGCGGTCAGGGACTACTTAACTGTTATAGTCCCGACCTTGTTTGGATGAAGCGTGCAATAATATTGATATTCACCGGGTTCTGTAAATACAAAATCGAATGTCTCATCCGGAGCCATGACTCCACCAAAGAAATCGCCTAGTCCTGATGGCTCCTTTGTTGCTGTATGAACAAAATCATCTTCATTTTTCCAGATGACTCTGTCTCCAACGTTTATCTCAAGATTTGCCGGCTCATATGTTGCGTCACTTTCTAGGTCGGGGTCATTACCTTGTATTTCTACTTCATGCTCTTCCATAGTATTTCTATTGTCATCATCTTCTTCTTCGCTACTGTCAGCTTGGCCCGATTCCTGTTCTTCTTCTTGTGGCGGCATCACTTCAGGGAGTGATGCCGAACCGGACGAGCTTGGACGACCGGAGTCAGCTATTTGTACAGCTTTGGATATTTCAAATGTATCGCCCGAGACACTATCCTCTATTATGTAAGTAATCACATAGTCTCCTTCTGGAAAGGGGGACTCCTGAGTTAACGTTAATTCGAAAAACAATTCCGTATTCATTCTATGAGACGTAATGTCTCCCGCCGGCACATCAGGAATTCTCTGTAATTCGTTTCCTTGGTCGTCGGAAATAATATAGTCGGCAGTCATTGCCATATGGTAGAGGGTTTCTCCCTGCTCTGAAAGGACGGGCTCATGTGCAAAACCGACGATTTCCACATACAGGATTATCGGCTCCCCGGGAGCAAATACATTGTCTGATTCATGTTCTTCGAACACCCCATATCCAAGTGCCGTGCCGGGTTCAATGAAGGTGTTAAAAGTCGCATTAAATGCGGTGTTATTCCACGCAAGCAAATACGCTTGTCTGGCTTCTTCAAGACTGAGTATGCCAGAAGAATTATTATTATCTGCTGAAGAAGAGAGTGGCGATTGTAATTGGCCCTGCCCCTGCACTCCTTGAGGTGCTACAGAAGTAGTAGATTGTTGCGCAAGCGTTGGAACAAGAACAATCGGTGAAGAAGCAATGACGACTGCAGTTATGGTAAAAAAGATCCCAAATGTTATTTTTCTATGACGTGCATCAACACTAAACATTGCATTACACAGCATGACAAGAAATAAAAATAAAGTAAAACATCATTCGGAATTATCCTCTTACAGCGTGACCTTCAGCTTTATACAAGAATTATTTTCATATTGCAATCCACTCATTGATGATTTAGTCGATCGAAAATCGATTGAGTTCAAGTGGCTATCCTGCATTCATTTTTTGACCCTTTAATCAGCCAAAGGAAATTGCTGTCTTACAGCCTACTGTTTGCGCACTGCTGCAACGTCTTCTCCCTCTTTAGGTATTACGTGAATAACCCAAGGGAACCGCTTGCCATTCAAGATCTGTTTTACGCATTTCTCAAACTCATCGCCATGAGGTGGAAGGTCTGGAAAGCGCGCGTGTGCCAGCTCGTGCGCCATGGTCTCATAACGACCGCAGGATAGAGACTAGGAGGCATGACACGCCTGCATATTTTGCCAAGTTTCAGCAGGAAATACTGGCAATAATGGCTCAGGGCAATAATATCAAAGAAGTCCGGGCGCTGATGCCTAAAGTGAAAGAGACTTTTGAGGGATACAAGCTGCAGCTAAAGGAATGCAGAGTTCCGCTTGTTGACCTCCTCTTTACAAAAATGCTGTCCAAGGATTCTAATGCGTATTCTGCAAACACCGCTCAAAACTTGCGCGATCTATCAGCTAGAGGATGAAGGAAAATCTATGAAGACAGGCCAGATAATACAATATATCATAGCAGACCACTGCAGAAGAAAGGCAATCCCGATTGAGCTTATAGATGACAAGACGACTTATGACTCAAAAAGGTATATTGAATTGCTGGCTCAGACTAGTAACTCTGTAACAGAGCCTTTTGGGCTAGTGATCTCAACATGATGCAATGATGTGTGATTGTACTGGTTCAGCCAGTCTTCCAGACTCTTCCGCAGCATGTACAGATTTCGGACGCAGTCGAGTTGGTTTTACACCAGCTATCATACCAGAGTAACTTCTGTCTGTCTCGCTGGATAGCCTCTAATTCATGATTAAATTTTCCCAATCTTAATTCGTGCTCCTTTCGTTTCCTTTCTCCAATACATTCTTCTTCCAAATCTGATTCATTGGCTAGAACCATATGCCTGCTGAATGCTTCATTGAATTCATATAGCGTGACCTAATTGCCTGTTCCGTTCTTATCCAGACAATCCTGTTGCGGCTCACATTCGATTTGCGACAGAAGATCAGATTCTTTAGCATTCCAGTAGCGCTCAAGCTCATCATATTTCTAACTTCGATAACTAAGATAGGACCAAAAAGTTCTTTCACTATTATCAGTGCTTTTCTGAAATATTGAGAATATTCAACAAAATCAGGCAGGCCGTCATTCCTTGCCCTAAGCCTGAGACCGATTAGCTTCAATATGATGCTTTCCATAGCACAGCGGTTTATTAGGGGAGATGGAGATTGATCGGAAAGGTTTTTACCGATAAAACTCATTGCGAGGGATTCGTATGAATCGAGATTTTGGTCCAAACGTCTTGCTAACATCCTTACGTCACCTTGTGAAATATTCCCAAATCGATGTTCAGGAGGAACGTCTACTTCAATAATTCTAGGTGCGAGATGAAACTTCTGTGATTCTCTTTTTTCTTTGATTGATGTTACTTGCTGTACTATCCAAGATAAACTAAAATCTACTTGGTGCACGCAGTATTCGTAAACAGGATAACCAGAATTTGCCAATGCTCTTCTGCGAAGTCTGTCCATGACTGCTTGATGGGGATTCTTGTGTAATGGACCCAGAATTTCAACGATAAAATCATTGGCTATTAAGAAATCAGGGATGAAGAATGTGCAACTTGATAGCCAAAATTCCGGTTCAAGAACGAATTCCACGCCTTTACCTTATAATGCTTGTGCAAGTCTTATGGCTGTAAAGGATGATTAAGACTTTAGAAAATTTGGCTTGATGTATGAGGGATTATTATGACCGCATATTCTGCAGTATTTTTCCTCCTGCCTTAAACTATTGTTGTCGCAATCACTGCATCTCATTAGAGAGTGTACTTTACGATGGTAGTCAATTATTTGAACTTTTGAAAAACCTTCACAAGTTCATTCCCGCTTCTCAAAATTAGAAAGGCCGTCTTCACTTGGCATTTTCTAACTAGTTCTTATCATGTACCGTGTGCTCTCTAGAATCTTGCTTTTCAGCCGCCGCTCTTGAAAGATGATAATCAAGCGACCCAATGTTACTCTTTAGGGACTCCTCGAACTCCTTCAATGCCAGTGCAGGCGATCTATCCTTGCATTTTTCCTCAGCGTATCTTTCAGTGACTTCTTTTTCAAGAGTCCTTGCAGAGCGAGCGCCAATTTTTAAGATAAAGGTCATGTCATTTTCTTTATCTAGTGCTTTTTCGGCCTCCACTATCTTTAGCTGGAGTGCCAATTCATACAATTCTTTTGTGATCCGCTGCACGTCTTCGGCCTGCAATTTTGGCAACTCCTTTTGGGTCATTTGAATCAGCTCATGCAGCCAGAACTTTTTTTCTTGTCCTGCATTTGTAAGAATCACCTCTTGTATGATCCGCTCAAAAACTCGCGACAGGATCCTGCATATATGCGACGTGGGCGCAATCTTGAATCCCTCTATTTGCCCACGAGACTCTGTCTTTTCAAATAGGCTCCTTCTCAGCTTTTCATCTTTGTGCAGCTGTCCTTTTCTGATGAGCTTTCCTGTCTGTTCCCCGTCGGCAGAGCCTGTCAAATTGAATAGTTTCAGCGTAAAGCGGAATAGGTCGACAGTCCAGAGACAGACAGGCTCGTTATTATCCTGCAACGCTTTGCCTACCTCTTCGATGTCTTGTGAAAGGCCACAGATCACGTATTCGATGTCGGAGATTTCGCCCCCAATTTCATCCTCCAATTCCTTTTTGTGGTCTTGAACATTTTTTATCTGATCTGCAAGGGGCGTCAAGACACTCTTGCGTGCGTCGCCTATCGATGATTTGCATTCAATCATGATTGCCCTCTTTGATTCTCTATTATAGATTACAAGGTCAAAGATCTTGTTGCCCTCTTTTTCTCCTCTATACCTGTAGAGCGGATCAACTGTAATGAAGTGATATCCAGTGGACGTCAGCGGCCCGCTTTCAGAGAATGCAAAAGCACACATGTTTACAATCATGCTATGCACCTGATCCCGCTGGATTTCATTTAGAAGGGACTTTTTGCACTCTGTGGAGTGTTTTAGAAGAAGGTTATCTAAAATAGTTCGCTGGTCTTTTGCAAGCTTTTCTCGGTATTTGCTGAAATCTTCTGAGGGCATGGGTGCAACATTCCATCCTAGGGAATAGTACTTGCTCTAATCTCTGCTTTGAGGTCCAGTCGCTCAGTTATCATCTTGTAGAACTGCATCATTGAATCAAAGTTAGTGTCTTTCCTTGGGCTTAGAGTTATCTTCTCCGAGTTGCCGGTTATATTAAATCCAATATTCTTGTTCCTGTCAACTATGGTCCCGCTTAGGTGGATGCTGCCAGGCATCAGCAGCATGTCGAATATCTCAAAGTTGAAATCCTCTCCTGACATGTTATCAACCAGTCTTTCTACTTCGCTGAAGTCAATTTCACGGCTGAATACAATGTCTACGGGAATTACCTTCGGTAGCTTCACCTCTTTTTTGCCCATATTGACAGGGATAAATTCGATCTTTGCCTTTTCGATAAGCGCCTTTGTCTCTAGAACTTTGGCCAATACCTCGTTGATTATGTTAAAGAGAAAGTCAAGGTCGCCATGAGCGAACGCGAACCTTCCCATGTTTGTAATCCTGAATTTGCAGACATTTAGTATGTTGAATAGGATTGAGGTCGGTAGAACGCCATACGCTTTGCTTAGCTCGTCTAGCGTGAATCTTCCGTCATCTGCCATGTACTTGAAGTATCGTTCTTCATAATTCGGTCTAATGACGTCCTCTCCGTTCATTTTGTATCGATGAGCATGGAATTCGCTTATGATAGAGTCTGGATTTTTGCTTTGAATCTCTCTGCGGATCTTGTCAAATGTTATAGGATGGATCCATAGCGGAAATATGCCATTTGTATGGTTGACAAATCTGTCCATTGTTCTACCCGCTTCTTCCAGTGTGTCAGTGGTAAAGCATAGCAGCAGGCCTCTTTTGCGGTTAAAGTGGCAGTAGTATGTGGAGGTTGCTGTTGAAGTTTGTGCTGATGCGGTTTCAGTGTCGCTTGATTCTTCTTCTCTTGGCTTGGACTCTGAATCAGACGATGACGACCGTTCTATTCTTACCTCTACTATCTCGCCTAGCTCGGTAACATTGAAAGTCGGAAATCTCTTCATAGAGTCAAATAATCTTTCAGGCGTCAGGTTGGAGACATATGCAAGGATGCGGATCTCTTCGTTTGTGTTTCTATGGTGTACTTTAACCAAGTCCAAGAAACTCTCAAATGTGTGCTTTCCGGCCAATCCTTGAAGCGGCATATCTCTATATAGTATCTCTTATCTGGAATAGGTTATATTTTAATACGACGAAAATTAGCTATTAATTTCTACTATTTTACGCATGTTTTTTAGCTGCTTTGCCTCGGTTTCAAATAATTTGTACGCTAATCGTCGTTGTTTGATAGTAGCGGCCAAACTAATAAGCAAGCACCCATTACCATTGGTGCTTGACCAAGGACACCAGAATAACCTTCTATGGCGGCATCCACGAGATAGGTGGCAACAAGTTCTTGGTCGAGGACAAGGGCACTCGTGTATTTCTTGACTTTGGAATGCAAATGGGCAAGGTAAACGACTATTTTTCAGAGTTTTTGAAGCCGAGGTCGCACAACGGCATGGGTGACCTGTTTGAGTTTGGACTGTTGCCCAAGCTACCGGGTTTATACAGACAGGATTACGCCAAGCATATGGGCTTTGACGGAAAGGAAGAGACTGCTTTTGACGCGCTGGTATTGACCCATGCCCACGTAAACCACGCTGCATACATCCATTATCTGCGGCCAGACATTCCTGTTTACTGCTCAGAAGCTACAAAATTGATATTGCAAGGGATACAGGATACAGGCGGCAAAGAGGATTATCTGACATTCAAGCACAATTTCCGGATTTATGAAAACAAAAAGGGCGAGATGAGCCGCGGCAAGGAGAGGATTATCAGGAGCCAAGAATGATTTCCGTATTTGAAAATGCAAAAAAGTTTACCCTTGATTCTATAGAGGTCGAGCCATTGGCAGTGGATCATTCGTTGCCCGGCGTTACAGGGGTCATTCTGCATACATCAAACGGCTCTATTGGCTATACTGCCGACATCCGATATCACGGAAGAAGGGCTGGCGATACAGAGCGCTTTGTAGAGCGATGCGGCAATTCTGACATTGACGTTCTTTTATGCGAGGGAACCAGGGTTGAGGAGACGTTTTCCGCCACAGAGTTTAGCGTAGAGCAGGACGTCAAGACAATAGTGAACAAGACAAAGGGCCTTGTCGTATGCACATACCCAACTCGCGATCTGGATAGGCTGCTGTCATTTTACAATGCTGCAAAAGAGTCTGAAAGAGATCTAGTCATTGACCTAAAGCAAGCCTACCTCTTGAAGTTGTTTCGAACATCTGACCAATGGAAGAATGTCTTTCCAAAGCCGGATGACAAGCGAATCAAGATATACCTGCCAAGAAAGTCATGGGGCCTAGTTGGAAGAGACGACATTAACAGCTACTGGACTGAAAAGCAGCTGCTGCAGGATTACGACGTTTGGGAAAGAGAATTTGTTGACTATGGCAATGCTGTCAACTATCGTGACGTTTCGAGCAAGCAAAAGAATTACATCTTTTACTGCAGCGACTATCAATTGCAGCAACTAATCGACATAAGGCCGATAGAAGGTTCAAGTTACATCAGATCGCAGACAGAGCCCTTTGACGACGAAATGGAGCTTAAAGAAGAACGAGTGAAAAGATGGATTGAACATTTCGGATTGATTACAAGCGAAAAGGATTGGACTCATACCCATGTGTCAGGCCACGGCTCCGGCGACCAAATAAAGAAGGTTATCGAAGGCGCGAATCCGAGAACCGTCGTTCCTATTCATACTGAGCACTCTGAATATCATAAAAAGTGGTATGAGTCTGTGAAGGAGGTCGGACTAAACGAATCTTTAAAGCTGGGTTAAGGTAACAGAGCTTTGCCTGATCTTCCTGTTGTTGGTCAGCTGTTCCGCTAGTCAATCTTCCGAACGTTCAATGTGCATTGTATCTGGTTTTTCGGGATTGTAATTTAGCTTATGGTAAGATGTGACTTATGGATCGGTAACCCAGATTAAATAGCTAGAAAAATATTATAAATATCTCTGCTAGATGTTCCTATCGTGGAGGATTCCCTTCTTGCAGGTTTTGGTGGGACAGATTCGATCAGGTTTGACCGAGGTTTTTGGTTCAAATCTATTAAACTCCTAGGTTACCCTGTTTCCCAATCCGATCTTGATATAGAGTCATTGAAACAACAAAGAGTACTATCAGATTTCTTGCCGGAGAAAGCTTGGCTGATCTACAAGAACGACTATATCGAGATAGCCGTCTTGGAATTTAGAACACGTGAACAAGCACTATCTCGGGCAAAAACAGTCAAGATCGCTAGAGCGTGGAAAAGAGGCCGCCTGATAAGGCCGATTCTGATACTTACGGATGGTTCATCATCTTTTCTGGCGATAATCCCGGGGTCGGATATGTCTGGTTCTGGAGAGGTTAGAATTCTCCATTTAGAGGATCGACTTTACCGCACTGACAGAGAAGTTCTTGCTACACTTGTTTATCCACAAGGAGGTACACTGGAGCAAAAACATGAAACCTTGCTAAGAGGCTATGACAATGAATTTCTTCCATATCAGCGTGTTCGTGACGAGTTCTTCGATCAGTATAGAAATCTATATTCCAAGATAGAGAAGATAGTACACCCGGTTCTTAAGACACATAGCTCAGCCTATGCCCAGAGGTTTCTCGGCAGGCTTATGTTCTTATATTTCCTTCAAAGAAAAAGCTGGCTTAAGAACGATAAAAGGTACGTCGCAAACATTCGCGATTTTCGCGAATTGAATAAAGTCTTCTATCTGGGTTTAAACCAAGGTCATGACGGTCTACCTTTCCTAAATGGTTCACTCTTTGACAAAGAGGATTACATGACCAAAGAGACAGAGAATAAACTGGCTCAGAAGATGGATTCGCTTTTCTACGATGTAAGAACATTTTTTGATGGCTACAATTTTACTGTAGATGAAGGCGCTCCACTCGAAGTTGAGGTCAGTCTAGATCCCGCTCTTATAGGTACTGTTTTCGAAAATATGCTGCCTGAATATGAACGAGGTTCAAAAGGTACATTTTATACACCGCTCGAAGAATCAGCCTTCATATGTAAACGCGCGATTGCTGCACACCTTGGTTTTAGGGACGAGGTATCTGTCGATGGAAGATCTTTTGTCGATGGCATAGACAGGCTAGTAGAACAATTAAGCAAGAGCAAGAATGAAGCCGACATCAGGAAGTATAAAGAAAGATTACTGGCTATGAAGATATTAGATCCTGCAGTAGGCTCGGGGGGCTTTCTTCTTGTTGCAATGCAGGTGGTAATAGACATTGTTCAACGACTAGATGCGATTGTAGGCTGGCGTACTGACGTTGAAGACTATAAGAAAAGAATCTTGCCCAACCTCTATGGTTTTGATATAGAGCCCGAAGCAATTGAAATCGCGAGGTTACGGCTGTGGCTTTCTCTGATTATCGACCAAAAAAGTCCGGAACCTTTGCCGAACCTTGATATGAATATAGTAGAGATCAAAGATTCTTTACTTAAACCCAACCCACAAAGAACACTCGACCCCAAAGTCGAACTATTGAGGGAGAGGCATGAGGCATTGCGGGATAAATATATCCATGAACATGACGCTAGAAAGAAGAAGCTCTTAAAAGATGAAATGATAAAAACTGGAGAGGAACTTGCCAAGAAAACAGCTTCCGATCCAAATTCAATCGAGGCTTTCATAGGATCTAAGATTGACATTTTGGTGATGAACCCTCCTTACGTAAGACAGGAAAAAATAGACAAAAAGAGAAAGAGCTATTATGTTGCTGTCTATGGGATAGATGCAAAGGCTGATGTCTATGCCTATTTCATACTACGTTCATTTTCCCTTCTTAACCCTAATGGCGTCGCCGCCTTAATCAGTTCTGAAGCATGGCTTGTTACTGAATATGGTATTGATTTACAAAGGATAATTAAGAATAGATTGATAGGAGTCTATTGTCAGAAGGAGCGAACCTTTAGTGCGGATGTCAATACAGTAATAAGCGTTTATTCGGGATCCGAATTAGGTGGCGAAGATGCCGTCGATTTTACTTACGTACAAGCATATGGCTTCGCCAATGTGAAACGACATCATTCTATTCCAAGAAAGGATTTGAAGCCGGGCAAGTGGTTTTATCTACGCGTATCACATGAAATACTTTGTGTAATACTTCCAAAGTTACCTCACAAGATGCGTAATTTCGCCCATGTTAAATTTGGAATTAAGACTGGTGCTAATGATTTCTTTCATCTTAAGGATATGAGTCATCTTTACGAAACTGACTACATAGCTGACCCGAAGAGGTTCACTGATTGGGGTATTAGAGCCAAAACACGAAGAGAATTGGAAACAAGTGAACTGATTTATGTCGAGAACGAAGGGGGAAAAAGATTTGTGATAGATAGGAAGGACACACTTGCGATTCTTAGGACACCTAAGAAATTGAAAGCCCATCAAATTAGAGATACGGATGGACTATGTTTGTACACCTTAAAACCCGGAAAGTACACTGATCGTTACATTCACTGGGGCGAAAAACAAACGTTCAAAATTGACGAAAAGACAGTAGTTGGATACAATAATACCGCAAGTTGCATGGGTCGGAGTCCTTGGTACAAGCTTGCTGATATTGATCCCACGCATGTTTTTCTGCTTAAGTCACTCGACGAGCACATTATACCATATTCGAAAGAACCCGCTATTTCCAGCGATCGATTCTATCCTGTCTACCATAAGCGGATAAAGCAGGTATGGAAATATCTTGCTTCGACACTTTTCTTCCTTACTGTTGAAATGTACGGACGAAGACAGCTTAAAGGTGTGCTAGACATGATGGTAGAAGACTATAAAGAAATTATTGTTCCTGACCTTGACAAAATTGACATTGATTTTGATGCAACCTCAATATTGAGGAGGGAAGTATTGTCATATCATGAAGAGGTAAAGCAGGAAGATAGACGACTTTTAGATATTGCAGTCTTGAAGGCTTTGGGTTTTGGAGAGGATGAAGCAGGGAGGTTCGTCAAGCAATTACATGAGGCCTTCGTGGACGCAGCGGAAGACAGGTTGACAAAGATAAGCAATCGAAGAGCTGCAAATCAAGGAGATGATGATAATTAGATGACCAAAATTATTGATAATTCAAAGGAAACTCTTGCCTCCGCATTGGAGAAAGAGTTTCCGGAAATAACAGATATAGCGATTGCATCAGCTTACTTCAACGTTCGCGGTTTCGGTGCCCTAAGTAAAGCACTTGATGATAAACCTCTTAAACTTGTACTAGGGAAGGAACCAAGCGACAGTATCAAATGGGAGGATGAAGTTCTGAGGGAGTTGGAGCAAAATGAGGATGACGCAAACTACTTTGAGCTTTTGCAAAATGCTATCAGCTATTTCAAGAGCGATAAAAGACAGATTCGTACGCTTCAAGGGGAATTCTTGCATGGCAAAGCATACATCGGTGTGCACCCCTCATTTGAAAATGTCAAGAGAGGAGTAGGTGTCGTCGGATCAAGCAACTTTACACGAGGAGGTCTTCGCTATAATAAAGAATTGAATATGCTAAATACGGATAGAGAAGTTGTTCAGGAACTTGTATCGTGGTTTTCTGACCTATGGAAAAACTCCGCTGATTACAAGTCAGCTTTTATGGAAATGTTGGAAAAATACGTCACTACAGCTAGTCCTTATGAGGTGGTGGCCAAGGCATTATATGAAACATACAAGTCAATCATGGATAGGCCTGATGATAGTCAGTACATTAAGAGTCTATCAGCTCATCAAGTTCTTTCTGTTCGAGAAGCTTCATTAAAACTAAAACAGTATGGTGGCGTAGTAATAGCCGATTCTACAGGACTAGGAAAGACTAGGGTAATGATACAATTAGTTCATGATGCTATACGCGAAGGCAGAAATCCTCTGCTAATTGCGCCAAAGAGCGTTCTTAATACAACGTGGGACGATGAAATGAATAAGCTGCACATCCATATCAATAGCATTAACACCGAAATGCTATCTGCCAATCCTGATATTTTGACTAGGGAGTATTCAAGTCACGACTTTATCGTAATAGACGAGGCACACCTTTTCAGGAGCCCTTCTTCGAATAGATATGTCGCCCTTCGAGACCTCATTTTGAAAAATAAAGCGCAGGTAGTCTTGGCAACGGCCACTCCAGTAAACACGAGTCTAATGGACCTTTACTCACTTTTTTCATTTTATCTCACTGAAGAAAGTATCATAGATCTGCATGGCATGACTCTACGCAATTACTTTATTTCAAACCAGAAAAAATGGCTTGCAGGCTCTACCATTGACATGGATTCAGTGCTACGAAGATTCATCGTGAGAGTTTCTAGGGATCTAGCTAAGGCACTTGATATTGATAATAAATTGAAATTTCCACAGAGAAAACTTGACGAGGATGCATGCAATAGGTATGAATTTAAGATCGATTTCACAAAGATAGACGATATCCTAAGTTCGATGGAATTCCCCTATTACGACCTTTCGGTTGAGCGGCTTTCTGAGCTCAAGCTTCCTGATGGTAGTCCCTTACCAAAGGAGCTTGAAGAGAGAAAACAGGACTTATTGAAGCAACTTGTCAAGACCGTGATAATAATTAACTTATTCAAGCGTCTGGAGAGTAGCATTGAGGCGTTTACTTCCACTGCCAATAGCCTAAAGGAGTATATCCTATTAGCAATAGAGTATGCAAAGGATAAGCAATACTTTATTCCTCCAAAATTAAGACTTGATTCTCTACTGCAAGAAGAACAACTTCCGACTCCGGAAGAACTTTTCTCAAAACCCAAATACAAATCGATGAAAGACAGATGTAAATTTTCAAGTGTAGAAACGCAACAATTCATAATGGAATGCAAGAATGACCTACAGAAATTAAATGACCTTCTTGCAATTCTACCAAAATCAGATCGAAAGTACGAACAGTTTGAGCGAAGAGTTTCGGCGCTTTCTGAGAAAATGGGTGACACGAACAACGGTATAGTAATCTTCAGCCAATATGCGGCCACAGCCGAGTACATTTACAGAAGATTAGCCAGCCGTTTTAAGAAGAATAGAGTCATGCTAGTGACTGGCGAAATATGCTTTAACTCAGATGGGGAAAAAGTTGACAAGGTGCGTGTGGTCAGAGAATTCCAAAAAAATGGAGGTTTGCTAGTAAGCACAGATGTTTTAAGCGAAGGACAGAATTTGCAGAATGCACAATTTGTTGCCAATTATGACTTCCCTTGGAATCCCGTCGTACTAATCCAAAGGATCGGCAGGATTGATAGGATAGGTTCACCGTATGATGATGTATTTGTGATAAATGTTCTCCCTAAGAACGGGAAACCTGATGACCGGTCCTCTCTTGAATATTTCTTGGGCCTAATGGATAGGCTCTTTAGACGACTTGAGGCCATTAGAAGCACTATCGGCCTTGATGCAACAACTTTGGGAGAGCAAGCGAGTCCAAAGGATTTCAATATTCAGGCTGCCCTTGCTAGAAATGATATGTCGCAGCTAAATATACTTGCAAAAGAACTCGAACAATTTACATCTGACCCTCGCGATATGCTTGCAAGGATGATCAATGAAATGGGGTTGGACTGGCTAAAAACTCTCCCATTAGGAATTGGTGCATTCAAGAAATCAACCAAAGACGGCATCTTCGCACTTTTTACCGACGGAACACAATTCTATTGGCGATTGGAACTTTTTGACAAAGGAGAGGTCATGCACTCTGCCAATGATATTGTAGAAATGCTTCTCGATGGTGAAAATAATAACAAAGGCAACAAGATAGATTACACGAAACTTATTCCGATGCTAGTAGAGTCAAAAAGTAATCTTAGAAGTGAGTTAGATACAGCTCGGAAGCGGCAAATCACTTCAGAGGGAGTTCCACCGACAAATAGAACCATTCAAGCGATATACACAAAACTTGCCCAAAGCCCAGAAGGGGGAGAGAAATTGGCTGTTCGATTCAGGAACCAAGCGAGATGTGCCAATGTCGTTAAAGCACTGGAGCAGGCAATGAAATCTGGAAACCTTGTTGAGGCTGCAAAAAAGATTCTTACTGACAGCATTCCTCCCCAAGATAAGCTGCCTGAAGAAGTAAAACTAAAAAGAATTTGTTGGTGTTTGCTACAGAAGGAATAGTTAGACGTAAAGGAAAACCCAACTAATACTGTGTGCAATTCAGTCAGAAAAAGCCCAAACTAAGGTGGTCTTCCACTTGGCATCGGCTTTTTTCAGTAGCTCCAAAAATAAGTCCTTTCGTATGACCTTTCTCCCAACATTCAACATGATATTTGCCGGTAACGTGATCCCGTTATCCCAGTCATTTATCACAAATGTTTTGTCGAAGCTAAATCTATATGTCCAGAGATGGCGACCAAAAAACAATTCATCTGGCCAAAGTAGCTGCTCGCTCTTGAATTTGCTTCGAATTTTAGCAAATCCAATTACTTTTTGAATAGGATGAGTCAGTTAGAATGCCAATCCATCTTGACGAGCATAGGTGTTCCAACTCCCTCTTGCTTTCTCAGCGAAACCTCAGGTTTTATGGACTAGGGATGTGATCCAGATATCTCTGTCACCAACGAGAATGTAATACCTACGGAGCGATTCCACTAGCTTATTGGTAGAACGTGGATTATTTAACGTGACTTTTGCTCGGAGATACAAATCCAATGCACACGCCTGCTCAATAAGCATGGTCTCTACAGATAACTAAAACGATCCATTAGGCGAGCATCATTTAATATACTCTGGAGCGCCAAGAAAATTCATGCACTGACCACCGCAACGTAATTTAACAAGTGCAATTAGCCTAATCAGGGATATGGCTAAGGAAGAAGTTCAACTTCAATTTTCAGCTACCACTAGAACAGCAGATCTCTGGAAGTCCATCTCTTCGGCAATAATGACAATTGTCGATGAAGCACATTTCGAAGCTAACAAAGAGGGGCTCCAGTTCAGGTCAATGGACCCTTCCCACATTGCCTTGATAGACATTACCTGTCCTGCAGTTGCATTCGCTGATTTCAAATGTGATTCTCCAATTAAATTCGGATTTCGGGTGGATGACTTTGCGAAGATAGTGAAGCGTGCAGGTCCTAATGATTCCGTGGAGTTGAGTATTCAAGACAGTATGTTAAACATAAAGACATCAGGCGGCTATACTAGAAACTACAAACTCAGACTGATTGAAAGTAACAGCGGATCTTCAACTCCTCTACCAAAACTTTCATTTGATAGCAGATTGGTCATGGCACCGTCAATTCTTGACAGAATTCTAAGTGATATTGCTGTTGTATCCGACAAGATTACCATTGAGACGACAGAAAACAGACAACTCTTGTGCACCACAAGGGGAGATTCTGGAGAAGCGATAGTTACTTTGGATGACAAGAGCGGAATAGAAAACCTGAATGAAATATCGGTAACCAAGCCTAGTAAGGCTACTTATGGTTCAGAGTTTATGACCAAGCTGATAAAGGCGATAGGAGCGTCGTCAGAGACAGTGACGGCAGAATTTACTACAAAGATGCCTTTAAAGCTCACATTTAGTCTTCCAAACGCAGTAAAGATAGAGTTCTTTATGGCGCCAAGAGTTGAAGACTAGATGAATCTAGTCTATGGCTTGCATAAAAGCAAACTAGATTATTGCAGTCAGTAAATCTCTACGATTAGTGTAGGCTGGATTTGAATTGGCTTTATCCTTCTTGAGTTCGGTCCTTGACTGACTATTTCGTAGATAAGCCTCCACAAACACTTATCCTCTTCTGAAAGTGTATTGTCAACATCACAGTAGTCCCTGACTCTTGGATCTTTTGATGCGGCTATCTTGATAGCATCAACTAACGCAATAGGTCTGCCTGCATCTTTGATTGCCTGCGCAATAGAATTGTAAACTGCGCCTTGCTCATCAACTGTGACCAATCTTCGGCCATCACAACTAAATTCAGGCTCCCCTGCGCAATTATGGCAGCTAGTTACCCACCTCTTCTTCCGGCCCCGGGCATAGAACACTTCTATCGGAACGATGCTGGATGTATAGCAGTTGCAGTATTCGCACACTCGACTACTATATGCAGTAGCAAGATCCTTTGTCAGCACTCTGCAAAACACTCCTTACTATGTGATTTCATAGTATCTCATCGCCAGCCTGAATGCGTCAAAGGTGTCATTGTATGATGTGGATGCCTTGTCCAAAACCCCGTCTTGCTCTATTGCAGTCCTCAGAGAAGTTATCAGCTTGTTAAAGCGTGGATGAATGGCAACAAGCCCTTTTTCCAAGAACATCTTTGTATTGCCAAGCATCTCTTTGTGCTCGGAATTGAACGACACCGGCAGCACCTGCATCCAATATATCGGGTCGGTGTGATGTTTTTTCAGGTATGTCATTTGCTCTTCATAGTCTGTGCGCTCTCCAAGCGTGCGTTTTAATCCCGTTATTATCGCCGGATTTGAAGCGTCGATAAAGACCTTATTTACGTCATATTTCATGATGAGCTCCCAAGCTTTGTCCACCATTTCGTTAAAGTCTGGCCGCTCAAACTCGTCTGCATATATAGAATCTCGATTCTTGCGTTTCCCATCTGAGTCAAGACAAAGGCAAATTTGGAACAGCCAAAGGCAGGGTCAATGCCAAGCGACTTTGGGATGTTCGGATTGACAACGTCTGGGTCGTATTGCCTGCCAAACATTAGTGCCCGCTCAATGTCTTTTTGGTGGAATACATTTCCAATCTTGCCGATGTATTTCAAATCATACTCGCGTTCAAATGACGGCGAGCCCATTGCCTTTTCAATTTCTTCTTTTGTGTAGATCTTGTTGATGCCGTACGTATAGTCGAGGTAAAGGCGGTTGTAAAGGCAAGACGCATCTGGCTCCTTTTCTATTTCTTCAAACAAGCCTTCAGGAGCATTGGGCGTCGACACCATCACGATATAAGGGTCTGATTTTGCGATATAGCGCTCGCTTACATCTCTGGCGTCTTGCTGCTGGCCGGGAGGGAAAAAGTCTGCTTCGTCTAGCAATATGAAGGACACGTCTGTGAGCCCTCGCATTGCATCGAGATGGTGAGAAGGGTATGCTTCAATTTTGACTCCGTTGAGTTCCACTACTGTCTCTTTTGTGCCAAAATGTAGCGTCGGAAACAGGTTCTTTATCCTGCCAATCAGCGTTATTGCCAAGTCAATTCTAGGTCCAGTTACAATGCAACCCTTGAGCCTTTGAGCAGGTCGTCTTTCAGGCAAAGCCAAGCAATGTAACGGAGCATAAACTCAGTAATGCCAAGACCGGTCGCCTTCTTACTCCAGACATATTTTGACTTGCGCAACGCTTGGTAGACATCCCATTCGTAATCAAAGAGCGGCAGCTGCCTGCCGTTTTTCTGCGGCAAGCCTATCATATGGTTAAAGCAGCAGTTGCCGCGTGTGGCAATATCAGCCACCTTGTGGTGTTCGACATTCCAGTACCAAAATGGCTTGCCTCTTAGCCTTTCAAAAAACCTTGTTTGCTGTGGTTGCTGTTCTGCCAGCACTGACACTTGCAGCCTTTTTCTCAAGTCCCGGAAGGTCAATCTGTGCTTTTGTCCCGGACTTTAATGCCCTTTCATCAGCTTTAGCTCTTACGGTTGTTGCTTGCTTGTCAGCGGCGGAAGACTGTTCTGATAGTCTTCTACCTCCCTCTTCGACAAATCTGACTGCGTCGTCGACCACGGAGCAATTCGTAAGCATGTCCATTGTGGTTGAAGCGCAGTCTTTAACAAGAGCCAACGCCTGTAGCTTCAACTTGTCATTTGCCGCCTGCTCTGCGATAACCCACGCGTTCCTGCGGACAGCAGTCAACGCCGCCAGGCATTTTTCAAACTCTAGCGGCAGCTTATCCTCTACATAATGTCTGATGTTGTAACCGGCCTGCTCTCTGAGAAAAGCAAAGTCGCGGCTGACGGTTGATTCGTCAACTTGGAGTTTTGCGGCTATCTCCTTCTGGTTGAAACCCTGACTTGAATATTCCAACACCTTGCTTCTTCTCCATTCTATCTGCTGTTGCACCTTCCAAGTCATTTCTTGCCTCTCCCAGAAATTGCGATGATGTGCGAGTGCAAACTCGATTGCCGCAAGTCCGTTTCTGTCCGCAATTCGACCTATCTCCACCATATAATTGGCCGATCTGAGCTTTCAAGTTATCGCCAATATTCTTGATGGTCTCTTCTTTGAGCATCTCTAGCAGGAGGGGTTCGATCATGAACAGGTTATAATTGACCCTGTCAGGCTACACTCCCCTGATTCATCGAAATGCAGAGATCATATCAGAGACCTGCATGATATAGCGAAATTTTTTTCTACCGCTCTTCAAACTCGATATGGACGGTGTTAGCTGTAATATTGGATCTAATAACAACTTGTCCAAACTGGGTAAGTATGTATTTGTAGATTTCAGATAGATATATCGACCATTTCCTGCCCAGATCATGCTGAATTACATAGGAATGCTTTCCCAAGTTGGCTTTATGCTTGTACGAGTATCCAGATACTTTTAGCCATGTCGTAATTACATTCATAGCGGACTCTAGACTGTACTCGTTTCGCAAAAGCAGAACAAAGTCCTCCGATTCGGTCTCGGCAACATATTTGGCGATATCGGCTATCTCTTCATCTGATACCTTGTTCAAAAGCTTCACCAACGCCCCCTTTCTTACAGTGATAAAACCTGCTTTGGCAGCATTTGTATGCCAATCCAGATGCTGCCTAAAAATCTGGGAAGCCAAGGTATTGGTGCTGATCTGCTTGTCGCTTGCTTCACGCTTCAGAGCATCCAGTACATCTCTTTCAAGCCTGAGAGTAATCCCGTCGGTCTGAGCCCTTGTACGCCTCGATTTCGACAATTGTATCGCCTTTAGGTGAGCTTCTCAATGATGTTTCTTATATAAGATATTCGGAGTTTGTGCTGCTTACACATTTGAATACATTGCACTCAACCAATTGCAGCATGACATCTTCTAGTATCTTAATACGGGGAAATTATATAGTACTTCCTTCGGATGGGGACGAGGCAAAACAAGATGAAATTGCCGAGAATGCAAACAGATTTGACCAAAGTAACCGCCGCATTGTTTGCCGCTGTATTGATGTTGCTTGCAGCGCCCCTGACTATGATTCAGAGCACGGGCCAGGCTGCATCAGCAACCACAGGCAGCGGGCAGCAGGGTATTTTGGTTGAAACTACGGAAAGCATCAGCGCATCTATCACGACCCCCGCTCAGGACCTATTTGGCGACACGGTGCTGTTGAACCAGATAATAACGTGGCATCCAAACGGGACAACAACACTGACCGACGATCTGGGGAGAAGCTTTTCTTTTGGAGTCGACACCTCTGACGGCTCGTTCAAGCTTCTCCATGACGGCCCGGTAGTTGTGCAGAGAATCACAGGAAACGGCCTTTCATATGATATCAAATGGACCCCTGTCGTAAACGAAGATGGACTTGTTGAAAAATACAAATTTACAATAGTGGGCCAGAGCGAAAAGGGTCACAAGATAAAGCTGCCAGTCAAGACAGACATGAAAGGCTTGTCTGAAAGGGGCAACAGGCTGCTCGCTTCAGGCGACCCTAACATTGTAAACGCAACGGGAGGTGATGCTGGCGGGCTTGGTATTGACTGGTCCGATGCAATTGCAGCAGGATACAAGATGAGATTTGATCGAAATGCACGCGCAATTACAGTCGATGTGGGCAAATCTTTCGATGTAGACCCGACCACGGTTGACACCCTTTCAACTACTCTATCGCCAGCTACCACCGACTATTTCGAGGGTGAGAAGAGGATGGTCAACGTGGCAGGGACTGTGTATGTATTCTATTATGATGGAGCAAATATCGCCTACAAATATTCAACAAATGGAGGACATACTTGGTCATCGAAGCTCAGCTCAACCTCAGGAGCGCTGAACGGCGATAGCCACCGGTGGACGGTCGTGAATACCAAAGTTGGCAGCACAGATTACGTAACTCTTCTGTACTTCAAGCTGAACGGCGCAAACACTGATTTCTATGCAAAGCGCGGGACCACAAGTGGAGGAAGCATAACTTGGAGCGGTGCAACACTTCTGTTCAGCAAGGCAAATAATGCAGGATGTAGCAGCAGCGTATGTGCAGCGGCGACGGCTACAACAGACACTAGCGGTGCAGTCTATGCTGCATTTAGATACCTTGCATCAGGACAGTCTAGCTACCAGTACAGTATCCTGAAATCCACTGATGGGGGTTTGACATGGACGACCTCCCTTGCCGAGGCAAGCAGCGGATCTTCTACTAGGATATCTATGGCCATGACAAACTTGGCATCAGGAAGGATTCTGTTCGCTTATGGCAAATATAGCACAAGCGAGCTCACATACAGGACATTCTCAGGTACAACCTGGAGCGCAGAAGCAACCACATCGGGCGCAGGAATGACTGCCAACACCGTCAAGCAGCTATCTGCAGACAGCGATTCCTCAAATGTCGGCTACATCGCATATCTAGTGAACGCTCCTCCTAGCACAGTCAAGCTGGCAAAGTGGACCAGTACGGGTAGCTTCTCAGCTTTCGAAACGCCGCCTAGTGGAAGCCTGACGCATTCACTACCCTCTATAAGCATAGCGAGCGACAACCACGTTCACATTTACACAATCGCATCAAGCATGATATATGAAACAAGGAAAGTGGCAGGCACTTGGCAAAACCCTATCACAAACTTCGGCACCACGTTCACATCTCCAAACCAACTGACCGCTGGATTTTCAAGAGCCGCAGCAGTGTGGATTGAAGGGTCAGCGTCGCCTTGGACAATAAGGTACGACCAGCTTACACTGAGCATGGATCCCGGCTTCGGCTGCGGGTACAGAAACTGGGGAGTATCTGACTGGCAAAACAGCAGCCCTCCGTCCCCTGTCTTCGGCAAAGGAACTGATTGCACAACTGTCCTGAGCACATTAGTGGGAAGAAGCAACTACGTCCAACTTCAAGCAAAGAACGCTGCAGAGGTCACCGAATCTTACGAAACTGCGCATCAAGGCTGCTCTCCATGGTATACCTGCGACATTTCGCCGACTCCAACAAACAACCGCCCTGCGTTGTTCTCCAACACCAATTTCCCGGTGAGCACAGACCAGACTTGCATCAGCAGTTGCAACCTGCGGGCAGACCTTGAATACAGGCTCCATAACCAGTTCCTGTGGATGGCCGATTCTGTGAGCAAACCGGTAAGCCCCAACGCACATGGATATGTCTTAACCAACATCTGGTTTGTGGACGTTGCAGCTGGCAAAGTCAATGGCAACTGGAAAAACATCCTTGTAATAGACCTTCCAAACACTATCGTGAGAAATAACGCAGGCACATGGGTATATGAGAGTCATGCAGTTGGAAGCCAAGATAGTGCACCTTGGTACAACACTACCCCTGACGGTCGAACTGACTTCCATATAAGCATAGTGATGGGCAGTGGCACGACCAGCGGCACATGGCACGATACAGGAAATGTCCCCTTGTACCAGTACATCAAGACGGCATTTGACTCGTCATATTCTGGTCCAAATGGCACTCTAATTCCCAAGAACCTACATCCTCAATCTGACTGGAGACTTTTCAACATAGAGGAGGGAGTATCTGTACAACCCGGTGACGGCACAGCAGGAAATACATTCAAGGTTGCCTATTCAATGGGTCGGCTATCATATAACTAGAGGCGAGATCCAAAACCCTTATTTTTTCTTCTTCTTTCATAAAAAAAGATTTTATTTGTCGCTCGCACTTTTCAAAATAGTAGCTGAACTAAGAATTGCGTCGCTCCCTGATTGTATCAGTAGTGGTCGTCCTGGCAGCATCACTAATCTTCGTTGTTGGCTATACAGGGTCCGCAGCGAAGAACCCTAGGACAGGCGCGTGTCCAGTAAAGGATCTGGAAAGATTAGATGTGAATTTCAAAATAGGAGTTCCATCGATGTCTGTTTTGCCCCCTGGATACAGTCTACAAGCGGCGATCCAAGAAGATGAGGAAACAGTAAAGATGTATTTTTCCGATCACGAACTCTGCCCTTTTCCCAGATTGTTTGAGGGACAGTTGCCACAAAAGACCATTCTGATTTCTGTTTCCCACAGACCGGACATTGAAAGCGGTGAAAAATTTTTGCGAGATGCAGTGGCATCCAAGAAAGAGGCAATTCCAGAAATAATGATGTTGGACATCAACGACATTGACGGCTACGGATGGGAATCATTTGTGTTTGGGCAGGAAAGCCAGGACACAGACGTGGGGCTCCGACGGTTCCCTAGCACTTTGGAATTTTATAACGAACAAGATAAGACGGTATATTCAATAACCGGGATAGAGCCCTTGCAAAAACTTGTTGCGATTGCAAAGTCTATTTCGTAATCTTCGCTTATAGATATCCAGTTTATGCTTCCTTCCATATTATCAGATATTTGTCAGGACTTTAGGTGTTAGTTAGCATTTTCAAATCGTTTCATCCTTGCGACTGCATGATCACAAAATACTCGTTCTCGAATGCCAGTTTGTAATACTGACCGAGCATACTTTCCCTTTCCTTCCAATAGCTCACTGGCTTGATGGCATCAGAATCAGGAGCTTTTGACATGACTATCCAATCAGCGTATACCCAAGGCTCATAGTATGATTTCTTCCATGTGCTTGATTCTATTATTGAATCATAGTTGCGTAACGGTATTCCACTTGCCACCATGACCCTGTGTTCCTGCGCAGAGCCTGTAATTATCATTATCATCCCATTTCCATCATACAGCTCTGCAAGTCTTTCGCCTGCCTCAACTGCTGCGGGAGCCTGTTTGTAGAAGAAGCCACTGGCTGCATCGGCGACAGTTACGACAACAGATAGCGCTGCAATTATTAACTGAACTGCAAATAATGTTGCAATTGCTACAGTTGCTATCCGTCGACTTCTGAAATTAATGTAAAGTCTAAGGACAAACGCTACCGCCAGCAAGATCAAAATGGGGGCCAACATTATGACAAAACGCGAGTTAAACCAAAACGTCATTTCCCCTATTCCGACAATCAAGCTCAGTATGGTGAAAAGCGGAGGAACCAGAAGGAATGCATAAATAAGATCTCTTGCACGCCTGTGTCCGTTCGTTCTTCTATGTATGAAATAGCCGGCGGCCGCTGAAATCATCAAGGCTGGACCATAAGCATAGAACGACGTAGCACCGTAAATAAAAAATGCATTGGCAGGTTGGAGAAACAAGCTCTCTCTGAACGGCCTATCAAGCGCCTGAGACGCAGCCGAATAATATTGGGCATTGGCAAATTCAAAGGGATCACCGTACAGCGAGGCGTTATATCCAAGCCAGATTATGATACCGGAGAGCGAGAGAAGTGATAACAAGATAGCCTCTATCTTGTTCCGCAGAGTCATAGAACTTGGGTTGACATTGAGTTTTCGGTCTCCGAACTCCTTTGTGGGCTTCACCACCAAAACGGCCATAAGAGGTATGACAAACATAGGCAGAAACCATGCTTCGTATCTGCTCAATGTAGCAACAGTTATTGAGATTGAACATAGCAAAAGGTACAGTCTGTTGAACTTGCCTGACTGGCGGTATTCGCTATACCATTTTTGGAGATAATACGCAGATGCAACAAAGAATAGCATGAACGGCGCTTCAGTCATTGCTGTTATCCCAAGGTAAATTATGCTTGGATTTACTGCGTATAGCAAGGCTCCCGCAAAAGCAATCATCGAGATGTTGATTCCTCTAGCTTGGGCTGCTTTCTGCCACTGGTTGACGATGATTTTGTACATTAGTGCGGATGTGGTTGCGACGCTTGGAAGGCTGATTGCTAGGCCTGCAAAGCCGCTTGAAAAGAGCTCGTCGATAAGTGTAAATGGATTTAACAAAAAGTGAGGTAGCGGAAGCCAGACTGTGCCCATCTGCTGCCATCCGGGATTTTCGCTCCAGTCAACTAGCTTGCGAGCTAGCACCATGTGGGATGCCGCATCGCCATAATATATCAAGAAATGCCTGTCAACATTGTATAGATAGAACGCGACAGAAAGCCCGATTGCAAAAACTGAAATCATCAAAATCGCCAGATATTTCCGATGCTTCACCGAAAGGATAGCATCTGGCTGCAAACGCGTCTTCATCGGTGGTATAGATCAAGATTATGTGTTATATAAATCCGAGAATACTCGTGAGATGAGAAAACATTCAAACTGATTCAGCTTGACGACTCCAAAGCTAACAGACTAGGTAATTCGAGCTTGGAAAAAGGGTTCAGCAGTTTACTATCTTGGTAAAATCTCACGACAAATCTATGCTTCCTCTGAATCTATGTTTCGACGTTAATTTGCATTAAATTTTTTGATGATCGATAATATTTCTGAAATTATTGGAATTAAACATTCAAGAAAGCAGGCTAAACATAAAAAACATCAGGCGTCTACACAAGGAATTACAAACTCAAACTCATTGAAAGCAGCAGCGGATCCTCAACTCCTCTTCCAAAACTTTCATTTGATAGTAGACTGGTTATGGCTCCATCGATTCTTGACAGAATCCTAAGTGATATTGAGGTTGTATCTAACAAGATAACGATTGAGACACCCGGAAACAGACAACTATTGTGCACTACAATGGGCGATTCCGGTGAAGCTATTGTTTCATTGGATGACGGAAGTGGAATAGAAAACTTGAATGAAATATCAGTTACCAAACTGACAATTTCATAAATAAGCTTCCACAAACACCTATCTCCTTCTGAAAATGTGTTGTCAACGCCAAAATAGTGCCTGACCTTTGGATATTCCAACGCGGCAATTTTTATGGCATCAATCAAGGCAATAGGTCTGCCAACATCCTCGATTTGTTTGATTAAATCATAAACTTGTCCCTGCTCGTCAACCGTGACCAACCTACGACTGTCTTCCTGGAATGCGGGATCAGCAGCGCACTCAGAACAAGCAGTAACCCATCGTTTCTTTCTACCTCTGCAGTAGAACAATTCTATCGGAAACGTGTTTTGGTTGTAGCGGCCGCAGTATTCACAAATCTTACTGCGGTAAGCTGCATCCAAGTCCCTAATTAGCATTTTGCGCAAAAACACCTCTTCTTGCTGCTATGCGACCTCGTAGTATTTCATTGCTAACCTGAATGCGTCAAAAGTATCATTGTAAGAAGTGGATGCCTTGTCTAGCACTCCATTCTGTTCAATTGCCGTTCTAAGTGAAGTTATCAATTTGTTAAAGCTAGGATGAATGGCAACAAGGCCCTTTTCTAGGAACACCTTGGTATTGCCAAGCATTTCCTTGTGTTCTGAATTGAATGATACTGGCACAACCTTCATCCAGTAGACTGGATCGCTGTAATGTTTTTTGATATACGATATTTCCGCTTCATAATCCGTATCCTCACCCAGCACACGCTTTAGCCCTGTTATTATTGCCGGATTAGCAGCATCGGTAAAGACCTTATCAACATTGTAGTTCGTTACAAGCTGCCAGGCTTTGTCAATCATCTCGTTAAAGTCAGGGCGTTCAAATTCGTCTGCGTATAGAACCTCCACCCTCTCATTTCGCATCTGTGTTAGAACAAAAGCAAACTTTGAAGAGCCAAATGCCGGATCAATGCCAAGCGACTTTGGAGTCTTGGGGTTGACAACGTCGGGATCGTATTGCCTGCCAAATGCAATTGCCCTTTCGATATCTTTTTGATGAAATACATTGCCGATCTTGCCAATGTATTTCAGGTTATATTCCCGGTCAAATGATGGAGAGCCCATCGCCTTTTCAATTTCTTCTTTAGTGTAGATCTTGTTTATTCCGTAGGTATAGTCAAGATATAAGCGGTGGTAAAGGCATTCTTCGTCTGGCTCTTTTTCTATCTGCTCAAATAATCCTTCTGGAGCATTGGGAGTCGATACCATTACAATGTAAGGGTCAGACTTTGCAATGTAGCGTTCGCTCACATCCCTAGCATCCTGCTGCTGTCCCGGAGGGAAAAAGTCCGCCTCATCGAGTAATATGAGGGCGACGTCTGTCAAACCACGCATGGCATCAAGATGGTGTGAAGGATAGGCTTCGATCTTGACGCCATTTAATTCCCCGACTGTTTCCTTTGTGTTAAATGGCAATGCCGGAAACAGATTCTTTATCCGTCCGATCAAAGTTATCGCCAGATCGATTCGCGGTCCTGTAACAATGCATATTCTGCTACCCTTCAGATTGTCGTCTTTCAGGCAAAGCCAAGCAATGTAACGGAGCATAAATTCAGTAATTCCAAGGCCAGTCGCCTTTTTGATCCAAAGATACTTTGACTTGCGCAGCGCCTGATAGACTTCTTTTTCATAATCAAACAGCGGCAGCTCGCTACCATTCTTCTGTGGCAAGCCAATAATATGGTTAAAGCAACAATTGCCGCCAGTTGCAATGTCTGTCACTTTATGCCGCTCGACATTCCAGTACCAGAAAGGCTTGCCCCTTAATCTATCAAAAAACCTTGTTTGCTGTTGTTGCTGTTCCGCCAGCGCTGATGTTCGAATTCTTTTCTGAAGCTCCTTGAATGTCATTCCCTTTTTCTACTCGAGAGGGGCGATGCGGATTATCAGACCCAGAATTAAATGCGCTATTATCAGCTTTAGCTCTTACTGTTGTTGTCTGTTGCTGAGAGGTCAGTTTTGTAGTAGCAGCCGCAGCCTCTTCTATGAACCGAATAGCCTCGTCTACAATTGCACTATTTGTCAGAAGTTCCATTGTAGTTGAAGCACATTCTTTTACAAGCGATAGAGCCTGAATTTTTAGTTTGCCATCAGTCGATTGCTGCGCAACTATCCACGCATCCCTTCTTACAGCATTCAAAGCAGTTACGCATTTTTCAAATTCTAGAGGCAATCTTTCCTCTATGAAATGCCGGATGTTATTCCGCGCTTGTTCTCTTAAGAATGCGAGGTCGCGGCTGACTGTTGATTCATCGACCTGCAATTTGGCGGCTATCTCTTTTTGGCTAAAGCCCTGGCTTGCATATTCTAACACCTTGCTTCGTCTCCACTCGAGCTGCAGTTGCAACCTCCAAGTCAAAAATTGCACCGCCACCTTTTTACAAAATCTTGCCCATGTGGATTCCACCACGATCTGTCCGTTATTGTCCGCAAAGTATCCTTCTACAGCCAATTTTACGTCATCCTGAGCTATAACCATTTGCAGCCTGCCATCGTATTCATGTTTGGAAAAAAGAAAAAAGGGGGGAGTGTCAGCGCCATCATGCTGGCACGAATGTATAGTTTGTGTCAAGACCGGCTCCGCGCCTGCTTGCCTTGATGTTCGTGTATCCCGCCTTGAGAAGCGCATTCAGGGCCAGAGCCCACTGTAGCGAGAGTGTCAGCACCTTTTGCTGATTGTCAGGAGTTACGACAGTATATTCCACTGCCTTGCTTTTTCTCCCGTTAATCTCGCGCTCGATAGGCTTGAACTTTGTCTTGTCGAACTTCAGTTGCACGGTTTGACCCGGCTGAATCTTGAGGAATTTCGACTGGCTTGCGGCTAGCGCTTCTATCTGTGCAAAGGGATCACTTTCTTGCTGTGACCTTGCTTCTGATGTCGTACTCATTTCCTTTCTCCTCTTTTGTATCTTGGTTGGCAGCTGTTTGTCAGTCACCAGCCCCGCGACGAGGACGCCGCTGCCATACAGGGCCACTAGTGGCTATGCGTGTGCATCTCCCACCTCAACTCCCTGCTCTCTAGACGCTTTGCCAATGCGCCTGCTTTTTTTCCGAGTGGTACCATGATCAATTTTGAAAATCGATAACGCGATGCTATCTTCAGATCCGTGTCCCAGGATTACAAGCGGGTCTTTGAGGGTCGCAAACAGTGCCTTCTTGTATTCTGATACGCTAATGTCCTCGGGGTTGACTGGAATCGCATCTTTGTTCCCGTTAGGCATGGATTTGTAAAAGCAAATGACGTCGCCCTTCTTTGCCCCAACATGAAGGCCAACTCTTTTCTGTATCGTATTAGTTGCATATTCTGCGGGATCCTTTGACAACGTCACGCAAATTTTCAGATCATCGGGAGCCACTCGCCTTGACTCCAAGTCATCAATTGCTCGCTTGATGTTAATTGTGGGATCGACCCCGTCCCGGAAGTCCTGAACAAGTTGGTCAAAGGTGCGCGTCACCCAGCGCGGCCTGTCACTTTTCTTACCCTCCATGCCCTTGACAACAGGCTGGCCGGTGCTGCTGTCAATGCCGATATAGTGCTTCTTCTTTATGTTGAGGAATTTACGAAATGTCCTTTGGTGTTCAACTTCGACGCCAAGTTCCTGCTGGCACCTATCAATGAACCTCTGTAGAGACTCGTCACTCCCAGCAGAAAGGAAGAGAGAGTCTGTATCCCCAGCGCAAGTTTCAAAGCCGTATTCTTTGGCAAGGGTTTGCATGTGGCGAAGTGTGTACCTGCCGTATGCGGTGACCAACTCAGCCACCCGTTTGTCATAGTATTTGAACCCAGGATAGGCGAAGACTCCATACCCAGCATTAATTAAAATCTTGAGCCCTCTGTCCTTGATCTTGTTACCAAGTTTCTTCTGCTTCAATCGCTCTTCACGGTAGCCGCTGAGCTTTGAAGGAAAGGCACCTTGTTTTCGTTGGCAGATCCAATATCCTTTGGGATCAATCGTCTCGTCGCCAAGCACAACCTTTGCACTTGGCACGTCTCTGCAGCAGCCACAGTTCACAGTGTCAAATGAAATATTGTAAGAGATAGCCACGGTAGGATAAAGGCTGGCGACATCCACTACCCTTACGTTGTCATAATTCCCAAGTCGTGGTTCAAGTACAAGGCCGCCTTCATATCTTGATCCGTCTGTAAGCTGCAATTCAAAAGCAGGTCTTGTGCATCCCATTTTGTCAAAAACATGAGCCCACCAGTTGGAAAGCCCGGTATGACATACATGCTCAAAGTCTAGCTCGATTAGCTCTGAAATTGCCTGCATAAGGTCAAGCACCTGCCCATCATTGACTTGCGCCAGCTCGAGGGCAAGCTGTGCGTCCTGTAAGACGTACTGCTTTTGTGTTGAAACTGACTCTCCTTCTACTGTTGCACCGGTTATCCCCCGGTGTTTTCCTTTTTCCAAAAGTGCCTGAGCGACGTCTTCCAGCTTGAGTGACCTATACTTGTTCTCAAAAATTGAGGACTTGACAAGCTCTTTATCGAAAATCCTGTAGAGGTCGATGTGTGTTTTTCCCTTGATAGAAGGGCAAAGGCTTGATGATATGTCGACAGGCGATACAATTCCGTTGGCCACGCATCTTTCATGCAATATGAGTAGGTCTGATTCCTGCCCGGTAGTATACCATCCAACCGACAGCATCGGTAGCTGATCGAAGCGGTGCACTATCGCCTGCATTAGTGCCGCTTCAGAGTTACCGAAGTCGGCAATATGTAGTGCCTCGCTCCAGCCGAGATTATCGACAAAGCCAGCCGCAAAGAGCATTGCACCATTCTTGTCATCTCCCCGCCGCCATTCGAGGTCCAGCGCGCTTATTCGAATATTCGTTTTTGCTCCAGCGAATGATTTCGTCGAGACTTCGCTCTCACTTTTTGTAATTTCTTCTGTCGGGATACTATGAGTATGTGAATGTTGAGCATCTCGGGTTCTTGCCACTTGTTCTTTGTGACCGGTGTTTTGCTGCGCGACGCCAGCCAAAGCATGGTTGCAAACACCACTGCCTGCTTCGCTGCTGGCGCCATAGCCGCCTTCGATCTTAACCCGGTTGTCCTTACTGTCGCCGGAAGCGTTGTCGCAGGGGGCACGGTCGTCGTGACTGTCGTCTGTCTTATGAAAATAGTCCTCGGGGTGCGAATAATATCGCTCCACCAGCTGCTCGATGGTCACTTGCCGGCCGTCATGATCAAGTATCGCCACTGAATAGCCCTTGTCAGAATAATGTCCTGCAGTGCGCCATATTACAGAGATTAGATAATTCTTATCAGGAAATTGTGCATTTTTTCCAAGATGCAGCTTCAAATATTTTGCATCGTTGTTCGATTCTCCCTTTTCGAACAAGCGAATGTTGCCGGATGACAGAATCGGCCAATATATCTTGGCCTTGCCATTGATCTCGCTATCTTTACTGTCGATGTAGCCGATGTTATGCAGTGGGTAGATGTAGCGCTCCAGAAGCTGCTGTGTCGACAGGTCTCTGCCGGTGTATTGCTTTGTCGGCTCTTTTAGCTGCTCTGTCGTAACTGCAATCCTGCTTTCTTCAATCGTTTGGTTCGTCTTTTTGTTAATCTTGAAGTCAGGGTTTTTCTTTCGTTCATAGGCAGGCAGGAAGACTTCATGATACCATTCGAGAACGTACGGCTTTGTGCCATCACCGTACTCCATCAGCGATATTGCTTCCCTCAAGTCGTCAAAAATCGCAAACGGCACAACTACAACTCCTGCTGCGCGTGTGTCCGACCCGGCAACATCTTGGTGGTTGGCGTCGTCGCCCTCCGGCACTGGAGTAGCCACGAGTTTGGGCCGCCTGTCCTTGTAAATCACCGGAAGCAACGAAAGATAAGTAAAAAGCCTGTAAGCAGTGGTCATGTCAAACGCCTTTTGCCCCGGAAGGGAGCGCGAAACAACCCCATGGTAAGGAATAAGTACGTTGTTTTTGCCCGGCTCTTGACCCCCGTTAAATTCAAGCAGGGCTTGCTTGAGGGCTTCAATTACCAGCCGGACGGTCTTTTTTTCAGCATCGCTCACGACTTCGGCCTGATAGGCGACATCGGGCAGGCCGTGCCTGCTCGCTATAAGGTCGATGGCTTCTTGGTATTTTTTCGGGGCCATTTTTGGATTGGTCGTGATAAACCTACGCTGAATCTCTGGGTATCTTCGGTCGCGGGTAATATCCAGAGCCTGAGCAAAAATCACCGCCGGCCACCCTCTTAAGACGTTGCTCCGGGTCTCGATGCCATCGTACGTGTCCACGAATTCATATTCGACCTCATACTTGTCATGGGACAGAAGAGGCATCAACTGTGACAGCAAAGTAGGGCTGGGTGTATCGAGAAAGAGCAAAATTTTATTTTTAAGGCTTATCATTTTCTTCGCTTGGCTGAACAGTTCAGTGCGCTGGTTCTTTAGATCCAGTATTTCATTTTCAAGGCCTCTGGCTTGGCCATTCTCGCTGTCAGCATTTCCGGCGTGATTTTTATCCTCCTCGTGACCAGCAGTATTGTCCGCGACTCTGCTCTGATCTATGCTGTTTTTGCTGCTGCTTGCAGCCCTGCTTACGCCTGCTTTCTTTTTTTCCACCAGTTCATGCAGCCTTTTTGTTTTCTCTGCTATTGCCCCATTAATCTCGGCTATCTTGGGCATCAACGGTTCGTATTCTTTGGTTTCAGGATTTTTGACTACAAGCACTCCGCGCCTATGGAACAGAGCCTTGTCTGTCATGCCAACAAGGTGCAGCACATCGTCAGAAGGGAACTTCTCGGCTACCTTGTTGATGACATAGTTTTTGCCTTCACCTGACGGGGCGTTGATGCACATGTTGAGCGGATTGTTTGTGTATGCACTAAGCATAGCGATGAACAACTGCTTTGCAAGCAGGTCCTCTTGTCGAGCTTCCTTGACGATGCTGGCAAGGCAGAACTGCACAGGATTGTCCCGCATAGCCGGCGAATTCAGTACCAGCTGCTGGTACTTCGTCATAGCGTCGGCAATCGGTGTCGTTGATGCGCAATCTTCTGTTGCTGTCGGCGCGGCAGCCCTTGCTACTGCATTTTTTGCAGCCGAATCCGGTTTTGCTGCCTTTGGCTCCGGTGCATATATTATCTTCATGATATTGGATACTATTTCATATGCAGCATGCGGATCCCCGTTAACATGGGCAAGGATTTGAACTAAGGCTCCCGTCCCAGCAACAGCCTTGCCCGAGATTCCATTCTTGTATGTGTTTTGGACTACGGCGAGCCTCTGTTGCTTTTCAAGGTCGTCGGTATAGTCACAGAGTGCCGCCACAATATTCTCTGCGCTTGGCTGCGAAATGTCACACATGAACAGCGCGCCAGACAAGGGAAAGCAGATCTCATCTCGGTATCCCTGCCTGTAAGATGGGAGAATGTATGACACAATCTTCTCTTCCTTCTGACGGCTGAGGACTTTGAACCTGCTGCCTGAATTGCTAACAGCACCGTGGTCGCGCTCGTTTTGTCCAGCGCTAGTTCGGCTAGTTCCTGTTATGGTTCTGTCGCCAACAGCGGAGCTGTTGACTATTGCGCCATCTCCTGTAAGGGCTCTGATCTCTGTTTTCTTCCTCTCGCTGATAAGATATGGAGCCAATATTGTTCCTGCCAGGAACAGATAGAGTCCGTTCAGTGGCACAATCCTATCAGTGCGCCCAATTGCAGAATACGTAAAGCCGGCATCGTCACGATGAGTTGACGGCGGCAGCGTAAGGGCAGAGCTCGATTTGTTAGTCTTGATTTCAAAGCCATACCCGTGTTCACAGTCGCGGCTGTGTATTGCCGGAAAGAGTTTTTCCTCCAGCCAGTAAAAATGAAACCCGTATGGTTTTCTTGACTTTGTAACATAGGTAATGCGTCTTAAGGCATCTAAGAGGGAGAATTGTGCCGTTTCACCTGATGATGATAGCATTGCAAGAATGTCTGCCGTGACTGAGTCTGGCTTCAAGGAGGCAGATTCAAAGAGCATCCGTGCGAGTTCAGACGACAGTTTAGACTTGGGGGCGATGGGGGAAGTGAAGATCTTTGCGACATTCTCGCTGTCGCAGTCAAAGCCGCACAAGTAGTAATGCTTTCCATTGGGTCCAACTAGTCGCGTGCGACCAAAGATCGTTGCAATGCCCTTGATGGCCGAACCATCCTCGGTCAGTTTGTCAGGGTGTATATCCTCTGGATGCTCATACGAATGCGACCACTTTGCCACTGGCCTTCCGCCGGCTCCAAGGGCGACAAGCTTGAAACCAATGTCATGCAGCTTGTCAACTGCAGCCTGTGGGATGCGGTCATCATTTGGCTTGGGTAGCGACCCCACTGCTGTCGTCATGTTCGGTCGGTTAACCTCCATTTCAGTCGCGCAATGTCATCTCTCAACTCGCGCAGTAGTCGCCCTTGCTTTGTCAGCTCGTCCTGCATTTCATCGACCTGAGCAACAAGCCAATCGATCCGACGGGATTCGTAACGGAGTTTTTCCGGGATGGCGTTTTTTTGGGACTCGTTCGAATTGAGCTTCTTAGTATCGTCAATCAATGTCAATCTACCCACTCCTCCTTGCCATTGATTGTTGGCGCTTGATGGTCGCACTTCTCACAGGAGCAGACTATCCTGTGCCCGGTCAGCTCGTTTACGTATACGCCCGCACAGTTGCCGCAACCCTTTAGGCAGCTAGTGACGACTATATCTGGAAGGCCGGCTTTTGGCGCGGAATTCATTGTCGTTGCCTGTCTCCAAAGGTTGCATCTAACTTGCGTGCCCGGTCAGCCTCTCTGAGCAGCCGCTTGACGATGTCGTCCATGCTGTCGGCCCACTTGCCATGCGCGGCCAGCTGTTTGTAAGTTGAATCGCTCAACTTGATTAACTTCCCCAAATCAGTGTACGGATTAAACCTTAATACGAAAAGACGTAGTGGTAACTAGTAACCGTACTTACCATGACCCAGTACGACCATGATATCGATGATGCCATTATTTCATACTTGTACAAGAAGGAAAAGGCTAATTTTTCCCAACTAGTTCAGCATGTCAGCCGCCGCATGCAGAGGCGAATATCAAATAAGGTTCTTAGCAACCACCTCAAGAGGCTAAAGCAGGAGAGGATAATCAGAAGAGACGAAGAAAGTGCAGGGGTTGAGAGATTTTCATATCTAACAAAGTTGGCACGGCAGCAGCTCGATTTGGGAATTCCAGTCCGTGTCAAAACCAAAAGCGAACAGAGAATCGCTGCATTGGATCGAGCGGACATAGAAGACATGGCAGATAACAGAAAGCGGATGTATCAGCTGCTATTTTTTATTGCATCGTCAGGAGCGGGGCGCCTGAAACCAAGCCCAAAGCCTGAACCGGGAGACATTGGTGTGTATGGTCCTGATGGCAAACTGATGGCATATTCCTACTATGACATACCGGGTGTTGGCGCGTCGGATTTTTCAGTCGAGCCGAGAGAAATTATTGGCCAAGCAGGAGCATTGACACATGTTTCTGACCTTTCACAGTCCGAGGTTGCAGCCTTGTTTGACATGCTTTTAAAAGAGAATCCGCCGCTGATAAGACCAATAGACGAGGTTGGAGGAGAGACAAGGTATGGAATCGCTGACAGGTTGCTGTCAGAGTATATCTCAGACTGTTGGACCCTTTTCCCATCGGTGCAATCAAGGCTAGAGGAAACATGGCAATACGTACGCAAGCCTGAGAATGAGGAGGAGATAGGATGGTATGTCTTTTTTTATGGAAAGAGAAAGGCAAAGAGCTTTTTTGCAAAGGCACAAGAAACCAGAAGGTATTCAAAAGCAGACAGCAAGATAAGAAAATCTTTCGAAAAGAGCATAAGGGATTGGGATACAGCAATACAGCACCGACTATACGGGTGGCGCGACGAGAAAGGCACGCATCATTCTGGGATATATAAAAAGTACGGAAGAACCATTATGAAAAAGTACAAGTTTCCTGCGCAAGTCTTGCTGGAAATGATATATCCAAAGTTCCTTAAAAAATTGCAGAAAGAAAAAAGGATCTAGGATGGCAGAGACTCTGCCACGGGTTTGTAGCACCCTTTTTCGATTAGTTGCCTTGCCATTCTTTTTCTTGTGTCATCATCAGCGTCTGCCATGATCCCTACCATTGCTTGGAGCATAGCAAATGTCTCTTCCTGCTTCTGTTCTAGCGCACGCATTCTTCCGGTCTCGCCTGCCTTAATTTCTTCATATGCTTGCGCAGTCAATGGGTAGCTGCAGCCTAAGCAGAGTCTCGAATCTATAGTATTGACAAGCTTGCAGCGCGGGCAGCCAAGGACGACAGGCTTGCTTTGCGCTGACTCGTCTTCGACCAGTATACCATCCCTTATGAGGATCTGCTTCTTGACAGCCTCGCCCATGCGCCTCTTGATATACCTTGAAGCCTGCTTTGAGTTCATTGACCAGCGCACTTTTCGCTTCAAAGCATAATCTGGCAGCAGGTCGCTATCAAAAGTAATTGCAGAATGCCGGATGCAGTAGGGATTCCATTTTTTGGTACGCAATAGATACTCGAGCTTTTCTCTTTGATTGAGGTCTGTTATCGATCCTTCCTTTAGCATTCGCTCGATTCTTTGTCGGAGCCGCTTCATCATTCCCCACATTGCCTCCGGCCTTACAGCGGTTCCGTCATAGAGGTTGCAAATGAGCCGCGCTTCAGGGTCGTCTTTAAGCGGATGCAAATTCAGCCAGTCGCGTACAAACGGAAACGAGCAGGTCAGCAGGATAGGTCCGCCGCCGGTTTTTGTGTTGTATGGGATCTCGCCCTCGGCCCAGCGCTCCCTGAGCCTGACATTCTTTATCTTGAGCATAGTGACTTCATGGTTTCTGGCATCCAAGTCCCAGAAAAGCGTCAGTGCTGCCTTGTTTCGCGCCTTGGGCTCATACTTGACAATGGAGAGCAGCTCATCCCTGTCCCAGATTTCATTTTCAGAGTATGGGCTGAGCCTCTTTGTCCTCTTTTCTCTTATCCTTGCAAAGGGCGGAGTCTCCCAGTCTGCCATTATTTCAGGGTCTTCGTCGATATCGTCTTTTCCTCTCTGGTTATAGAGCCACCTGTAAAAGAGCTTGATTCGCCGCAGGTAGTGGTTGTACGTCGTTATCCACTTCTTTTCCGGGTCTTGCTCAGGAGGCTTGACTTTTGTGTCCAGAAACGCCGCAATCTGGCTTTTTTGCTGGACGTCAAAGAACGTTGTGTCTGGCCCAAGAAAGTTGGCGTAGGCAATTGCTACCTTGAGGTTGTTGTTTTGGTGTTGCTCCGACGAGCCCCTTGCCTTCATGTAGGCGCGAAACTCGTCGATAATTGCCGCATTGGTTTGGTTTGGCACAAGTGCTATCTTTGAGACGGTTGTTGTCAGCTTTGCCGGCATTGGGTCTCCGCACTCCTCCTGTACGTTTGCTTGTTTCGGTAACCAGTTACTGTAGTTTCTTTGTCACGATCAAGCCCAACCAAAGCACAGGTAATAGTAGGTGAACCCATTACAATGGTGGGGCCAGTGGGATTTGAACCCACGATCTCCAGCGCCCCAGGCTCGTCGGTTGTTTTTTGCAACCTCTGACATCCTAGACCAAGCTAGACTATGGCCCCTCACGGTTTCACATCAGAAAACCTCTATTAAACCTACAGAATCAATTTTCCCCTGTAAAACTGGACCCAACGTTCTTGTCGAGGATATTAAAGATATACATTTCATATCCGTTGAGGCGCAGATGATGTCAACCTTGATGCCGCGGGCAACCAAGGCTGCAAAAGCCATGCGATCCCCGTTACAAGACATGGCGCAAGAACGGCAGCTGGCGCAGATCTAGAGATCGCGATTCTCTCAGCTTGGCATGTCGTCCGAAATTCGCACGGTCGCAAACAAGAATCATAATCCCACCCTTACTATACCGCCTTCATACGTTTGAACGAAAGGATCCCGAACACCCCCAACGCAGCGGTATAAGCTACCAGGATCGCAGAATCCAATTCGAAGGAGTTGCTGCCGACTCCCAGCATCGCGTGTCGCAATGCATCCACTCCGTACGTTGCAGGGTCTACTGTGGTCAGCACACCAAGCCAGCTTGGGAGATTGTCAAGAGGAAAGAGTGCGCCAGAAAGGAAGAACAGAGGGAACACCACAAAGCTGACTATCATCTGGAACCCCTCAAGGCTGTACATATAACTGCCAAGTGCCAGCCCAAGCGAGGTGAGACCAAACGACATCAACAATATTATCCCAACCACCTGTGCAAGGGACAACGGGGTGAACGGAATTCCAATTGCGGCTCCGATGGCAAGCAATATGGCGGCCTGTATCAGAGACGTGGTCATTCCACCCAGAGTCTTTCCAATAAAGACCCCGCTCCGGCTGACTGGCGCAACCATCACGCTCTTTAGAAAGTCAAATTTGCGATCCCAAATGATGTACGAGCCAAAGAACACAGAGCTGAATATTATCGACATTGCCACAATGCCGGGAAAGATGAACTGCTGGTAGTCAACACCGGGCGCAGTCACGGGGCTGGTTGCGCCAAGGCCGGATCCGATCACAAAGAGCCACAAAACAGGAGTAAAAGTGGACGCAACAATCCGGCTCTTTTCTCGCAAGAAGACCTTGAACTCGCGCAGCCACAGTGCATATATTCTTGTCAGCGACTGCTCTATGCTACTACCACTGCCACTAATCGTACTTTGCAAATCTCTCCATGAACCCCCCTTCAGCCTGTTCCTTGTCAATGTTCCTGCCGGTTAACTGTATGAACACGTCATTGAGCGTCGGGCTTGCAAATTCGGCCGACTCGGCCTCGACGCTCTGCAGCAGCACAGGCAGCGCCTTCCTTGCATCCTTGACCGATAGCACCAAGAAGCCGTCGCTTTGTTCGACCTTTTGCACAAATTCAAACTGCTTGATCCTGTCGATGCTGTCCTTTGTCTTGAGCCGGATAATGTCGCCACCAAGTCCGGCCTTCAAGCCGTTCGGAGTATCAAGAGCTACTATCTTTCCCCTATCAATGATACCTATCCTGTCACACAGCATATCCGCTTCTTCCATGTAATGCGTCGTCAAAATGACCGTAATTTTTTCTTCGTCCACTAATCGCTTGACATACTTCCACATGCTTTCCCTGCTTGCAGGGTCCAGCCCGAGTGTTGGCTCATCTAGAAACATCACCTTCGGTTTGTGTAGCAGGCCACGCGCAATTTCAAGGCGCCGGCGCATGCCACCAGAATAGGTCTTGACTTGGTCGTGCTTGCGCTCGGTAAGTCCCACTAGCTCAAGCACCTCGTCGATCCTGCTCTGCCGCTCATGCCTAGGCACGCTATACAGCATAGAATGCAAGTGCAGGTTTTCATAGCCCGTGAGCATGTCGTCGCTGCTTGGAGCCTGGAACACAATCCCAATGCTCGCGCGCACCTTTGCCGGCTGGCTGACGATGTCATAGCCGTTTATGGTTGCAGTGCCGGATGTTGGCTTGAGCAAGGTGGCGAGCATGTGGATGGTTGTAGTCTTGCCGGCGCCGTTAGAACCCAGTAGTCCGAAAACCTCGTTTTCATGAATGTCCAGCGTCAGATTGTCGACTGCTGTGAGGTTACCGTACTTTTTGACCAGATTCTGTATCCGTATCATCGGGCGAGTAAGTGATCGCAGTTGTTGGTATTATGCCTTGACATTACACACACACTAAAATGGATAAAAGGAAAAAGAAGAAAAACGATGATGATCCGCAGTATTACTACTACTTCGCGCCTATCTTGAACATCTTGGTTCCGCAGACGGAGCAGATGCCTTGGGTGGCAGGCTTGCCATTCTTCATGGTGACCTTTTTCTCGTCTTTCATCATCCTCTTTGCCTTGCACTTGACGCAATACGCTTCTGTTGCCATGGTGCCCGGATGCCGGCGGGGGTAAAAGAAGCTTTCCTCGTGTTACGTTCCGGGGACCAACCAGTCGATGAGAGAGTCTAGCTCCTCGCATCGTATGGTCACCCGTATGGGCCCAAGGGGCGATTCCTGCTCGTCCTCAACCATGGCAGCTATACCAACTGCTGCGGCCTGCTTGTTTAGGAGAAACCATGTACTATCGCCTGCGCGATTGTCGAGTAGCATCCTTCTCAGCACCCCCATGGCAGATCTAGATCGCACCTGCTCATATAGCAACGAAAGACACTCGCTTCCGGTCGCATGTCCTATCACCCTGCTACGATACCGGAACTCAGGCGAGCAGTTCCCTATGACGTTTTCAAGCGCATTGATCACTTTTTTTGGATCCTCTGAGGGGTTGACAGGAGCCTCTACCTTTACGTCGATTGGCGACTCGATTGCAGGTTTTCTCAATTCCTGTTCGCCTCTTCAAGCCAGACCCTTACAATATCATATGCGTGTTGCTTCAGTTGGTCAAGGGTGAGATCGTTGTTTGATATCGTTTCGTCTGCGAGCGCGATCGCTTCACTTATTCCCACTGAAAGTTCCCGCTTGTCCCTGCTGGCAAATTCGTCGGTACTCGACGGCGCGTCGGACCTGCCGCGATCGACAAGGTGCTTGAATCGCGTGTCCTGTGATGCATGAATTGCCAGCAATTTTACATGGCCGGCTTTTTTTAGGACTTCTACTTCAGGAATGCTGCGAATGCCGTCAATGACGACATTGCCAGAATTTTGATCCCGCTCCAGTTTGCGGAGCACAAGATGCGCGACTGCTCCCGGCCCAAGGTCCTCTCGCAACTTCAGCATCAGCTTGCCGAGGTTGGCATCGGTCGGCTCCAGGTTCAGCCTGTGTGCCTCTTCTCTGACCGCGTCCCCCATTGTCACCGCTGTAAAGCCTTTCTCCTTCAGAAAAGAAGCAACAGTAGACTTGCCGGCTCCCGGCATACCGGTGAGACACACAAAGAGCCTCTTTGGCATGGTTATTCTGCCGACAGATCCCAGTAGGTAGCGTCCTTGAATTCTTCCTTTGGCTTGCCGAGTGCCTTCCACTCTTTAAATGACTTGGGGTAAAGCTTTACGTTCTGGAACCCTGCCAGCCGGAGCGCATAGTAGGTAAGACCCGAGAGCGTCCCGACGCTCCCGCAGTACGTGATGATTTCAGAATCGCCAGAAATTCCGCGGTTTTCAATAAAGCGCTTGAGTTCGTCCGCCTTGCGCAGTATGCTGCCGTTAGAGCCCACCATAGTATACGGGATGTTTTTTGCGCCAGGAATATGCTCAGTCAAAAAGTTCAGCCGCTCGCGCGAGTCGACCAGTATCTTGCGCTCCTGCGACTTGGCAGTCTCGACGTACGAGGCGTCGGCATAGATCTCTTTGTTGATGTTTAGCGAATGCTTTGATCTTCGGAAAGTGCTAACTCGCTTTTCAGTTTCAAGCCCAAGCTCCTTCCACTGTTTGAACGTCATCTCGAGAAGTGCGGTGTTCCTATGGCCAACATACTGGAACGTCCATGCCACCCTTGCTGCCAGTGCGCCAAACGTGTCGTCGTACACAACCACAGGCATGTTGTCGGTAATGCCCAGCTCCTGCAGGATCTCCACTATCTTTTCCGGCGTGTCGTTTTCAAGCACCCTGGCAAGCGGTAGTGAGACCGCAGTTGGTATGTGCTCTTGCTTGTAGTCGTCTGCCCTGCGGACATCCACCACCCTCACGGCCTTCTTACGTATCAGCGAGCGCAGAGTATCTGTGTCGCATACTATAGGGAGCTGGACTGCGCCAGCCGATGATGTCTTTGTGACAGAGGCCTTCCTTTTCGCAGCCTTGCCGGTCAAGCCGCGCATTCTCCTCTTGCAGTCTTGGCAGAAAACCGAGCGTCACTGCCATAGTCCATGTACGCATCAGGATCTTTATCTGGCTCCGGCAGCTGAACGGCCTGTGCAATGGCCGCCTTCAAATCTTCAAGGTTCTTTATCGATCCTGACCCCTTCCCCTTTGTTATGCTGACGACCCACTGGTGAAGGGTCTCGTTTCCAGATTTCTGCTGCTTGTACAGCTCGATTATCTTCAACACTACGTCTATCACGCGCTTTGCCGGCACTCGCATTACAGCCCTGCCAAGCTCGCCATGCTCGCCGGCACTTCCGCCAAGAAGCATCGTGTAGGTCGGCACCATTGCGCTGTTCATCCTCGTGGCTCCTCCAAAGAAGCCGATCGTGGCAATCTCGTGCTGTCCGCAAGAGTTGGGGCAGCCGCTTATCTTGATTGTGGCGTCGCGTAGTGAGTCGTCAGTGTCAAGCCCAAGCTCTAGGAACTTGCGCTGCACCTCCTTGGCAAGCCTGTGCGAGTTTGTTATCGCAAGGTTGCAAGAGGTAGTGCCTGAACATCCAACTGCGGACGTGATCGTGAGCGCGCCGGGGTTTGCAAGTCCAGCCGATGCCAGCTTTTCATAGAATTCGCGAAGCTCAGTGCCACGAACATAGCGGATCGCAAAGTTCTGCTGTGGTGTGTTCCTCGCAACACCTTCTGCAGAATAGTCGCGGATTGCAGACGCAAGCACTCTGAGCTGGCTTGCAGTGATGTCGCCTGCTCCAAGAGTGACAAACACCGTAAAGTATCCCTCCTGCTTCTGCGGGACGACGTTTGTGTGCAACCACCGTTCATATGCAGGGCTATCCTTCGTAACCTGCTCGTTAAGCACAGGCAGCCTCGTCATGCGGGGTGCCTTGGGCAGCAGTCTTGTGTCCTCACACGACTTTACATCGAACGACTGCGCAGTAGAGTATGAAGTCGTCATTTCCACTATCGAGCGCTCCTTCAAGACCATCTTTTGGAACTTTTCCCAGCCAGTCTCGTGCACCAGATAGCGCATTCTGTTCCTTGCCATGTTCTCTCTGTTGCCATGCCTGTCAAAGAGCCTCACCGCTGCCATGCATGTAGCAAGCACTCGCTCTTCTGGTGTAAAGTCCTCTAGTTGATGGCCGATGAACGACGCAGCACCTAATCCGCCGCCTAGATAGACCCTGAAGCCTCTAACTCCATCTCTTAGCTGTGGCACAAGCCCGATGTCTGCGATCCTTACCAAGCCATGTTGCTCGCAGCATGCAAAGTTGATCTTAAACTTGCGCGGCAGGTTCTGACACATGGGGTTGCGCAGGAAGAATTTGGCTATCGCCATCGCGTATGGAGAAGCATCAAATGCCTCGTTTGGACACACACCCGCAAAGTGGCTGCACATGACGTTGCGGACAGTGTTGCCACATGCTTCTCTTGTTGTCAGCCCGGCTTCCACGAGTCCCCTCATGACCTCGCTGACATCTTCCAGCTGCACCCAGTGGAGCTGAATGTTCTGGCGCGTAGAAACGTGTGCCGAGCCTATCGAAAAGGCCTCAGAAAGACTTGCGATCTTTTCGATCTGATCTGGGGTAATTTCGCCCCCAGGCACCTTTATCCTAACCATGCTGTAATCCAAGTGAAGGCGCGATCCGTATGCCCCGTGTTGGAGGCGGAATCGCCGAAAATCATCCTCCGACATCTTGCCCTGCCTGAAAAGCTTGACCCTTTTTGCAAAGTTCTCGGCTTCCTCCTCCCGGCCCCACTTCGGGTTGGGCTTTGGCGGAGAAATGCCTTTCTGTCTAGTGTTAACAGTAGCTACCCGGGATTTCTTCATTATATATGAGTAGAAAGTGTTACATCAAATCATATATTTTTTATGGATATGGGAGATATTGGCAGCAATTCTTGGAACAAGCGGCAATATTCAGTATCTACCAAGCAGCGAAGCTTTTTAATGCAATCGTACCGCGTTAATGCCATGGCCAAGAAAAGGGCAAAAAAGGCGAGCACTAAGAAGGTCAGCTATCTTCCCAAAGGTTACCATTCAATAACGCCAGGACTTGCTGTGCGCGATGCGGCTCAAGCGATCGAATTTTACAAGAAGGCGCTTGGTGCGAAAGAGAAATTCCGCATGTCGGGCCCCGACGGCAAGATTATGCATGCAGACATCATGGTTGGCAATTCGCACATAATGCTTGGAGAGGAGAATGTCGATATGAATCACCTCTCGCCACTGTCTCTTAACGGATCCCCGGTAGGCCTGTACGTCTATGTCCGAAATGCAGACAAGGTTTTTGATCAGGCAGTCAAGGTCGGCGCCAAGGCGACGATGCCCGTAACGGACCAGTTCTGGGGTGACCGTGCAGGTATGATTACAGACCCGTTTGGACACAAATGGTGGATCGCAACCCACAAGCGCAATCCCAGTCGAAAAGAGATGAGTAGGGCCATGGAAGAAATGGCTGCCCAACAGGCGAAACAATAGCACAAGCTTAAAATCACCTATCCGCAGGCTTTTTTCACTGACAAATGGGCAAGAGAACACTGGTACGTAGAAGGGGCCGCGGAGGAAAGCAGTTCAGGGCGGTCACTGTAGGCAAGATTGCGCCCGCAAAGTACCCCAACTTCAAGTTGGAGGATCATCACACTGGCAGGGTTGTTGACATTATTCATGAAAGAGGACGTGATGCGCCCTTAGCAAAGATTCTATTTGACGATGGAAGGTATTCTTATGTCCCTGCGCCAAATGGCACAATTGTAGGCAGCACCATAGAAGTAGGCACAGGCACGGCTGCGAAGACAGGAAACATCATGGCGCTGGAATCAGTCCCAGACGGCACCGTCGTTTGCAACATTGAAAGGAACGCAGGTGACGGAGGCAAGCTGATCAAGTCGGCTGGCTCGTCAGCGGTGGTATTTGCCCATGGAACAGAGGGTGTTACAGTTAAATTCCCATCAGGCAGGTTCCTCACGCTTAACCAAAAGTGCAGGGCCATGATCGGCTCGGTAGCAGGAGCGGGCAGAAAGGAAAAGCCGTTCCTCAAGGCAGGCACACGTGCAAAGTACATGCAGGCTCATGGCAGGCTTTACCCGACGGTCAGAGGCATCGCCCAGGCTGCGGTCTATCACCCGCACGGTGGTGGAAGGCATCAGCACATCGGGCGCCAGTCATCAGTAGGCAGGACCACTCCACCGGGTCGCAAGGTAGGCAACATCGCCCCAAGAAAGACAGGCAGGGGCAGGATAAAGGACCCCAACCAGATGAAGTCTGCCTAACTCTTTCCCTTTTTGTGGAAAAGACTGCGCGTAACGGCTATATTCTATTCCATATTTTACGGCTTTTAAACATATGAAAGCAGAGCAGTTTTCAAGAAATGTCTTGGCGCTGGATCCAGATAACATCAGGTTCGTCGGCGTCATGGAAAGGTCTGGCCATCTCTATGCCAGTGCCACGAAAAACGGCACCGAGGAATACCTGAAGGGAAGGAATCCTGAGATCAGCCTCGCCCAATCTGTCTACATCGTCGATCTGCGAAAAATGTTCACCCAAGAGCTCGGAAACCTGACTTCAGTAGCTTACTCGTACGACAAGGTCAAGCTGATCAGCATACCGGTCAAGGAGCATGTGCTTGTTATTTCTGCCGAGCCAAAAGTCAACACGGACCAGATGGTGGAAAAGGTAGCCAAGTATATCAAGTCGGTTGAAAGCGAGCTCTCGCTTTACCCACCAAGCAACATCATAAATGAGGAGAAGAAAGAGGCTCTGAGAAATCTGCACCACTCGGGTATTTCTGAAGAGCTTATTGCAGAACAGCTGGATCTTGACGTCAACACAGTCAGGATGCTAATAGCGGAAATAAAGTGAACTCTACCACCAATCAAATTCCATAGTCCCTTCCGTCTTCGTCACAAAGTTCCCGACTACCACCCTAGCGAACAGTTTCTAAGAAAAAATGCAAGAGGGTGATTCATTATCCGCTTTCCAAGTCCGACGGAGCCTGCTCTCCACTGTTCTACAAAAAATTGCCGTCACCCAATTCCCTTGAATTTCTCGAGGGACTTCCACATGTACCAGGTGGCGACGCTACAGTATGGCCTCCAAGGGCGTGCAATATCTCGCATAATTTCCGGGGTTGGAAGCTCTTCAAGGCAATATGCTTTCTGCATAGCTTTTCTGAGTCCAAGGTCCCCCACAGGCAGGACATCCTCCCTGCCGAGGCAGAATATCAGAAACATTTCCGCTGTCCATCTGCCTATGCCCTTCACCTGCACAAGCTGCTCGATCACATCCTCGTCAGGAAATTTAGACAGCTGAGAAAGCTTCAGTCTACCGTCAGAAGCCCTTGCAGCGAGATCCTTGAGGTACTCTATTTTTCGTCCGGAAAGGCCGGCAGCGCGCAATTGTGAATCATCTGTGGCCAACAGCTGTGCCGGTCGCGGAAACCTGCCATAGATCTTGATGAATCGCTTGTATATCACATCTGCCACGCTGCCGGCAAGCTGCTGATAGATTATCGCTTCCACCAAGGAGCGGAAGGGATCCTTTCGAAGTTTGATTTCATAGGCACCGACCGACTCTATTATCGCGGCAAGCCGCGCGTCGGCTGCTGCCAGGTGTTTCAATGCTACGTCCTCAAGCATTTGGCTCTTACACCGGGAGCGAGTTGAGCACCGCGTCAAAGTTGGACCTTGTCTGGTCGCGTTTGTAGGTCTTGAGCGCCAAGAGCACTTTTTCCCTATCAACCCGTAACGTCTTTTGCACCATTCCTGCGACAGTTCCGTGCAAGAAAATCGACTGTGCAGCGGCAGTCACGTTGCTTGTCCTCCGGCTTGTGCTTGCGCTTTCAAAGTCAATGATATAGGGTTTGCTTGATACTATGACGTGTCTATCGAGTCTGCTCAGTTCTCCATGGTCAAGACCAGCCCTGTCAAGGTCGTAACACTGTTCAAGCACAGCCTTTGCCATCACGATCAACTTTTCCTCTGTCGCGTCAGCGACCCAGTCCACTATGCTATCACCGTCAATAAATTCCATGGCTACCAGGTTCTTGGTGGACCCTTCGAGAGAGGGTCCGACACCAGCAGCATTTGCGATCTTGTGCAAGCGCACTTCATCTTCCATGCTCTTCCTGTCAGCATCTAGCCTCCTAATCTTTAGCGCGCATGTCTTGTTTCCAACTCTTGCACGGAGCACGATTCCGACCTGACCCTTGCCGGCTACACGCGATCCATTGATTGTTGTCCTTCCGCCAAGCGCTATAGACGTCACTCCAAGCGACTCCATTTCGGCGATGCGACTGTTGTATTCGCTCTCCAGAAAGCGCGGGTAGCAAATGAGTGGCATCAGTTCTTGTGCCCTGATGTCCAGCTCATCAGAAAATGAGACGCTCTGTCGAGACAACATCGCTGATAGCCTCCTTTGCAATTCCTCTTATCTTTGTATTCCCGGCATAAATTTTGAGTCTGCTTCCAACAATCAAGTCCTTCGGGACTCCGCTGCTCTCTGCATTCCGTAGTAGGGATCTGGTGAACTTGATGGCATCGGTAGCCTTTCTGTCGACCAGCATGGCCACCCTCATTTCCTTGTCAACCCAGACCATGTGCGACTTTTTCTTGCCTGCAAGAAACCGGGCAACATCCATCCTCCTGAAAATTTCAGGACCCTTCCTCTTTGTATAAGACGGCAAGGTCATGGACTCTAGCAAGAATGCCAAAGCAGCAGAATTCTTTTCGTCGGTAACGCACGAGCTCCGCAATACAATAAAGCCGGCCAGCTGCAGTTGCTTTGCAATCGCACTGGTTCCCCTCTTTAGTTGTCCCCACACAACGTCAGGGCTGCGCTGCCTATGTGAAAATTCCGCCACAAGCACATTTGAGTACAGCTTTCTTGCATCAGCGCCGCGTCTGTATCCCTTGAAAAACTTAACCGATGGCCGGGCCAGGAACGACCTTGCTGCAAGCATGAACCTGCCTACACTCTCGGAGGAAATCGCAGTGCCAAGATTGCGCCTGTTGTCGATTGGATCGATGATGATTACAGTGCTGTTAAAGCCCTTGATCACGTCTGGATCGCATTCTATGCTGGATACAACTTGCCGCTCCTGCCATTCTGCAGCCGCGCGCAATGTCTCTTCAAACGATCCGTACTTGTGCACCAGTACTTCCGAAACATAACCGCTAAAGCCCGAAGTAGAGATTTCAGCTCCATATATCCCCATGGATTTGAGAAACTTTTTCAACAATCTTGCCTGTTTTCTCTTTTCGTCATCGAAATTCCTGCTAATGAATTCAGTATGGAACGGCGACCTGTCTGCGGCGCTCTGCCACTTGCCCTGTTCGACATCAAAGCATGGCACAACGTTTATCCGGACATTTTTTACAAACGCCTCGACGTAAGGGTGGTCGGAATAGCGCAGTCTCGGCCTGTGGGATTTTAACGCCCGCAAACCAACAGACGTTCCAAGCTCTTCAAACTTTTCTAGGGACACCGAGGGCTTGACCTTGAAAAAGATGTCAATATCTGCATCGCCTCTAAGCCAAGTGCCCTTTGCAAAAGACCCACCAAAGGCAACGCTTACAATGTCGCTTATTCCAGAGACGTGCTTCTCCACGAGCTCCTTGGCCTTCTCAGCCACCGAGGCTATCCGGTGCTGTTCGCTAGACGAAGGCTCACACAGAGGCAGCACCTTTTCTACCACGGCGCTGATGTCAGACATACAGCAGTTCATTTCTTGGCTTCTACGGTATAAATGTTCGAGTAGGTAGGTCCTGAGGGAGAAAGGACGCTCTTTTTGAGGTGTATGCGGTCTATAAAGTCTGAACCAAAAGTCTGGTTTTGATATTTTGCCACAATGTCGTTTATTGCCAAAGGCCTCCCCTTTGCGCGGAAGATGGTCATGTGTGGTGAAAATGGCTTGTCGGCAGAAAACCCAAGCTCGACCATCTTGTCCACCACATTGTTTGCTAGCGCAGTCAGTTTTTCACCCCCCGCTTGATCTACTCCTACCCAGATCACGCGTGCAGAAGTCGGCCTCGGAAAGGCTCCGACCCCCACATAAGTCAGAGAGAAGGGCTCAAAGTGCACTTCGGCCATCTTGTCCCTTATCTTCAAGACATCACTATCACTCTTTTCACCAAGGAAAATGAGAGTAAAGTGAAAGTTCCGGGTTTCTACCGGCTTTACGTCTCTCGCACTCCACCGCGCAGCGGAGATTATCTCATTTTGCAGCTTCGCTATAGCACCTGATGAAACATCGACTGCAATAAAGACCCGCATTGTTCTGAGTATCACAGGGATTGACTATATTATTTGCACGCCCTGTTCCACCTTTTGATTCCCGCTTGGCTCGTTCAGGCTATCAAGTGTCAGCGGCCAAGTCTCGCACAGAGGCGGGTTGAGGCAGGGGTCGTTGTAGTCGAACTATGGCCCTCCAGGGTCTATGATGCCGCGGCGATGTGAAGTGATTAACGCAATTGCCGTTTCATAAAAGGTTTCAAATACACCGACGAATCATGAATTCTGTTGGCCGGGGCTGATAGTTTTGCAGTCGAGCAGGGAAAGGCGCATGAGGTTATAGAGTGGATGAACGCGCATGCCGAAAAGAACAACCAAAAGCTCAAAGCAAAGCTGTCAGGCTATACGATGCAGACTGCCAGATTTGGAACCTTTGAGATAATTTCATGGAGTGGTGACTGGCCCACAGCGCGCAACTTGATCAAAAAGGCGAGCAGCAAGGTCGGGGCCAAGGTCATAGAGTCGGGCTACCATGAGAAGAGGGACCTGCTCTCTGCAATGTTTGGGAGCCCCTCGGAATTTGGCAAAGTATATTCAAACGGCAAGCTAGTCGGACAAATAGAGATGGTCAAAAAGTCCGGCAAGTGGATTTCAAAGGCAGAGAGTTTTGCCTAGCTACTTTTTGCTCTTGAAGTAAGCCCGCTTCATCTCATCGACCCAAGCATTCTTTTTCTCGTATATCCGCTTGTGAGCCCTCGGCTTGCACACCGACATCGCGTACGAACACAGCAGCGGGAAATACACCGACGAATCTCCGTAGACAATGACATTGCCCTTGTGTGATGTCTTGATCTTGCCCCAGCTCTTCCCCTCCTGCAGGGTCGCGCCAGAGAGGCCGCCAGTGTCAGGTCTCGCATCTGTCAACTGGATGAGATAGTCCTGACCTCCTTCCTTGATGTTCAGTATCTGATATAGCGCTGGCCCGGTCTGCTGGAAAAAGTTCTTTGGAACTCCACCACCCAATTCAAGTCCACCCGACCGATCGCTCTTCCACAAAATCGCGGCAGATTCAGCCACGTCGAGAATGACATTTGGAAGGACGCTCTTGCCTTCAAGTAGCATAGGAAGCATGTTGAGCCCGATTGAAGAGTCTCCTATCGCAGGCATGTAAACTGGGACTTTGTGCTCATAGGCTTTGACCAAGAAGGACTTTTCTGGATACTTGCTGTTTTCCTTGGCAGCCTTGCCCAATGCATATGCGATGTCGGCGGTGGAAGCGTTCGGAGGCACATCTTTTGCTCTCCGAATCTCTTTTTGCACGATCAGATCCTGTGCTTGCAGAGTCCCCATCTCCTTGATGTAGACATCATAGATCCTTACGATCTGTTTCTCATACAGAATATCGTCGTCGACATTGAAGTGCCCCTGTCTCACTGGCAAGTCATAAGCGAAATGGAGGTCGTGGTAGACGTTGGCGCCGGTAGCAACAATCCAATCAATAAAGCCTTTCTCTATCATTCCTGAAATCGCCCTGCCCAGCCCGATCGGGGTCATTGCCCCTGCAAGAGTCAGGCAAACAGTCGAGTTGGTGTTTATCATATCCTCAAGAATCTCGGCCGCCTCGGCCAGCCGGCGGGCGTTGTAGCCGGTTGAGCCGTAAAATTTGATCAGGTCTGGGACGGTCATGTTCGCCGAGACTTTCTGAGGGTCGATCTTTCTGCCGGTAAATGTATGCCTGCTGTCCACCACTTTGCTACAAATATACTTCTATTAAAAATTCACTATCGCCCGCTGACGGGTTGCAAGTCATTTCGTGCATGCATCATGATCGAACTGACAGTTGGGATGAAACTGCTCAGCTGGACTCTTCGATGGTGTGTATCATCTCAGATTAACAAATGAAGGGCTAGAAGGTCGGAACATGTATGGTATCAGAGGAAGAATGGGACCGAGCGTTTTTGGTGGGGGTGGGAGCAGCCACCTCGAGTTGGTCCTATAGTTCACCCACTTTGGGACGGTGGCGGCGATCACCTCATCGAAGATGACATTAGCAGCTGCCAAGCTCAAGCGGGCGTAGAGAAAAGCACACGTCTGAATCTGCTGAGGCGTGTGGCGTAGATAGCAAGAGCAAGCCGACAGGGAAAGGCAAGACACATCAAGAAAGACTCATTAGTCTAGGCGGCCTGACAGAGGCTGCAATGGCTGGCCGCAGACCGAAGAAAGGCAAGGAACTTTTGCGCAACCCGGTAAGAGATTACTTGGTTGACCGTAATGACGATTTCAATACCATCTTTTCAAAAATGGCAAGTTCGGGGGGCTTTGAATCGCGGAATCTCGCCGATGGCGTCGACATCCTGCGAAGGATGATCGATGACAAAGGCTGCACCAAGTTCATGTCATTTGTGGGCGCGCTGATGTCCACAGGAGCCAGAGGCATTGTCCGCGACATGGTAAAGAACAAGATGTGCGATGTGATTATCACTACCTGCGGCGCCCTTGATCATGACATCGCAAGAGCCCATGACAAATACTATTCTGGCGACTTTAGGATGGACGATGGAATGCTGCTTGACAAGAATATCCATCGCCTGGGCAACGTGCTAGTTCCGATGGGCAACTATGGTCCACTCATCGAAGACAAAGTGCAAGAGTATCTGAATAACATGTACAAGGAAGGCAGTCGCAACGTTTCAACGTATGAGATTTGCGACTATATCGGTAGCAACCTTGACAAGTCGTCATTTCTATACTGGGCCCATAAGAACAAGATCCCCGTGATAGTGCCAGGCATCGTCGATGGCGCTGTGGGGAGCCAGATCTGGTTCTTTTACCAGCAGCACAGAGACTTTAAGATAGACATCCTGAAGGATCAGAGCAGGCTATCCGATATCGTTTTTGAATCCAAGAAATCCGGTGCATTCATGATAGGCGGAGGAATTTCAAAGCATCATACTCTTTGGTGGAACCAGTTCAGAGGCGGGCTTGACTATGCGGTCTATATCACCACTGCGCCCGAATGGGACGGAAGCTTGAGTGGCGCACTTGTGGCAGAGGCGATATCTTGGGGCAAGGTGACTGCTAGGGCAAAACAGGTCACCATCCATGGCGAGGCGACTACTCTTTTGCCGTTCATTTACGCTGCGCTAATCAACAAGGCAAAAGTATAGAGCAGTGATACGCTGCTACTACCGTCGTCGTCGTCGTCGCGACGAGTGCGGATATCAAGTATAGCAGAAGAAGAAACTTTGAATCTCTCTAAAAGATACCAAGCGCAAAACTTACCGACATTGCAGCCAGTATTACGGCACTCAGTTTTGGAAGATACTTTGCATACTTGATAATCCTGTGCTCAACACGCACATAGAGTCTTACAGCCAGCACGGTTATTCCAATAAGCGCAGCGGAAACGGACGTAGCATAAGCTAGCATCAGAACAAGCGGGTTCACCCCACCAAATGCGAGAGCAAGGATAACAAATTCCTCTTCGTGAGCGAAACCCAAGACCAATGCAAACCCAGCTATCGCCGCCAGCGTCGGTACTGACCTCTTTTCATGTACATGCGAATGGACATGGTTGCCTACATCGTCGTGCCAATGCATGTGTTCATGTTCTATCCGGTCAGGGATGTCATGATGGAGATGACCATGCTGGGATTCCAGATGATCGGTGCCTCGTTCCTTCCAAAAGATGTATGCCAATACGGCCAAGGCTGCAGCTACAAAATAGTTCAGATAGAGCTCAGGTACGTCCACAAATCTCGTAACTAGGACGTACGCAAGCACGACAACAATGGAAGACAGAAAATGCGCGCCAGCAATTATTCCCGAGCTGATGACGCTGCTGCGCAAAGGCGTCTCGCCACGTACAGAATACAACACCGCAACTATCCAGCCGTGCGATGGGTTCAATCCATGTAACAGACCAAATGCGATTATGCCTAGCAGGACTGGATCATTCTGCATATTTTGAAATTGGCTGCCTCGAATAATTATTAATAATTGTTGTAAGAGAAGAGGATACGCGACATATGACAGATCCCTCTAATGGTAACCAAGCCACGCAGATGCAGCTTGTAATGGATGCCAATTCCATAACCCTCCATGCATCCTTGATGCCCGGTGTACTCACCACGCAAAGATTTGAAGGAACCGACTGTTATCCAAAATTCATTAGCTTCATGAAGCAGACAGCTGCAGAGAAGAAAAGATCTCCCATCATTGCGGAAATAGTCATTCTTTAGCCGGAAGATTCTGCGGCAGAGCATGGATCCACGGCGACATCCGCAAATGTTTATAATGTTAGACCGTGATAGATGTTTTGGCCCGAAATGAACGCGTTTGACAAACACCGCAAAGGCGTTACGGCATGGTGTGAGGACTGCGAAAGCGTTTTTGACTCCAAGTGGCTTGCCGACCAGCACAAGGAAGAGCATGGACACAATGTCAAGATCACAGAGTTCTTGATAACAGGAAGAAGATAACGACTGACTATTGGGTGGCGAGAGGATCACTCAGGGATATTGTTGCGATGGTGGCTCTCCTCCAATGTATCTTGAATGTCATGCAACCACACATCACCTTTTTCAGTTATGCTCCACAGTTCGCGGTTATCGGATTTGATCCATTGCATACCTTGCAAAATCCTGACGAAATGACTAATGAAATTTTCTTCAATCTCCAGATCTGCAGCCAACTTTTCTATACTACAGCTCCTTCTCTCAAGCCTTTGTAGCAATGCGATGGCCTGCTGCAAAGGAGTATAGCATTCAAATTTAGCAGGATTGACACCTGTGCTAGCAGGTCTGCCAGACATGACAGAGATTTTCTAACTAGGCTTGCCATAAGTACTAAGCGGTATAATCTAGTAGAAAAATTGTACATGTCGACAGGCACAACATCCACATTGGCGAATTGTCATATCTCTTCATCTCTCTCTTCTGAATAGTCTGCACTAATCCAAAAGACAATCACGAGATGCACAGAAGAATTTTGAATTCCCAATTCAGAGTGTTACAAAAAAATCGTCCCCAGTAGATAATAGCGCTCCCCCAAGTGGAGCCTATGCCCAGATCATCCCTTCCTAATTCCGCTGAAAGGCGCGTTTAGCACCACTTTTCTCACGGATTTCACCACTTCAAAGATCGCAGATCTCACATCGCTTGCAGTGCTACCCAGCAGCCTCACTATGACCCCGCTGTTATCTGGGAGAATGGATGCGCCTCCAGCGATGACTCCTGATGTCATTGCCTCGATTTCCTGGCTTATCTTTTCATAAAGTTCAGACACCTTCTCTTTACCCGTAAGAACATATGCGGTTCCAAAAACATCATGCTTCTCCAATATCCCAAATGCACTCATGCTGCGCTTCTTGGGCTCCAATATCGCAACGTCATAGCACCTCATGCGGCCCTCTTGGTTCTTGGCGACAGTTTTCATGTAGCAGATATCATAGTCGAAATGTTCGCCTCCTGCCACCCTTCCTGGTGTAACCATCTCGGAATATACCAAGGTGGCATTGTCGTGAATGTTGAGATTTGCGATCTGGTAGAATCGGGAGCTTCTGTATGGTATTATTTGATCTGGAATGTATTCGAGATAGCAGCCTTGGTCTACAGTGATATTTACAATCTGGGTGGCGAAATTTTTCTCCATCCGGTATACCCGGGTGGCACCCTGAGTGGTGAGGTGCGCCATTCCGCCCTTTTTCAGAGCAATATCCATCCTGTACCGATCCCCTTGCAGTATGCCGCCTGAGGGTGAGATGATATACATATAGGCCATCGACGGAAGTGCCTCTTCCAGGTACAAAGCGCGCTGAGTGTAAAGAGGGACTCGAGAGTATTGCTGCTTCACAGTCGTCTTTCCCGATGTTTCGTCTTTTTCCAGCCTCAAGATCAGGCCGCCCAGCTTGCCGGCTTTTCCCACTTCTAGCTGATCGAGCTTCGAGGCGTATTCAAGTACTTCTGGCGGAACACTCGACGGAAGATAGTACTCGAGCTTGTTTACATCTAGTTCTTCCAATGGCTTTTCAGCGTCTAGCAATGGCTTTGGGCTGCGACTCAAACAAAACATCCCTGATCAAGTGTTCTGCGACTTTGGATATTCCTTCACCTGTTTTGCAATTCACAAATACATGGGGCTTGTTCCCTCTGACAACTTTGGCATCTCTATCCATTACCGACAGGTCAGCTCCGACAAGTGGAGCCAGATCTATCTTGTTGATGACCAACAGGTCGCATGTTTCTATTCCAAGACCCCGTTTTCTGGGATACTTGTCGCCACCTGATACATCTATGATATAAATGAAATAATCTGCCAGCGCAGGGCTAAAGGTAGTAGTGATGTTGTCTCCACCGCTTTCAATCATGATCATGTCAAGATACCCATGCTTCAATTCCATCTCTTCGACGACAGACAGGTTCATCGAAGGATCCTCTCTCACCGCCGTATGTGGGCAGCCACCTGTAGCAAGCCCTATGACCAAGTCTTCTGGCATAAGGCGCTGCTCCGTAGCAAGGTTCCTGCGCATCCTATCTGCATCTTCCTTTGAAACTACATCATTTGAAATTATACCAACATTATATCCCTTGGCGGCCAGAACAGGAACTACTTTCTCTATCAACATTGTCTTCCCTGAGCCTACAGGACCTCCCACGCCCACTCTCGGAATTCTGGTTTTACTCAACTCGATACCTCCACTAAACTAACCGAGTTTAAGTAATAAACATTTTACTGCTCATTCTTTCATGTGTCATCTGGATGATATCCAGCTGGGGCGCAAACTGCCAAATTCCTTCCATCGGCCTTTCAATATATGATTCCACAGTCCTGGAAATGATTGGCTTTAACTCGTCGATTATTTTCTGTCCATCGAAATGCTGCAGCATCCCCAGACGCAGCGCCGCTCCAACAATGCTCACAGAAAAGGAGTACAGCATCATTATGCATGCCTTGCGTTTTGGGATAGAAAAGACATTTGCAGCTATGGCAAGTGCAACGGGATATGTGCCATGGCCCTTCCCTTCCTTCAATGCTGCAAGATATCCGCCAAGCACCTTGTTATCCGGTGAGAACGAATGGATGCACCTTAGCATCTGAGTGCCCGATCGCGACGAAGCCTCACGTATTTCCTTAACCATTTTCATTGCGTGAATGATATTGTCCACTTCTAGCAACGAATCCAAGTCGCCTTTGGAGGCATAGTCATACGCGTTCCCAAGTGCAGTGCAGTCTGCAGGACCGATCTGGTGTTCGATAAATACCCCAACCAAGTCGCGAAGCTCGTCTGTACTCATTTTTTTTCTTTCGCTGTAGAATATTGCTTCCAACCCGCTAGAGGTCGTATACATGCCTGTTGGAAAGAAGGAGTCGGCGAGCTGCATCATTCCAATGTCAGCAATGTCTTCCATTCTTGCCGATCTTTCTTCGTCTCCCCTTCTTTGCTCAGTGCTCATGTACATCCATCCCCTCGTCAGGTTCAAAAACCATTTTCACGCTTTTTATCTCCAAATGATCTTCAAGTGGGGAAAAGATCTTTCGGAACATCCCAACTTCAGCTTCATCTTGGATTGGAAAGTAAATAGTTCGTCCTTGCAATTTTAGCGGCCGGTGTAGATTGCCTATCGCATGTCCAATCCTTGCAGGGATTTGCACCAGACTATCTTCGCCGTGGTGATCGTGTAAATTCTCTTTCAATGTCAAGGATATGACATTTTCAGGCTCGAGCTCTACGACTATCATCTGATCGCTTGTACGAAGAATAACATCCCCATGCCGCAGTTTTGTTCCTGATGGCAGCGTCATGGCAATGTCTGTGCCCTTGCTGGAGGTTTTGCGCATCCTGACGCGCTGCGATTCCATTCTGCTTATCTTCACTGACTCGGTGAGGGATTTTGATAGCATTTCCTTGTATTCTTTCGCAAGGTTCTCGTCCCTGTAGATGTTGCCAACTATTGAATCGATTGTTATCATTTGGATGTCACTCCTTCTTGCTCGAGACTGCGGGGCGAGCTCACCCCCGTTGTTATTGTGGCTGCAGGTGCTGGCGGCGAAGGGTTCTTCCTCTTCACAGCGTTTATCATTCCTACTAGCCTTTGCGTGTAGTCTACCGGCCCATAGTGCGCATATGAGGACCTCTGTACGGTTGCGAAGAGGAGCCCGTCATCGTCCATTTTCACGTTAGCGCCTACGGCGAATTTTTCAGCTATGACGCATATTGTAACTCTGTGGTCTGGAAAGTCCAAGTTCAGGTGCGAAGCTGGATCGATAAGGCCGGACATTGATTCAATCTTGCCCGCCTTTACAGTAACGTGTCTTATCTTGGTTGCATCCACCACATTCAATTCTTCGTCAACGTTGCTTTCTTCTACACAATGCCTGATCAACAATTGCAAATCATCTCTTTGTTTCAGATAGCGCCTGCTGGCTGAGGTCTTCGGCTGCAAGGTTCCTGTCTATCCTTAGCACAGATTTTGCAATCTCGCCTGCCGCCTGGAGTGCCATCGTCTTGACCATCAATGGATCGATTATGCCCTTCTTCCACATATCGACGGGCTCGCCGGAGTTTATGTCGATTCCAAATCCGGGTGGTGACGCCTTTGCTGCCATGACTTTCTCAAGACCATTAAAGCCAGCGTTGGTGAGTATCTGGCGCATTATGCTTTCAAGTGCAGAGGTAACTACCTCAAGCCCCACCTGCTCCAGACCCTTGAGCCTCAGGCTTTTCACTTTTTCAACCACATGTAATTCAGCAGCGCCTCCGCCCGGAACCACCCCCTTGTTCAAGGCCGCCTCGGCTGCATTGACCCCATCTATTGCCGCTCTCCAGCGCTCAAGTGATGTTTCCTTGGTTGTTCCTGATACTACTATTGTGACCATGTTGCGCCCCGAGCCACCTTCCAAGTAGATCATGTTGTTGTCCTCGTCTTCTCTTACGCGCTCTGCTGTGCCGAGGATGTCGTTTCTGTTCAGATCATCCATGACGCGAACAGGTCTAGCCCCGGTGTATCTGGAGAGGTATTCGATCTCCTCAGTAGAAACCCTCGCTGCAAAGACCCTCTTGGCAACCAGCATATCTTCAACCGCTTGATCCACTTCTGGTGAGGCGATAAGGATCACGTTTGCTCCTGTAGCAACCATTGCATCCACAATTTCCTTTGACTTCTTGATCCTGTCGTTTTCCATTAGGAGGATCTCTTGGTACTTGTTGTTCTCTTTTATCCACGACTCCTTTACTGGCTTTAGATCGAGCTTGGTTATCAGTATCTTTGCACTGTGAACCTCTGTTGGAAGCTCGGGATCAATTTTTGTCCTCTCGAGAACTATTCCATTTATTATTTGATCTTCCATGCTTGTCTTGCGGATTACCATTATTGATTTATTGAAATCATATTCTCCATTGTAACGTGCGTTTTCTCCGACCGTCCGTAATGCAGAAATGACAAGTTCTGCAAGCCTCTTCCCATCAAGCTTTGAAGCCAGAGATGTTCTTACTATTTGCTCAAGCTCAATGTCGGTGATAGCGATTCGTTTTGCTTCGCTCTCCAACAGCCGGCATGCGTGTCGAACTCCGCTGTCAATGCCCTCGACCACTTTGGTAGGGTGCACTCCTAGCTCCTTTACCAGCCTTTTCCCCTCCTTTATCATCTCGGCAGACATCACCACCGCAGTGGTGGTTCCATCGCCAACCAGCTGTTCCTGCCTCTCTGCAATCTCGACTATCATCCTCGCCACAGGGTGTATGGCCTTTAGGGAAAGGAGAATGGTAACGCCATCGTTTGACACATGCCTGTTCATCGCCTGGTCTATCAGCAACTTGTCGAGTCCCTTTGGTCCCAGAGTAGTGCGCACAGTATCAGCAACTGCCATCACAGCGTTAGAATTTGATTCTAGTGCGTTGAGTTCAACATTTTCGGCCACAGGCCGCCATACTCCGAAATTCGGATTCGACATGGCTATTGAATCAAGCTAGATAAAGATAAAGATTCAAAAGAAGAATAAAAAGGGAAGGAGAGAGCCTGCCTCCCTGGCAGGTCACACCTTTCACAGGGGAACTCTACGCTACGCCATAAAGTATCTCTGCGCAAGCGAGAGTTCTTCTGCGGGGTCTACCGTGGCGATCTTGCCGTCAAGCTTTACTTCATAGGTCTCCGGATCTATCTCGATCTTTGGTGTCGCATCATTCCACAACATGTCTTTCTTACTGATGTTCCTGCAGTTCTTCACTGGCAGTACAACCTTTTCCAGTCCTAGTTTCTGTGGAACGCCCAGTTCAATTGAACGTTTGGACATGAACGTGTACGATGTCTTGTGAACCGCCTTACCCATGGCTCCAAACATCGGCCTGTAGTATACGGGCTCTGGCGTAGGCAGCGACGCGTTGGGGTCTCCCATTATTGACCACGCTATGAAACCGCCTTTCATGACCATCTTGGGTTTTGCTGGGAAGAATGCCATCGGATACATCACAATGTCTGCGTATTTGCCGACCTCGAGCGATCCCAGGTACTCTGACACGCCATGTGTGATTGCGGGGTTTATGGTCGTCTTCGCAATGTACCTCCTTGCTCTAAAGTTGTCATTGTCTCCTGTTTCCTCTGGCAGCTTGCCGCGCATCTTCTTCATCTTGTCTGCAGTCTGCCATGCCCTGATTACCACTTCTCCTATCCTGCCCATCGCCTGGCTGTCAGACGAATACATGCTCAGCACGCCCTCGTCGTGCAGCACGTCCTCGGCCGCGATGGTCTCAGCCCTGATCCTTGATTCTGCAAATGCTACGTCTTCAGCTACTGCAGGGTTCAGGTGGTGACAGAACATCAGCATGTCCAAGTGCTCATCCACAGTATTCTTTGTGAACGGCCTTGTGGGGTTTGTAGAAGATGGCAATGCGAATGTTTCGCCGGCGATCTTCATGATATCTGGCGCGTGACCTCCGCCTGCGCCCTCTGTGTGATATGTGTGCACCACTCTGCCATCAATTGCGTTTATCGTGTCCTCGACGTACGCACATTCGTTGATAGAGTCGGTATGGATAGCAAGCTGTGTGTCAGTAAGGTCACAGGCCTTTAGAGACGCATCAAGCACCGCAGCGGTTGTTCCCCAGTCCTCGTGATCTTTAAGACCACAGGCTCCAGCTTCAATCTGCTCTATCTGGGTCGCAAGCGACGGGTGAGAATCGTTTCCTTTTCCCAAGAAACCCCAATTCATCGGAGTGTCTTCCACGGCTTCGAGCATTCTGCTGATGTTGTATACACCAGGAGTGCACGTGGTAGCATTAGTACCGTCTGCCGGCCCAGTTCCACCTCCAATCATGTTGCAAATGCCGTTGCTGATCCCGTCGATGTACTGCTGCGGAGAAATCATGTGTATGTGTGTGTCAAAGTGACCCGGCGTGCATATTGTGTGTTCTCCAGCAGTTGCTTCAGTGCAAGCAGAAACAACCATGTTAGGGTTGACTTTGTCCATAGTCAGCGGGTTTCCAGCTTTTCCTATTCCTGCAATCTTGCCGTCCTTGATTCCAATATCGGCCTTCACGATACCCAGCACGGGATCCAAAATCACTGCGTTTGTGATCAGAAAGTCAAGGGCGCCATTCTTGTTGGTAACTCCGGGAGTCTGTGCGAGCCCATCCCTGAGGGTCTTGCCTCCGCCAAAGACACATTCGTCTCCAGGGGTTATCAGATCTTTTTCTATCTGTATGAAGAGATCCGTATCTCCCAGCCTGACTTTGTCGCCTGTTGTGGGACCGAAGAGGTCCGTGTATTGTTTGCGTGTAAGTTTGAGAACCATTTTCTTTTTTCTCCCCTCCTCCTATGCTCCGTTAAAGCCAAGCTGCCTGGCTTTTTCTACCGCCGCGCGCATCACTATGCTTGAATTCAGACCGCCCATTGTCAGTCCATTGAATCCATAGCATATTCTCTTGCCACCGATTTCGCATAGCTCTACCTCCTTGGTGTCTCCTGGCTCAAACCTGACAGAAGTTCCTGCAGGAATGTTTAGCCTGTATCCGAATGCCTTTTCCCTGGGAAAGTCCAAGGCCCTATTTACCTCGAAAAAGTGGGTGTGCGAGCCTATCTGACATGGTCTGTCCCCTTTGTTACTTACCGTGATCTTGATAGTCTTCCTGTTGCCGTTGCAAAGAACGGGGTCCTGTGACAGAACATATTCTCCGGGGATCATTGGTGTGCTTCTGACCTCCTTTTTTGCAGCCCTATTGGGTTTTTTTTTGAAACGTTGGTTTTCTTTACCATATTTTTTCCATCATCTCCTCCACATCTTTACTGAACGGGATCATGCACCGTGACCAGCTTTGTCCCATCCGGGAAAGTCGCTTCCACTTGTACTGTATGAATAAGCTCTGGAACTCCAGGCATGACATCGCTCTTCTTCAGAATGGTTCTTGCTGATTGCATGAGTTCAGCCACACTTTTGCCTTCTCGGGCGCCTTCAACCACATAGTTTGCAATATATGCTACTGTTTCAGGGTAATTCAGTTTCACTCCTCGCTTTTTTCGCCCTTCTGCGATCTGGGCAGCCGTCCAGATCCACATCTTCTCCATTTCTCTTGGTGCGAGCATCATTTTTGCATGATACCTCTTTGTTCACAAGGTTGAGCGAACTATTTTAAATTTAGAAAAATGAACCGATACAATAGCAGAAGTATGCCAGTTTTCTGTTGAAGCAAAATCTGTAGAATCAATATTCAAGAAATTTAGCCGACATCGGCTTAATTGTAATTTCACGTACTCTTGGCTTCGTTTTGAAGTTTGCAGTGTGGAGGGAGCACGACATTAACCCAGAAATGCACCTGCTCATATGTCCCATTCTTGTTTACGGGCAGTTTGAAGTCAAATTTGCGACCGTTGGAAGTCTTGATCGCAAGAAAATTAGCTACAATCGCCCGGCCGAACATATTTGCAACTGCTGTTTCTATGCCCTTTCTGAAAATGATTTCTTCTATTTCAGAATACCAGATCGAAGTAAGATAATTCTCACTTTTCTCCAGCTCGTCTGGAGCAAGCGAGGCTTGCTTCCTTATTTTTGATGGGTCCAAACTCTTTGCTAGAAGAAGATATGGATATGGGGCAAGGCCCGCAACGTAGCCCATATCGGCAAATTTGGTGATGAAACTCTTCCTTGTAACAATGATTCTGTCTGTTGTAAAATCCAGATAGAAATTGCTCGACCAGCCTCCTTTGTTTTCCGAACTGAGTCTGAGAATGACTTCCTCCGTCCCATTCTTCTTGCACCAGCTGATGAAGAATTGGATTTTTTCTGAATCAGACTTGTCTTTGAGGTCCCGTTTGGCTTCTTCCAAGAAGTGTTCGAATATAGCAGGATTCACAACCAGTCTATCGAGCTTCACCTAATTCTGTTTTTTCGCTTCCATCATGGATGGCAAAAGAAGGAGAGGTGAGTGGGTGGAGAGGGTTGCAGCTGCAGCCCTCTTGTCTGCCCGTGATTCTAAGGCCTTGACCATCCTAATCCTGCAGGGATATTCTGGAATCCAGATGTTGCAAGCAAGAATATCCAGGCAGTGAATACAAATGGTCCTGTGAGTGCAGGCAGACCCCACTGTCCAAAGAACCTCTGCAAGGCAGGCATCAAGAACGAGCAGCCGATCGTAGCAAACACCGCCATCATGAATGACTGCGGAGTAAGCGGGACAAAGCTAGTAAGCGCGATCATTACCAGAACCTGGTTGAAGCCATGCAGCCCCATCCGTATCTCGGCAGTAGGCAGCTTTGTCAGGATGCCCATAGCGACACCGATTCCAGACCCCAAGAGGGCCATCAGACCTGCCAGATACATTGGCGAGAACTCGTCCCACTGGGAAGTGTATGCGTTGGTCCACCAGGGCCTTTCTTGGACTCCGGCTATAAAGGGCGCCAGCTCAAAGGCGAGAGTCAGTCCCACGACCCAGAACACACCAGTCTTCCAGTTTTCTACGAATGTGACTTGGGATACGCCTTTCAAAGTTGCGATCATGAACTCCTTTGGAGTCCATTTGAAACTATCAGACGTCATTGGATTTCCGCTGCCGGCTATTAATTCCTCCTTGGGTGGAGGTGCAGGAGCTGGCCAGATGTCGTGACCGAACCTCTTTGTTGCATACATCAAGGCCCAAGTGGTAAAGATGAACGAAGATGTAAAGCCCGGAATTGCCCATCCTTCCGCCGTACCGCCGAGTACGAACAGATCACCCATCAAGTGTGCAAACGCCATCCAGGTAAATGCAGTGATCGCAGCTCCAAACACTGAGATGAAGAACGTCGCCTTGTTTGCTTTGACAAACGGACCTGACCAGAACGCCATACCCGTCAGTATCGAGTTATATCCAAATAGCCCAAATGTTACAAGCCCGTAATCAGCACCTGCAAGAATTGCGACTCCTGCACCAATCAATCCAGCCAGGACCATCATCGCACCGGCCTTTCTTGACGCCAAGAAAACACCTGCAAGAATCAGAATTCCAGTGATCGGCGAGCTGAACAGAGGAACTTCCGCGATGCCGTTGAAGAGAGTAAAGAAGAAGTCCATCACAGGGTCTCCCGTTGAATAAGTCGGAATGGCCATTAGCATGTCAATCTATGAAAGTATCGTTTAACAATTTGTAATCGACATTGATTTATTAGCAAGCACAGAATTTTTTGCGACTGAGACATTCTTTTAGCCATTCCATTGCTTGATTTGAAGGGTATGTTGTCGCGGACCTATCTTAAAATAAGCCGATGTCGGCAGAATTAGCTGCAACGGGCCGTCGGTCTGCGGTTCTCTACTATGGCCAGGTCAATGCCTCCTGTTGATCGGCTCATCGTTAGCTGTATAACGAGTAAAGAGAAAACAAGTCAAAGGATCGATATCGAGGTCTCTTAACCCCATGACAGAGGCTTCGGTCTGATCAATTGACCCGGGATGATGGAGAGGATTTTTGGTGTTTAGCAGGGTTACATTATTCCGACAGATGCAGGGGCACTAGAAAGCATGGAACAGACTGGCATAGCTGCACTTCTGCTTTACTTGACCAAAACAACAGGAACGGGTGCAGACGTAAGCACTTTGCTGCTAACATGCCCAATTTTCTCGGCATTGCCCAGACCCGTTACGCCCATTGCTATTAGATCTACGCCCAGCTTCTCTGCCATCTCAATTATCTTGGTCGCAGGGTCACCCAGCTTTACCACTCTTTCATATTTTATCGAATGGCCCCTCCTTGGGAGCAGGATGCTCCTTAGCATTTTCTTTCCCTGCTCCTCCATGGCATCTGCTAGTTCATCATCAATGGATTCGTCGTTTTCGTCCACCCACTCTATCACGTTCAGAATGTACACAGTGGTGGGAGTAGCAGCTATTTTCCCTATGCCGCCGTTGACAATTTCTATTGCTGAATTCAGAGCCCTCAATGATTGGATCGACCCATCTAGTGGCACGAGTATTTTCTTTTGATAGGCCGGCTCGTCTTGTCTAACGCTTTCATATTCTGAGCGCCCGCTAGCAGCGAATTTATCGTTGTACCTTGCATCAGCTATGTTATAACTAATCCTCCGAAGGACATTGATGATACCTTTTCTGGACTCTATCAGGGGGAGTAGTATGATCACTGCGGCAGCTGCTCCTGCCCATAATACTGCAATTCCTACCCAAATTGAGTACACGGTCTGAGAAAAGACGTAACCTGACAGATACAGCGGCATGGGCCAAGCAACAACGAGTACAAGCGTTAACGCTATCGCAACCCTGTATCCGAATCTTGAGGAACGCCGGAGGTATTCCTCATCATTTTCTCTCTCTACCTGGCGTCTTATTCTTGCGTCTATAATCAAAATCTTCTGCTTCATCACCTTAAAGTCAAAGTTTTCTGGTCTTATTACGCTGCCAAGCAGAGTAATAATGCCCCCTACGAGGATTGAGGTCAGATTGCCCGCCAAGAGCGGGATGTTCTGACCTGTTGTATGTACAGATATTTCGCCGTAAAAAGCGTGGGCCGTTGCCAGCCACACTACCAAGCCACAACCTAGTCCTGCAATGGCACCAGCAGTCGCAGCAACCTTGTTGGTCTTTTTCCACATCACCGCAAGGGCAATCGGTACGACTGCCGATCCTATCAGCACACCCATGGCAAGGTAGACATATTGGAGGCTGACCCCTATCTGAAGCAAGATCAGTGCCAGAATTCCCATTCCTATGCCAAAGGAAAGGATCGAAAGGCGTGCAATGCGCATGAGGTCCCTTCCGGTGGCTGATGGCCGGACATAGGTTCTATACACGTCATATGTTATCAGTGATGAAACGGACACGAGCTCAGCCGATCCGGCGGACATTACTGCGGTGAACAGCATCGTAAGGATTAGGATTGCACCGATGTCGCCCAAGATTTCTGAAGCTGCCGTCGGGGCCACGAGCCCCATGCTTATCTGCTCAGGAGTCAGCGGCGCGTTGATCGCCACTGCTGCAAGCCCCAAGGCGGTGGCCAGTGCAAAGGGTATCGCAAACCATGAAAGACCACCAATCAGGAAGCCTTTGAAGGCAGACTTGGGAGCGGATGCAATGGCGCGCTGCCAGTATGCCTGATCTACGAAAACTGTGCCGAAATTGCCGACTATGTTGATGATTCCAAAGACGAGAGCGCCTGCAGATGCCATGGTAAGATATGATCCAAGATGATTGCCATCGACAGGTTTGATCGCCGCAGCTTCTGTCAATCTATCAAACATTCCGGATATTCCTCCAATCTGAGGATTTGCGAAATAGATCGTGGCAACGAAGACAAGAACCACAGCGAAGAGAAAAATCGAATTGAGATATTCTGCAAGAAATGTGGCCTTCAGTCCCCCGGAAAATGTATAGATGATTACGCCTACAGGAATGAGAAAAGCCGCGATATACATGTCAACTCCTGTAAGGGAATTAACCACAGCTGCACCGCCCAGCACGAGCATGGCAGTCACAATGGTATTGGTCATCAATGCAAAGAACAAGAATACTTTGTGGGAGTCCTTGCCAAACCGCGCAAAAATGATTTCGGGAAAGGTATGAGACGAGGGGGCTTTTCTTTTCACTTCTAACGCAAGAATAGCAAAGAGGACAACCTGGATGCTGGCGCCAGCAGCATACCAGAAAGGACCGCTTATCCCAAACTGGTAGGCCACGGTAGAGGACTGGAGAAGTGTGGCGGCCCACGTCCATGCAGATACTACCGAAGATGCTATGAGACCTGTTTTTACGGTTCGCCCAGCAGTCGAGAACCATTCAAAAGTTTTCCTTGTCCCTAACCACTTGGTTTCGGCCCTGACCAGCAAAGTCACTGTCAGAGCCATCACAAGTCCTACTCCGAGCAGGATAAAGTATCCTACGCCCTCTGAAAGGGCCACCATTCATCACTAGAAATTAAGCGTGACATATAAACAAGATTGCAGGTAATAAGCAAGAGCGATTAACCACACAGCAGGTAAAAAATTACTCTCCAATAACATCTATAACCTACCTCATCCCTCATGATCACAGGTAACGGTCATATTGCAGGACAAGATCGACGAGCTCATTCTTTCTACTTTGAGCAAGGATTCGAAACAAGATGTCCGGGAGATATGGGATTTCCTACGAGGGTTTGGCTTTAACCTCACCGAAGACGAGATAGAATCTAGGATCACAAGAATGGAAGAAGACGGCATAATTACCGGATATACCATTTCTGTCAATACCAAGAAAATACCAAGGCGCGTTATTCGCGTGGTGCTCGTAACATTTAGGACATCGCAGCATCTTCCAAAAAGGATTGAAGGATTGAAGAAATACTTGGCCGATGCTCCATTTGTGCTGTTTTCCGGACGTACAAGAGGAGGATATGATTGGATATGTGTTCAATCATTCCCATCAGAAGAAATGGCCGATGAAGAGAGCGACATATACAGAAACTTGTTTGGAGATATCATCCAGTCATACGAAGTGTATGATTTCATCCCGCTCAAGGATCCTTCTTTCCATTCGCTCGCATATACAGACAAGGAATACAAGAAATTCCTTGACGAGTGGATTCCACCATTCCTTCCGCGCTAGGAGGATCCTCTCCCCGCTCCGTTTGGATTGCGACACGCAATTTGGCTAGTTATCTTCCACATCCGACCGGATCTTGCTCTTGAATCTGATGGCCTCGTCTATCATCGAATGTATGCGCAATCTCATGCTCATGAGGAAGTCGATCAGTTCTGCCCGCTGTTCCGCTTCGACAGTAGTGTGTATTTCATTGATAAGGTTGTCAAGCCGCGTCAGAGTGATCTTTAATGTCAGAGCGGTCTTCCTTGCAATCACAAGTGATTTGGAATGGCTCTTCAGAGAAGAAACGGTGGCTTCGTTGAACAAAGTATCATCGTCTTGTCTTAGCACACTCTTTAATTCTCTAATTTGCCTGACAGTCAAATTGTTGTTCACTATATGACTGATCAGCTTTGGTTGCTTGTCAATTGGAATTTCTGCAATTTCAATCGCCTGGCTGATGTTGAGAGACTTGCTAGCAACCTTCTGCTTGATCTCTTCAGGAAGCTTCAGTAGCTGAATGTGGTGTGAGACGTATTCCTCGCTTTTTCCAATCTTCTTTGCAAGTTCGCTCACTCCTCCCCATCCAAAGTCAATAACATATCTTCTGAAGGCCTCTGCCTCTTCTATAGGATCCATCGACTTTCTTTGAATGTTCTCGGTAAGCTGGATCTCATATGCTTGCTTGTCAGATAGCTCCCTTATCTTTGCAGATATGAACCTCCATCGAAGGCTTCTGCAAGCTTGAAATCTGCGGTGTCCTGCAACAATTTCAAAGCCGGTCCCAAAGGGTCTGATCAATATGGGTTGCAGCAGTCCGTGCTCGCGAATGCTATTGACGAGCGTTTGAAAATCAAGGTCATTCTTTTGGAATTTGTCACGTATCGCAAACTGTGAAGGCCGTATCATTTTCATTTCGATCTGTTCAACAACACTAGAATCGACAATTTCCATGAACCACAAATAACGAATTGTAGTACTTATCTATTGCTAGATCTATCATAATCTTTAGAATTTGTGATAGT
>JBIQJB010000043.1:0-2458 GCA_044507735.1 Nitrosopumilales archaeon
GCAGACTTTGCGAACAGCTCAGAGGCGTCATATCTCTTTACCAGCTTTGCGAACTTGTTTTCATCTGAGTGCAGCTTTGCCAAAATAGTACTCCGAGCTTTCCTCGATTATGACATCCGCATCGTGGCATGGGATTCCGTTTGTCCTGAGATGCCTTTCCAGTTTGTCTGCATAATGAGCAAAGTGGGTAGAATAGGCGTCGTCTTTGCGAGTCTCCGCCATACAAATATAGCGTGCTGGGCCCTATTCAATTTTTCGCGCTAGAACTTTGTTCTAAAATTGCTTTTACCTTGCAAGCCCATTGGCGAGTACTCCCTCGCGAAACGGTGGCCCGGGTTTCTGTTCCGTTCACCGCAGGTCGCCATTGTGGTGGGGAGGAAAGGCCAAACACGGAACTGGCCGATAACAGCCTCCCTGCCCGCACGAGGGTCTTGCATGCTCCAGTCAAGTTTAAGACCCTGCTCAACGATATGGTTGTCATCAATGAGCGAAAAGGATTCTTCTTTTCTGCCTGCAAAGCTACTAGCGGCCCCATTCGTCCTTGGGACAGCAGCGCTTGAGATGACGCTTTTGACCACTGCTTCGCTAGCCCGTTTGGCACAGATCACGGTCCAGTCTGCCGACACGGCCCTTGCAAAGTACATAGAGCTGACCGAGCAGGAAATAAACAAGGGCAGGCGCCGCGAAACTGTAAAAGTGGAATGACGAAATAGGATCTAGGACAGCTTTCGCAGTTTCACATTGTATGCAAGCCCGAATCTGTGAGCCTCGTCCCGTGCGTGCTGCAGCATCTTGAGTCCTGCGTTGCTCTTTGGGAGCACGACAGGCTCACGCATACCATGAAGGTAGATCTCCTCGTTTTCCTTTGCAAGCCCTATGCAGGCCATGTCATAGATTCCAAGAGTGCGGAGCGATGCGATGGCCGCACCGAGCTGGCCCTTCCCGCCGTCTATTACTATCAAGTCTGGCAACGGCTGATCGCTTGATGAATACCTCCTTCTTACAAGCTCGCCAATCATCGCAAAGTCATTTTGACCTGCGACAGTCTCAATCCTGAACTTCCTGTACGACGATTTGTCGGGCTTGTTGTTGACAAACCTAACGCAAGAGCCCACCGCAATAGAAGTGCCGAGGTTTGAAACATCAAAACAGTCTATTATCTCAGGCATAAAGTTGAGATTAAGGGACTTTTTCAGCTCAACCACAGCAGGGTCGTAGCCCCTTTCAATGTATATCGAAAGGTTCTTTGAGATAAGTTCCATCAGCTGGCGCTTGTCCTTCGATAACAAGCGCTCAACGTTAAAGATGCTTACCTTATGCTCCGCGACTTTTTCAAGTGACGCTTCTAGCAGCTGCCTGTCCTCCGGGTCCTCGTTGACATAGATGAACCTTGGCACCGCTGGCTGCGACGAGTAGTATTGCAGCAGAAAGGATGAAAGTGAGTTGTCGGCTACCAAGTCAAACTCAAACTTTTTTCTGTCGCTGATGACCCCGCGCGTCCGTCGAAGTGCCATGACATGCGCAACCCCCTTCTTTTCGTCCTTCATTATGCCGACATATTCTTCGTCCGGGTTCCTGTTGACCGCCTTCTCCATCTTTTGCCTGACGCGCAGGTTGTTCAATCTGTAAAGAGTGTCGCGTATCTCTTTGGCCCGCTCATAGTCGCCGGCTTCCGAGGCGCGCTTCATTTCATCCTGCATTTCGCGGGCAAACCTCTCAATGCTGCTCTTGCCCTCAAGTATTTCCTGCAGCGAGGAAACGCCAGCCATGTACTGAGCGCGAGTGACGTTTGCAATACACGGCGCATCGCAGTTCTTGATAAAGTACTGGAGGCAAGGCGTCTTGGGCATCCTGTTGCATACTCTTATCTTGAACAGCTTGCGCAAGAGCCCTACGGTCAAGAACTTGCTACTGCCCCTGACAAACGGGCCATATACTCTACCCTTGGGTCCTTGGAACTCTCCGTTTCTGTTGCGCCGGGCAACAAGCAGCCGGGGAAACGGCTCGTCAGTTATCTTCAAGTAAGTATACCTCTGCTGGTCCTTCAGCTCTATGTTGAAAACTGGCCTGTAGCGCTTTATGAGGTTCGATTCTAGCAGGAAAGCCTCTATCTCGTTGTCTGTAACGATAAAGTCAATGTCCGCGATGTTTGAGACAAGCTTGGCCGTCTTCCATCCAAAGTCGGGATCGTGCCTTGCGGTGAAATATGAAGTGACGCGCTTTTTCAGGTTCTTTGCCTTTCCGATGTAAATAATCTTGCCGTCTCTGTCCTTCATCAGGTAGACGCCCGGTTCTTCGGGCACGCGCTTTTCTTTCAGGATTGCTGTTCGCGTCACTCTCTTGTCCTCTGCATTACCTTTTGGTCTACTGCAAGCTTTGGCTTCAGGTATTTTCCTGTATAGCTGTTCTCGTTCTCGGCCACCTGTTCGGGTGTCCCTTCTGCCACTATGCGACCGCC
>JBIQJB010000043.1:2558-12538 GCA_044507735.1 Nitrosopumilales archaeon
GAAATCGTCTTTCCCTTGTACTTGACGAGGAGAGTTTCAGAGTTGTACCGCTTGCCCTTGCACTCGTCGCAGGTGACATAGACGTCGGGCAGGAACTGCATCTCTATCTTCTTGACGCCTCCGCCCTCGCACGCCTCGCACCTGCCCTCAGAGACATTGAACGAGAACCTTCCGGCCTTGTATCCCATCTCCCTTGCCTGTGACGTCTTGGCGAACAGCTCTCGTATCGGGGTAAATGCGTTCACGTAGGTGGCAGCGTTTGACCTTGGAGTCCTGCCGATGGGCGACTGGTCGATGCCTATCACCTTGTCTATCTGTTCAAGGCCAGATATCTTGTCGTACTTGCCGGGCCTGTCCTTTGCGTCATAGAAGTGTTCGGCAAGAGCCCTGAACAGTATGTCGTTTACAAGCGTCGACTTGCCCGAACCGGAGACGCCCGTAACAACCGTCATGCATCCAAGCGGAAAGCGGACGTCGATTGATTTGAGGTTGTTCTCCCGCGCGCCATGTACCGTCAGCCACTTGGATGGCTTGCGGCGCCGGTGTTCATGAGAGACGAGCTGGTCGCCCCTCAGGAACGCACCGGTGACCGAACCAGGATTCTCCATGATGTCCTTCAGCTGGCCGCTTGCAACGACTGCGCCCCCGTGGGTGCCTGCCCCCGGGCCGATATCGATAATCCAGTCGGAGCTTCGTATCACTTCTTCGTCGTGCTCCACTACGACAAGCGTGTTGCCAAGGTCGCGCAGTCTCTTTAGGGTGTCAATGAGCCGTGCGTTGTCCCGCTGATGCAGGCCGATCGTGGGCTCGTCAAGCACGTAGAGAACACCTGTCAGGTTTGATCCTATCTGGGTGGCGAGCCTGATCCTCTGCGATTCGCCGCCAGAAAGCGTGGCAGTCATGCGGTTGAGCGTCAGGTAGTTGAGCCCGACGTTTCTGAGAAATTCAAGTCTCGAAATAATCTCCTTTAGTATTGTCCTTGCAATGTAGCGCTCTGTCTCTGACAGGGCCACTGTCTGGAAAAACATGTAGCACTCGTCAATAGAGAGGTCACACACGTCCATAATCGACTTTTCCTGAATCTTTACTGCAAGCGCTTCTTCTCTGAGCCGCCTGCCCTTGCACCTCTCGCAGGGCCGTTCACGCATGAATTGCATCAGGTCTTCGCGCTTTGACTCCGACTCTGTCTCGCGATATATGCGCTCGAGGTTGGGTATCACACCCTCAAAAGTTCCCCTATATTCCCATCTGCTCTCAGAGTAGCGCGACTCGTACTTGTAGTGGATGCTCTCGTCGGTGCCGTAGAGGATGACCTTGATCTGCTCTGGCTTCATCTTGGATAATGGCGTTGCAAGGTCAAAGCCGAACTTCTTGCCGACGTCACGCAGCATTGCAGACCTAAATGTTGCAAAGTGGCCGCTCCACGGCTTTATCGCACCATCCAGGATGCTCTTGCTCTTGTCCGGTATTATCAAGTCCGGGTCAAACTCTATCTTGATTCCAAGGCCGTTGCATTCTCTGCATGCGCCAAATGGAGAGTTGAACGAGAAAGTGCGGGGTTCCAGGTCGCCAAGCGAAATGCCGCAATGAGGACAGGCGTTCCTCTGCGAATACATCGTGTCCTTGCCGTCAACCGAAACGATAACTACTCCGTTGCCCACCTTCAGAGCGGACTGGATGGAATCAAAGAGCCTGCTCTTCTCCTCTGCAGAGGGCCTGAGCCTATCGACAATAACTTCAATCGTGTGCTTTCTCTGCTTGTCTAGCCTCGGATATTGTGGCTTTTCTTCCTCTTCTTCGTCGTCAAGTTTGGTTATCTCGCCATCTAGCCTGATGCGCGAAAACCCGTCCTGCTTTAGCTGATCAAACAGCTTTTCGTATGTCCCCTTTTTGGCCTGAATGACCGGGCCCAAAACCATGGCATTTTTGCCCTGAGCACTCTTGATCACCGATTCAGTGATCGAATCGGCCGATTGGCTGGCGATTTTCCTTCCGCACTTGGGGCAGTGCGGGATTCCTATCCTTGCAAAAAGCAACCGTAAATAATCGTAAATCTCTGTCACCGTGCCGACAGTTGAGCGAGGGTTCTTGCTTGTGGTCTTTTGCTGGATTGATATTGCCGGCGACAGACCATCTATCGACTCGACGTCAGGCTTGTCCATCAGCTCCAAAAACTGCCTTGCGTAGGCCGACAGCGACTCGACGTAGCGCCTCTGGCCCTCCGCATAAATCGTGTCAAACGCAAGCGTCGACTTGCCGGAGCCAGACAGCCCGGTAATGACTACGAGCTTGTTCTTTGGTATCTCGACGTTGATGTTTTTCAGGTTGTGCTGCCTTGCGCCCCTGACAATTATCTTGTCGTGCATCATCAAGAAGCCTCCGACATTGTTGGCTCGCCAAGTGCCTTTTTTATCTTGCTTAGCTTTTCTCGAAACATTATGGCCTTTTCAAACTCTAGCTCCTCTGCAAACCGCTTCATTGTGGCTTCGGTCTCGATTGCCAGCTTGATCAAGTCTTGCCTTGTCATTGATTTTGTCTCGACGCCCACTGCCTCGATCTCTGCAGCTCCCTCTGGTATGGGCTTGATGATTGTCTTGGGAGTTATCTTGTGCCGCCTGTTGTAATCGAGCTGCTTTTTCCTCCTCCTCTCAGTTTCATCGATTGCCTGCTTCATGGACTCTGTAATGTGGTCAGAATACATTATCACCGAGCCGTCGATGTTGCGCGCTGCTCTTCCAAATGTCTGGATAAGGCTTGTGGTGTTGCGCAAGAACCCTTCCTTGTCTGCGTCTAGGATTGCAACAAGCGAGACCTCTGGAATGTCAAGTCCTTCCCTTAGTAGGTTGATCCCTACCATCACGTCAAACTCGCCAAGGCGCAGCTGCCTGATAAGCTCGGTTCGCTCCAACCCCTCAATTTCAGAATGCAAATATCTGACTCGAACTCCATTCTTGGCCAGGTACTCTGCAAGATCTTCAGCCATCCTCTTTGTAAGGGTGGTCACAAGTGTGCGTTGGTTCTTCTTGGCCCTCGACCTGATCTCTTTTATCAGGTCCTCGATCTGGTTCTTTGTTGGCCTTATCTCGATCTTTGGATCTACAAGGCCAGTGGGCCTGACCAGCTGCTCTGCAACCTGCCAGCTGGATTTCAGTTCATATGCACCCGGTGTGGCAGAAACAAAAATGACGTTCTTGAGGTATTTCTCAAACTCTTCAAATTTCAATGGCCTGTTGTCGTATGCGCTTGGCAAGCGGAACCCGTAGTCAATTAGCATCTTTTTCCGTGTGTGGTCTCCATTGTACATTCCATGCAGCTGCGGAAGCGTTACGTGCGACTCGTCTATGACGAGCAAAAAGTCATCGCCGAAAAAGTCAAGAAGGCAGAATGGAGGTTGACCGGGCATCCTTCCATCAAGGTGTCGGGAATAATTCTCTATCCCGGAGCAGTAGCCAAGCTCCTGTATCATTTCAAGGTCATACTTGGTGCGCTGGGCCAGCCTCTGTCGCTCAAGCTCAGATGGAAGATTAGGAAGCCAGTTGGCAAGTTCCTGCTTTATTGATTCGATTGCCCTGTTGCGTGAGTCGTCGTCAGTGATGTAATGCTTTGCAGGAAATATCTTGACCGTGTTTACATTGCGAAGCTTTTTCATGCTGACGTGGTCGTGGATGCTAATCTGCTCTATTTCGTCGCCGAACATGGACACGCGGATAATGTCATCAGAGTATCCCGGGATAATATCGATAGTGTCGCCCTTTACCCTAAAATTGCCTGGTACAAGTGACAAATCATTTCTTTCGTAGCGCGCCTCAATCAGGCTGTGAATGAGTATCTTGCGGTCAATCGACATGTCTTTTGAAAGTGTGATTGCACTCTCCTCCCACTCTTTTGGAGATCCCAGAGAATAGATGCAAGATACAGTCGAAACAATGATTGTCGGCTCACCGGACATGAGCATCGCAGTCGCTTCAAGCCTCATCTTCTCAATCTTTTCGTTGACTTCGGTATCCTTTTCAATGTACGTGTCTGTTTGAGGGATATAGCTCTCTGGCTGGTAAAAGTCATAAAAGCTCACGAAATAGCCCACGTTATTCTCTGGGAAGAATTCTTTGAACTCTGCATACAGCTGAGCTGCGAGAGTCTTGTTGTGCGAAATAACAAGCGTGTTCTTGTTTGTCCTGGCAATCACGTTGGCAATCGTAAAGGTCTTGCCGCTGCCAGTCACTCCAAGAAGTGTCTGGCGCCCGCCTTTTCTAACTCCCCTGACAAGCTGCTCTATTGCCTCTGGCTGGTCGCCACTCGGTGGAAAGGCGTCTTTTGCCAAAGTAAATCTTCGAGAACTGGTGAGCAAGCAGAGCTGATTTTCAGAACGCGCATATATGGTTAATGCCCACGAAAACACACGATAATTTTTATCCCGTGAGCACAAAACTGGAAGATACACCCTCTATTCAGAAAATTCACACTATTTCCTCAAGCGTGAGGCAGAAGGGAAAGAGCATCACCGGATTTCCTTGCAAGAAGGCGGAAAAGCTGGACTTTGACAGGTACCTGGTAGGCAGGTCGTATCAGCTCTTCAAGGGCGGTATCAAGAACGAGGAGACGCTCGAATTTTACAGGCGAAACCTGTACTATTTCTGCTATTTTATCAAGAAAACCACGACCCGATAGCCGAAAATCACGGACCCTTCAAGAAGGTTAAGGGCAGGAATCAACCAAACATCGAAGGCACACAAGACCTGCAAGTCCATACTGTACGAAAACCGAATTGTGGATGGCCTCATTCAAGAGCTCTTACACAGCTGGCAATATCCCCTCAAGCAACTATCTTCGCATTTTGGGTTCTGGCTATCTGGCCAGCGCTGCCCGGAACATGTTCGAACCACGATTTTAGCGGCCTGTTATTGTACAGGGCCGAATCCGCGATATGATGCAGGTTTTTCAAATGTTCTACGATGTAGGACATTTGCATTTGGCTGAAGCAGAGCTGGCATTCTACTACCACGTCTGAATGCCGGTTCTCTATACGCTTGTTGGATTTCAAGGGCTACCACAATATCTGTTCACATTCGCATCTTCCGCCAAACTTTGTTGTCCTGCCGCATCTTTGACACGTGGACGGCGGCTGAGCATTGTTCTCCTCATCATCAAACATGTTTCTTGTCAAGTCCTGTTTGCCCCTCGCTATGTTCACTTAGTAGGTCATCTAACTGCCGCGAATTTTCAAGGAATCCAATTCCTTTGCTGGTAGTATGATACATGTTATTCTCCATGTCATGTGCCAGTAGCCCGTTATGTAACAACATTGCCAAGTATTCTTTTAATTGAGAATATGAAAGGAATGCTTTGTACATTATCTTGGTCTTGGTCGTGCCGCCTGTTGCTGTCTCTAAAATGTTTGAAACAAGCTCTGTTCTTCTTCTGTATTTCATTTTACTCGATCTATTATAGACGGTATGACTATATGTGTAAGACCGATAAAGTGTTGTACAACCATGTAACTGCTGGATGTTAGGTATCATGGCGTTCTATGTAATCGTTCTCAGGCTGTGGATCCTCTTTCTGAAAGCGGTGTGTTTTTCTTACTGTCCAACTTAATTTCTGAGGTTGTAAAAGGTCTGATATGGTCAAATTTTTTTGCCTCTAAAGAACAAGCGCTAATAGATATACTGAAGACGCACCCAAACTCTACTATTTCTGAAATGAAGATGCACATCGGCTTCCGAAACAGAAATGATGTTCCACATGCTCTCACTGGTCTTAGGGTAAAGGGAGTTTTGTCGCAAACTGATGACGTACCTCCAAGGTACTCGTTTACGGATAGTGAATGATAATATCTCAAATGCTCGCCATCTGAACGCTAAGAGTGACTTCTCCCAACCCTCTAAGGAGTATGGGCTCTTCCTAATGCCATCGATGGTACTTCTCCCACCTGAGCATTAGAGGCATAGCCAAATGCCTGCTACTAATGCTCCTCTCCTGTTGTGTTGTATGTTGCTCAGGACATTCACAGGAGGAGGGGAGCCATTTGCAGCTACCCTCTTGCTAGTATGGCTTGCGTGGCAGTATCCAAAATGCCTGTTGTTGTTGCTGCCTCGCTAACCCGCCGCTAAAGCTTGTGGACTTGCGCTCGGCAATGCCTGTCAGATTGTTCAAAAATGGATGATGGAATGACCTTTACCAGGGTCGCATAATCGGCTTTGGCGCGCTGAAATGTTCTTCGATGCTTGCCAGCCTTTCCATTGAAGCGCGATCGGCCCTCTGAGATCTAAAGGACTTGTCGGATTGTATGTTTGCAATTGCAGAGAAAACATCAACCAATTGCACTCCATGCTTCAAGTCATACTCTATCTGTCTGCACACGCTTCGAAGACTGCCATACTTCTTGTGATTCCGCCTCTCCCAACTGCTCGCATCTGGAGGGAGACCCTTGACAAACTTGAGGATTGTCTTTTGCATATGTTCAACGTGCCATTCTTTCATGGGAAAATTGTTTTGCATAAAAAACAGTTTTATGAAGACATTGACCCTATATAACCGGTCGTAAGTTAAGCCATCCTACCAGCTTAGCACGACTACGCAGACACACGATAATCTTTATCAAGTGAGAACAAAACTGGAGAGCACATCTTCTATTCAGAAAATTGCCATACGTAGTTTCCTCGCAATCTTTCTGTAATTTAGCCAAATTGGTGCTCTGACAAACTGACTTGATGCCCGGAAATTCAAGTACATCACTGACCATGAGATCCTGCATCTAAAAGAAAATAGGTTGTGCGCGGCGATGGAGAGTATTACAAGGATTTTTTTGCCAGTATGAAAGTCTGCTCTGTCTACAAACTTCCAATCTTCTTGTGTGGATACCAAGCCTCAGGCCAATAGTGAATAAGGCTACTAACTTTTCTCCGTGGATCTGCTCAAATTATTCACAATCTCCTTCTAAAAAGGGCTACTTGGATATCAAACCAAGACGTCAGACATTCTTCAATGAGAAGCCTGTTGGGAACCGTTCCCGTGGATTCAGCAAGAGATAGCGTCTTGCTTCGCTTGTTCGGCCGAGTAAATTTTTCTTTATACCAAAGCAATCCGCACGTTGGATAGGAATCGTATTGGCAATAACTATGATAAGCAGCGCTTTTGCTTACCCTGTAGGACAAAGCTTTGCAGAGGTCTTTTTATCGCCGGAAGCAATACTGGACCCGGGCACAGGGCTTGGAGACTGTGCATACATTATTTTTTCAGACGGAACAAACGATTATGATAACATCTGCGATAATGATTCTCCTTCACTCTCTTCGACCAGTACACATGCCGGGCCTACCGAACCTTTCAATCTCATGATTGTGCTAGTGGGCTCGGAAACATGCGCGAACGCTGACTATTACCATGAACATTATTCACAGTATGCCATAACATGCTCTGGATCGAGTGGTGGCAATCCTAACGAAACTAGGCTGTATATGCTGGAATTTGACTATCTCTGGCTCCGAGACTTTGGCTGGAACGTGCTCTTTGTCCTGCCTGATTTTGATATGGTTCCGCAAGAACGCAATGGCGTAGAAATGAAAAACGGCGGCGGTGTCGCTTGGTACAGGGAGGATTTTGCATATGCTTGGAAATTCAAGTATATCGTTGACCATGAGATCTTGCATCTGAAAGAAAATACACTTTGTACCAGCGATGGAGAGCATGATAAGGACTATTTCTGTGGGTACAAGCATCTTTCTCTGCTCTGATATTCTTTAAAGGGACGTTGATTTTTCTTCAATATTTTGCCTGCTTGCGTAGAGAGAATGCTTCACGTGCAACCACGATGTAGACGCGGAAGAGTACTACGGTCATTATCATGAGATGATGACATCGCTGCGCAGGCTGGGCTAGCACACAATTGTTCCTTGTGAAAAGGCAACCCGCACGAGAGGTATCATCTTAGATGGTCATCCACAAAGTAATCAGCATCCTAGCTCATAGGGCATTACCAGATCCCGGCATGGGTCTCTCTATCAACTATAGTAAAGTCATTTTTTCTTGTATCCATGTACACAATGCTAAAAGAGCCCCGTCAAATCCGATTTCTTAAATAGATGGGTTGGGGGGACTGTGAGATCTGGGAATGATTCTATACTCTGCTCGGCTATTTGTGTGAAGTTCTGAAGGCTATCACATCCATGACCTCTCAAAACAAAGATGGGGAGACGGATAGGAATTCCTCCATCTCTCGTCGTGTGGTCAGTTTTACGTCTGACGAGTGTTTGGGGCGCGAACCTCCTTGCTAGTTTTCATGTTCTGCAATATAGCCCATGCCGATATGATGATGATGCCGCCTTGGTACGCCTTGATAATTATGCCCAGGCTTCCAAATCCGCCGGGTTCGTCTCTCCCAACCAGATATGCAAGTTCGGATCTGCTTATTCCATAGATGGTAATTATGGCGATAGTGCCGACCAGCAATATTGCAAAGGCTATGTTGGAATTTTTTCTTATTGCCCAAAATGTTACTGGCACATATAGGATGGCGACTGTCAGGAAGAATGCACCTTCCATGTCGGCAATGTGCGATCTGGCCTCCCAAGCGTATATTCCCGCTGCTGCGATTGCCAGCCCAAGTAAAATCCCCATCAAGAACTTTCTATCCATTTTTGGTACTGTCTTTTCGGTTGTTTCCATTTTTTGTCCAGACTTTAATTCTGTGATTTTAACGTAGTTCTGATTCTTGATTTTGATTCTCTTCATAGAAAACACCAGTAGATATTCGTTCAAGGAAGCATGCCATGCTACCCTGCTCAGGTAGTCGCGTGGCAGAGACAAGCTGATTTCTAAGAAGCTAAATAACCAAGATCACATGTATTGCTCATGAATGTTTCAATGATTTTGGGTATCAACCTGGCCCTCGTCGCTGGTCAGGAACGACATGAATCGCTTCTTAGTTCGCGCGTGTAATTCCAAACATGGCAAGTACACAATATGGATGATTCCAACGCGGCCTTCCTGTCGCAATTGCTCTTTCTCCTGCTTACAAGCTGGTCGTCGAACCATTCCGTCCCACTGTCCTTGATCTAATCGAGAACCATCCACTCACATTCTTCCATTCGGTGTAGTATCGCGGTGTGTTGGAGCTTGAGCCGCTGTCTGCATCGTGTCACGTACATGACCCGTATTACGATACACGGAGCTCTTCTTTACTCCCAGCGCCTTTTGTGAATGTTGAAGTGAGGAGAGACATTGATTGCAATGATGCGCCTATACAAAGAAACATCGTACAAAAAAAGAAAAGAAGAAAAAAGATCAAGAGAGGGTGACTTGCCCTGCCATCATGGAGGACCAGTCAGACCCAATCTTTACGTGGGATTCAAGCGGGAGAGTGGCTGAAGCTGTGTCTGGCAGTTTCACGCTGCCGCCATCCTGTGTCGGGAAGACTGCTCTTAGCTTCAACAGGTCTGCCGAATCACCGTGCTCGTCTGTCATGACCACAACTCCAAACGCAAACATCAGCTTGTTGTCTGGTATGTAGTACGCCTGTCCCGAGTTTACAGTCATGGTGGTAGTTTCGTTGCCACCATCACCCATTGTCATTACAGAGCCTCCGATGATGTCCAGGTACAGCACCCTTCCTGCAGACTTCCATGCTGCTACTTCGAGGGTGACTTTTGCGTCATCATCATCGCTTTCGAGTGTCACGGTGTATCTTGTGCCAGCCTTGTACATGCTGCTGATGGGTGCATTTTCAGCCATGTGCTGCTCGTGGATGTGCTCGCCAGTCTCCTCAACGTACAGCATCAGCCTGTCTGGTATGTGTGCATGAGAGTGTGGTGTTTCATGCTCGTGATCATCTCCGCCTCCAGTGGCATCGTGATCATGATCATCTCCTTCCATGTCACCCATGTGCATTTCAAGTTCCAGGCCAAATATTGTCATCAGGTGAGGGTGGATCCTGCCGTGTATGATTGCCTGGATGTCGCCGTTGGTGGCCCTGGCGTCGATTG
>JBIQJB010000044.1:0-12174 GCA_044507735.1 Nitrosopumilales archaeon
GTACACCGTCCGTCCGATAATAAATCTATAATAAGCACGCAATCACGATTCGAGGTAGAACATGGCTAAGTCGCAGACGCCGGCTACTGTCCTCAGGACTATTGCCGATGACAAATCATTGGATCTTTTCAAGACTATTGCCCAGGGAACAATTGATAGCGAAAGTCTGAAGAGCAGGACAAGGCTAACCCGTAAGCAATACTATTCTAGGTTATCAAGGATGACAAAAGCAGGTCTCGTAAGAAAAAAGAGTGGCAAATACCTCTTGACGGCCTTTGGCAAAGTTGTATATGACGCTCAATCTACTGTAGAAAGTGCTCTTACCAGCTATTGGAAGCTCAGGGCAATCGACTCGCTCGAAATGTCAAACGAGCTTCCGAGGGAAGAGCAGCAGAAGCTGATCGACGCTCTTCTGGACAACCAGGAGATAAAGGGAATTCTCGTAAAGAGAACCTAAACCTTTTCTCCTTTTCTATTACTATTACAACATGAAAACAAGCTAGGAAATTGCTTTCTTGAAAAATTTGTGAATAGATGAGCCGTATTGCAGCGCCTTTTTCGGCTTCATTGCTGACTCTTCAGGAACACCTATTGAAAGCGCAGTCTGACGCAGGATGTGCTTTCTCATCATGTCGTCAGGTCCCCTAATCTTTTGATCTATCGGTATAGCCTTGGCGAACTCGATAAATTTGCGGGAGAGGAATGGCTGCCGGGCAGCCACACTGAACTGGCCTGTCACAATTGCAACTTCGCTCATGAGAGTAAACTCATTTGCAATCTTTTCGTCCATCATCTTCATTATTGCCATCTCGCCTCCTCCGCTACTGTAGACTCTTCGGTATCCATCATATCCACAGAATAGCTCGTCGCATCCATTTGCGCTGAGTACCAGACCCAAGCCTTCTTGCTTTGCAAGCCTGCTGATGTAGTGAAATGCTATGCAGTTCTCAATATGCGAGGTATTCTCGCATTTTATCATCTGTCTGACCTGAGTCAGGTTTTTCTTGAAATCCTGATACTCTATTTCCATCACCTTGTGATTCATGCCCATTATCGAAGCGATTCTCCTCGCAAATCCAATGTCATGGGAGCCTGGGAAGCCCACTGTGAGCAGTACAACCTCCTTGCCAAGGTCGTTGCATATCTTGGCAAGAAGTGAGCTGTCTACCCCGCCAGAAAAGGCAACTGTTATTCTTGTTTCCGGGACGCTATCGGATACGGCATCATAAAGTGCGTCCCTCAGATCATGCAACAGCATGCATCACGTTTGTGCTTTCCAACAAGCCCAGATAAATGCAAATCTCAGTCGCCAGATATACCGTTTATATATGCTGCAACACAAAAGCTCTGACAGACTAAGTAGAAATGGCCAGTGAGAGGGTCGTTCTTGACAGCGACCTCCGTTACATTGACAAAGGAAAGCTGCTCCGGAGCAGATCGGAACTGTCTGTTGCAAAGATGCTATCGTTTCTGGGGCGTGACTACCAGTATGACGTTGTAGTGGAACTTTCCGATGGCAAATCGCTCAAAATAGACTTCAAGGTAGGCGAAAAGTACATTGAAGTAATAGATTCAGAAGCTGATACTGCCAAGTTCAGGCAGGTGCGTGAACAGCTCCCGGATCTTGACATCGTTGCAGTCGGACATTCAAAGTATGCAAGCAAGATAGAAGAGATGGACTCTCTGTTCTTTTACGACAGCGCTGATCACATGCAGACAGGGTCGATCTTTATCGAAGACCCTTCTCTAGCGTTTGACTATGCGCACATACTGCCACTGGTCGAAAAGTGCTCGGTTCTGCACGGTCACACCTCAACTGTCATGGTTGAGATAATAGGCAGCATGAAGAATAATCTAGTTCTTGACTTTGGAGACGCAAAGAGAATAATCAAGGAAACACTGAACGCGATTGACCACAAATTCTTCATCAACAAGAAATATCTGCAGAAGGAAGATGATCAGCACTACTATGTCGCGTTTGAGGGTCCAAAAGGATACTTTAGTTTACAGCTTCCAAAAATGACTACATACATGCTGTCAGGCGAGGCGACCGTGGAAAATCTTTCTTCAGAGATAATCAGACTTCTTGCGCCCAAGATGCCCCAGAACGTGCAGGCCCTCGGCGTATACATATACGAAGGAGTCAACAAGGGCGCTCACATAATTGCTGGAGTAAGAAAAGAAGAATAGATGGCAGAAAAGGTTCTCGTGATGCTATCTGGCGGGCTTGACTCTGCCACCTGCCTCTACTGGGCAAAAAAGAGGTTCTCCGATGTCTTGGCAATCACGTTCAACTATTATGGCAGACTTGTACAGGAAAAGCGCTCTACAGCCAAGCTGGCAAGGAGTGCAGGAATAACAGAGCTGATCACCGTGGACCTGCCTTTTGTAAAAGAAGCGTCTGACTTTTACAACGGCCGGTTGAAAAAGCATGATCCAGAGGCACTATGGTCGTCATACGTGCCTGCAAGGAATCTGATGTTCTATTCCATAGCCGCCCACTATGCAGAATACCTCGGTGTAAAGTGGATAATCGGAGGCCACAACTCACATGATATCGAGTTCTTCAGGGACGCGTCAAGTCGCTTCATTGAGAAGCTGAACGCGCTGTTCAAAGAGGGCTGCCTGCTCTGTAATGGCAGGACGTACAAAATAGTGCTCCCTCTTGCAAAGAAGAACAGAACAGAGATTGTCATGCTTGCCAAGAGGCTCAAAGTCCCAATAGCACAGACATGGAGTTGCCACAGAGATGGCAAGACTCACTGCGGCAAGTGTTATGCCTGCAGGCAGAGGCTTGATGCATTCAGATCCCTCGGGCTTGTTGATCCAGTGTTTACGCGATCCTGATTTCAACTGGCATATCACTTACCAGGCGTATGTTGCTGAGATAGATCCTATCAAGATGAACCACGTCTGTCTGGATGTCTATTTTCCCGGACCCAATGCGCATAATGATGCCAAATCCGGTTACCAGTCCATTCGATCCAACCCCTACAAACATCCTTGTCATATTCTCTGGTTCTAGCTGCACTATTGGGGGATCGTCTAGATCTGATGGTGAAAACAGCCTGTCTAGGTAAACGAATTTGACCAGGGACAGGTCTACAGAAATCAAATCAGTACCTACATGTCTCAGAAACTGGTCTAGCCTGCGGCTTCTGCGCTCAATCCTAGTTTTTACCACTTGCCTGATTCCTCTGGCCGAGACTACCTCCCAGGGACCTCCCTTGAACGTACTGAGCAGTATTGAATTTTCAAGACATACGATAATGTCGGGCTTTATTGCTTCTGCCAACATCAGCTTGTACTGGACTCCCTCGCCTCTTGCATATCCGTCTGTGTTGACGATGCAGATGTCACCAAGCAGCATGGTTCGCTCTAGAGTTGATCTCAGCTTTCTTGCGATGACGTGTTCAAACCCTGCCGGTGAAGTGTTGCCAATGAATTCGTACCAGGTCGCACGAGCATCTCTGAGATCGGTTAAGGGCTCTGAAAGCAATGCAGCCCCGATTCCAGCAGGCGGCGCAAGGTCCCCCTGGCCGATGTCTCCGTCTATGACACATGGCATTATCCCATGCCCAAGCGCCACATTTGCGAGGTATGTGGCAAGAGTTGACTTGCCGGTGTCAGAGTCGCCGACAAGCATTACCACCACGACAATTTTCCTATCATTATTGTTCTTGCTTCGCACGGCAGTTATGTGCCGAGCTACATCACGCCACATCGACACGCCTGCTTCTTCAGGCTGAGCCCGCCAAATCCTCCCTCCCCGGCCCAGCTTGACGCGCAACTTGCAACCTTTGAGTGGCTCGAAGGGCAGCACTTTGCCAGGTCTCACCTTGACCGTTCTGCCAGACACGTCGCTTCCCAGTACTTGGCATTCACCGTCAACAACCACGATGGCCGGACCCTTCACCATGCGGACTAGCAAGTACTGTTATGCTCCTTGCATCAGATTTTAATCCTTTTAAGAAAGCCACAAAAGAACCAACTTCGATATATCATCTCGCTTTTTCCATCTGCTTCACAGGAAAAGCACATCAGCGCACCCAAATATCGCACAGGCTGAGCCTGATCCATCCCAGGAACAAGACGCCTCTGTTGCAATAGCAATCTCTGGAATAATCATGGCTTTTGTGGAGTATGCGCTTCCACTTGCTGATATTACAGTAGCTGCGGGGGTCATATTTTTGCTCTTGTTTACGCAGGTTAACGTTGCTGTAATCACAATACGCAGGATATATGGCGACAAGCTGTCGTACGGCTTCAAGAATCCGCTGTTTCCAGTAATACCCATTGTCGGAATCTTTTTGAAGCTTGGACTTGCGGTCTACCTGCTTCTCACCCAACCCCTCAGCGGGGGCATAACCGTCCTCTGGATCTTGGTGGGATTTGCTCTTTACCGCATGTACACCTTCAAGCAGGAGATTCAGCATTACGCCCCAATAGTGACAACCGGGGGAGATCTGAAGAGGCAGGACTACCGCATACTCATCCCGTATACGCCGGAAAACCCCGACAGGCTTTTGAAATACGCCATAAGGATAGCAAAGGAGACAGCTGGTGAGGTGAATATCTTGCGCGTGATAACATTGCCTCACCAGACGTCACTCTCTGCCGGCGTGGCGTTTGCCGACGCTGCAAGAAGATCCTTTGATTCCCTTGAAAAGATGTTGGATAGAGAGAACATCCCTAACCACTACCTCGTCAGGGTTTCGCATGATGCAACTGAAGCCATTCTGGCCACCGTAGAGGAACAAAAGATAGACCTATTTGTCACTGATTTTGAGGCATTCCGCCGCGACAGAAAACTGATGATTCTTATGACATGCAAGGTGCTGGCCATAAGTGCAGAGAACGACTCTCTGGAGCTGGAGCCGGAATATGACAGGACAGGCATCGATTTTAACGCGCAGGCGCTCCCACTGGCAGAAAAGAAGAGCATGGTCGTTGTATATGACGGAGGAGAGCATTCAGATGCGGTTCTGAAGGCAACAATTTGGCTTGAGCACTCGGGGCGCTTCAAGGTCAACCTGATTTCTATAATCAAAGGAGGACAAGAGAGAAGAGTGGAGAAACAAAGTGTCACAATGCAGCAAGAATACCTGTCCCAGCTTGGGATACAGCTGAAGGAAGTGCGGCTGACATCAGGTATCAGCTCCAGATCGGCTGACACAATACTATCTGCGATAAACTCGCTCCAGCAGGACATTGTCATAATAGGTGCATCTGTCGCAGGCCATTCGACATTCCACAACCCGGACTTTTTGGCAATGCTTGACCAGCTCAACTGCCCTGTGGTGGTCGCAAAGGACTTTGCAATACCAGGCGTGCACAGAGCAAAATCTCTGCTCGCGCGCGTGCTCAAGAAATAAAAAAGTCGGTCAGCTTTTTTGCAGCAGTCTCCTTTTTGCGCTTATAGCGTTTCGAGCGCGCCATGACTTTCTTTTGCACTTCGGTCAGCCCATCACGCAGTTCCAGTAGCTGGAGCAGGTTGTCAGGGGCGTTGGCGTGGTAGTGGTTGTTGAAATATGCATAGACCACAGAGACTTTTTCCTCTAGCTCTGCAAGTTTTGCAAGCCAGGGGCGCAGCTCTTCTTCAGTGTATGTGTAGTCGTACCAAACCGGTTCGCCACGCCCATGCCACCGCACATACGAATGTGTACGGGCCGTGACAATCGGCCTTGCAAGAAACTCAATTGGAGAATCGGTCACGGTATTAGCAACATTGTATTCTCTCAAAAGTTCCCACGTCTCTTCCCGGTCCCAAGAATCGTGTCGAAACTCGACTGCAAAGTGGATATCCCCTGGAAGTAGCCGAAAAAGCGACTCAAGGTCGTCCTTTTGTCTGAATGTAAAGTCGGGCGGAAGCTGGAGGAGAAGGCAGCCGAGCTTGCCTGCTTTTGCAATCGGCTGCACAAGATCAATGAAATCCAAAAACTCCTTCTCCGCTCCCACAAGTAGCCTCTTATGGGTAACGGTCTTGGGAACCTTGAGTGAAAACTTGAAGTCAGGTTCTGTTGACTTGATCCATCCGGCAATCATGGACTTTGAAGGCGCCCGGTAAAATGACGAGTCGACCTCCACAGAATTAAAGATGCGTGCATAGAACGGGAGCTTGGCAATCCTGTTGTTTGGATAGAATGCTCCAACCCACTCTTGGTAGCTCCAGCCACATGTTCCTGACAGGAGGGCCAACAGGATGCCTAGGGGGAACTAGGATAATAACCAGATCACCTCTACCATCAAGATATCCATCCTTGGATGACGGTAAGAGCGAGAATAATGTGTCGTAACAGCCTTGACGCATTCCGGCAACTGTTGTCCCCGTCGGTGAATCAGATTTCTGCAAAGTCTTTGCACATGTGGACTGGCATAGAGCGTTTCGCCGCTCAGGTTAAGCTTGCAGGTGTAGAAGAATACTACGGATAGAAGCGTACGGCGAAGCAGCGGACGAGCTGTTCGATATGATACAGGAGTACTTGCCATTCTGCCTGCACCGAACCATCATTATCATTGTTATTTTCTTCTAGGTTTCTGAAGGTACAGTTTGGCGGTTTCGGGCAGGGCCAGTGCATAGTGAATGTGAACGCAGTCCTTTTCGTCGCAGAGGTTGCAATAAAGGCTGCGATCTCGCAGGTAGATCTCAGCCGTCTTGCCCTTCTTAGCGTCTCTGATGAACAGTATGTTTCCTTCGTAACCTATCTTCGAGAGTGAAGGCGCATAAGACTGGAGGAATTTGTCCCTCTCGATGGCCTCCATCAGCACAGTATTGATATAGTCCTTGGTGTTCCACCGCCTTTTTTCTGCGTTGGCCTTCATCACATCATATGTTTCCTTGAATATCTCAACGGTGATGACTTCTTTGCCTCCCCGCTTGACCATACTACATCCTTTTGTATTGAAGTTTATATGGTTTATGGCGTGTTCCAACATGTGGCCACATGTCTCTCCCTCCCCCTTTGGTGCTAGCTCTGTTATAACTGTCCATGCGGAGCACGTTGTTAATGCCACCTTGCAGAAATCTATGCGACAGATTGGGATATCCTTGCTTTCCTTCTCCAAGCCCATATGCAATGGGTTTCAAGTACTGCACAAAATGCTCCAAATATTTTGATGTAATAGGGATACGATGTCCTTGCTGCAATAAACGACTCAGGTACAAGACGAGCGGTAGGAAAGGCGACGGGCGGTGTTAGAAGTTATAGATAATTTTGCCGCACTTTTGGTTGCGCCTGAAGAGGAATCGATAACGTGTGACCTGTGCGGCCAGGAAGCAGCCATATTTCAAGAGGAAGGCAACTTTTGTTTGCTGTGCTGGCAAGAGATAACAGAACCGCGGATATAATCCAAGAGGTTGCAAGGGTAATCATTTGATTGCATGTTTGGATGCCAATTTCTCTTCACGTTTCTGTGCGAGTTTGAGAAGTGCAGTGAGAGTCTGTATGTAGCAGGTTCAGAAGAAGCTTTGGCGCCTACTCAAGACGACAAGAATTTGAGTACTGGTTGGACGGACATCGCTTTACAAAGTGGATGAAAGGAAGTCGAATAAGTTACTTTTATTTAATGCAGATAAATCCTGTCAATTGTGCTGGACAAGATCAAGAAAAGAGTGGAAAAGACACTTGAAGGGCGCGACCCTGCGCACGACTTCCAGCACATAATGCGAGTATACAGAAACGCAGAGCTGATCGGCAAAAAGGAAGGCGCGGACTTGGAAATCCTGCTCCCGGCGGTGTTACTGCATGATCTCGTGGTTTATCCCAAGGGAAGTGCCAAGACATCCAAGTCAGCGGACGATAGTGCTGACCTAGCTGAAAAGTGGCTGCGCGGTTACGGCTACCCTCAGGACAAGATTGACAAGATATCCTACTGCATAAGGACCCATAGCTACTCCAAGAGGCTCATCCCTTTGACCCTTGAGGGCAAAGTACTGCAGGATGCAGACAGGCTAGATGCCCTCGGCGCCATAGGAATTGCAAGAACGTTCAGCGTCGGAGGCTTGGAGAAAAGATCATTCTATAATCCTGCCGATCCTTTCGGGAAGTCAAAGAGGGGGCTGAACGACAGAGAGTGGACTCTTGATCATTTCCAGTCAAAACTTCTCAAGCTGAGCAAGTCCATGCACACAAGAACGGCTCAGAAAATTGCCAGAGAGCGATCCAAATTCATGGAATCGTTCATCAAGCAGCTGCAAAGAGAGATCTAGCTATAGTCAACATAATACTTGTATCGCTTTTCCACTTCCTTATTTTCACCTGCAATAACACGTGCGATCTCGCGTTCAAGGGCCTTCCTTGCATGCTCCCTGAACTGAACAGCTTCTGGTGTTTGTGGGAAAGTTCCGAGTGTGTATTCAAGATGCTTCATGAATTCGACAACCTTGGTCCTGAACTCTTCCTTTTCAGGGCGCTTGTTTCCCGTTATCTTGAACCATGATGTCGCGCATGCAGTAGAATATATCTTGGCAAGGTCTTCTACAAGCCTGTCAATTTCAAAATAATCAGGCATGGTGATAATTTCCAATCCGAAGTATATAATCTGCTCAATAACCATTTGCTGCGGTCGTGCGGAAATATTTTAAGTGATGAGCAAGCCTATTGCTGTCAGATAGCCGGATGCTTGTAAAGATTTCAATCATGATATCTATCCTCCTCGCTGCCGCTGCCCTACAGCAGGCCAGCGCGCAGGTTCCCGCATTTTTCCCCTCGGTGAAAGATCCGGACCTAATTGTCGAGGAATATATCCCACACTTGCAGCATCCGACAAGCATAGCGTTTGTAGATGATGAGACGCTTCTAATCCTGCACAAGAACGACGGAACAGTCCGCGTGGCAAGGAACGGGATTCTCGACAGCCAACCCGCCCTTGATGTGGGCGTGGCAAACGAGGGAGAGCAGGGCATGTTGGGAATAGCGGTCAAGGGAAGCACAGTCTACCTCTACTTCAGCGAATCTTCAAGTGACGGAGGTGAAGCGATTAGCAAGCGCGTCTACAAGTACACTTGGAACGGTCAGGAACTAGTCGATCCAGTGCTCGTCAAAGACCTACCGGCAACTCGGTCCTACCATAACGGCGGCGCTATGGCAGTAGCACCGGACGGCACGGTCTACTTGGTCGTCGGCGACACGGGCAGGTATGGACTGCTGCAGAACAACGCAGAAGGAGAGCTCTTTCCAGACACCAGCGTCATAATGCCGGTCGAGCCGGAAGGACCGTATTATGCTATTGGCATCAGGAACAGCTTTGGGATGGCTTTTGACCCGGTGACAGGCAAGATGTGGATAACAGAGAACGGAAATGACAACTACGACGAGGTAAACCTTGTGGAGCCAGGGTTCAACAGCGGGTGGAACCAGGCAATGGGCCCGGCAACCGATGACCAGATTGCAAGAATGGTCGTTGACTATGGTAATTATACGTACGCCGATCCCAAGTTCAGTTGGCAACGGACCGTGGCACCAGCAGGCCTGACGTTTATCGATTCTGGCCCCCCCTCAAGGTACGGCGACAGCCTATTTGTGGGCGACTGCAATTTTGGCAACATCTACAGGTTTGAACTCAACGAAGAAAGGGACGGATTTGTGATAAAGGACGCCCGGCTTGCAGACAAAGTTGCAAACTTGGAAGACTCTACAGCAGAGATAGTCTTTGGGGAGAGGTTTGGCTGCGTGACTGACCTGGATGTCGGCCCCGACGGGCTGCTGTACGTAACCACCTACTCTCCGTTTACCACCAGCGCAATTTACCGGGTGGTTCCAAAGTCAGACGCCGGCTACAACATGCAGATGCTCTACGTCGTTGCGGCAGTAGGCGCAGGGATCGCAGGAGTTATTGCCTACAAGAGATCTCGCAGGAAAAAATCTAGCTGAATCAATAACCCGTCTCGATATTCATTGTTCATAACAATTTTTCACAAGATTAATAGTCGCTAGAGCATGTTCAAAGGCTAACAATGAAAGGCTGTGTGATATGGCTTACGGGGCTCCCATCCGCAGGGAAATCAACCATTTCAAAGATAATCCACGACAGGCTGAAGGCCAAGGGAATTAGGGTTGAGCTCTTGGACGGCGACGAGGTCCGGAGAAACCTGAGCCCAGATCTAGGCTTTTCAAAGACAGATAGGGAGACGCACGCCAAGAGGGTGACCTATGTGAGCAAGCTTTTGGCAAGGAACGGGGTGATCGCGATCGTCGCTCTTATTTCTCCATATAGGTCATTTAGGGAGTCCGCGAGGCGTACCATTGGTGACGATTTCATAGAGGTGTTTGTCAACGCGCCGCTTGAAGAGTGCATGAGGCGCGATGTCAAGGGTCTTTACAAGAAGGCAATTGCGGGCGAGATAAAGGACATGACAGGCGTTCAGGATGTTTATGAGGAGCCCGCAAACCCCGAGATCACAATATATTCCAACAAGGTTTCTCCCGAAGAGGCGGCAGATTCCATCATAGCCAAATTGCAAGAATTTGGATATCTGGATCAGAACTTTATTTCTGCAGAAGCTTGAACGCGTGGTTGCCGCTGCCCTTTTTGAAATAACACACTATCCACAGCATTGCTAGCTGCTCGAGCAGGCGGGCCCCCTCTATCCCCCCGATGTCAATACTCTCCCATCCAAACGAGTCTAGTATTTCTGTTACGATCTTTTTTGCACTCGGATCGTTGCCGCACAAGAACATCGTCGGCGGACCTCCTGGAAAATCCGGCTTGAACATGTGAGCATTGCCTACGATGTTAAAAGCCTTGACAACCAGGGCATCAGGAATCAGGCGTTGCACAGTCTCCCCGCCGGAGTCGCTGTGACCCAAGGCAAGTCGCGGCGGCACCCCATTTGAAAAGTCAAGAGGGTTTGTGACGTCGACTACAACCTTGCCACTGAAATTTTTCTTGCCAGCCATCTCGATAGCTGAAGGCGTTCCTTCCCAAAGGGTCGCAAGAACTACTATATCTCCAAACGATGCTGCATCCGAGAAACTGCCTGTAGATACTTTACCTTCATTTCTTGTGGCCCACTGCGAGATCTTGTCAGGGCTGCGCGACCCCACTTTGACTGTATGACCCGTCGCAACAAACCCCTCTGCCAGTCGGAGCCCGACCTCGCCGGATCCTAGGATGCCAACATTCATGGAGATAAAAGAGTGAGCTGCGCTTAAAAAGTTACCAGTAGTTGGCCTTTATCTTCTCGATGACGCGCTCATGTTCGGCGCCCTTTCTTCTTGCATACTTTTCCATTGCAGACAGCGGCACACCTCCAAGTGTTGAAGCAAGCTGGGTGAAGAACCAGTTCTTTATCGGGTTGTCGCGCCCAACCTTGCTCATGAACTTTTGGATCCCATACTTGAAATTGTGCTGCCAAGTCTTGTACATTACACCAAGCTTTGCAGGGTCCATCGTGTTGCCGATGTCGTAAAAGTCTGATTTCTCGAGAAGCCCTATTGGTACAAATGTAAGAGGCGTAGTGGTAAACTTACTGTCAGGCTGCTCTGTCTCAATCTCATGGATTAGCTGTATCGTTTCCCAGCTGTCCTCAGGGGTCTCGTCGTTGTCAAGTCCCATGATAAGAGTGAACGCAGGAACCCAATAATGCTCGTTGAGTACCTTGATTCCCTCCTTGACCACCCAGTGCCATTCGTCCGGGCGATATGGTGCAAGTTTCCTGTCGGCATACTTGCCGATGAGCCTCGTGCTGCCTGTCTCAAACCCACACTGGATGCCGATGTGGTTGTTGGGTCCGGACTTGATTATCTTGGAGACATTTGGTATGAGGCGTTCGTCAGCTATTGCACCCGCAAGAGTTCCGTGCGTCGGGTTTGTGTGCTCGATGCCAGTGGCCATGATGCCCTTGAAGAGCTCTTCAATTGCCTCTCTGTTTGGCTGCATGTTCTTTGTAGTCCTTGGATTGAGGCCATAGACGAAAATGTCGTCGCTGTGGACCCAGGCGTTCTTTAGCCCTCCGTACTTCATGTTCACCTCGATTTCCTTCTGCACCTTCTCTACTGGATAGTAGCGCAGTGGCCTGAGAGTCACGTCGCAGAACTTGCACCCCCTGCCGCAGCCGCGCATGACTTCTATCATGCCGTGCATGCTTGGGTTGACGATGTTTGGAATCTCATCGATGGATGGCTCGTTCCAGTAGTGGATGAACCTGCCATGGAGCGTCCTGTTGTTCCTGAT
>JBIQJB010000045.1:0-10065 GCA_044507735.1 Nitrosopumilales archaeon
GTTTGAATCGGACTATGGTAGGATTGAAAGCAGGCGGTAGCAGAAACTACCGAGGGAACGCTACCAAGTTTGAATCGGACTATGGTAGGATTGAAAGATTTTTCGTTAACAAATGTTAATAATTTGCTGACATTCATCCTATACTGATTTATCGATCTACGTCTGTACCGTCGAAAATGCATAAACAAATGTAGGTGAGTAGCCGATCTGCACGACTAGTTTTCCCTTTACAGAGGGTTTGTACTCACGTATCCGCCACGGACATGGTCTTGATTTTTCATGTAACGAAAGTCTCGTGTGACAAGACTTTGGTCACAGAAGAGCTGTCCAGACCTTTTTACAATGAGCGAATTGAATACAACGTGTAAAACTATATAATTTGCCTCCTCAATAGAGGAGGCATGTCCGAAATCAACCGTTTGGATTCGGACTCGATATCTGGAGAATCAGGGAACCACCGGGCCCGCTACCTCTATATCTGACGCTCACAAATAGCCTGCCGCTCAAATGATGATCTGTTATCCGTGGGAGCGAAAGCGATGAAATGCTTACGACGGTCTGATGAGTGCTCTAACACAAGAGACAACAATTGTTTGGTTGGAGCTTTGAAAAATATATGCATCCAAGCGCATACTCTTACCTGCTATGCGCCTATGAGCAGATCGTGCAGCTGCTTTAGTATCCTTGCAGTAGCGCCCCAGATCACGTTGTGATTGTAGGTGAACTTGTATGCGCCTCGATCAAGCCCGTAGTGTTCAGTGTCCGGCTGCATGCTCCTTAGCGTCCCCATGAGAGGTATGTCGATTACCGCTTCGACTTCGCTTGCCGCGGTCCTGTATTGCGGCAACATTTCCTGAACAGTTACAAACGGAACAACAAAGTGGTTCGAAGTCATTGTGAACACAGCGCGCAGGCTACCAGCTACTTGATCCGGTGTAAATGAAATCCCGATCTCTTCCTCAGTTTCCCTCAATGCGGTTGCAAGTAGAGTGCCGTCGCTTTCAACATACCTGCCTCCAGGAAAAGAGATCTCTCCCTTGTGCGCTTTCAGATTAGAGCTGCGCTTTGTAAGAAACACGTGTGGTTCATTATCATGGTAGTGAATTATCACAAGAACTGCCGCCGGTGTTGCAGAATCCGCGTCCGCCGCCACATAGGATCTTTCAGACAAAGCAGGCCGCAGAGCGGAGAGAATCTCATCCTTGCGCAACGTCTGTCGAAACCGTCACAGCCAAATATATGCTCTAAGAGCATGCAACCTCTCATTTAATAATGCCGGGTGCCGCTTCTGTGGATTGGCGATGAAGATATCTTACGAGCTGAACCCGCCCAAGATCGTCAAGGGTGAAAGGTTTGATCTGGCTCAGCTGAATGCCGATATAGAGGCGATGGTAGACAGAGCGTCGCAACTGTCAGGCCTTGTCAGCGACATTCACCTGACAGATTCTGTGCTTGGCATACCAAGAATCTCAAGCGTCACAGCCGCCCGCTACATTAAGGATCACGTTGATGCAAAGATGAGCTGTAGCATCAGGGTGCGAGACCGCAACTTTACTTCATTGAGCCAAGTAGTTTGTGATGCAATACTTACAGGAGTTGATAGTCTGCTCTTGTTGATGGGCGACGAGCCAGCGGACAGGTCTGGAGATTCAGGTCTGCGTCCGAGCACAGCAGTCAAGATGTTGAAAAAGGAACATTATGATGTAAGCATCAAGCTTGACCTGTCCTTTCCAGCGAAAATCAAGGACAAGTCAAGCCCATCAATTCAAAACAAACTCCAAGCAAGACCGCACTCGCTTGTCACCCAGTCAATTTCCTCTTTGTCAGACCTTGGTGAGATTGTGGATTTGACCAAGCCTCTTGGTATCAGGGTTGCTGCTGTAGTGATGGTGCCTTCCGAAAAGAATAGGCAGTCAGCGTCGATAATCGGGCTTGACTGGTCGGCATACGAGAAAAACCCAGTCGACTTTGTAAGGCAGGCCGCTAGGATTGCAGATAAGGTCCTCCTCACATCTCCCAATAGCTTTGCTTCTGGCCTAGAGCTGCTAAAGCAGCTCAAGTAACGCTGTTGTCCTCATCCTTGCCCACAGAAGATATCTCACCTTTCATTGCATCAATGACCTGCCGGTAGTATGGCTGTAGATTTTCATCCTCCGGTAGACGAGGTCGGCGATAGTCGACCGTAATCACCTTTTTCACAGTTCCAGGCCTCTTTGTGAAAACCACAACCTTGTCGCCCAGAACTACGGATTCCAGGATGTTGTGGGTGATAAACATTATCGTCTTCTTCGTCCGCGCCCATATCAGCTGTAGCTCAACTAACAGGAGGTCCCGAGTCTGACTGTCTAGTGCGGCAAACGGTTCATCCATCAGAAGCACTTCCGGGTCGATTGCAAGTGCTCTTGCTATGGCGACGCGCTGTTTCATGCCGCCCGACAGCTGGTACGTGTAAGCGTCAGCAAACTTGGTCAGTTGCATCATTTCTAGATAATGCATTGCGCGCTCGCGCCTCTTGTCTTTCGGGATCCCGGCCATCTTCAATCCAAACTCTACATTGTCCACTACCTTGAGCCATGGGAACAGCGCGTTTTCCTGAAAAACCATGACGCGATCTGGGCCGGTTTCTGTCACAGGGTGGCCATCCAGTATGACCTCCCCTTCAGTTGGCCTGTCAAGTCCTGCCAGTATGTTCAGCAGAGTTGTCTTCCCGCAACCAGACGGCCCCACAAAGCAAACAAACTGCCCGTCGTCTATCGAGAGATTGATGCCCTTTACAGCAGTGATCAGCTTGGTTTCGTTTCCCTGTACGGCGTTGAACTGTTTGCCGATGTTTCGAACTTCAAGCTTGGCCATCTTGTGTCCCTTCTACTTCTCCCCTACACCAAGTCGCTAGTGTCGCCAAACTGCTTCATCCTATTTATCCGCCGCCTGTCCAAGAACGTAATGATTGCGCCGGCTATTGCTACAGCCATGCCTACAGCGAGCAGCGATGTGAAACCGAGAGCGCCCATAGCTGTGGAGAGGTTGCTTCTGCTCAGTACGGTCTCATAATCATCTAACAACACTGAAACTTCAAGTGGCATGTCTGTCGGATTTGTAAGCGCAAGCGTGTAAACACCGGGTTCCCGTATCTCAAAAGTTTCAATCACGATGGGAGGATCGATGCTCTTTTCAATCAATATATCGCCGGAAGGATTTCTTATCTCGATTGCAACCTGCCCCTCAAATCCCGGGAATGCGACAACATAAGCAGCAGCGCTTGCGTTAACATTCTTTTGTATTTCAATAGAAGCGCCGGGCTCTACACTAAGCGTTTCTTCTTGCTGTACGCTGTCTACGAACTGCAATCCATAGTATGCAAGCATCGAAAAGCTTATGGCCACCATTGCCCCGCCTGCGATCATCAATATCAGGCCCCTCTTTAGATGCAATCTGAAAATGCGTAAAGCCCAGTAATTATATAATCTTATCAAAGGTATTTCCGCTTTCACCAACAAGTCGTCGGTGTACAACACGTATTTGCAGATATGAAATTGATGGATAGGCGAGACAGAGACAAGGGATGACTATTCGTGCAGGAGAGCAGTGGAGAACTATTAATTATCTTTCGATTTCGTTGCATATCAAGATACAGTCAGACCGGGAGTAATACTATATGCACCAATCTTGTAGATTGTAGACAGCTCCTCCTTGTTCTTTGGGTTCGGGTCCCGGTTCAAACCCCTGCATCACTTTTCCGTCTGGCAAAATCTACGCTGATTGGGGTAATCAATAGCTTCCTTGTTCGACGAGCTGGCAGACCATGAAAATATGAAGCAGTTTGCATAACTCCTGAAATAATCTCCAAATATAAATTATACTATCATATAGTATCTACTATCAGGTACTTTATATATAAGACTCCCACGATAGGAAATACCATGACTCTCTCAAAGAAGAGAATTATGTATGCAACGGTATTGTCGGCAATCGCGGCATCCCTATTTTCGGTAGTGCTGCTGGTTGGCAATACTCAAAAAAGAGGCCGTTGAGAGTAGTTCGCTAGAGTCAGTAGCCGGTCCCGTCAGCATCATGGATAGGTTCGAAAAGGGCTATGCAACAGACTTGATAGTGGGCAAGATAGAAACCGACAACATATCGGTAAAGCGCGGACAGACGTTGGAGATCCCCGTAACATTCGAACATCTAAGCAACACAAGCACCAGCAAGGACGTAACGCTGACCAATTTCCATAACGCGTTCAGAAACTTCGCCCCGTCCGCAAATGAAGGGCTCGACGACGCTGAGTTCATGAAGCTAATTCGCGAAAACGAATCTGTCAGAGGGGAAATAAAGATGGAAGAAGTCACAGTCTCGCCCTCTACGGTGACGATTTCACCAAAGGCAACAACTACTGTAATCATGACAGTGACGGTGCCACAGGACCTCCCTGTAGAGATGACTGGCAAGTCCATAACTATCGGCCTAGGATTCGACATCTCGCCCGAATCGACCGAGATCCGGGGCGTTGGTCCTAGCGTGACTTTGGTGGTGACTGAGTAGAATTGACGAAAAAACTAGGCATAGTTGGCACATCTATCGCCGTCGCGATGATGGCGATGTTGACCGCGCCCATGACAATCCAGTTCGCATTCGCGGACCAGCCGTACGTTGCAGGATACGGCATCGACGGAACCACTGTCAGCGACATAGGAGAAGCTTACATTCGACAGTACTTCACCGATGAAGACGGCAATAACAGCATAGATGAAGACCTGCTTTCAGTCCTTTCAATCGAAGGGACTACAGGAGGAGTGAGCGGAGTGTCAGGGTTCAACTATCAGGGCGTGCTTCAGTGGGACATTGACGGTTATATTTACACCAACGACCAAGTGTGGGGTCCGAACCAGGCAAAGACCTCCTACGGTGAGCAAGACAGCTTAATCGCGTTGCAAATGGTCCCAAAGAGCCAGTTCTCCAGAGCTACTACCGACATCTACTATAACGCTGGCCAGACTCAGGTGTACTTCGACCACGTGATCTACAAAACAGACGGAACCTCGTTCGGCAGCGCGAGCGTTCACTTGAAGAAGAGCTGGGAGCCGACAACGCGCTTCCTATACGGAAAGTGCACGGGCAGCGCCTGCTACAGCGGCAACCCTAGCAGCAACACCTTCAAGTTCTTCCAGTTTGGCATAGAAACTGAAGTGACAGAGCCGACGAACTTCAAGGTCAAGCAGGACACAATCAGATACAAGCTTCAGGGCTCATCATCTTGGACAAACGTGAGCAGCAAGGACGCCTACCTGACCTACGGCGACTCAGGCAACCTCGTGGGATGGTGGTTCGACAATACTAACGCACGACGTCTGGTTACGTTGGGAGGGTTCTCATTCTACGACGCCTATGCCAAGGCCCAGTTGACGGATGGCTCTTACAGTGCAGGAATTGTGGAATGGGACTATACAAACTGCGGCGGCCAGAGATGCCACACCCTGCCACAACAGCTGTGGTAGGGGCACTTCCCCACTTTTTTGAAACAGACTATAGAACGGGACTGAGTAACCTTGAAATCGCACGGAAAGCTCTTGATAACAAAGACATTGTTCGACCGAAGTGTCGTGCTTACACTTGCATTACTCCTGCCTCTGACCTTTGGTGTTGGGAAGGTTATCGCTCAGGAATCCGATGCGGGTGCATCATCTTCTCTCCTTAAGTTTGAAAATGAGGAGCCATCACGCATTACAATAACGGCCGGCGAGACGATCACGTTGAAAGGCTCAGTTCAGAGTCTAATTGATGTGGAGATGACTGTGGAGTTGTCTCTCGTATCAGACGGGAGCGAATCCGGTGGCTGGGTAGTTGAGGAAATGGACCCCCCTTCGGATTTCCTTCTGCCGGCAACTGAAGGGGTTCCTTATGAGTTCAAAGTCCGGTTTCTCGAACCGGGAAGCGTAAAGCTGCAGCCGAGTGCACGCATACTAGAAATCCCGAATAGGACAACCCCGATCGACTCAAATTCGCCAGACTGTCCAAGCTGTTTGGGAAGAGGATCAAACATTGTTGTGACCGAAGGAAACCCCCCAAATGATGAAATGCCTTTGATTCTGGCGGTCGGTGTTGCATTGCCTATAGCCGCTGGCGCGGCGATTTCTGGATGGTACTTTCTTCGAAAATCTAGGGCCGCAAGGCGACGTAATTCGCAGCTCTGATTCGATTAGATCATTTAGGCTTCCGGCAGGTCTCTCACAACTTCCTGAATCAAGCGGGTACACTTACGTGCTCGAAGAATGGATAAGGACTTTAGCCGCACCGATGGCTTCTCTCTTAAAAAGAATGCTCGCACCTATGTGAGACCTGAAACCTCTAGTCTATACATGACAGAGCCGTGTCGATCACAATAATCATATAGAGATAGAAGGGCCAAGGTTCAAAGTATCAAATCTGACGTGCAAAGATTTGGCCACCTGTGCTTTAATGTGCTCAGGTATTCCACCATAACATTTGTTCAAAACTTCAGTGTTTTCCCAACCTCCCAAGCTTGCAACGTAGGCAAGAGACCAGTTGGTAGCCGCTAGGTAATATTGGGCCATTGTATGCCTAAATAGATGCAAGGGATGTCCGTTAAAGTATAATCTATCGCCTAGCGCGTAGATCCTAGTCTTTTCATTGAGCCAGCTTGATTTGTCAAGTTCTGAGAATATTTTCTTGAACCTGGTTGCCATCTTTGACATGAAGTAAGAAGCTTGCAGAGCGTTTGCCTTGTCGCTCTTGGCATCTTCAAAGAACAGGAATCTCCTTTCTTTTGGCAGCCTGTCGCGAGCAGTCTCGATAACTACCCTACACTCTTCTGTAGGATACTTGACCCACCACTTGCCTTCCCTTGTAAGATACCAATCACCACGCTTAACTTTCGGTTCAAATTGCTCGCTTCTGAACAGTGGTGAGAATGTGATCCTATCCCACCTCATTGAAGCCATTGCAAAAGCCCTTGCTCCGGTGTGGAGATCAATGTTCATAAAGCTCCAAGCTTCCCAGTCACCCTCAATCTCAAGGCGTTTGTTGATCCTGTCTATCTGCTCCGGCGTAAGCATGATGTCTTTGTACTCCCCAAGTCTTTCAGGCGTAGTTGACAGCCCGTACCTTCTGCCTTCGCCATGAGCGAAATTGATATTGTGCGCCGCCAAGAAGCTGCGGTAAGCGTTAATCGTGTTTGTCTTCTGCATTTGCGGATAAGCAGTATTGAACCAAGCAAGGAAATTCTGCCAATATTCAATCGCTATTTCCTTGCGCTTAGTACTATCTACTGGTACGCCGAAGCTTATGAGAATCTCAGGCATGATCTTTAGCTGGTCAGATATCACGTGAACTACATTTACCAAATAACGAATCCTGCGTGATGGTATTCCACCAGATTTGAGAAATGTTATCCATTTCTGTATCGATGGCAGTTGGTTGAACGGTTCACTTTCCAGCTGCCTACATTCATTTGCAAGCTGTTTTTGCAGCGAGATTACGATATTGCCGTTGGCATCGCGCTTGATTCCCCACTTTTCCTCTTTTTCCATCTCTGAGAGATAACGTGAGACGGTACTGTGGTCCTTGCCAATGTCCACGCCGATTTCTCTCGTTGTATAGTTGCCATTCTGGATACTGATTGCGATTGCTTCTTTGATCTTCTCCCTGTCCTTGACCTTCAACCCCTTGACCCTTAAGCGGCTCTTTCTTCTTACAAGTGCCTGAGCCACTAGCCCCCTACCTCTTTTCTTGTTGCAGCCACACGTAGAACTGTCAGAAGCAGTGACGTGGTAGGGGGATAGATATACCAGATAACAAATAATAAAGTCGGAAAAATTGTTAGTGTTACTTGTTGACCTCTCGGGTAGAAGTTTAGTGTCTGCACATTTTCGGGGCCAGCTTGATTCTTCGCGCCTGTGCAACGATTTATGCAACGCTTTTGTTGCATTGGACGCTCGAAGGGAGCGATTTTCTCACATATTTATTAGACTGTGAATGTATTCTGCTGCTAGATAATATGTCTCCACCCCCATACTTTTCAGCGGACTCTATCGACACGTACTATGAAGACCATGGAGATGTCAATTCGTATCCGCTCGTTCTCATTCATCCCATAGGCGGAAATATCCTAATTTGGAACAAAGAAATAGGACTTCTTCTGGAGAGCGGATATAGAGTAATTGCGTACGAGATCAGAGGCCACAACAGAACTGGAATGGGGAGAGTGGGGGCATTCGCAATGCAAGACCTTGTCAACGACTTGCGACTGTTGTTAGAACATTTGAAAATAAAGAAATGCACTATCATAGGGCATTCGATAGGGGGCATCATCGCATCAATGTATGCAACCCAATATCCAGACACTGTTGATGCAATCATTTTGATCAACTCCTCCCCCAAGAAATTCCAAGAAAGAGACTTGGAGAAGCATTTCCGGACTCGAGAAATAGCAATAAGAAAAGGAATAGAGGCTTTGGCGGAACACAAGCTGAGTAGCTTTGAGGAGTCAAGGGATCTTTTTAAGGACAAGAAACACTCTGATTTTTTCAGACAGGTTTTCACAAAGACCTCAGTCGAAGGCTTTGTAGCAGCAACTTTGGCACTGTACACCATACCGGGCAATGTCGTTGAAAGGCTCCGATCTTCAAATTGCAAAGTATTTGCCATAGTAGGAAGAGAAGATGACACTTTTATGCGACTCCTCAAGGAAACGAGTGAAGAAATGCCCAACTTGGAGGTGAAAGTTTTGGAAGGGAGTGATCACTGGGTAGTCATAGAAAAGCCAGATCAACTCTATGATATTTTGATCGACTTTCTCAGCAGGATCAATAGATGACTCAATATTCCATGCTGCTATTGGGACATTTTGGAGCTATTGATTTGTATATTGTAGATCTCGCCATTGATCTATACTGTCCAACACTAGTGCCTGCGATTGCCAGGCGGGCCTGCCACCACACTTTTTTTTGATCGGTAACCTGATAGCGCATCGCAGGTTGCTGTTGCAGAACATTAGAACGGCATCTAGGGGACAGAAAGAGTCCGGATATTGATCGGCGTCATCCAAAAATGCGTCTGTAGATGTGTGGAGTGGCGCTTCAGATGATAGATATTAACGCCCTTCCCCTATGACTCCAAATGATAGTTTTATGCACGTCTTGTACCGAGTGATTCTACCGCTGTTCGGATCTATATCAGCAGTCATACCATGAATCTTTATCCCACGGATATTGTGTATTGTTTTCTTGGCCTCATCTATTGCAGCTTGCGCAGCGTCTTCCCACCCTTTATCAGAAATTCCAATTAGCTCGACAATCTTGGCGACTGTTGCCGGTGTTCTCGCAATAGTCTCCTCTGCTCTGGTTGCAGCTGTCATTGTCATATGCATTATGATTTGTATTACATTATATTTAAGGGAAAAAATACAAACATCTAGCAGTCAGCATAATGGCACATTTCACCGCACAACGACTATATCAATGTCGCTAGATTTTCTTGGTCAGACTTGTGAAATTGGTCAGAGAAATATTGCCCGAATACTGTTTGGCACAAGATAAAGAGGCAAACGGTGGCCGTACAAGGGCGCGTATCATTATCCTATTCGGCTTGCCTTTTTGAGCAGATATTCTTTGAGCGCCACTGCATTGTTGAATTCTTCGTTCTTGGCACCATAGAGCAGTAGCACAGGAGTCCCGGAGTATAGTTGTCGAAGTATTAACTCAATTAGCTCCTTCTTGCAGTCAAGCTCTTTGAAATACCGCTTCTTGAATTCATTCCATCTGCCCGGATCGTGGCCAAACCACTTTCTGAGCTCATCGCTTGGAGCTATGTCCTTTAGCCACAAGTCAATGGCCGCATCTTCCTTCTTGATTCCCCTCGCCCAAAGCCGATCTACAAATATCTTGAAGCTTTTTTCATGTCCAGCGACACCTTCAATATCATAGATTCTCTTTATTTCAAGCTCCATGCTGGATGACATAATAGCACATTGAAGATTATAAGTCATAAAATCCAAAAGCAAACACGTCGCATCCCGATCAGTTATTAGCAATTCTGACCATATATGTT
>JBIQJB010000012.1:0-57464 GCA_044507735.1 Nitrosopumilales archaeon
GAAAGTTTGCAGGCCAGTCTCCGCACACGGGCCAGCAGGGAAGCCTGATACACCTCTAAAACGATTTTTATATCGTTAATTTTCTTTTCTTTTTCGTGTACGACGGGTACGTGCCAGTCTGCAAGAGTGAAGAGTTAAAAGATAATACCATGCGGGTTTTTAGAATAGGCGTTACCGATGTGCTGGTGGGGAGGCGCAACGGCAGACTTTTTGCATGCGACAATACCTGTCCTCACAGGGGGGCGTCACTTTCAAAAGGCGAGTTTAATGGCGACAACATTGTCTGCTACATGCATGGATACGAATACAATTTATTCACTGGCAAGCTGGAGAACATGCGGTCTTGGAAGAAAGAGGAGGCATGGGTTGAACAGAGCCCCGAATGGAGAAAGTCCGGTGATCTAGTATTGTACGAAGTAAAGGAGAATGGCGGGACCATATATGTGCGCAAGCAGGATAAATAGCGAATAGAGTGTTCTGACAGAGTGAAAAATGTCATAGATTCATTGGAAAATATGTCCGGAACTATGTAACTTAACTCAAGCAGGGCTTCTTAACTTCCTGACCAAGAGCAACCAAAAGACAAAGTGCTTAAGTAAGAGTCTAAGGTTACACGGTATTATGAGTAGTAGTGGATATGCTCACCCGGAGGTTCTCTGCGAGACCGACTGGGTTGCAAACAATTTGAAGAATACAAACATCCGAATTTTGGAAGTTGACTATGATCCAGAAAATGCTTACAGGCAGGGGCATGTGCCTGGTGCGCATCTTGTGTGGTGGAGAAAGGACATCAACGATCCAGTGAGGCGTGATATCATAAACAAGCAGCAGTTTGAAGCCCTTATGAGTAGAGTGGGGGCGACTCCAGATACGGAATTGATATTGTACGGTGATTTTAACAACTGGTTTGCTGCATTTGCCTTCTGGGTGTTCCAGTACTATGGTCACCGCAAGACCCGGATTATGAACGGTGGCAGGAAAAAATGGGAGCTAGAAAAGCGCGAATACACAAAGGATGAGCCAGCGGTGCAGCCTACGAAATACGTTGCGAATCCGCCTGATGAAGGAGTTCGCGCTTATATGGCCGATGTAAGGCGTGCAATAGAGAAAGCTGAACAGACAGTGTTGGTTGACGTTAGGTCGCCAAAAGAGTTTACCGGAGAGATCACAGCACCGCCCGAATATCCAATGGAACACGCGCAGCGCGGAGGCCACATCCCTGGAGCAAAGAACATTCCCTGGGCACAGGCGGTCAAGGACACCGACGGTACATTCAAGAGCGCTGAGGAGCTGAAAGCTCTCTATGAGGGAAAAGGCGTGACACCTGACAAGCACGTCATAGCGTACTGCAGAATCGGCGAACGCTCCTCGCACACGTGGTTCGTACTGAAATACCTGCTTGGATACCCGTCAGTTCGCAACTATGATGGTTCGTGGACTGAATGGGGCAACATGATCGGAAATCCGATAGAGAAATAGTGCACGTCACTATCAACTTTCTTTTCTTTCGATCGCTAATTTTCTCTATACATCAAACCATCTAAAACTGCATATTCCTGCACTATCCTGTTGGTCATGTTATGGTGACGGCATGGTCGCCAATGATATGACGCAAATGAGCCACCACTGCGAGTAGTGTGCATATGCTGCGCTGGGCTTCAGTGAAAAGAAAAATCTAGTCGGTTCTGAAAATGGATGTGAAGGTGGAATTGTCAGGCAAGTGAAGCCAAAGAAACGAGATGATTCGATACCTCAAGTTCTGAAAGAAACGGACGGAAATGTAGCAGTTATTGGATCAGGATGCGACTACCAATTTCACTGAGGAACTTTCTGAAAGAGATGAACACTACGATGAGGTCATGGTGGCACGTGCGATGCCCCACTATACCACATAATGCTAGAGGAAGAAAGAAGCACCCTTTAGACTGAATCGATAACCAATGCGTATGTGTGTTGTCATCGGGCCTCTCGCTAACGGCAAGCATGTCTTGCATCCGGGATGGGATGCCACATCAAGATTGGGTCAGAGCTCGCGTAGCGCCAAAGTGTGTGTGCAGTAGATGCGAATGGGGGGCTTGTGCGCTCATACAGCAACAAGGACAAGTTGGATGTTATTGTTGTTGCCTCTGCGTAGGACAAGAAGGAGCTGGCGGAGCCTGATGGTAAGCGATAGAGAAATAAGTCGTTTATTTCATGCTGTCCTTGATGCAACAGGGCGACCTTGTGAAAAAAGGACAGTTCTACTTTATCTACAACCGCAGCCCACACCTTGTGCTGGAGGATAAGACCAAGAGGGGTCTGGAAGTGCGCGAGCGCGTACTTGATGAAAAGTACGGGGTGGAGGCCGACAGGGGAATAATCCACGATATCGACGGCATTGGCCACAAGGTGGGCATCAGGTGGTATTTTCCGCAAACAGAGTTCACACTCGACCACGTTGCAAAGATAGCTGAGGAGCTAGAGGCAAGATACAAGGCAATCAGGGACGTCACTTGCCCCGATGATGATTAGCTGTATTGAACAAGCACACCTTGCCTCTTAAATGGTATGTTATTGAGAGTCGCACACCAATATGGATTTGAATGACGAATAATGGCCAGATAATTGCTTGGTGATTATTGGCCTCCCAGGACGTACTGATGACAAGCTCGAGCATGGAAGATACTCTTGATCTCATGAAGGACATCCTGTGGATTCTATATACTCTGGCTCCTTGGACTGACTTGCCAAGGGGGGCAGACATGTGAAGCTTGGACTGAATGGAATACCTTTTCCATGCTTGCTTCGGGCTTTAGACTGCCTTTGTGCGTATCTTCTCCAATGACGAAAACCGTAATCCTTTTAGGAGATGTAAATTTTAGGTAGGTCAATGTCTGTGTTACTCAAGGACAGAGTCTGGACAATGCTATCTGAAGTCGCTAAGAGGGGTGTCTACCCGTTACATGGAAACAAGCTGGGCATCTACAGGATCCCCATTGAAATCACAGAGAAATCTGAAATATCAAGCATAGTGAACGACTTGCGAAGCTCGGGATTCAAGATGGATACCCATGCAGACAGAATCTATGTTACTTACAAGTGGACAGAAAAGGGAAACGACCCTATCACAGGCGAGGATCTTTCTGCAGACCTTAATGTCACTGTTGAAATAGTGACCGGCGAGGTCGTTGATATCATCTACCAGATTAGACAGCTTGAATACTTTGGCGATCAATATTGGATAAAGAATTACCGCCAAAAGGCAGACCATAACGCCAAAATGATCATAGACACGATTATCCGGAATACCAAGATTGGCGACAAGTTGCTTGCCCACTGGCAAAAAGCTGAGAAGCTGACGATGGAGCAGGCGCTCAAGAAGCTGGAGGAGCTTACGCCACTAGCCAAGAACCCGAAAGCTCGCAGCGCGACAGCGCCACCGCCAGCGGCAGCATCTGCTGCGCCCAAGCCTGCAGCAGCGGCTCCTCAAATGCCTCCACCAACAGCACCAGCAGCAGGCGGAGCCGGCCCTACTACGATATCTCTATCCGGCACGGGCACAAGCTATGACAAGGTTGACGGCCCAATCGACCCCAAGTTCAAGGAAAAGAGGCAGCCTGTAGGTACATACCAGGGAATCAAGGTATGGGGACCGTACGACGCGCCTGGACAGCTTGGAATATGGGGAGAAAATGTCTGCGTAGACTTTGACATCTGCGTTGCAGACGGTGCCTGCATCGAAGCATGCCCCGTAAATGTCTATGAATGGCTGCAGACTCCTGGGCACCCTGCTTCTGAGAAGAAGGCCTTTATGATCAGGGAGAAGGACTGCATATTCTGCATGGCGTGCGAGAATGTGTGTCCTCCTCAAGCTATAAAGATATTCAAGAAAGGCTAGTCAGAAGTTATAAATACAAAGAACCATATCAATCGTCCCGAGAGCTGATACTTTGTACGGTCCAGGGCCATTTCTCTACGTCATTTTCTTGATGATTGGCTGGATCCTCATGTTATACACGATCAACTTTTACTATCTTGTTTACCGGTCTCAAAATAATTTAAAGCACACAAGACGGATACGCCAGAAAGCAGAGCTTCCTGCTATACTTCCAGTGATTACAATACAACTCCCCCTATACAACGAGAAGTACGTGGCAAGGCGCCTGATAGACGCAGTGTGTAAGATGGACTATCCAAAAGACAAGATGCATATACAGGTATTAGACGACTCTGACGACGATACTGTTGACCTAATCAAATCTATCGTCGACGATTATAGGTTCAAGGGTTTTGATATCGTACACATGCACCGTACCGACAGGTCCGGATACAAGGCCGGCGCGCTCAAAGCCGGCATGAAACACGCCAAGGGTGAATTTGTAGCAATTTTTGACGCTGACTTTATCCCGCCGGCATGGTTTTTGAAAAAGGCTGTCGCCCAATTTTTCGCGGATCCCAAGATCGGCCTTGTGCAATGCAAGTGGGGACACGTAAATGAGAACTACTCGACACTGACAGAGGCCCAGGCCGTATCGCTGGACTTGCACTTCCTGGTCGAACAAAAAGCAAAGAGCATGACTCATCTCTATATGAATTTCAACGGGACTGCAGGGATGTGGCGCATTTCTTGCATCAACGACGCAGGCGGATGGCACACCACCACACTGGTAGAAGATCTCGATTTGAGCTACCGTGCCCAAATGAAGGGTTGGAAATGCCTGTTTCTAGAAGGCGTCGAGGTGGATGGCGAGTTACCCGTGCAAATGAACGCTGCAAAGCGTCAGCAGTTCCGTTGGGCAAAGGGTGGCATACAGGTGGCCCTGAAACTATTGAGTGATATTGTGGTCAACAGAAAAGTGCCGATAGACACCAAGTTCCAGGCCTTCATACAGCTCACAAGACACATAGTCAATCCGCTCGTGCTTGCGCAATTCCTGATATTTCCTATGCTCCTTGCAATGGATTACAAGTTGTACACAGTGGGATGGGCGCCACTGATCTCGCTTGCCATGTTTATCATGATGGGTCCAGGCGGCTACCTGATTGTAATCAACAAGACCTGGGACCGCAATCCAGCAAAGATTCGTGAAAAGGCACGCCAGTTCTTTTTCCTGATGTTCTTCGCGGCAGGGATTGCGGTCAACAACACTGTCGCAGTATTTGATGCGCTATTTGGCAAGAAGAACGAGTTCCTGCGAACACCAAAATTCGGTATTGTCAGCAGAAAAGACGACTGGAGAAACAAAGCGTACGTATTGCCGTTTACAAAGACCACTCTCTTGGAGATATTCTTTGCCATCTATGGAAGCATGGGTATATTTATCGCCATATCCTCCGGCAACGCCATTTTTGCGCCGATGCTTGTTATCCCTACTATTGGGTTCATTTATGTCGCTTACTTGAGCATCGTGCATTCCACTTTCAGGAAGAAAAAGACAAAGAATGAACAGCAGCAGGATGGCCGCGCGTTTGCGCCGACAATTACTACCGATAGACATTCCACTGCAAGCGGGGATACGGCCATTGCCACGACAAGTATCTCTCGTACACATGCCATGAATCAGCATGCTGCTCTCGCCGGAATACTCGCGTTTTTAGTACTGGGGGCTGGACTTGCGTATTACGGGTACCAAGAGACGATGTATCCGATTAATCAGGCGGTAGGCTTTATGGCGAGGGCCGAGAGCGCGCAGACTCCGGAGCAACTTGCCGAGTATGTCAAGCTTACAAAGGGGTTGATACCCCCGGACGGCAACCCTGCTTGGTTCTTTTCGACAGCTAGAACGGACTTTGCATACATTCAGAGGAACCTAGACGGCATGCTGGAGCGCGCTGAGCAGGTCTCTGGAATGCCACGCCATGGTGAACAGTACAACATGGCCATGAACGACATGCATCAATCGATAGAGGTGATAAAACTGAGCCTGCTTGAAACGGTCCCGTACATGTACATCAGCCTCACCAACATCGCCATGGCTGGCCTATGGGTAGCCGCCGTAATCGCCATTTTCGCGGTCATGAGGCGGGCAAAGCCCAAGGTACAGGTAACAGTTCGAGGTCAGATACCCTAGTGCTTTCATCATAATGCAGCATTGAGTGATCATCATCCCGTGGGAGATGCCCACACTTTTCAATATTAACCCTTTGGGTGATGACTTGGTGCAAAGAAATTTACAAAAACCACTGTTGGTTATCACTTCATTATTTAAATAACAATTTTGACCCTCTACCTCATGACCGCGGAGGAACAACTGGTCAAAAGAGTCCTTTCTGCGGGGTCGGCCGGAATAAAAAAGACCGATCTGCGCAAGGAACTAGGAGACATTGATGCCGCGTTGGAGAAGGCCGTAACAGCAGGCGAGGTCTTCGTGGAGAAGAGATCCACCGCTTACTATTGCTTCCACAAGGCTCACTATGTGCAGAGCCTACTCAATTCAGACCCAAAATTCAGGTTGACATACGACATGATCCGATCATTACAGGAATCAGTAAGCAATTCTAACAAGGAACTTGCGCGCACGGTCGAAACACTTGCTAACAATATTTCCAATCTTGCAAGGCTTGTGCAGGACGTGAAGAACGACCAGCAGTCGTCGCTGCACCAGCAATTGGGTACGACCAATGTTCCCACGATACCAGGCACGAGTGCCACTTCTCATAGGACGATGAGCGTTCACGATTTCAAGGAAGAATTCGATGTGGCACTGGCTAACTCTGGGTCATCGATAGGTTGGGTCGAGCTGGCAAAGCTTAGAAACGAACTCTGCGATAAATGCAATATCTCTGCGGAAGAATTCTACCGACTTGTCGGTGAGCTCACAAGCATGCATCAGGACAGATACGAGCTTTCCACTGGTGGAGAAGAAGGTGTCATGGTTAGAGGCCTATTACACGGACTTGTGAGGTGCATATAATACACAATGTATCCATACAAGCTGGACCGCAACCCATACCCAAGTAGCCCGACTCCGACGCTCATAGACGCCCAGATACTTGGAGGCAAGCGCCATAGGGATGCAAAGGCCGCATTACTTTCATGCGTTTCAGACCTCTACTCAAAGGTGAGCAGTGGGTCTGCTACCGACAAGGACTTCCGGCTTGTTACTGTTATTCAGGACGTAGGTTCCGGCAAGACACACCTTGCGCTTCACATAAAGGGACTCAAGGAAGTTTCGGACAGCGCGGTGACTTCGTATGTGGACCTTTCACAGATATCGCCTCGTAATATGAACAGCCTGTACAGCGCAATGCTTGCAGGATTTACCGACGAATATGCCGCCAATTTGAGACAGGTTGTTGTCAAGTATCTGCAGGAAAAAGCCGAGAAAAACATAGGGAGCGCGAAAAAGATATTCAACTACGGCTTTATCGACTCCCTCACCGGCAAAAAGATTGCAGACAAGGCCGCACAGCTGCTGCGGAACGAATTGGTTCCCAACTATGCCGCGCTTGACGAAACGTTGGCAAAGGAATTCTCGCCAGTGGAACTTGTGATACTGAAGCTAATCATCGAGGGCAAGTTCAGGGCCGACGCGCAGAATGTTGCGACGCTTGAAGACATTATAGCCAGCCTCGCCGCTCTGGCAAACCTAAACTTGAGATTCCTAAACAGGATGACAATCTTTCAGATAGATGAGTTTGATGCAGACAAGGAGTCTGTCGAATTTGTCAAGGCGGTCATTAACGCACATCTGCCATCAACAGCACTGATGCTGATCTTCACACCATCTTCCTATGAAGACATACGCAAGTCCAATGTCTCTGTGTTTGACAGGCTGGAAAAGGCCAACTACAAGATAGACATCGCCGGTTCTAACACTCTTGAAGAAATACTGGACATCGTGCTTGAATATATCCGCCACCACGATACGACCAAGACATTCACAGAGGAGCAAGAGCGTGAGCTCGCTGCCAAGGTAAAAGTGATCTATGATGAGTTCCCGGACTTTCGCAACGTGCGCTCGATGCTCAACATAATGTACCACGCTACAGAAAATGCTGCGAAGCGAGGAATCGACACCATAGACGAGCAAGCGATAGACGACACGATAAAGAACGTCTACCCTGGGCTTCGGATTAGGGGCAGTGTGATGGACGTGCCAATATCTGACTTTATCAAGATCAGGCGCAACTGCAGCGACATCTCGATGCTCGAGTCTGGAGTAAGGAGTGCAGTCAAGGACCTAGTCAACTATGCCCACGAGGTAGGTGTGGTCGCAAGGCCGCACTCTACAGATGCAAAGGGAAACGGAATCGACGTGATGTACAGTGATCCGTACGGCACAAAGGTAGCAGTAGCTGTAGTCATTAACAAAGATCATGCAAAGAGCTTTGAACAGATATCAAACACGCTCAAGTCAACAGGCTTTGTAGACAAGCTAGTCATATTGACAAATGCCAATACGACCGGTGGCACGAACGGTAGCATGCTTGTCAATATTGACCGATGCAAGATGATAGACCTGATCTACTTTAGCAACAAGTACAAGAATAATGAAATGCAACAGGACGACTCACAGCGCGCGATTCTGCTAGCAAAGTCGATAAGGCTCTGCTAGCCGGCGCCAATTTTCTGCATCAACTCCGCTTTCTTTTCGTCACAGACAAACAACCTGCAGTGGCCGGAGAGGTTATAGCGGCCATTGCGATGCGTTGTTGAATGTGATCCACATCCACGCGTTCAGCTACCTCCTCAATCCACGGACCTGCCTGAGTCATTTCCAAAGAACCCTCTCAATCCGATCTCAAGCTCTGCGCACCAAAAATTGTCTGACCTATCTTGATACCGCTATTGCTCAACTCCCTGACTGCGGTCTGAGCAATGATGAGTCTGCCGAAGAGATTGAAGGCTTCATCCGCGGATTTCTAGTAGGCAGTGCCTGCATTCCTAGTATTGTGATGAATTAATAGTCATTGTGGACTAAAAAAAGACTCCCCCTTGCAGTCCAAAAAAGGGCACGTTGTGAGCGCGTAAATTGTTTTATGAGAGAATAGCTAATAACTTTCGTGAAAGAGGGCGGGATTGAAGATGAAGATCCGAGCTTTCAATGCAACATTTGCGGCAGTAAGGCCGAGTTTGTAGTCCAGCTTGAAGTGGTAAGGGGGGCCGGGACATACAATGCCTTTCATGCCCGACAGACACCTTTTTACTTGTGCAAGGCACATGAGCACATCTACAAGAAAATGCAGAGGAGTATAGAGCTTAAAGATTATTTCACCGAAACAATAAGGGAACACAAATAGGAATGCCCAAGAGAAACTTTACAACGCTTGAAGAGTTCAAGGCCAACCTGCACAAGGAAGGGGCCACGCTGGTAGAATTCTCTGGTTCAAAAGTTCCTTGCATCCTGCTAAACCAGAAAAAATACGAAGAAATGCTGCAGAAAGTCTATGGTAAAAGGGTGCGAGCGGACACGCTTCTCGACATCTTTTATGATGGACAGGATGTCTTTGTAGACGTCCAGATCAAGTTTGCCGACACTGATTTCGAGGAAAATTATCTGCTGTATGCAAATGACATGATAGAGTTTTTTGAAGCTCTCGCAGAGAGTGGTCTGATATCGATAGCCCCAGACTCGTCAGCATACACAAATTCGCAAAACGTGTTCATGATCCAACTGCCAAGAAAGGATGCCGCTGAAAAGGCCCTTGAAATAATCAAGTCAAATGCCAAAAAGCACCATTAATAACATGCTTTAGGCTAGATTTCCATGTGGTATCGGAGCGCAAAAAGCCGCCTGAAAAAGAAGGCGTAGACGACAATCAAGGAGTGCCTCCGGAGATAGACATTCACTACCAAATGTATGGCAAGCATGCATGGGAAGTCGAATACGGTGAACGTTGTCATACGTGCAACAAGAGGATTGACGAGTTTGGCTTTTGTGCCTGCGGCAGTAGCCAGTGATGTTCAGAAATCATGGAGAATCTAGACAAACGTGGGCGATAATTGTATTGGGCTCACATCATTTGCGAATATTGCCGCAGCTGAAGGTTGTGTGTATGTGTGTGGGGTTCCTCTGTGAAAAATAGACAACTCCTTTCTGGAATCAAAGAGGTCTGGGGATAGCAACCATCCTCGCCTGATGGTGCTCACGCGCCAGTATCTGGTTAGATCTAATTCCCGCCTGTTCTCTGTCTCAGTATTGTCTTGGAGATCAGTTAACTATGCATTGCATCAAGCTGACCATCAAATAATCCTCTCACTTTTTGATTCATCTCGGACACCATCGCAGCACACTCGCTGGACGGAATTCGAGATTGTTATTTTTAGTATCCAGAACGCCTGGTGGCGATCTATGCTGTACACCTGAGACCTACGAGCTTGATAAAATATGCGAGGTTCGTCATAATGAAGTGGAGGGAAGGTTTAGCGAAGGGGTCGTCACCAGCCATATCGTGAATATGCTGACAGAAGACAATGAAAAAGTGCGACGGCCGGGATTTGAACCCGGGTTACCAGATTGGCAATCTGATGTCCTAGACCAAACTGGACGACCGTCGCACGAAAACTATCGATACTTCATCGTTATTTAAAGCGTACGTGCTGCTGCCTCTATTTCTACTACACTAGCAGAATCAACGAGGAGTATCCCCTACTCTCGGCAACATGGTCCTTATCTACTTCTTCGACTACTGCCGTGATGGAGATCACGTCGAACTTTTGGCAGTTCTTCGCATCTATAATTATATAATCGTCAAGTATGTCCGCGCCATTCATGCTCTCCTTGCTCAGAGAGAAATCTATTGGCGCGCTAGAGTTGACAAGCAACAGTTGGTCTTTCTGGTAGCTACCAATTCTGACGAGCCTGCCGGGTCTCGGAGTGGCCACTATGTTCATCCTTATCTCGCCTACTGGGTGCATCGTATAGCGGTTCATCTTGTTCACAAAAATGTCAAAGCTGAATGGGTAACCTGCCGTGTTCTCAGCCATCTTGTTGACGCCATCGTTCATTATGATGTCTATTTTCTTGATGGTGTTGCCATATCTTGTTATCCACTCTTTAGTGGTCTTGACGATGCTGCTAATGGCAGTCTTTCTCCTTGTTGTTTCCTGCTCGCCCAGCTGATAGCGGTCGACCCAGTCCATGTAGTCCTTGCTTATATCTGTGATAAAGTCAGCACACGTAGTTTGGTAATCTTCAATGCTGGTAGCACGCTCTGAGCCAGTATCAGCAGCAAACATCTCAGTTCTCTCAATTTTGAATGAGCAAGCCGCAATAAAAATGGCTCCGTTAGCAAACCATCTTTTCTGCTCAAAAATAGCATGAGCCGCATCCTGTATGCCTCCATCTGTGAAAATGCGGAGTAATTAGATTGAGACTTTTCAACACTTGGCGCCTGTTGCAGTTCGCTTTTTTCCTACACATTAAATGGTTATCAAAGGATTCTCTCATGTCCCATATGTTCCTGAGCATCGCATTTTCCATTCGCTCTGAAGGGGCCTGTTGTATCAGACATTCTGATCTTCTCTTTCACTCCACCCTCCGCCCACTGTTGTACTCACTAACTTTTTTCGAGCCCGTTGTAAGCCGATCACCTGAGGCTGTTCAGCTAGTTTTCGGCCACCCGCAATTACACGATGTCAGAGAGCTTACAAACTCTGTCTTTTGAACAAGAGCAACTCCCCATCATCTCTAGGTTAGAGCTGTGTCGAGAAGCCCAATCTAATAATGCGATAGTCTGCCCCTGTCCAGGCACAATACCATAAGCTTCCAGGATAAAACGATGGCATACAAATCCGCTCCATGGTATGTTTCATCGTGCCATCACGCGCAAATATTGTTGGCACTGTGCCGCACCGACAAGCTTGCAAGAAAAGAAGGGTTGTCTAGTCTTCGTCGCCATCGTCTTCTGAGGAAGACGATCCTGCCGGGAGATCGGACTCAACATCCATCAGCTGGAGCTCCTGAAGCTCAAACCTGTATATTGCTCCCATGTCAAGCCCGAATTTAGTCTTCAATAGCTCCACCACCTTGGCGCTCAGCGGCGCAGTAAACACGTTTATCTTGAACTCATAAACAAACCCCTTCATGAAATCCGAAATCTTCATCGTCTTTGGGACATCCAGACCCTCCACTATCGATCTGCCATCCGGCATCGGTTCATACACCTGAATATCTATCTTGTAGTCGCTCTCGTAAATGTCAAGGATGTACCCTGTCCTTGTAATTGTCTCTGGTTTGCCGAACTGGGCCGACCTTATCTCGTCTTCTGCCCACTTTGGAAGTCCCTCCTCTTGGGAGCCACCTGCGCTTTTTGCGGCTTTTGCCCTCCCCATATGATACTCTAGCCTGTATGCTTTGCATTTAATAGCTTTTCCAATCTGGTTCTACTCACAAATGACGCATGTCTAGAAAATATTACTACTTGGTTATTCAATTATGACATTTCTATTTAACGCTATTTTCCCTTGCTAGTTGATATGACGAGCTTCAGCAGTAACTGGGTTAAGGACAACACGCCAAACATATCCGAGAGGATAAAACAGAATATCGGTCCTCAACAACCGCTAAAACCAAGAATCGAGCTTGCCAGGAACAAAATCCAAGCACAGAACCAAAAGCTAGAGACTATTCTTGAGAAATTAAGAAGTAAGGAGAGATCGCTTTTCAATCAAGTAGTTTCCGCCCTTCAGAGGCATGATACTCAACACGGGAAAATGCTCTCAAACGAAATCGCTCAAGTGAGAAAGACGACCAAAATGATCACGCAGCTCAAGATGGCACTTGAACAGATCCAGCTCAGGTTGGAATCCACGATCGATCTTGGAGATGTCATGGTGGCAATAGGCCCTGCGATGGGTGCACTCACCAGAGTGAGGTCAGGACTAGCGGGCGTCATGCCAGAAGTAGACAGAGAACTTGGCGAAATCAACGGAGTGTTCGGCGACATAATGATGAGCGCAGGAAGCATGGGCAATGCCTCATTCGCTTTTGATGCAAGTGGCGAGGAGGTGGACAAGATCCTTGCAGAGGCCGGCGCGGTCGCAGAACAAAGAATGAATGCCAGCTTCCCAGATGTACCAATTGGTACTTCCGGCGGTAGGGCAGGAACGACGAGCGAGAACGCACAGTTCTAGGTGCTCGCAACCTCTTTTTTCCTTTTTTCATTTTGCTGATTTTTCCAAACGACTTGGATGTTGTAGCCCTACTCTCTCAAGCTCGTATCGATCCCTGGCTCCCAACATTCTCAGCTCATTGGGAGCAGAGTGCATACATCTGAATATCTTGCACAAGCCGTCCTGCCCACAAAAAACAGTTAATTCCACCGCTCAGTGCCTTTGTCGAAAAGTCCCATAATCGTACACTGTCTCATTGCGTTTGGAAACCGATTTGATGAATGTATCAAATCCCCATCAAGCCTGGTTTGTATTATGGGAATATTTGGAGTAGACGATTTCACCCAATGGCACAGGGTGCAAGACGTCGGCCCTCAACAAGTGCACATGCCACCTACAAAGTTCCTCTCTTCATCAGACAACATATCAGAGCCAACTTCCAGAAATCCTTCTAATCCACTGTGGCATTCAGAAGGGCTGCATTGCTGTTGGAAAAGAACTCCGGTCCACATTCTGTTGCCCTTACTGCCCTTTTGCATGACAATTGGGTCTAGTCAGCAACAATGTTGTCTAGACCTGATGCAAACTCGTGCTCATCTCACAGTTACGGATTTGGCCAAATTCCTTGGATAGTCCGGGTCTACATTCTTGGCGAGCGCAAGCTGATATGCCAATATCTGAAGAGGTATGACCTCAACTATCGGGTAGTATGCTTCTTCATTGAGGTGGGGTATCTCGATCCAATGGTCATAGACGTCGTCCTTGCGATCGGAAATGCCAATGACTGTTGCACCTCGAGCCTTTATCTCGTGAGCATTTGAAATAGTGTCATTGAACGTAGCGTCGTGCGGATTTATCATTATGACACAAGTGTTCTTCTCCATCAGTGCAAGCGGTCCATGCTTCAGTTCGCCTGCCGCAATGCCTTCAGCATGTACGTATGCGAGCTCTTTGAGCTTTAGTGCGCCTTCAAGAGCAATCGGGTAGTGGAGGGATCGCCCAAGTATGTAAATATCTGTTGCATCTTTCATGTACTCTGCAACCCTCATGACGTTTGCTTGATTGGCAATAACATCCTCTACAGCCTTTGCAAACTCTGCTTTCTCTGTTCCCAGGCAGTTCTTGCATATCCTGTCAATGATATTGTAGATCAATGCAAGCTGACCTGTAAAGCTCTTAGTTGCGGCAACCCCGATTTCGGGCCCGCAGTTTGTGAATAGACAAGCATCGCTCGCCCTGGCCAGAGATGAAGTCATGACATTGACTATTGAGAGTATCTTGGCGCCTTGACTCTTGGCGAGTCTGACAGAGTCAAGCACATCGGCAGTTTCTCCACTCTGCGAGATCGCAACCAGGACTGAACTATCGTCTAGTGCTGAAAGGGCATATTGAGACTCGCTTGAAATCACCGACTCTGCCCTAATCTTTCCGAACCTTGCAAGCATGTGCTTGAAGATCAAGGCCGAGTGGTAGCTCGTGCCGCTTCCAGTGATATAGATATCCTTTGCACTAGCAAGAATGTTGCAGAACCTGGCAATCTCTGCTTCGTCCTGCCTTCCCGCATGCACCACCGTCAGCCTCTGCTCGTTTATCTCTTTGATAGTGTGGTGAGCATACTTGCCCTTGTCAATGTCTCCCAGCTCCCACGCCACCTGAGTTATAGGATGAGGAACGGGTCTGCCATCAAAATCGAAAATCTCGAGCTTGGTGTTGTCGACGATACAAATGCTGCCGTTCTCGAGGAATATTGCCTTATCTGTATATTCGAGGAAGCCTAGCACGTCGCTCGACACAAAGTAGCCGTCGTTTGCAACGCCTATCACCAGAGGTTCTTCGTATCTTGCTCCGCTGATGGTGCCGTCCTGAAAGACCGCAACAAATGCATAGTTTCCCTTGAGCCTCTTGCAGGTCTCAACCATAGCCTCCTTGACTCCTTTGGGATAATAGACCTCTAGCAGATGTGCAATAACTTCGCTATCGGTTTCGCTTGCAAAAGAGTGTCCTGAAGAAATGAGGTCTTGTTTCAGTTCCTTGTAATTTTCAATTATTCCATTATGTACCACTGCGATGTCATTCTTGCAGGCCGAATGCGGATGTGCATTGCTGACGGTTACGCCACCATGAGTGGCCCAGCGTGTATGTCCGATTCCAATTCTGCCTGCCATCCGGCTGAGGTTCATGTTCTCGTTGACCTCTAGTACTTTGCCTGTGCCCTTGCGTACCAATATGTTGCCACTGTCAAACGTGGCAACCCCTACGCTATCATACCCTCTGTATTCCATCCTCTTCAGACTGTCTACCAAGATAGGGGCTGCATCGTTCTTGCCTTTATAGCCAATTATTGAGCACATCGAACGAAAAGGGATTAAACAGGAATTTAAGCACCATCAAATTTGGAAAAATACCGTTGAATCTTACTTTATAATGGTCCGTGCTTGGTAGCCTCAATCTAGATTTGTACCGCCACATAATACTATATAGTGGTATATGCTATTTCACAGATGTTGGAAAAAAAACTAGTATCAGAAAAGGATGGTCAGGCATCATCAAAAAAGATCATTGTTTTTAGGGATGTTGAGCGCATTCGCGTCCTTTCAAGCCCCGTCGCGTGGCGTATCATGGAACTGCTTTCAAAGAGACCGATGTATCCGGCACAGGTTGCAAAGGAGCTCAAGATGTATGAACAGAGCGCCTACTATTACATCCGAAAACTAGTCAAGATAAGCGCTGTCGAAGAGGTTGGCAAGGAGTTTGTGAGAGGTGGTACGGCACGGCTCTATAAGGCCTCAAGTCCTGCATTTGGAATAGAAATGGACTGGGGGGAGAGCAAGCTAGGTCCCTTGTTGCTTGGTAGCCGCCATCAAAGTGCATCAAAGTTCTTCTCAAACTTTGTATCTGGTAGGGAATTCCGGGGTCTCTTGGTAGTGGGTGCTCCAGACCCTCATGGCCCCTACAAGTCTTCGGCAAGAGATGGGCACTATGCCGTGCACCTCGCCTTCTTTCTTGGGCACCTCACTGGGGCGATGCCTTCAGAGTTTGTTGTAAAACTGGACGTAGATGCAAAGGCTGAAAAGGTGCTTACCGGGAGCAACATAATTTCGATTGGTGGACCGGGTACAAATATCGTCACTGCAGAATTTAACCGATATCTTCCAATCCGTTTCGACGAAAAGAACTTTTGGTCAGGACTCATCGATGAATCTGGCAATCGCTACGGCCTAGACAACCATGGACTTATCGCGAAGGTAAGGAACCCATACGACGCCAACTCGAATATTATCGTGGTCGCTGGCGTGCGGTCTGCTGGGACAAAGTCTGCAGTAATTGCGCTGACCAACTACAGCGAAGAGGTTCTCAAAAAGTATGACGGCGAGGATAGCTGGGCGCTAGTTGTGCAGGGCTTTGACATGAACTCTGATGGGAAAATAGATCACGTGGATGTCGTCAGCGGCCTATGATGCCGGCTGAGCAGGAGCAGCAGCAGCTGCACCTGGGATTTCGACATGGATCATGATCAGGGGTTCTTCTTCTGTTCTCACGAGGTATCCGGGGATGTTGACCTTGCGGTTGCCTATTGATACGTGTCCGTGGCTCACTATCTGTCTTGCCTGGTATGGCGACTTTGCCCCAGATCTTTTCATGACGATGGTCTGGAGTCTGCGCTCGAGCAGATCTTCTGCCTTTAGGTTCAAAATGTCATCAAGTGTGGCGCCTTCCTTTACCAAGCCAAGCCTATTCAAAAAGTTCAGTAGCCTCTTTTCCTTCTCTGATCTTGCTTCTGTTGAAAGAGCAAGCAGTGCACGGGCTTGGTTCCTGATCCTTGCGACCTCTGTCTGAGCTTTCCACAGTTCGCGCTTGTTACGAAGGCCGTAGGAACCCATGACATAGAGCTCTGCACTGAGCTGATCAGTGGTCCAGATCATCCTTGGACGGCGATATAGTTTCTTTGACTTACGAGGATCTCCCATCTACACCACCTGTTATTTCTTTGCGGGCTCCGCCGCTGCTGGTGCTGCGCCAGACGCGGGTTTCGCTGCCGCTGCTGGTGCTGCCGCCGCTGGTGCGGCTCCTGGTGCTGCCTTTACCTTCTTGACGCCAACTGCACCGCCCCTTCTACCTGTGGTTCTAGTGCATTGCCCTCTTACTCTCAGACCAAACATATGGCGGTAGCCGCGCCAGCTCATAACGAGTTTTTCTCGTTCGATATCATTTGAAGAAGCAAAATCGAGATCAGAAGTAATCAGATGGTGGGTCGAGCCATCATCCATGTCTTTCCTTCTGTTTAGGTACCATTGCGGGATGCCTGCCTTGGAGGGGTTGGCGATCGCCTGCTCGATCTCACGGAGTTCGCCATCAGACAAGAATCCTACGCGCTTGTCCGGGCTGATGTTAAGCGCCTGCAACATAACCTGAGCAAAATTGTAACCTACGCCTTTGATTTCACTGACTGCAACAATCACTTTCTTGCTGCCCTCAATGTCCTTGCCGGCGATTCTGAGGATGTGTTTATACTCGGATGCGGACAAATTACATAATCCCGAAGCAAATTCCGCAATAAAAACCAATCTGGTTGCAGCGGACGGTTCCCTTATCGACCTACATCTGACTGGTAACAAGCATTAGAACCATGAATGCCAGTGGGCGTTTCCAGTCTGCGCCATCATGAAAGGAGAACATGCGGCCGACCGTCAGAAAAATGGAGGGTGATAGAGTCGTTGCTGCAGATGGGCTAGCAGGTGAACTCTCTGGTCGTCTCTTGCTAGAGAATCGAGGTTTGGTTATGCGCAAGACCCTGTTGGTCGGGACTTGGGTGAGTGAATCCCTATAAGCATAGGGACAACGTGGCATCCGGATGCTGACTCTGAAATAACAATGTCAGAGTACTCTGGATGCAGAAATGCTGAAATATTTTCAACAAAGGGACGCACAGATCCGCCCGCAATATCTGATATTTATCAGATGGGCACATTTTATCAAATTTTTTGATTGTTTGGTGCGATTTACTTCATGTAAAGCGTTATAAGCTCATTGCTGGCAGACGTATTGGAAGAAATGACGAACAAAAAGCAGGCCGCCGGCGTCCACAAGCTGGTTTCAGCAAAAAAGACCGCCGAAGAGCTGGCATACGAAGAATATCAGCGGCAGCTAGAATTGGCAATCGAGAACCACTGATTTTTTGGGAACTTTAGACTCTAGGGTCATGGGTGGCTCGAGCAGACGGTGGCAACCCGAAGACCCGTATCCTCCTCAACCCGGTGTCAGCATGGTTAGTCGACCTTTTGAATAAAGCCGGCTGTGGGTCTGGTCATACAAAGCCACATCGCCTCTCAACCCTCTTCTCCGCAATCTGAACTTGCCATGGCTCATCGGCATTGTACATATAGATATGAAAATAATCATCATGCTTCGTTACTTACATGCGGTATGTGTCTCACACCTTGCTCTGGTATTGATAGCAGTAAAATCATCGAATCCTTTGATGTCCTTTCAGTGAATTGCTCAATTACCATCGTCTGATCTCAGTTTCGGGCTAACGAGAACCCAGAAGAAGTCCTTGGACCAACCGGCCTCCTGGATAGAAAGCCCAAAAGCGCTAAAGTGGGTGCACAGTGCAAAGTCGGCCAAGATGCGGCATCGAATTGGACAATAGCACCGCTTGGGTTCCAATGAAGTTTACTGCCAATCTAATTTTTCAAGCGCAACTCTACGCCTTGTAAAGTCTGAAATGCCATCACCTGCGAAACGCAGTCCCTCTTTCTTAAGCAATTCTTTCTTTCGGGCCTTGCCAAAGGCATAGCCTCCTATGCTGCCGTCTGACATGACAACTCGGTGACACGGAACCACAATTGGGTTTGGATTCTTGTTCAAGATCCTGCCGATTGCACGTGATGCGCCCGGATAGCCCAGAGCCTTTGCTATGTCGCCGTAAGTCGTGACTTTGCCTTTCGGGATTTTCAAGAGGATGTCGTAAACGTCGTTTGCAGTTAGCTGCTTGCGCATTCTTTATGAGATCGTTATGGACATATTTCAAAATAGCTTTACAGTTTCAGTATTTCAAGCCCTGTTTTTTCAGCCATCCTTATCATCCTGTCCTTGTGGCTACCCATACCTTTGCTGTCCATGACAATGTGTGTGACTTTCTCTGCACTTCTGTCTATCATATGACTCAACAATTGCTCGTCTATTGCCTCAAGGTTGTGCTTTGATGCCACAGCCGCAAGTCCAAACTCGGATTCTAGCAGCAGCTTGTTAAACTTGGTCGGGTAATGGGTTCCTCCCAGCGCAACTCCTACCCTCCTGCAGCGCTCAATGCCGCTGCCAAGCAGCTTGAGCAGAGTATCACATATCACTCCCGCTGCGGTGCTGTCGACCCACTGCTTTTCCGACGAGCCAAGCTCTACAAACAGAACGGGCTTACTAAGCGATGTCGGCCCGTGGTGCGTGGCCTCTATGACGACATCGTATGCGGGAACTCTGCTTCTTGCAGCGGTTATGGCCTTTAGGTATGCTTTTTGTAGGCTCGGGTATGCAACTGCCATTTGCCGGGGGTTGCCTCCGTACGGGTTATCTGCAAAGTTGCCGGTGCAGTGGCAGGTAAGCGTAGGTATTTGGCTGTCTGACTTGTGCTTTGACAAGAAAATGAATGAGTTGGCTTCTGGGTAAAGACCGTCAAGGTTTTCAAGAACTAGCAGACTGCCATCCTCTACGTGCAGCTTGACAGTCTTGTGAAGAGGCGATTTGCCTTCATCATTAAAACCTTCTTGATTCTTGAGGTACTCAATCATTGTCACTCCTGCCAGATCTTGGCTTGAGGCTACCAAAACATAATAGTCGTTCAATCCAACGTCCATGCCAACGATTGTAATTTTAGCCTTGTCACAGGTCATCAACAGCTTTTTCAATGAGAAAAATGGCGTACAGCGAGGGACCCTGTGTCATTATCTGTCTGGGGTGGGGGTATATTTCGATACCTTTCTCATGCATCCTTCCTTGCAGTCGTCGGTAGCTCTTGAAATTGTGTACTAGGTAGATGTTGGCTTGCCGGCCCTCCGCCACCCCTTACGTTGTCTTTGGTCGGCCAACAATGGATGGCGCACGGCAGCACAGAATGCAGTGTGCAGCAACGGAACTGTGAATGCAACAAACTTTGTATTTGTAACACAGTGGATCTGCCCTGTATCACACGCCTGACATGCCTTCTCCTAGTCTTTGTGCTCTCGCCCTCCTCTCCTACTTCGGAGGTCGCAATGAGAGTCAGGAGTCTGTGACGTGTATTTTGGGGCATCCCTTGAGACCCGGTTCTCCAATGGCTAGGCGATGTAGTGTACACAGGCAAGAGTCTCGTGGCTGATTAGGCCAGTACCCACTCCAAGATTATGTCAACGTCCATCTTCACGATGTCAGAGATTATGCTACTATTACCAACAATTACAGAAGAATCGGAAGGCCCGTTCTTTTATGCAGTTTCTGATTTGTCTCTTGCGGGTCTCACACACAATTGAAAAATATGTAAAATTCTTTGCAATTATCGTAGGATTGGCGTGCCTAATGGACTTGGATGCTGAAAGTGGTTCTAAAAGCGCACCAGATCGTTTGTTTCAAACTAGACAGATCACAGGTTCAATGAACTAATTTTAGCATTATTCGGCCTAAGTAAATTTATAAATTGCATCAGCACCCGCATACATAATCAAAATGAGCGATAGGTTAGACGATGCTGGAGATGACATGGGCATCGAGGGTATTAAATTTGATGACGATAATCAGGATAACGAGGCCGAGACTGAACAGCCTGTAGCACATGATGTCGAAGCATCTGGAGATGAAGAAGAGCTCAGTCCCGCCGCTGAATCAGATTCCACCACTCCGCCAGCCACCCAGCCACAGCAATCTTCGTCGACCCCAGCGAGTGATTCAAAATTCTTTGCCATCCGCACAACCGGGGGCCAAGAACGAGTTGTCGCCGGCCAAATTCAAGTTAGGGTGAATGCCAAAAAGATCGGTATCCGCTCCGTTATGGTCCTCGACAGTTTTAAGGGCTACATCATTGTCGAAGCGCCGGATTCCAATGTCGCCTACGAAGCATTGGCTGGTATCAGGCATGTCCGTGGGCAGATAAGGGGCGACCTTCCGTTCAAGGACATTGAAGGATACCTAGTCAAGAAGCCTGTCGTATCAGAGCTCAACATAGAAGATACAGTAGAGGTCATCGCAGGTCCATTCAAGTCCATGAAAGCCAAGATAACCCGCGTAGACTATGAAAAACAGGAGGCCACAGTTGTCCTACTCGACTCTCCCTACCAGATACCGGTAACAGTTGACGCAAACTACCTCAAGAAAATTAGCCACTAGGCAATCCTTGCAACACATCTGAACGATTAAATAAAGAAGAGGAATTAGATTCCAGTGCTGTCTCTAGCCGGTGTGTTATAGTAATTGATAGTTGACCTCAACGTCAAGGGCAAGCGCGCCATAGTCATAGGCGGCGGGACAGAGGGTGTAAGAAAGATCCGAGGACTACTGGGGCAAGATTGCAAGATAACTGTTATCAGCAACAGGGTAAACCGCTTTTTGACAGAGCAGGCAAGGCTCGGCAAGATCGATCTTGTCAAGACACGACTAAAGGACGCCAAGATTCTTGACGATTATGAGGATGTTTTTCTGGTGCTTGCGGCCACCAATGACAAGGATCTCAACCGAAAGATCGTAGAAAAGGGAAGATCGATGCGCGCGTTTGTCTATGCCGCGGATGACCCCGAGGTGAGCGACTTTTCATATGCTTCTGTAATCAACATAGAGGGTGTGATGCAGGTTGCGATTTCTACCTCCGGCAAGAGCCCGATAATAGCTCGCAAGGTGCGGATCAGAGCCGAGCGGGTGCTGCGCAGGATAATCAAAAAGACAGACATCGAAAATGCAAAGCTCCAGGAATTTGCAAGACAGGCTGCGCGCCCAAAAATCAAGACAGTCGGCGAACGAAAGGAATTTCTCTATTCGCTGATGAAAGATGAGCGAATCCAGAACCTTATTAAGGAAGACAGGATGGAAGATGCTAAAAGCGCGACGCTTGAGCTGTTGCAAAAATGGGTGAAAAAAACAAGATGACAACGACAACGACAGCGATAAAGACGCCGTCGCATTCGGCAGCGCCTGTCCATATTGTTAATGCCCGCGTTACCTATCGCAATGCTCCCATTCACCTGCTTGAAAGATTTACATTCAAGGACATAGATGGCGCCCACAAGGCTTTTCTGACAAAGGCGGGATTGGAGGAATGTGTGATCTTACAGACATGCAATAGGGTGGAAGTGTTTGCGGCCGCAACCAAAGAACCAGACGAAGCAAAGCTACTGGAAGAATGGGCTGCCTCAGTAGGATTGCAGGAGAAGGACTTTGCAAATGTGGAACTGAGTAGAGGCCGTGATGCCATTATGCATCTGATGAAACTTGCGTCAGGACTCGACTCGCTTGTCGTAGGTGAAGATCAGATTTTGGGTCAAGTAAGGAGGGCATTTGAATTCTCCCGTAGCGCCAAGTATGCAAGTGCAAACCTCTCATTGGTATTTGATAGAGCACTCAAGGCAGGGAGCAAAGTCCGGACTGTGACCGGGATCAACAAGGGTAATGTTTCAATCGCGTCGGTGGCTGTGAACATCGCTGAGGACTATTTTGACGACCTGAAGGACAAGACTATAATGCTAATAGGAACGGGCGAAGCGGCAAGTCTGGTGGCAAAGTTGCTCAAGAAACGCAACGTAGGCTTTATGGTCACCAGCAGAGCGCCAGAAAGGGCAAAGGCCTTTGCTGAGACGGTGGCAGGCACTCCGATCCCGTTTGATACCGCGCTTGATATGCTGCAGGAAGTGGATCTCATATTTACTGCAACAGTAGCCCCATACCGACTCCTTACCTTTGAAAGGATACAGAAGGCTAGGAAGGAGAGGAAGAAGGGTATGATGATCTTTGACCTCTCAAACCCGAGGACCGTTGACGAAAAGGTTGCAACGATCCGTGGAGTAAAACTCGTAAACATGGACCAGATAGCCGAGCTTGTGGGAAGGAACATGCGGTCCCGAATGAAGGAGATCAATTCTGCAGAGAAGCTCATCAATGAAGAAATGAAATCAGTCGACGCAATGATGAAGAGAATCAGGGCAGAGCCGGTGGTTGTATCAGTATTCAAGAACGTCGACACAATAAGGGAGCGTGAGCTCAAGAAGGCGCTTTCAATCCTCGGCAACAAGATCGGTCCAGAGGAAGCCAAGGTCGTTGAGCAGCTTTCTTATGCCATCATGGAGGGCGTTCTTTCCACACCCATGAACAACCTGAGAAAAGAGATAGAGGAAGGGCAGAGTGAAGAACTAGTGAATATAGTGGCCAAGTTGTTCAAATATGGCGAAAGGCAGTAGCAGCAGTAGCAATAATGCTTTTCCAAATGTCAGGCTCCGTCGCCTGAGGACTACGCCTGCGATTCGAGAGTTGCTGCAGGAAACTCGGCTCTCTCCAAAGGACCTCATCGCGCCGGTGTTTGTTCAGGAAGGACTGAAGAGCCCGGTGGAGATCGAGTCTATGCCTGATATACAAAGACTTCCACTTTCAAAGCTTGTTACCGAGGTCGAAAATATTGCCGACCTTGGGATTAGTGCTGTGATACTTTTTGGTTTGCCTTCGCACAAGGACGCAGAAGCGACATCCGCCTTTGACAGCAAGGGCATAGTGCAGAAATCGGTCGAACTTCTGCGCAAGCAGTTTGGCAATAAGATTGCAATAATAACAGATGTCTGCTTGTGCCAGTATACAACACATGGACATTGCGGGCTAGTGGTTGGTAAGAAAATAGACAACGATAGGAGCATTGACACACTATCAAGGGTTGCAGTCAGCCACGCGGAGGCAGGAGCAGACATTGTTGCACCTTCCGCCATGATGGATGGCCAGGTGCAAGCAATACGTAGAGGACTCGATTCGGCAGGATTTCCAGAGGTAGCCATTATGGGATACTCGGCAAAACAAGCATCGCCTCTGTATGCGCCTTTCCGCGATGCGGCACATTCGACTCCTGAGTTTGGCGACAGACGCACCTACCAGATGCCATTTTCAAACGCAAGGGAGGCAATGAGAGAAATAGAGACAGACATTGTTGAAGGAGTAGACATTGTAATGATAAAACCCGCCATTCCTTATCTTGACCTTATTTACAGGGCAAGGAAGGCGACCAACCTCCCCATAAGCGCATACAGCGTCTCTGGAGAGTATGCGCTGATAAAGGCTGCTGCAATGAATGGCTGGGTGGACGAGGATGCGGTGATGACCGAGTTCCTCACTTCGATCAAGCGGGCTGGCGCAAACATGATAATCACCTATCAAGCAAAAAAGATGGCAGATCTGCTGGCCAAGAAAAAATAGTGCAATTCGTGTTCCTTCCTGCTCTGTTAGCATAGATTGTATAGCCCGAACATCTTTGCTTATCCTTCTAGCAAGATCAGAATCAGGCCGAATCCTTCTAAAATCGCACAGGAAAACTACACTTGCACTTCAATCATAGAATTTCAGTTCGCCTGCCGCAAGTCCTTGATACCTTTGTTAGAAAGAGATCGCTTCGCAGTAGTGTGGAAATGTGGGCAGGGATTTACTGATCACATAGCTGATATGTTTCTGGCACAGACAGAGAACTCTGTGTGCAGGAGATACTATCCTTTGACGATGCATTGCCTCAGTGAGTCAGCTCTGACTACTCCTAACTCTGGTTTGCTAGTGAGGACCAGAGGTGGGTATGTACGTCTCTAGAGGCGCACCTGTCGTTTGTGAGAGAATATCAATTCTTATCCGCACTTGTTCAACCGTTTCCCGAGGATATGTGAAATGAACTCTACATTCGCAAGCGTTGCCATGTCTGATACAACAACGCATACACAGTTGCCTCATGATACCGAACCGAGCATATTGTGCAGACTTGCAGAATTCGATGGAGTGGCCTATCTGGATGAACTTGGAACTGTGTAAGATGATGGCAGGCCCCGCATGTTCTGGCTGAGGCCCTCTCGAATCAGACACACAGGACTCACGTATGTGATGAATGTGACATTCACAAGCTAGGAGCTAACATTCGGAAATCCGAAGCCGATATTATTCAGATTGTGACAGGAGCGTACTGGATGTGAGTGTCGCAGACTCGTGTATGTCGCAACTACACAAGACCTGCTCGGCATCCTCAAGCTGGATTCAACTGATTCGTCTGCTGCGGCTCGCAGAAGGCGGGAAAGTCGCGACCGATGAACAATAACGATCAAGCAGTTGATTATTACTGCCGGTAAAGCGAGTCTCCCTTCTTCATCCTGTCAAGCTCGCTATCGACTGCGTCTGCAATCTCATCCAGCTCTTCAAGCCCTCTGAACCTTTGGTATGTCAGCTTCTCAAGCGACACGAGCAGGCTCTTTGCAGATCGGTACTGCGGTACCTGTGGATCGTCAATCTCTGCATACAGTCCGATTCCTTGCATGTTATTCTTTTTTGCATAGCCGAGCACCAGCCCATTAAAGCCCGTTATCAGCGAAGATCCCGGTGTCGGTTCCATCCCAAGTTTCTCGATTTGTGTCGCTAGGTCCTTTGATGTGGTTGTGAAAAGCGCTTTTGGATTCTTGCCATATTCTCTGTTTGTGTGGAATGCCCCAAGCGTATAGATCAGCTGAACTGAGTACGACTTGGCTACATCAATCACATCTTGACATAATTCATACAGTTCTTTGTTTGTCTCGGGTTGACCGATTCCTCCTCCAAAAACAATAATTCCGTTGCCAAAGCGGTATTCCCACCTTTCTTGCCTGTAGTCAATGTACCCGCCCTTGTCTTCCACGTAATTTGGATAAGGTGCGGAGACGTATCGAAACACCTTCGTTTCGAGGCTCCTGTTGATAAAGTCAATCGCAATGCTTCCGACGTTTCCCATATCCTGCATCGCAGCGATCATTATCGGTTTGCTGACATCAGGCTCCTCTACCTCAACAAATTCCATACTGCACCTTCACCTTGAGGGACACCGCTAAAAAAGGTTGGCACATATATGCAACGATTAAAAACCGGCGGGCATGCTCTCATGATGCTTTGCCTGAGGAGGAAGACGTCTCGGTATCGAACGATCATCAGGTAGCCATCGAAGGATGGAAGGCCAGAAAGGATCAACTGTACAAGCAGCAAAAGTCGGTAATGGAGATCAACGACGCGGCTGAAAAATTGAACCTCTTGTCGCTTTCAAAGAAAAAGGGTGCAAGCTTGAATGGACCGCCAACGGATCAAACAAGTAATATCGAGCCTTGACAGGCGGTCTGAAAGGGAAAGAAGCGGAAAGGTCCGAGTGCCCCGGGGCCAAGAAATGCTTGCAATAACAGCTGACACTGGCGCATTCTTCTCTGTGCTCATGAAGGCGATCAAGGCAAAACGAGCCTTGGAAATAGGAACATCTGTTGGGTTTTCAACACTTTGGCTCGCGGAATCAGTAGACAAAAAAGGCAAGGTGGTGACCATAGAGATGGATCCCCTAAAGATAAAGAGGGCCAAGGCGAATTTCAAGAGGGCCGGTGTCGAAGAAATTATAGAAATAAGGCAGGGGGCTGCTCTTGACGTCTTGCGCGACCTAAAGGGTATGGGTGGCAAATTTGATTTTGTGCTAATTGACGCTGACAAAGAGAATATTGTCGAGTATTTCGATCTTGTTCTGTCAATGGTACGAGTGGGCGGAATAATAGCCGCCGACAATATGCTGTTCCCACCGCGTTACAGGCCGGCGATGAAGAAATATGCACGGCATGTGCGGAGCAACCCTAGGGTCCAATCGGTCACGGTGCCAATAGGGATGGGAGAGGAAATAACGATCAAGCTGCGTTAGTGGGAGCTTGCCTCGACGGTTTCCATCGCCTCATTGCAAGGGAGCTTGCAGTCACCGATACCGAACTTGCTGCCATCGCAAGACCTGCAAGTGCAGGATACAAAAGGCCCATAGCTGCCACCGGGATGAGCACGACGTTGTATGCAAAAGCGTAGATCAAATTCTGCCTTATCTTTGAGACAGTCTTCCTTGCTATCTCGATAGCCGCAACCACGTCTCTGATGTCGCTCCTTACTAACACAATATTGCCTGCTTCAACTGCAAGGTCGGTGCCAGAACCTACTGCAATGCCGACATCGGCCACAGTCAGTGCGGGGGCATCATTTATGCCATCGCCAACCATGACAACTTTTTTCCCTTCGCTCTGGATCTGCCTTACGACGTCAACCTTGCCCGACGGGAGGACTTCCGCAAACACTCTCTCTATCCCGACCGCTTTGGCCACCGCTTCTGCAGTCGTCTTGTTGTCGCCTGTAAGCATCATAGGCTCTATGCCCAAGCTCTTGAGAGCAGCCACCGCTTCCCTCGCTTCTTTCTTCGGCGAGTCGATCAATCCTATCGCCCCAACAATCCTGCCGTCAATAGAAACTATGACTGCAGTCTTGCCCTCGCTCTGCAACTTTTCCACTGCTTGCTCTGTTCGTGCCGAAACAAAATCCGGGCTTCCAACCTTTACTGTCATTCCTCTGTACACCGCAGCAACCCCCTTGCCTGGCACTGCTTGAAAGTCGTCAACATCCTTTGGTTGAATTCCTTTTGATCTTGCATACTCTACTATCGCCTTTGCAAGAGGGTGTTCTGACCATTGCTCAGCCGTGGCAGCAAATTCTAGCACTTGGCTCTCCAACTGGGCAGAATTATTGGCGGCTGACTGCAGCAACTGCGGCTGCAATACTACTACATCGGTGACACTTGGCTTGCCCTTTGTAAGTGTGCCAGTCTTATCAAATATTGCAACAGTTGCCTTGCTCAATGCTTCGATGGCATCTCCACCCTTGAATATTACTCCGTTTGAGGCACCCTTGCCCATTCCTACAATGACCGCAGTCGGAGTGGCAAGCCCGAGGGCGCATGGACAAGCCACTACCAATATCGCAACCGCAGGGATTATTGCAGATGCCAGATCGCCCGGGACAAGCAAATACCATGCTCCAAACGTTGTAAGCGCTACGATCATAACCACATATGCAAAATACCCTGCGACTTTATCGACCAGCTTTTGCATTGGTGGCTTTTTGCCCATCGCCTCTTCTACTAGCCTTACGATCTGCGAAAGAAACGAGTCGGAGCCTACCCTTGTTGCCTTGACAAGTAGCATGCCCTCTCTGTTTACAGTGCCAGCAACGATGCCGTCGCCTAGTTTCTTGTGGATGGGAATGGACTCTCCTGTTACCATCGATTCATCTACTGCAGACTCGCCTTGAACCACAGTCGAGTCGACTGGCACACGTTCTCCGGGGCGGACTACTACAGTATCTCCAACCTGGATGAGATCAATGGGAGTCTCAACCTCGCTCCCATCTGCCTTCTTTACCCACGCTGTCTTGGGCTGTAGCTCCAGCATCTTGCGTATTATAGAACTTGTCTTGCCCTTCGTCTTGATTTCCAAATACTTGCCTAGTATGATAAACGTGATTACGAGTGCCGATGCATCATAGTATATCCCATGCCAGTTTGCAGCGGGGAAGGTGTTGAACGCACTGTATACAAACGCGGTGGTGGTGCCGAGGACTATTAGTGTATCCATGTTTGCAGACCGCAACTTGGCAATTCTGAACGCGCCTGTGTAAAACCTACTGCCAGTGGCAAATTGTACAATAGCGGCGGCCGCAAATGCAGTATATGCTGCAACATTGCTACCTGCTAGCGGGACAAAACTGAAAACCTCCGGGTAACTAAGAAGCACTACAGGCACCGTAAACACAACGCCTAGTAAGAACAGCCTGCTCAATTTTTTGGCCTCGAGTTCCTGAGCGCTTGTCTGCGCAGTCTCGCTCTGAACCTTGTATCCACTACTCACTATCTTCTTCCTAATGTCTGCCAGAGAAATAAGAGCCGGATTGTATTGCACGCCTACCTGTGAGCTAGCATAGTTGACAGTGACTGATCTTACTCCTTCCATCTGACCTAGGTTTTCCTCAAGCCTCCTTGCATCCGTCAAGTCGGTGATGCCCGCCACTCCGAGGATTACCTTTTCGTATACGACGCGGTAGCCTATCTCCTCTATGGCTCGTTCAATCGCGTCCATCTTCACTCTGGCAGGATCATATTCAAGCACTGCCCTTTCGTTTGCGAGGTTGACCTCGACCCTGCTTATGCCGTCAATAGTTGAAACTCTGCGCTGGATTGAATTGACGCATCCTGCGCAATGCATGCCGCCTATCTTTACTAGAGTCCTCTTTGTCACTGCAAAACCTTTGGACAATCGGTTATATAATCACGAACCTTTACAATTGTAAAGTCACGGAGCTTCTGTCACGGTACTGTTTCCCTTCTTTTCCTTTGCCCTGCTGCGCTCAAGCCATGCCGCAAATCCTATCAAACCTATGATATAGATGAGGACAGATCCGGCGTTGACCAGTATGTCTGTCAGCGGTGATTCAAACAAGACATCGATCTTCAGATCTCCGTTATGCATAAGGCTAGTGTAACTAGAATCTAGTTCTTCATTACATCTTTTTTCATGATGCAACCTTGGAATTGTCGCGTTTCTTCCCTGGTGCCCCGTTCACGCGCTGTGTTCTGTCAGGACATGACGACCCCGCTGTCTCAATGTAGTTCTCTGTATGTCATGCCTGAATTTGGGGTTGTATCTTTTCCCGGACACATCTTCTAGCAAGCTGGCCTCGTAACTTTTTCATGATGGCATATGTAGTGCATGGAATTGCCTCCCTTACGATCAGGTTGCGCAACAAAAGAACTTGAAACTTATTATTACTGATACCCTGCTCTTGATGACCGAGAAAGATGGCAAACAAGCTCTCTATGAGCGACATGCTTATCCTCGTTCAGCATGCTATAGACAAATACGATTCAGAAGATGTGCTAAAGGAAAAGTTGAAGGACATACTGTCGGCCAAGGACGTCGAGCGCGCTATAGACACGCTCATCGGTACACAGAAGGTGCGAAGGATAGGCGCAGATATCCTTCAGAACAACATTAGCCACACTGGAGAGCTTCCACAGGTACCGGAACACCTCTCGTCCATAATCCAAAGCCTCTGATTCTACAGGCAGCTTGCTTGGTACGCTGCAAACATCAAATTCTTCATTATCTGCTGTCTGTGATGGAGCCGCGCCAGACATTATCGGAAGTCCGGGAGCCTCATATCAACTCTAAATCAATCTTAGCAAGTCAGGACCCTGCGAAATCACACCCTTCCAGAGCCATGCCTAACCCGTGAAATTGCAAAAGCGGCGCATTCCTCCCATCGCCATATAGTCACTTGTAGAAGCAAGCGGGCGCGGAACAAGTTTGTGTGAAGGTACTGACAACATCGTGTACAACAATTTAACGCGGACACCGGCTTCGGCCTCCGATGAAAAGCAGGTAGCGATAGCTGATGTCGTAGATGAGTTGATAGATCAAGACATCATAATTGCAGACGTCGCGACGTCTTGGCGACCAGTGGGAAACTTGCCACTCTACAATTGCTTGAGCTGCTAACAGTCATCATCAGCACCAGCACCATCATTCAACATGGGGCTATAAAGTTGGCAAGCTGAATGCAAATGTCGCGCCCTTGCCGTTTGGATTGTTGGAACACCAGATCCTTCCATCGTGAGCTTCTATGATGCTCTTTGAAATGAACAATCCAAGGCCAGTACCCTTGTCAGACTTTGTGACAAACTTGGAAAAGAGCCTTGGCATAATATCTGGATGGATCCCTGACCCGCTGTCCTGCACGGCAATTACGGCGCTGCGGTCCTTTATTTCGATGGATATCGTGATGATCCCTTCCTTTGTGAATTTGGCTGCGTTGTCTAGCAGGTTTGCGACGACTTGCGCTATTCTCCCCCTGTCTGCTTCAACAATGATGTCTTGTGGTTTGTAGATGAACTTGACCTTTCTGCTTGCCCCCTGGTTCTTTACATCCTGCAGCGCCCCTTCAACGACTTCCCTCAGGTTGAATTTTTCCATGTCGAGCTTTAGGGCTGCGCTTTCTATCCTCGTCACATCCAGTATGTCGTCGATAATTCGCTGCAGCCTAACAGAATTGCGGTGGATTGCCTTCATAACTTCGTCAATTTCGCCGCGACCCATCTGTAAGAGTTCGGCATATCCAAGGATCGCCTGTGTGGGCGTGCGGAGCTCGTGAGCCGCAACATTGATGAATTCTTTTTGCATCCTATCATGAATCTCTAGTTGCTCGTTTGCGGATGCAAGTGAATCATTGGACCTTTTCAGCTCATCCGTCTTAGAACGCAATTCTCGAGTCCTTGCATCCACTGTCTGCATCAACTTGGTGTTCCAAGTAAGTACAAGTGCAGCCACCACCACAGCTGCCGAGCCAATGACAACCGTCAAGACCATGTTGAAATTCTTGTTCTGGTTCACCAAAGCGCCCACATTAGATGCGAACTGGTGCGGTGCCGTTACATACAGCGTGCCAAATTGCTCACCTCTGATTACTATTGGTTCGTAGGCGATGGTGGCGGTCTCCTCTCCAACTGAAAAATCCTGCAAACCAGATGTACCTTGAAGTGACCTGTCGACAAATTTGAGGAAAGAGTCCTTCAAGTCTGGCGGCAGACGAGACTGAAATTCTGGCCCATGCACATTCTTGCCTATCAAGAGTGTGGAATTGGAATACAATATCCTGCCGTCCCTATCTACCATTCCTATTGAGCTTTGGGTTTCGGATGATAACTGTTCTTGCAAGAACTTTCCAACTGTGTCAATCCTTAATCCTGCAACAGCTACTCCTAGAAACTCGCCATTTTCTGGGCCTGTTACAGGGCGCGAGATATAGATTCTTGTGATACTGTCGTTAGAGTCTAATGCACTACTGTAATAGCTTTCGTGCCTTTTCTTTGATTCTATAAAGTAGGATCTCAGGCCCAGATCAATCCCCTTGAACTCCTGATATGCTGTCTGGTTGATGTTGCTGAGCCAGACAAGCTTGCCCTCGCGGTCAAGCCACATGTAAAAGTTGGTCAAGTCCCCTGTGGCATCCTGGGCCGCATCAAACAGCATCCGTGCTCGTCCAAATTCGTTATTTTGTACAGACCTTGCACTCGAAATTATCTGGAGATTTGAGGATACCGATTCTATTCTATTTACAAATGCATTTTCTAGATCATGTGCTTGGATTCTAGCATTTGACCTGATGTCCTCCGCTGCGATCTTTAGGATTTCGTCTGAAGTTAAGCTTGAATACTGAAATGAAATAATTGAAAGTGACACAGCGATTGCACCCGTCAAGGCCAACAACGCTATGCTATTTGCAGAGAATCTTGATTTCACCGGTACAATAGCTGATTCCGCTACACGCAAATAAATTTGGACAGATGTAATGTTCTGAAAAAGATCTTCTGTTCAGACTCGTGCCATGATTTATTCTACTGATGCGATACACTCTGACAGTATCCTTGCCGCAAGCATGGCAGTCATACCATTAATGTCATATTCAGGCGCCAACTCTACAATGTCGATCCCTGCTACATTTCCTCCGCTTAAGACTTTGTTGAGCAGATAGATTACGTCTACCGCCGATAGCCCTGCAGCCGAGGGCACTGACACCCCGGGCGCGGAGGCCGGATCAATGCAATCAAGGTCCACCGAGACGTATATCTTCGAGCCCGCCGTACGCGTTCTTATCATCTGCGATACCTTCTTCACGCCAAACTCTGCAATATCAAGTGGAGTCACGATCTTCAATCCCGCTGCCTTTGCGTTCTCCATCTCTTCAGGTTCAGCCGCTCTAGTGCCCACCAGCAAACTCTTTCGAAAGTCGATCGATTTAGCCGAATCTGTCAGCACGGATCCGTAGTAGTCCCTAACGGACGATACAAAATCTGGGTGGGCGTCGAAATACAGGAGTGAAATCTTCTTGCCTGTGGCGGTCGCTACTGCTCTTATAGTCTCTGCTGTTAACGAGTGGTCTCCGCCCATCATTATCGGCAACTTTCCAGCAGAAACGACGTCCAAAACAATCTTGTGCAGATTCTGCTTGTCTGCAATGTTTCCAGCATCAAAGACGCGTTTGCCTCCTAGGCTGCCACGCATTGGGTGTGTTGGGATGATCCTGCCGCCGCGCTCAAAGAACTCAAACTCGTTAGATGCCGCCCTCAGAACGTCAGGTGCCTTGCTGGTACCCTTGCGCTTGGCGTGTGATTTTGACTCGTCAGGCACACCAATGACTACGATATCTGCGTCGTCCATGCTGTCAGCATTTGCACGTCTGAGCCGAACCATGCATAGCAGCAGTCTGAGCCTTCCTTTTAACCCTAGCCTGCTCGCAAACCAATAAGATTTTATTGAAAAGGAGCCTGCCTACATTCAACATGTCAAGCATGAAGTATATTCAGCTGGAACCGCAAGGAGACATTGCGATTGTGAGAATAAACAGGCCCGAGGCTCTAAATGCCATGAACACTGATGTCATTTCAGAACTCTCAAAAGTAGTTGACATCATTGGCATGGACGAAGGAATCAAGGTCGTAATAATTACTGGTGCAGGCGAACGTTCGTTCTGCGCGGGCGCAGATATCTCATACATGGTGAATATCGATCCAATGCAGGCAGAGAGGTATGCATCTTCTGCTCAGGCAGTGATCAATAAGATAGAACGGCTGGAAAAGCCGGTAATTGCTGCAGTCAATGGCTTTGCGCTCGGTGGCGGCTGCGAACTTGCCATGGCATGCGATATTCGAATCGCTTCAAGTAATGCCAAGATCGGACAACCAGAAGTCACGATTGGCATTCCGCCGGGATGGGGCGGGACACAACGCCTGATGCGTTTGGTGGGTCCTGCCAAGGCGAAGGAGATGATATTCACCGGCAAGATGATAACTGCTGATGAGGCTTACCAAATCGGACTTGTAAACAAGGTAGTTAGTGTGGGGCCAGAAGATAACCTGCCGCCAGAAGTAAATGGCGACCCTGCAAAGGAGAAAGAAAGGGCGGCTCAGGTGGCTAAGATCCTAAACAAGAAACTGATGGATGAATGTTTAGCACTTGCGAGAGAGATTTCAAAGAACAGCTTTACTGCCGTCAAGGTAAGTAAGATGCTAATCAACAGGGGCATGGATTCTGACCTCGAAACTGGCTTGAGGCTCGAGATCTATGGATGGGCGCTCTGTTTTGCACATGAAGACAGACAAAAGATGATGTCTGCCTTCTTGAATAAGAGCAAGAAGTAGATGATTAGACCACACGGGCACCGCTACTCGGCCGGCAGGCAAATGTCTTACTTCTTACGCCTGCCTCCAAAAACCCTTTTGCCATTGCTCTGGCAACTTTGCTTGCCTTCTTGCGGGTTTTTAGGAAAGCGATCATCGACGGCCCTGCGCCACTGATCGTCACGGCAAGCGCGCCTGCGGAAATTCCGTTCTGCTTTACGGCATCATAGCCCGGGATCAGATGTTTCCTCGCCGGCTCTACAATAATGTCATCAATTCCTCTTGCTATCATCTCCACGTCCTTAAGCGCGAAGCCGGCAACGATTGTAGACGCACCCGAAACATTATGCACGACGCTTTTTAGCGGCACTTCCTTTGGAAGTACGCTCCTGGCGACCTCTGTCTTTTTCTCTGGCACATGCATTGAGAGCGGAATTGCTACCACCAAGAACAAATCCTTTGGTGGTTCGATCCTGATGAACTTTCCTCTGTTTCCTATTACAAATCCTCCCAACACCGAAGCAGAGACGTTGTCGTAATGCTTTGCACCAGCGCTTGCAATTTCTCCTTCGGCCGCGTATTCAACAAGCCTGTTCTTGTCTATCTTTAACTTATATAGTGCATTGAAGGCTACTGCGGCCGCAGCCGCGGAAGCGGCGCTAGACCCAACACCATATCCTGCAGGCACCTTTTTCGTAACTTGAACTTCAATGCTGTCGCGAATGTCAAAGTCACGCATCATACTCCGTATCACGAGACCTGCGGAGTTGAACTCGGCCTCAGATGGGATCGCTTGGTCACTACTCTTGATGGTGATTGTGCCATTCATATCATGCTTTCTTGTTATCCTTACCTTGTCTTTCAGAGCGTCAAGAGCAAGGCCAAACACGTCATAGCCTGGCCCTAGGTTTGCTGTAGAGCATGGCGCAACTGCACTAACGGACTTCACAGCCATCCTAAACATCCTCACCCTGATTAAGGATTCGTGCAAGTGCGGCCGCAAGGTTGACGATCCCGTTCATGGTAACGCTTGATACCGCGACCAGTCCTGATGCAAAACCACCCTTACTCATGCTCCGAGCAAGGTCCTTGCTGAGTAAAGAATATTCTGTATCTTTTTCGCTGTCGAGCGCGTACTCCAAGTTATGGTGTGAGCCGGCCCACTCCATAATGTCTTTTAATTTTTCTATCACCAAGTCACGCTTTGTCAGCACGTTTACCTGAGGAGTTTTGAGGCGCAACCTGACGGACGATGCAAGCAGCGAGATGGACACATAGTTGATGGGGGACGACACAAGCATGCCGTCAAACGCAAATATTGTTGCCTTAGAGTCTGAGAGAAAGTTTGTGACAAAATACGGGCCACTTGCCCTGAATGCAAATAACTCTATCTGTCCGGGTGTATCCACAATGACAAAGTCGGGGTTGAGCTCGTCCACCTCAGTCTGTATCTCATCCAACTTGGTCGCTATCATATCACTTGCCATTATGAGAGACCCGTTTGGACCGAGCCCATAGCTTTCCATCAATGTAGCAACATCGACATAGTTCCGTACATCTACATCAGGGTCGTACGGCAGGTTGACAGCGCCGGGATCAAGGTTGAGGGCTATTGGATACGCGCTGTTGTCCCTGTACCACTGGAGCAGCCTGGAAGTGAGGAGCGACTTGCCAGAACCCGCTGTGCCAGTAACGAATATCGTGTGCACTTGCATGGAAGAATGTTTCCGTCTATATCTTCTTTACACCCTCAAAAAATATACACTTTGCATGCGCTCAAAGAAAGGACTCCTATGCCAAACTTCCCACCTCAATAGTATGAACTTTCTAGCTTCTTTACACTCTTATACTACCATGCTCCAACAAGTCCCGTTATAGTTGAACTGGCGACTTGTTGCCATTCCTGCAAGCGTGGTACCCTTCATAATTCTATTCCTTACCACTAATGTGTCTCCGCAAGACGTCTTTGCGGTCGGCCTTGTTCCATTTGTGGCCTCGGCCGCCGCTGCAATAGTCAGAATAATGTTGCAGGCGTATAGATTCAAGTATTTTGTTAAGAGGTTCATTGGCTACGATGTGGCTTCGACCGGCAAGACGCTTTCCGCAAGGCTGGCGGGCGAATTTGTAACTCAGACCACTCCATCTTATGTCGGAGGTGAACTGATCAGAATAGCATGGTTATCCAGAAACAAAGTGCCGCCGGGTAAGGCCGCATGGGTCGCGACGATGGAGATAATCGCTGACGTTTTTGTTGGCTCGCTACTCGCCTTTATCGCAGGAGCTGTTGCCATCTACAGAGGAGGGACAGTGGTCGGAATAGCCGTTATTCTTCTGACTATCCCTACATTTGGTGTGTGGCTAGCACTAGTATTGTTTTCTGCAAAGCGCAATTTGCGGTTACCGCATTTTTCCAAGAGGATAGCAGAAAAGTTTCTTGCAAAGGAAAAGGCGGAGAACCTTATCAATTCTGCAAACTCTGCTATAGCTGACCTGTGCAAGATGAGTAGAGAGAATTTCAATTCCAAGAGATCCCTCAAGACATTTGCAATAGGAATGGTGATCACTCTTGTTTCCTTCTTTTTCTATGGAATATCATTCATGGTGCTGGCGGACTCCGTCGGTTCCGACATTAGCATCTTCGACTCGCTAATGGCAACCGCCGCATCGAACTCTGTAGCCGCACTTCCCATAACTATAGGAGGATCAGGTTTGGCTGAACTTGGTATTTGGGCCTACGTCTCTAACCTGAGTGGCATACCTACCTTGAGCGACGTAGTCAACGACGACCAGTTGAAAGTGATCATAGCTTGGAGAATTGCAACCTACCATGTGCCGCTGGTGATCATGTGGGTCGCTCTTATGAGGCTGGCGATTGGCAAAGTATCCGCAGCCAGTCTAAACCAGCAGGCCAGCCGAGATAACAAGCCTGAGGATCCGGGCGGTACAACATGATAGTAAGAACCACACACAAGCGTTTGCTTTCCTCTGCTGGGTCCAGCTATAGTGAACAGGTAGCTCACACCCATAACTGGTGGCGAGTCATTCCATAGGGCCGTGTATTTGCACTTGTTTGATCATGTTATGTTTGATCATGTTATCGCAGTTACTTTAACACTCTGGAATGGGAAGGTGTGAGAATCACAACTTTCCATCAGAAGAGTTCGGGACACGATCGACAAGGGTCTTTACAAGTCGTAGAATTCAAAAGCCCTACACACATGGGGAGGGAGGGAACACCTGCATAATGGTATAGTCAGTTTCTATACGAATTTATATATGCAATCTTCGCAAACAAGACACCGCTTTCCTTTATTATCCAGAAAAGGAAACTATAGTTGAGACAAGCCATTGCAGACCGCATGACTTTTCCCCCATGTACCCCCACCCTGCGGTCTGCAATGATTTTCTGTCCCGCATTTCTATCGTATGATCCTAACATCTCAACAAACGCGTTATCTGTCATTCCACCACACATCCGCCCGTTCACCTTTCTGTGTCTATCTTCTTAACCTCTCACCATGAAATTTTGTTTGACTGGGGTGGAGAAGAAAGAAGGAGTAAGAAAGGCATGCTGGGAAGTTCTGATCATCAGTGAGTGAGACAGACCTAAGACGAGCAATAGAACATCATAGCAACAGTGATGTGCCCTCGTGTTAGGCGGCGTACTGAGCAATGGGTGTGTAGATCAAGAGGCAATGTGCCGTGGCAGGGGACAATACAATTGTGAACGCATAAACCATTGTAGTCAAATCGTGAAAAAAGAGAACATGTTGTCAACGATTCTCCCTCCGCTCGTCTCTCTCACTAGCGCGACTGATGCTCTGTCTTGTGAGCGATCTGCCGATACTTCTCATACTAGCGGCGAAAAATCAACGAAGTGATAGTCTTGCTCTTTGTGGCATCTTTTGCATCTATTCTTCTTCTCCCTCTGTTCTGACTCCTGATACCTTCAGTTGCTTCTTGTACATGGCCACGATCTCTTCAACCGAGGTTGCATCTTCGGGTTTCTTGTCGTCGCGAATCTTGCCCGTGAACTTGGGAAAGCGTAGTGCAAGACCGTAGCCGGGCCTGACTGCATTGAGACCTGCAGTGTGTGAAGGGCTGAGTGTTATCTCTGATGCAATTACCTCAATCACTACCTTTGGCTCGAACCAAACGTCCATCCGCATTCCCGTTTCCACTCTAGCGTGCCGGTGCTTGAGTTTATGCTTTTCAAGCTCGTTATAAAACTGCTCAAGGTGCACGTCGGTGAATCCTGTACCGACCTTTGTCACGCTCTGGAACATCTCTGCTTTCGGGTCATATGCCGCCAGTAGCAGCGCGCCATATCTACCTGTGCGCCTTCCTCTGCCGTGCAATGCGCCCACAATAACCAAGTCAAGTGTATCTGCGAGGTCGTTCCGGTATTCGCGCTTTAGCTTGACCCACGCATATTCCCTTGCGCCTGCCCTGTATGTACTTCCTAAGTGCTTTATCATTACTCCTTCACATCCGTTCTCTATTGCCACCGCCATGAACCGTTCAATCTCTTCGGGTTTGTTGGCAATTGTCTGTTCTATGAGCCTGACTCTGCTATTGTCCTCGACCGCGTCGATTATCTTTTTCAAGATCTTTCTTCGCTCGAGATAGTGCAGGTCCGTCTTGCTCTTGCCGTCAACATAGAGAACATCAAAAAAATTCACTACTACAGGATAATTCTCCATCGCCTCTTCAACACCGTACTTGCGGCGTCTATGCATAAGCTCCTGAAATGGCAGGTATTCCTCAGTCTCGGAGTTAATAGCGACCACTTCGCCTTCCAGTATTACGTCTGACTTGATCGACTTTACTGCTCTTGCTACGTCCGGGTAGTGACTGGTAATCCTTTCGAGTCGTCTTGAAAATAACTCAACCCTGTCGCCGCCCTTGTGCAGCTGGACACGCTCCCCATCCAATTTGTATTCAACTGCCCCCCTTCCATCCATACGCTCAAGCGCCTCCTCTGCAGTCCTTACCCGCTCTGCAAGCATCGGCCGGATCGGCTTGAAGAGAGTTATCTTGATCGACCTAACTGCTTCGAGTCCCTCAGTTGCGAGCAATCTTGCAACGGTGCCAAGATCGCTTGAGACATTGTATGCATTCTCTAGCATCTGCCGGTTTGCTTTGTCGCCGGTGAACGCTATTGCCAGCGCGTCAAGCACGGTATAGTCTGCTATCCCAAGTCTGAGCTGTCCCATGACAAATTTGATTATGTATCGCCCTTCCTCAGCAGTGGCATCATTTAACAAGCTGCTTATAAGGCGCAATTTTGTATCCTGTGAACCGGTACCCATCGTGCGCGCAATCTTGTCGAAGGTGGAATACACCCGTTCAACAGTCATGGGTTCTGAAAAAAGAGTCGATTGGTTCTTAGATTTCATGATCTCTCTTGCTGCATCACCGAGGTCTCCGGTCTTTTGGTAGGCAGACTCTACCTCAGAAGTATTCTTGCCGGCCGAGCTGGCGATCGCTCTTATCACCATCTTTTCTGCAAGCCCTAACTCAATTCCCTCATAGTCAGGGTAAAGCTTGCCTTGTATGAGATAAGTCATCTTGTCGATGATCTCGGGAGGAGTCTTCTTCAGCAGGTCTACAAGATAGTCGGTGAGCGCAAGCCTACTGGAGGTCTGCTCCATCTGTTGAAAGGTCTCTATCAAGGGCTTGAAGTCCAAGGGCATCCCAGCTCTGCATCTTGTGCGCTTAAAGTTTATCTGAATGATTATTAAAGGGCTGCAGGCAAACAAACAGAGAGACTGACATATGGGAGGCAACAAGAAAAAGCCGACAGGCGCTTCCGACAAGACAGCCCAAACGGGGCCTGGGGGAGCAGAGATCAAGCAGGCATCTGAGAAGAAGGCCGCCAAGCCACAGCAGAAGCAAAAACTTTCGGTACTCGTTGAGGAATCTGTAGGTATGAAGGCTATTCAGGGGATGAAGGCAATCACACCACAGGCAGTTGCAAGAAATATTGGTGTGAAAATTTCTGTCGCTAACGGCTTCATCAGATCACTTGAACAGAAAGGTGTGGTCAAGTCAGTTGGTGGATATAGCGGCCACAGAGTCTATCAGCTGATGACTCGCTAGTCTTTCTTTTTTACAATTATTACGTCCCCGGGCTGACTGGATTCTAGAACGTCGATATTGTCGATGATTTTGCCTATAGGGTTCATGGGTTGGAGGGTCGCATCTTGGACGAACACACATATCGATCCGTTGGACGTGAGAAATGCTATGTCTCCTCTCTTGAACTGCGTCTTTTGCTTTTCTGCCCCTATCACAAGTCCTGTCTCTATGTAGATGAACTTGTCTGCATAGCGGTGAACTCTGTCTTGCAGCGGGAGGCCTTTCAGAATTGCGCTGCATGTGACAGGTGCCAAGTGACGCACCAGTTCGGCCTGAGCAGACCTCTTGCCCATGACCTCTAGCTCTATTCTTAGTCGTGAAACAGAACCGGCAGCATGCTGCACAATAATCCGCTCGCTTTTCATCTTATGAAAACGTTTCTACAATTGAATAGCCGTGCCCGTGCAGAATTTTTCGAGCGTTAGAACAACTAAGGGCAACCCGTGCAGAGGGCGACTGAGGCTTGGAAACGTAACCATCAAGAGAAATGGCAAGTATGAAGAAAGACGAGAAAGGTAATGAGGCTAATGATTTGGAGGTTTGTCGTAAATCAAGCCGTCCTGCCGCCTACTATCACATGCGGCAGTGATCAAGACTTGAATTGGCGACTTAACCGCGTTGCACATGAAATCAGGCAGTCCAGTTCCGTTGCAAATACATTGGAAGATTGTTGCGATTCAACCAAAGATTCTTGAACTCGTTCTGCAACAAAAAGTCTCTGTCCATGGATATGGTGCCTCCATGTATTGCTATCTTGTACAGTGTTTCTATGTCTTACCTCCCAAACATTAAGCTGGTTGGTTGCCCGCCTGCATCTGCGATTGATCCGCTCGAAGTTGCTGCGCCGCCCTCTCTTTTTGCATCGATCAAATATCTTTTGAATGAATTCATCCGTGAGATTCTACTAGATACCCGATCTCTTCCACATTTACTTATTTGTTCTACTGATCTGATTGCCTTCCTACAAGATAGCGCTGAAAAATGTCAACATAGGCAGCGCCACAAATCTGTGAATCTTCTCTTGGGCTTGTTCATACTACTGCGGACTAGAGTAGACGAGTCAAATCTGCGGTCTCCTTTGATCCGCCAAGACCGTCAATCATGTTTGGTGGTCGTGCAGCGAAGCATAAATACAGGATTGTGTATTCTAATAATGTCAGAATAATATAGCCCCATTGTATGTTTTGGCTGATTGGGGCAAACATTTAATTAGATATGCATTATTTTTTCCCATTATTCTTGGTAGTAAAACATTCTTCTCAAAAGAAAAATTCTGCTCCTAAAAAGCCCGCCCCCGCCAAGGCAAAGACTACCAGGAAGGCTAGCATAAAGAAGAACAAGAAAGGTGCTGTGTCGAAGAAGCAGGTTCAGGAGATAATTGCTTCAAAACAATCATCCCGTCCGGCTGACGAGGTAGTCACTTATCCTGAGTTTGACTATGAGTTGAAGGAGATAGAAGCTCAAGGGAACAAAGTTCTCATCGGCCCGCCTTGGCTGACCCGATTTGAGAAGGCAAGGATAACCGGTTCAAGATCACTTCAGCTTTCTCTTGGCGCCCCGCCTCTGATCAAGGTTCCTGAGGATGCGAGAAGCTCGATCATGCTTGCGGTGGAAGAGATTGAACAGAAGGCACTCCCCATATCGATTCGGCGCATATTGCCGAATGGTACATACCAGGACATCCCGATCGACTGGATGAAGTAGCCATAATCAGATTTCTTTCATCAGATTTCTTTCAGTTTGCTTTCGTCAAAAATGTCTGACCCGTACCATCTGTAGCGGAAGTAGTCGAGGCACCATTCGTGAAAGACGGGGTCTGAGCTATAAAACATCATGTTCATGTCTGTCTCACCCTTTTGCGTTGGGAAAAGGACCGCGGCATTCTTTTCGTTCAATATTACTGCAACCTGCACACTTTCAACCATTCTTCTTTCTATCGCACCCTTGGTCAGGAGCTCATTGTGCCCAAGCTTTTTCAGTAGTTCCTTCCTACCCTTTGGGATTATGACGTTCCTTGGAAAAACATAGCTATATTTCACACCCTTTTCTTTAACTCGTGTGACTGCTGGCTCTATGAGGTCTATGGGGACCTGTGGCACTATTTCATAGATGTATTCATTGGCTTCTCGGTAGATGTCTTTCCAGCGCTCCAGGATCGCAACCACACCCTTGATGTATTCACATCTATCCAGTGCACCAAGCCGCATGATGAACTTTATCGGGAGCTCTCCGAGCACATGCTCTGAGAAATATTCTTTATGCTTTGAGAGGTAGTTGAAGGTCGGGATCTGCTTTATTATCGTGTTGCCAAAAGTTGTCAGGGAAAAAATGCCCTCTGGATCCTTTTCTATCAAGCCGGCATCCTGTAGGCGATTTACGTTCCTGTGAGCTTCCTGCATAGTAATGCCCAAGTCCTTTGCAATTTGAGATATCTTGGCTTTTTTCTCATTGAGCTTGAAAATTATAGCCAGCCTCTGCTCACTTGCCAGTTCAAAGAATGTCTTTTCGGTATTGGCGTAAGCTTCTATGGCGTCTTCAGAGGATGGCATGTTATTTATATTAATGTTTCAGGCCGGACATTGCTTTAAACATTCCACTTAGTAATGGCTTTGGTGGGACGATGACCTGGCACGATTTGCATTCCTTGTTGCGATGGCGCCTACTACGATAAAGCCAATTCCTATGGGTATAATAATGAAGTTGACAGGCATTATCGAAGCCCAGACCGGGTTTTGAGTGCCAGCCCAGATGAACAAGAGTGCCAAGAATACCAGAGCGATGCCCGTGATGGTTTCGCCGTTTATCCGTTGCTTTCCTCCGCCTTCTGTCATAACAGTATAAGCAGTCTGGGTCGGAATATTAATAGCTTCAACCGTATTGTCGCGGTTTACACACCCAAACATGAAGATGATGCCATTTTCCTTCTTTGCCAGAAGCAGGTCTGGCGGGTAATGTGTCTTGGGATGTTCCTGTTAGCGGCAGCCGTAACAAGAGCAACAACCATCCTGCCATCGCATAGGGACGTCGTTTTCTGCATCAACATGCTGTGGCGGGAAAGAGGGATCTTCAGGATTGGATGCTTGGTAAAACGTGCTCAAACGAGTGTTGAAACTCTTGCTAACCTGCATCTGGTCTTCCTTCCGGGATAGGATTCCCAGTTGAGGTGAGGTCAGGGCTCCTGTAGAACCACAATGTTTGCACGATAGGTGCAAAAGGAGGTGGTGGTCATATGAGCTCATCCAACAATAGGGAAAAGTGGAATGCTGCTGCGAAAGATGGCAGGAGGCAGACGGAGCAGCGAGGAGAAGCCAGTAACATATTTATTGTAATGAGCAAGTCTTGTGTCCTGCGTATTGCTATGGTAATTAACGAAGAATTGCTGGCAGCCAGGAAAAGAGTCGCAGAGAGGCGGCCAAAGTTCATCCGGCAGGAGAGCTGGAGGTATGACCGGCTGGCTGAGAACTGGAGAAAACCTAAGGGCAAGGACAATAAGATGAGAAAACAAAAGTCAGGTATGCCGTCCCTTGTCAAGGTAGGCTACCGGGGTCCCAAGGCTGCAAGAGGTCTTCACCCGTCAGGCTATACAGACAATGTCGTTCATAATGTTGCCGAGCTTGCAAGACTGGATCCGAAAAAGGACGCAGCCCGGCTTGCTCACACTGTTGGGAAACGAAAGAGGATAGAGATCATCGCCAAGGCAGCCGAGCTTGGTATCAAGGTGTTGAACGCGGGTAAGCTGGCACCAAAGGAAAAGAAAGATGAGGAGTCGAAGACATAATGGTAGTCAACATTGCAAAAAAGCGTGAACTTGTAGCAAGGATTCTCGGCGTCGGAGCGAACAGAATTCGCTTTGAACCTGATAGGTTAGAAGATGTCGCCGATTCTATTACCCGGGACAATATTCGCTCGCTTGTCAAGAACGGCGCGATATGGACGGTTCAGCCAAAAGGCACCTCGAGGGGCAGGGCTATGGAAAAGCGCTCAGTCTGGAAGATCCACGGAAAAGGCCCCGGGTCGAAAAAGGGCAAAAAGACCGCAAGAGTTGGTAAGAAAGAGGTCTATGTGGTCAAGGTAAGATCTATGCGTTACCACCTCAAAGTGCTCAAGGAACGCAAAGATATTACGAACGAGATTTATTGGCAGCTATACAAGAAGGTGAACGGTGGCCAAGTAAGATCGCTTGCTCACTTGCGCGAGCTTGTAAAGGAAGCCAAGTCCCGCTGACCGCACATAACTTGCGCTTGTTTTTTACTCTTTTTTTCAAAGCAGCACATGCAACTTGGCGTGAGTACGTCACCTACGAAAAGGGCATCGTGCAGTGCTTGAACTCCTGAATGAGCGACGCGCTGTAGGTAGGACATCAACTGCTGCCGTAAAACTAAGATGTTCGACGTGACATTGTGTGTCACTCCTAGATGTTGAGGCATGAGGAGGGTATTTGAAATAGAAAAACCGCGAAGGTCATCCGAATTTTATTGCCTTTTTGGATTAAAGCACAATCAGAAGGGGACTGGAAGAATCAAGTTCAAATCATTGGATGGATGATCGAAACCATGTAGAATAATTGCACACAACGAATCATTTCCGCCTGCTTCATTAAATCCTGATTCTTCCTTCCCCCCCCAACACTTTATCCTTGGAATCACGCGATTCTCGTTAGGCCGCATCGTAGCACCAAACAAGATCCAACGTGCAAACAATTTAGGCAGCGAGGCTGGATACTATGCGCCATTGAATTGGGCAGCAACTCCTGTATAACCTTTAAATTTACGAGAAAGCCGCGGAACTGTAATCTCTGGAAATGAGCGCGAAACTAGAAGAAGCGGTCCGCCGCTCTTATGGTGCAAAACCAAAGTACGATGAATTGATGCCTGGCGTCCCTGAAGACTACAAGCAGGTAAAGACACTAGGCGATCTGCTCAAGATAAACTACAAACACGTCACAGTAGAAGAACAGATGCGCGGCAACCTGGTTGCTAAGCTGAAAAAAGGCGAACATCCGTATCCCGGGATCATCGGTTACGACGACGATGTAATTCCTGCGCTCAATAGGGCGATCCTATCTGGCCATGATATCTTACTTATCGGACAGATCGGCCAGGCGAAGACCAAGATTGCAGAGGCGATTGCCAACAACCTTCTTTCGCCCATACCCGTGGTAAGAGGCACAATAACGAACGACATTCCTACTACCATTCCCGAAGATCAGCTAATTGCACTCTTGACTGATTCACCGATTGTTCGCACGCAACCCGAATTTACTGTATCGCCCGAATGCGAAGATATCATCCGTACAAATAAACTCGAAACAAAGATCGACTGGGTATCCGGCGCTGATAGGTACAAGTACATTCTCTCTACACCTGACATCTCTGTAAAGGATCTAGTAGGCCAGATAGACGCTATCAAGATCGCCAAGAAAGGTGTTGAATTGTATAGCATGGAGTCCTATTCCGCCGGACAATTGCTGCAGGCGAGACACGGTATACTCTGCATCGATGAGTTGCCGGTTCTAGACCCTCGCAAGCAGGTGTCTCTGCTCAGTGTCCTTCAGGAGGGCAAGTTTACCACCGGTGCATATCCTGTAGTGTTCAAACCTGATGTCAAGATTATCGCCACGGCAAACCCAATTGACTATACCCATTCTGGCAAGATAATCGAGCCGCTCTTTGATAGGCTCAGAAGCCATGTTGATACGCACTATCCCCGGACTGTTGAGGACGAGATGCTCATAATAGTGCAGGAGTCCCGGTTGGCGGATGCAAAGAACGTAGTGCTTCCTGTCTTCATGGTACGGATGATAGCCAAGATTACACAGATGACACGCGCCCATCCAGACGTGAACCACGACAAAGGTGTGAGCGTGAGGATGGCCGTACATTCGATGGAGATGGTGGTAGCGGAGGCCGAGCGCACGCGCTCTATTGCTTTTGGTGTAAAGGCCATCCCGCGCTTCTGTGACATCCACTGCATCCACCAGTCTAGCAAGTTCGAGCTTGCAGAAATGGAAGACACAAGGGAGAATAGGAGTAATGTTCTCAATTCCATAATCGAAAGCGCGCTCAAAGAAGTGTCGCTTGAATACATCCAAAAGCTTTCCCCCGAGCAACTTACAAAAGTCAAGAATGACTTTGCAAAGAATAAGGCGTTCCAAGTGTCCCAGATTATGATCGGAGGGGGGAGGAGCCCAGACTATGAATCACAATTGGCCAAGTTCCCTGCACTAAGGGCGGCTGTTGCCGAGACAATTTCGATAGTGAAAGAAGAGCAAAAGCAGCTCGTGGAAAGGGCCAGACAGCATGGTATTAGGACAGACGGCGTTGAACTAGCGCCCAACTTGGACGGAGAATTTACCGCGTCTGTAACAGAAGTGGTTCTTGAAGGGTTACGTCACACTCAGCCACCTGTCTTGGATAGAAAGGACAACAGTTATGGGCTCGTACAATAGCACTCCTGGAAGCAAGAAATTCCTGTATTTTCCACTGGATAAAGAGGGCCAAGAACAACAGCAGAAGAGCCAAGGAAGCAGGGAACTTCCACGCGATGTTCTGGACAAACTGCTGAAATCATTGGGACGGGAGGCCCTAAGAGAAAAGACTCCAAGCCTCCAAGAGCTTGAGCAAGTGCTTCAAGGTGCAATGTCTCCAACCTCTCAGAATGAGCAACAGCAAGGTAGGCAAGAATCAAACTCACAGGTAGGAGACGAAGGGGAGGAGACTGGTGATGACTCTGGTTTGCCTCTTGTGAGGCATTTGATGAACAAGGGCTATCTGAAGGATTCTCCAAAGTGGCTCACCACCAAGGGCTTTACCACGATAGGTACCAAGATCCTAAGCGATGTGATGAAGGCGCTCAAGGCCGGTGAGTATGGGATGCATGAAACACAGAACATGGGCTCCGGCTCGCTGGTGCTCGACACAAGCAAGAGATACGAGCCGGGCGACGATATCCGACTGCTCAACGTGCCAAAATCGCTGCTCAACACGATCCAGCGGCTTTCAAAGGATGGTCGTGATCTAAAGCTTCCGTTGCAGATGGATGTGGGAGATTTTGAAGAATATGAAACGATGCAAGACGTCCGAGTTGCAGTAGTCTACTGTATTGATCTGAGTTCAACAATGCGCTACTCCTCAATGTATGGCGACATGAGCAGGATAGAGGCGGCCAAGAGAGCGCTTTGGAGCCTGTATCTCCTGAACAGGAAGTTCTTTCCATCAGACTCTGTTTATGTAGTGGGATTCGGCGCACTTGCATCAAGAGTACTCCCAAGTGATATTCCTTACCTGAAGACCTTTGAGCCCGGTTCTGACTTTCTCCACTACACTAACTACCAGGCCGCGTTCAGGTTGGCAAGCAAAATCCTGCAAAAGGATGGTGCCATGAACAAACGCATAGTGCTGGTCACAGATGGTCACCCAAGCGCCTGCTTTATTGACGACAAGGGCGAGCAGGACAAGATCCTCTCGCAAAGGCCCTACTCTCACTTTTACACTCCTGACCGTCAGACGCTTGATATTATAAAGCAGGAGAACAGCATGAACTTGGACATTGCTTCTGGAGAGCTTGTTTACTTGTGTTATCGCTACCGACAGGTTGATCAGTACATAGGTGCACGCACAATTACAGAGGCTAAGAAGGTCCACTCTCGAAATATTGACATTGACACTATAATGATAAGTGAAGAAGACTCTCTGCTGAGCTACGTCAACGAAATGGAAAAGTACGTGAGCGGCAGATCGTACTACATAAACCCTGCAGAAATCGATAAGGTGCTGCTGACCGACTACCTCAGCAACAAGAAGCAGCAGACTCTGCGGACACACTAGCTGGATAAGAAACTTGGAGAAGCTTAATATACAGACGAGAAAGTTGTTTGCATAAGCAAAGTATGCTGATTATCTTTGACGTGGAAGGCGTACTGTTGAACGCCGAATATCTCCCGGTTCTGGCGCAGGTAATGGGTCCTGAGAAAGAGAAGGAAATCTGGGATATCACAAATGCCGGCATAAGGGGAGATATCAACTGGGAAGATGGTCTGAGACGCAGAGTGCACGCACTGCGCGGTATCACATACGAAGACGCCAAGAGGCTGGCAGAAGGATTGCCATTGATGCCTGGCGCAAAAGAGCTGTGCACTGCTCTGAAAAAGGCCGGCTGGAAAATGATCGCAGTATCCGGTGGCTTTACCATAATCACTGACAGGCTCCGAACTGATCTAGGGATCGACAAGATATTCTCAAACGAGCTCATATTCAAGGATGGCAAACTGGACGACGTAATCCTGAACGTCACGTCTGACAAGGCAGCTGCAGTAAGAGATACCATAAAGGAATGGGGCTTTAAGAAGGAGGATATTGTGGTGGTGGTAGACGGGGCCAACGACTTGAAGCTGTTCGCACTCGCAGGTTATACTGTAGGTTTCTGTCCTGTGGATATTGTAAGGGAAAAGGCTGACGTTTCGATAGACAAGCGCGATCTCAGCCTGCTCCTGAACTTGCTAAAAAAAAATTTCGGTGAAGCCGTGCTGGTAAATGCGGCCAGCCGCCGGCAGTAACCGACCCGTTTTTTAATTCCCCTCCACTTCCAATACTCCTGTGCTACGGATAATCCCAGTCCGAATTGGCAAGAACATTATGCCCGGCGATGACCTCGGAGCCGTTATTCTTCAGGACGTCAAGCAGAACAATCTGGAAATTCTCGATGGGGATGTTCTTGTGGTGGCACACAAGATTGTATCAAAAGCAGAAGGACGCATTGTCAATCTCGAGGACATCGCTCCTTCGCAAAAGGCGAGAAAGATGGCCAAAGAGCACAACAAGGATCCGCGTATCATGGAGCTAATATTGAAGGAGTCTGCCCAGATCCTCCGAGCCAAGAACGGAGTAATTGTATCGGAAACAAAACATGGGTTTGTTTGTGCGAACGCTGGCGTTGATCAGAGCAATGTGCAAGGCGAAGCTGCACTGCTCCTCCCAGTTAATCCAGATAGGTCTGCAAGACGACTCTTGGAATTCGTAAGAGAAAAGACGGGCAAAGGAATCGCTGTTATCGTCACTGACACTTTTGGCCGGCCATTCCGTGAGGGCCAGACAAATGTTGCCATTGGGATTGCAGGCATTCGCCCCGTCAAGAGCTATGTCGGCTCTCGGGACATGTATGGTAGGAAGCTGAGGGTAAGTGAGATCGCCGTCGCAGATGAAATAGCAGCAGCAGCCGAACTCGTTATGGGAAAGTCAGAAGGCGTGCCTGTTGCAATCGTGCGAGGTTACAAGTTCGAAACGGCGACAAGATCCTCCGCAAAATCCCTGCAACGGATGAGGAGTCGGGATCTTTTCCGGTAATAAACTGTAACATTTAATATAAAGTCGCGGTAATTTTACTTACGTTCGTTACTATGAGTGCTTCACCTACAAAATCAATTGATGTGAGGGGCCTTTACTGCCCGGAACCTGTATTCCGGACAAAGATGGAGATAGAGCGCTTAAAGATAGGCGATACTCTCAAGGTGGTTGCAGACGACCCCGAATCTGAAGAGGATATTTCAAGGTGGGTCAGTCGCAACGGTCATCAGCTCGTATCTCTGAACAAGACTGACAAGGATCTCGAGTTTGTGATAAAGAAGGCGAAATAGATCATTTGACCACCGTCGCTAGGCCGGACATCGTGGAACGTATAGGTCACACCCCGCTAGTGGAACTAAAATCATTTTCTACCAAAAACGTACGATACTTCGCAAAGCTGGAATGGCACAACCCGTTCGGCTCTGTCAAGGATAGAGCAGCTTACTGGATGATAAAGGACGCGGAAAAGCGTGGTATCTTAAAAAGAGAAAAGAGCATAATTATCGAGCCCACGTCAGGAAACACTGGCATCGCGCTGACTGGGATTGCAACTTCGCTTGGCTACAGGGTGGAGATTGTGATCCCTGAAAAGGTTAGCGACGAAACAAAGAATATCTTGCGGCACCTTGGCGCGACTCTGCATGAAACTTCCGATGACCTCTGCCCGAGAGTAGGTGCTGGGACTGACCAGAGCATTGCACTTGCAAAGGCGATCTCAAAGCCGCGTCCTGACATTTACTATATGCCAAACCAGTATGAAAATGACGCCAACTTTCTTGCTCACTATGAAAGCACGGGGCCGGAAATATGGGAGCAAACAGACGGTGCCGTGACTCACTTTGTCACGGGGTGCGGGACTGGCGGCACGATAACTGGCACTGCGAAATATCTAAAGGAGAGGAATAGAAATATACGCGTCATTGCTGTGCAAGCTCAAAAGAACCATCTTTTGCAGGGCTTACGCAATTTTGAAGAATCATTGATGCCCGAGCTCTTCAAACGTCGCGAAGAAGTCGTAGATGAATGGATGACCGCGACAAACAAGGACTCGTTTGACTCAGTGAGGCAGCTGGCGGAGAAGGAGAATATGCTGGTAGGGCCCTCATCGGGCGCAGTCATGACTTCAATGATCAAGAAAGGCGAGACCTTGGAGAGTGGGGTAGTCGTTGGCATCTTCGCAGACGATGGCAGAAAGTTCAGAAGCCTCTATGTCAAGGAAGGCATCATGAGCGATCAGGAATATGAAAGAGCGCTCAAGAACGCCAAACACATGTCGCAACTGGCCTACAGCCTATGAAATAATGGGGCACGGGCATGACCAATCATTGCTCCCATCCACTACTTGTTCTTGCTCTCGGCAGTTCTTAATCGAGTAATTGCAGTTACCTGATTGTCTGTGTGCAGGTCTCTTGCAGTTATATCTAGTGGTAGACCGACAAAAAGGTGGAGACAAAGATGCGACGGTGATCGTGTCGCGTGGTTGCCTCGTTCAGCGAGGGAGCAGGTGTGATCTGAGTATCAGACTTATGTGATCTATCATCAGCTCTACTCCTTACAGCTGGCCCGGCAAAGGCTAGCCTCATACTCGTACATCAAGGGCGAGTGCCAAAAACATGAATCTAGGGCGTATATGCCCACGTCTCAACAGCTAATTTCTGTGTCTTCTTTCTGAAAGCCATCTTTCAACATCGATAGCGGCCATGCAGCCGAATCCAGCTGCAGTAATGGCCTGTCTGTAGCGATGGTCATGCACATCTCCAGCCGCAAACACGCCTTCTGCACTTGTCTTTGTATGATCCTTCAATACGATGTAGCCCTTATCGTCGAGTTCAAGTTGGCCCTTGAAAATCGATGTGTTGGGCTCGTGCCCTATCGCAACGAAAAGTCCGCCAGCTCTGAGTGTGGTCTCCTTGCCGCTTGCCACATCTTTTATCGTGACTGTTGAGATCTTTTTGTCTCCCTTGATGTCTGACACAACATTGTTCCAGATGAACTCAATTTTGGGGTTGTCTTTTGCCTTCTCCTGCAGAATCTTGCTGGCTCGAAGTGAATCTCGCCTGTGCACTATCTTGACTGATTTTCCAAACTTGGTGAGAAATGTTGCTTCTTCAAGCGCTGTGTCACCGCCTCCAACCACCACGATATCTTCACCCTTGAAGAACGGGCCGTCGCAGGTAGCACAATAGGACACGCCCCTTCCGCTGAATTGTTGTTCTGCTGGGAGCCCGAGCTTGCGAGGCGATGCACCTGTGCATACAATGACCGCTTCTGCAGAGTATGTCTCAGAATGCGTTGTTACTGAAAGAGGCCTGTTCTTGAAATCTACCTTGATTACTTCGTCGTCTACTATGACAGCTCCAAATCGCTCTGACTGTTGGCGAATGTTCATCATGAGCTCAGGACCGAAAATGCCGTTTGGAAAGCCTGGATAGTTTTCAACTTCGCTTGTGGTCATGAGTTGGCCACCTGGCAGCGTACCGGAGATTATCAGGGTGGAGAGCTTTGCTCTGGACGTGTATATGCCTGCGGTGTAGCCAGCAGGTCCAGACCCGATAATTACTACGTCATAGTGCTTCTTGCCAGACTCGCCTTCAGACAATTACAAGGTGACATTTCCTGGACCTCTTAATAATCCGTTCGGAGTTTCCAAGGAAAAATGATTTCTAAAGAACCCGGATGTAATAGTTAAAAATTATTCGTCGAACTATGAGTGGGTGAAAACTTTACAGTGAGCCAATGTTCATGTTAAATTTATTCGCCATTTTCCTGTGATTGTCACAGAGTGTCTTGTTTTCAATCATGTAGAGCAGTTCTTCTTGCCAGTGGGCATTGTAAAGAAAGCATTTCTTGTTGCTACAGAAGGGTTGGCCTTCGCTTACAAAAAAGAATAGTGCCTGTAGCGCGTAGACAACCGCAGCATCTGTGATCTTGGGGTCGTCATAATCGATGAACCTGCCGGCGAATTCTTTCTTCAGTCTCGCCAAATCTGATATTCCGCCAAGCTGTGCAAGGTAAAACTCTCTTGGCTTGGCTGGTGCCTCTATGATGCCAGTTGTGGAAATTATCGAGGGGCTGCCGCATATGACCGCGCGGCCATGGTAGCGCCAATCGTCCTCGCTAAAAGTGCAGGTCAGAAGGTCTGTAAGCACAATGTGTACGTGGGAGGACCATGATTCTTCGTCTGGTATCTTTTCAGCAAAAATCCTCTGCAACACGAAACCGTCATAGAGGGGCATGAGGCCCTCTGTTGGCGTCAATGATCTCGATTGCTCTTCGAAAGGGTGCTTCAGGTCATATATCCGAGCATTTTCGATCGTATCGTTATATTGAAGGGGTCGATTGAATTGTACTCTGCATTTTGGAAAGATCTTCTTGATCTTGTCTGCCATTGATCTGACATCAACGGCAGCATTGGAATAGATGTGGACGTGACGAAAATCCAAACAAAAAGAAGAGTGAAGGAGTGAAGATAAAAGGTTACTTGGCCTTTATCTTTGGTGGGTTTGGCATTTCCTTCAGTTTGCCAAGCGCCACTTCGGCCGCCTTCTTACCTGAGAGCAACATGGCTCCAAAGGTCGGACCCATCCTTGGAAGCCCATGGGTCTCGGTGACTGACATGCCCGTTGCGATGAGGCCTGGGTAGACTTCGCCAGTAGAGTTGACGACTGCGTCTTCGCTTCCCTCAACCCACATTGGATCCATGCCCTTCCACTTAACCAAGCCCCTATCCATTAGTCGTCTTACTGCGACAGAGTCGTGACCTGAGGCATCGATCACTATCTTGCTTTCTAGCGCCACCGGGTCCACGCAGGTGATATTTCTTGGCAATGCTGATACTGGCATCCAGTTTACCACCACTCCGCCTACGCGCTTGTTCTTGAGTACCAGGTCGTCAAACTTGGTAAGCTGCAAAAATCGAACGCCTGCGTCGCATGCTGCGCTAATTGACTTGCTGCATGCATTAGGCCCCCATGTTGCATAGAGCCCATCGCTTATCTTTCTGTACGGGACTCCTAGTTCGTCCCAAACCTTTTGGGCAGGTGCCCTTACAGTCACTGGATTCATCATGTATCCTCCTACCCAATAGCCTCCGCCTAGGTAGTTGTTCTGTTCGATGATAAGGGTGCGGACGCCAGCTTTTGCTAGCTCTCGGCCAGCAGTAAGACCAGCTGGCCCTGCGCCAATAATTATAACGTCAGAATCAGTATACTCTTTCATGGTCTCGTTAAACATGTCTGCGATGGTCCTGGTGATCTCTTTCTCGCTCACGTCGGCGAATATCTTTGCCATGTGAGGGTATCCTCTATAATGGGTATTAATACATTATCCGCTAGGCAAACATGCTGACAAAATTGGCGTATGCTTCCCTTATCTTGAACTGTTTTGGCGGATTCTTGAAGCCATACGCACTAATGACTTCTGACGCCTTGGCCGCTTTGCTCTTCTTGGCAGTCGCACGCACCACGTCCAACAGAACATTGCCAGCATTGGGTCCGTCGTTTGTGCGGAGTGTGAGGTCCATCACTATCTTGCTACCAAGGAATCCTTCGCTGGACATCCAGTAGTAACTGTTGCGCGAGTCTCCGAGAAAGTCTGTATATTCCGTTGTACCTGCTACGGATTCGAATTTGTATGGTGCTTCCATTCCTATCGATCCAGTCTTCATGCTGCGTTTGAGCATCTTGATGCGTTCGTCCATCGTGTTTTGTGTCTCTGCACTCCCGCCAACATCAAGCTGGTAGCTCTTGTCAACATGCACGCCTCGTTCCACCATAAAGTCGATCATGCCCTTGTGAAATGCAGTGCCGCCAAACTGGCTCAGCAAGTCATCGCCTGCAAGCACCAGTCTGCTTGCTGCAAACTTCTTTGCAAGGGCGGGGTTAGTTGCAACCTTGGCCGGTGTCGCGTTAACGAACGCCGCGCGGACTGTAAGGGCCGACTTTGCATACTCCAACGATGTCTTGTCCATTCCAGATGAGACGAGATTCAAAACAACCTGTGCACCAGATTTTTTCAGTGCCTTTGCAAATTCGTCAGCAGATGTTTTGACAGGGTTGTCAAACTTGGCGTTCTTGTCAGCCAGAATTCCCGGTGCAACAATGACCTTGGAATCTTTCAAAGAATGGTATTTTGAGTTCTCATTAGCAACCTGAGATAAGCTCTTGCCCACTTTCGCTGGGTCAATGTCAAAAGCAGCGACGACTTTAACGTCAGCTGGTTTGAGTCCTGCAATCTTTTGGTGCCAGAGACCGACAGTGTTCTTGCCTCTGTAGTAGTCGATACCCTGTACAAAAGTGGAGCCGACATTGCCGATGCCAATGACTGCGACCCTGATTTCTGCCATACTAGGCTATGCAATAGAATGTGTAGATTTAATCCTTGCGTATATTCGTAAGCCCCCGCGCAATCTTGGCACGCGGACACTATCAACTTATGGACGACGCTTACGAAAATGCTTCTACAACCACTTTGTTATTTGTGTCTGGAAGACATGCTTTGACCTAATGCACCTAATCCTGTATGGAATATCTCCAGATGGGAAATGCAAACTCAAAGCGACAATTGCTTCTGCAGCAATATGTAAGATTCCTTGCATTTTGGGCCGATTTCATTACAGTTGAAGTTCATGCCAACACACACTTACGCATGGTCAGGCAGGTTGTAAAGTGTCTCTGCGTAGTAAGAGTATTCTTCACTATAGTTACACTCGTTCTCTCTGTCTATATCGCCCAAATATGCATAACCAACCAAGTGAAAATTGTATCCCTCATTCTCTAGTCATTATCATCCTGATACTTGCTTGCCTTCAATTGTCTTATGGGTCAGCCAATTCCAACGGCGACGCGTTTCTAAATATATGAAAAATAATGTGCTGAGCGGAAGAATCTTCCCAGTCTTATTCTGGAAATGTATCGCGATGGTCCCATCACAGCAAGCAATGTTTAGGTCGGTCCGCCCTCCTCCCTGCCGCGTCTATCTAATTACCCTCTTCCGATGAGATCTTGTCTGATTGCAATGGAGAAGAGAGAGAGTGAGGAATAAAGACATGCTGAGAAGTTCCAATCATCAGTGAGACAGACCGGGGACAAGCAAGAGGATGCTCAAGCAAGATGTACACTCTCCTATAAGGTGATGTTTGAGAAACGAGTGTACGGATCTTGAGGCAATATGCGTTGGCTAGGGGGGCTTGGCGCATTATTCAGAAAAATCGTCGTTTTCTAATTTTTTCCCTCACCTGTTACTCCTGTTACATTTATGGATATAGGCATTTTTTGGAGCCATGACTTGCCAGCACCGTTTGGTTATGTCGAGTTTGTCTAGGAATGCAGGCATATCACAATCTATTTATCTGTGAAACGGAACATGTATTTTTAATGGGCAGATTGTTTGGGAGGGATAGCAGCAAGGACGCCCCTTCCGAAGAAGGCAGAAGGGAACCCAACTATAACGACAGTGATTTCCAAAAGATTGATCTCTACAAGAAGGGTCTCAATCACATGTCTAATGAAAAGTTTCTGGACGCTATTAGAAGCTTTGACCTTGCTCTCCGACTCGACCCACAATTTGTCGACGCTTGGATTAAGAGAGGTTATGCTAATTTCCACTTAAATGAATACACTCTCGCTATCAGTTCATACGACAAGGCACTACAAGTTGATGTGAACAACGCGGAAGCGTGGAACCTGAAGGGCCTTGCCTACTACAAGATGAAGAACTATGACAAGGCAATCGAGTGCTGCGAAAAGGCAATTGATATCAATCCAAACGATGGCATGTCATGGTACAACAAGGCATGTTACCTTACGCTCAGTGGCAAGGTTGACGAAGGCCTAGACGCACTCAAGAGATCAATAGAGATAGACATTCAGAACGCAAGAAAGGCGGTTCGTGACAGGGACTTTGAGACAGCACGTGCAGAGGAGGGTTTTAGACGGATCGTCGAAGTCGTGGTATTGGAATCTATAAGGCAGGGCTATGATTATGTCGGAAAAATAGTTTGGGTAACTGGCATGGACAAGGCAGAGGTCGAAGATGCATTGATGCGCCTTGGCATGAAAGGCCTCGTGATAAGGCACGAGCGCAGGAGCTTTACTGGAAAAGAGGAATATTACGAGCTTCCAAAGGAGATCGCTGACAAGGTGGGAGTCACAAAGCGTAGCGGGCTTTTCAGCAGCAAGCAGGTGACTGCCCCGATGCAACAGCTAAAGGACATCAAGGAAGTGCTGGGCAAGGCAAAAGAGTCAATTGAGAAGGGTGACCTCGCGGCAACCTTGGAGTATTTTGACGAACTAGTAAGCCCTACAAAGCATGGCAACGCTATGATGGAGCAGTTCTTTGATGCCCACAGGGATCTCCGACTTTACAAGATAAGGCTGCAGGACAAGGGCCAGGAATACTTAAACGCCCACAAATCTGACCTTATCGATCTCGTGACCAAGATTGACCATGGTATTGGAAGTGGTGTCCCCAATAGGACACCTGCAAAAGATTAGTACGTCATACGATTTTGTCATGGATCGATGCAAGGATGCGAGCTGGAGGGTCAACCCGAAACCGACAGATTTCTCAGCGCTCAGTATGTGGAGAATAATACTCGACTATAGATTATGAGGAAAGATCTGTCACCGTCCTCCCCTTACAGGCAGATCTGCGCTGTGAATCCAGTGCTTTGCTGCATGATCTGGAATAAACAAGCGATGCTCGAACACCCTATGGATCA
>JBIQJB010000046.1:0-6902 GCA_044507735.1 Nitrosopumilales archaeon
GACAAGTGCGAGAACCTCTGATGCCGAAAGGCGTTTAGCATTGTAGTGCGGTTAGTTGCCAAATCTTTAAGGTAATACCTAAGGATCAGCAACCAATTTTACAAGCAAATCTGCAGTCAAAAGGAACAAATCCCTTTCTCTGTTGTTAAACCGAAATTCTACTACCTTCAGATACAAATGGAAGTACTGTTTCGGTACACCGCGATAATGGTACAGCCATGTTTTGGCGTAGCTCCAGAATCCTTCAATTCCATTGATGTGAGTGTCTTCTCCTCTAACGTACTCTTCCCGGCTATGAGCAATGACCTGATGATGCTTGCCAATCAGATTCAGTGTGGCATACGCGGTATGGTCGTCTGAATAATATATAGCGAGCCTTTTCTGGTATGCTGCCATATCAGCGGAATTAACGTCTCCTTTCTTCTGTCAGATACGGGAAATGTGATGACCCTGCCATTTCTTCTGTAAATGCCAAATACGAGGGTCTTTTTTCCCTCAGCACCCCATCCGCGTTTACCACCTTTCCTGTGGCCACCAAACAGGGCCTCATCCATTTCCAGCCGACCGGATAGTTTCAGTTCCTTCATCTCTTCCAAGGATGAGTCGTATATGGCCTCTCGGAACACTCTGAACGTGTGTTCTATTGTTCTTAGACTGATGGGAAAGTACCATCTGATTCTGTACGCTGGTACTCCGAGAGCAAGCAAGTACAAAAGATGTACTGTGATGTTTGGTGCTATTCGCAATTTTCCCAGATGTGTACCGGTGAAATCCTTGAACCAGTACCTACATCGTTTGCATTTGTAATATCCATTTGATAACTGGTAGATCTTTCTGTGACTGCACTTGGGACAAACCCTCCTACCCTGCCATCTAGCGTGACGAAAATATGCCCTACTTTTGTCACACTTGTAGCAAGGCGCAGTATATATACTCCAAGCACAAGTGTAGCCTATTTACTTGGTTGATATTCGTTACGTATTACCAAAATAAAAAAGATTGAAGGTTAGGATAGGCTGTAGAGATCAGTACTTATGCTCCATACCTTCACTGAACCATCAGTGTTCTCGTAACGATAGACAGCGCCTACACGAAATTCCGCTATTTCTTCATTGATTTCAGCGACCTTCCAATTGCCTGTGAAGTATCCAGTCATGGATTCTCCGGGGTTCAACAGCACAGCATCACGAATAGTGACATTTGGTTTGTCGAAATTCTTTTCACTAATAGCTAGAACCTTCATCGGGCTAAAGCCTGACTTTGTCTGGCCTTCCATGCCAAGAGTCACTATTTTGAAGCTCTCTTTGCCAGTGTTCGTAAGTCTAAATGCCATAGTGTTGTCTCCTGTGGCAATGTTGGTTCCTCTCAGAATTACGACTTCTGCTTGTCCATCGTTTAACACGGATCTGATCGTGCCATTGACACTCTCTGTTGTCAAACTTTTTGTGTTCTTTGCTACTTCAGATAGCAATACTCCATCAACGCTTGTCAGCTTGTCCTTGACCACAGTCGCCTGCACGTTAATTGGACTTATTGATCTCAGGTATTCTCCAAGAGACGCATTCTGAGCTTGTGCTTGAGTCGCAGTTCCGGTGGTCAGGACAGATGAATAGACCGCCGCTGCCGTGACTATTGAGATAGCTACCGCCGCCACGATAAGCCATTTTCCGTGGAACTTCGTATGACTATTTCCTGCTACGTCCCTGTTTTCTTTGTTTCGATCATTTGTCATGGCGCTATCCCTCCGTAGACGAATCTTGAATTGCTCGCTGAATAGCCATACATTGCGCCGTAGTATTTGTCAGATGTGACGCTCTCTATTTCGGAGTCGATTCCAAAACCAGTGCATGTGCCAGTGCATTTGTCTGACCAGCTATCGATTCTCCATTGATTAAGGCTCCAGTCATATCTTCCTATTTTTGCTATGTTGTTAAAGCTGACATATACATCGCCATTAACCGCTTGTGCTACGTCAAATGGTGTTTCTGAATTAGGCGTCTTTATTAGACCTGTTGCGTAATTAGAGACAAAACGCATCCACTTCTGCCATCAATTCCGCTTCCCTACAGCGCCAGCCCGTTTGCCCGCATTATCCGGAAATTGACCAGCCCTGAAACGATGCTTGACGCCCTGTCGTAGCGCTTGAGGTTATTCCTGAACCGGGTCCCCATTATGCCGTACTTTTTGGTCCTTGCAATGGTGTGCTCTACTACTACCCTTTCGCGTGCCAGCTTGCGGTTGTACCGCTTCTGCTTCTTCGTGAGCCTCCTTTTCTGCTTCTTCTTGACAGGCAGCGCATACCTTACGGTGGGAAAGTCCTTGTCAGCTCCTTTGTACCCGAGGTCAACGACGTTCTTAACCTGCGGTGGCGTAACGGGATGTTTGTCCTTGTAGACTGCGTAATCGTGCTTCCTACCCTTGTCATGTCTGGTCTGGTGCAGTATCAGCCCCAGTTTGTTCACCATAACTTCCTTCTTGACGGTGTGCTTCTTTTTCTTGCCCGAATAGTAGCTCTTCCTTCTCCTCTTGTTTTTAGGCCGGGGTATCTCCTGCTCTGTGGCGTCGATAAACGCCTTGAATCCGGGAAAGTACTGCTCCACCTCTTCTACGGTACGGAGCCTCCTTGTCTTTCTGTACAGCTTTTCCGGCAACGGCAGACACTTTCTTACAAGGGGCTCTAAAATCTTGATGTCCCTGCATACGTTGCTCTGGTTGAGCCCAAACAGGTACTCCGCCAGAGTGTACGTTATGTACAGGCGATAGTAGACCAGCAGCATCAGGACCCTGTCTTTCAGGCTCAGCTTGAAGTGCCGCCCGGCGCCTACGGCGCGTTCCCTCTTTCGAGCCTGTTCACCTTTGTCATGCACCCCGGCGTGGACTCGACCAACAACGCTGCCGAGCGCGTCCTGAGGGAGACAGTCATCCACCGGAAGATAAGGGCCCAGCTCAAGACGGAGAAGGGGATGGAGATGTTTGGCAACATCATGACGTCGGTGATGACCTGGGATATGAGGGGACTGAATATCATAGAAGAGGTCAGGAAGTACGTCTAGGGGACGTAAACACGTACCCAAACAATAATAAGAACAAAATAAAAATGAGGGGAGTCGAATTTTTGTTGTTACTTACTTGTACTTCTGTATGTCTTGATTTCTTGGACGAACTGGTCTACGGGTACGCCTTGTGGATATTCAGGACCGTAGGCTTTTCCATCTACAACATTGTATTTGCCTAGTTCCATTCCATAGACTATGAAAGAGTCTCCCCACACTGTGTTGTTACCAGCACGTGTGACGAATACAACTACTCTTTCATCCTTTGCGAATTTGGCTTCGTTTTCAGCCTCCACCTTTACGTCGCCAGCCATGCCGCCCAAGGTCCGCACTGTAATTTGGTTGTCCTTGTACGTGCCTGCAAGATCCTGTTCGACGTTTATTACTATGTCAGTAAAAGCTCTTGTAGTCGAGTGCTTTTCGTCATATTGTGTTGATCCTGCTAGTACATCTGCGACTGTTCCTACAATCACGTGTGTGGAGTCCTTCGAAAGGTCTGAGACCTTCAGGGGTACCAGTGTGCTCGAGACCAGTATGGATTTTTGTTCTGCCTGCTGCTGTTGCTGTAGCGCTGGCGCTGCAACAATTCCTACAGCTACTACAACCGCAATAATTGCTAGCATTGCTGTTATGCCATTTCGTGATTCTGTAGCTTTTCCTAGTGTCTTCATTTTTTCTCACCCATAGATTGACGTCAAACTGCTACTGTCATGTGTCTTTATGGTATCGTACTTGTTGCAGTCATAGCTCGGAACCATCACCGAAGTTGCGCTCTGGGCAGGATGGTTAAACTTAACCCAGTGCCCGAACTCATGGTTTGCTACATAGCTCATAGTATAAGGCTCGCTGCAGCTCGCAGAAGTTGTCCAAGAATAGCTGTCATTGTATTCTGTGTCTGTATCCGTAATTGTGGTGCCAGATGTCGTTGTCCATGTGGTAGCCAAGACGCCATTCCGACCAAAGGTCACCGCAGAGTTCCAGTTCTTGCAAAAGTCATTCGGATTGACCCTGTTCAATGTCCAAGCGGACGGCTGACTATTCCAAGCGTTTTTTGCTTCTTCAAGCTCGTTGATTGCGTTAGTAGCCCCTATGTTCAGATCAGCGAGGCTGAATGAGTCGTAGCACATATTCACGCTGGTTCCTGACCATTTGTTTCCGCTGTAGTAGTCTGTTGCATAGATTTTCTGTGTCAATGCAGCACTAGCAAATACCACTGCGAGAATGGTAAATGTTGCTGCTATTGTCTTTACCGATGATTCTCGTTCAGTTTGCGTCATCGTTAAAGGTGCTCGTCTGTGTTGTTATCCCATTTTGCCAGAATCTCCTTCCGAACTCGGGTAAAACTATATAAGAATACCAAGAGCGCGATATTAAGCAGCGATTGGTTTCCATTAGTCTAGCGAATGCGATTCTTGTTTCCACTTTGGTTGTCGCTGCTTTTACTTCCATACTTGCAGTATCAAAATTAGTTCCTGAAACTAACGTTTCTAAGTCCGACTCTGTAACTGGGGAAGTGCCTGCTGTTGGTGATGAGATATTTGCACGGACGCCATTGGGCCCTGTTTATAGTTCATCGCCTTACATCCTTCCCATATCGTGGGGTGCAGTTGCAGGCGCGCTTATTTGGCGTGGTCGCATAAGGTCAGTCTGGACTAGGCAGGGATATGATTATGAGACTTTCAGGCTTGTTGCACGTATGAAGGGCAGCCATTTACGTGTTAGGCTGCTGAGCACAGCTAGCTTACCAAAGAATAGAATGCAGCTGGCTGAAGAGCTTGACGTTGATTGGAAAACGATAGACAATCACGTAGAAGTGTTATTGAAGAATAAGCTTATTGATGAGATAGCTCAAGTTGGGAACTCGAAGTATTACATTATCTCAGAACACGGGAAGAGAATTCTTTCGCTCATATTATCTAGTAACGGCAACAACAGTGACGATAGTAACTGTAATATCAATAATAACAGTTCGCAAAACGACTAGAAATAAAAGCACTACAAAAAAGGTACGTGACAACATGAAAATCTCCTACCCCTGCGTAATCCAGCATGTTGGCTAGGCCCGGCGTAAACTTGCTCCAAAGAGAGCGTGTATGTGACTGGGCCTAATCCTGAGCGGCTGTCAAACTACCTGCAAGGGTGAATGGATGTAGGCCGCCTGCAAGCCAACACCAACCGAGAAAAAATGGTGAAGAAATACACATGGAGAAAAAAGAAACCAACAACAACCTCGCCATCGACGTAGGGAAAAGGAAATGCAGGGCTGCCATAAAGGACACACAAGGGACCATCCTGGACGAGTTCCTTTTTGCCAACGACCGGGATGGGAGGACGCGGCTTATCGAAGCTGCTCAAACATACTCCCCGTGCAGGGCTGTACTGGAGTCGACGGGGAACATGTGGATAAAGATCCACGACGCCCTGGAACAAAGCGGCATAGACACAAAGGTGGCGCACCCGTACAAGACAAGGATAATAATAGCAGAAGCCAGGATAAAGTCTGATAAGCTGGACGCCCGCATACTGGCAGACCTGCTGAGAGCAGACATGATATCCGAGTCGTACGTGCCGCCAAGGGAGTTCCGGGAGAAAAGAGCGCTTGTGAGGCACAGGGTAGCCCTCACAAGGAACAGGACCATGCTTGAAAACAGGAGACCTCTTGCGTAATTGTGAAGATAGACGAAATGAGCACACCGTGGCCAAATATCGCATATCCTTATGCGAGACACTTTGCGCATATCGTCATCAATGCGTCACATAATGACTGAATACGACATAGTGTACAATTACGCAAAAGGTCTAATGTTACTGATTTAGTCAGTAGATGGGAAAGTGCCTAGATGGGAATGTGTTTTGGCCGACTGTCCTACCTATCTGTGACGGCAGTTGATTCAAGCCGCAAGAACCGTCCTGCATTCCCTAGATATTTTATGTAAATGTTGTAATAATTCTTGTAGAATTTACAAAGCGTTTCGCAGTCTGTTTACTGGAAATTCCAGCTCTGGAGGACTTGCGGACCCGTCTTCACGCCACATGAGCTGCAGAAAAGGACAGATCGGCAAGATTCGATTGCAAAACCGATAAGACGGTGTTGAAAAAGGAGCACATTCCCATCTACTGTTTAGTGAAATGCAACTCTGGAAGGTCTTAGTACTCGGGGCAATACTGACACTAGTATCAATGGCGATTGGATTTGCCATATTCCCGCTTGCAGACTGATGCCGGTCGACTTTGAGCCTACAGCGGAGTTTTGCCAGCAGCAGGCCAGCCAGAGTCCACCATCACGCCAGCAGGCCAGCCAGCAAGTCAGCCAGTAGCACCAGTAGCACCAGTAGCACCAACACCAGGCCAGCCAGCTCCACAGGTAGACTTGAAGCCGGTAATATTGGAGGGAGAGGAGGCGCTAGCAGCAGTAGCAGCAATGCAGGCAACAGCAGGCCAGCAAGCACAGCAGCCGCAACCACTCGGCATCACAATACTTGGCATTGACCATGAGGAAGGCCTGAGCATCTCGGCCGCCAAAGCCCAAATCTCGGCAAACAATACCGCAATAGTGGCCAGCCCGCCTCCAGGCTGGAGTGAAAAAGAATACAGGAAGACGAGCGAGTGGGCGAGGAAGGAACGTGAGAAGAACGAGAAAAAACTGGCCCGCTACAGGCGGCCAGGCGACAGCAATAACAATAACAATAACAGCAGCTAGCAAGGCAGAGGGCCAGAGGGCCAGACAGGGCCAGAGAGCAAGACATTGAGTGGCAGAGCAAGACAGCCAACCAATAACCAGCAAGCCAGCAGGCCAGACAGCCAGAGAGACAGACAGCCAGAGAGACAGACAGCCAGAGAGACAGACAG
>JBIQJB010000046.1:7002-9771 GCA_044507735.1 Nitrosopumilales archaeon
CAGACAGCCAGAGAGACAGACAGCCAGAGAGACAGACAGCCAGAGAGACAGACAGGCGGGGCGGGGCGGGGCGGGCCAGACAGACAGACAGACAGGGACAGGACAGATAGCCAGCCAGACAGCCAGCCAGCAATGAAGAATCGTACGATGCAGAATATCTAAACAAAGTGCTGACAGAACTAGAGCCTTTCATGACTGTAAACGAAGACAAATCAGTGACATTTGACTCAAAAGCTGCCCGCAAGGAAGGGATAACTGCAGAAGACATCAGGGTAGGTCAGGAATTTGTTGATATGCAGAACGAGATGATGCAGGTAGTGAAAAAGGAAGGCATGGATTCTCCAAACATAGACAGAGCAAAGGTCAAGAAATTTGAAAGATTCTTCCTCGCTGTAGCAAACGGAAACCGCTCATCTGCAGAATCTGGCGAAGCAACAGCTCAGGCATCAGGTGATGTATGTGGAGGAAGTCAGAGCAATCCTCATCCATGTCCACTTTGGCAAGAATCTAGAGTCTATAGAAGTTCAGAACAGGCAATAACTGAATATCTTTGGGCACAGGGTTTCCATAGAACATTGCAATATGCAAGCTATGGTAATCCATATGACTTCACAGAAGGATGTGATGCCTATGGATGTTCAAGTCCAATATTCCGTACTCAGGCGATAATCTATCAATCAGGTAGTCAATGGACATACAGATACCAGACACCCGAGCCAAATCCTGAGATATATGATTACGTATGGCCGGTGTACTGGTGGGGATCATACGTTCAGTGGTGGCATGAAAACTACTGTTAGCATTACCACCAATCCTTTTTATTTTTCAATAACCGAAAGAATACTTGGTAGGTGAAGTTATACGAAAAAGACAAAAGTATTTTTAATAACAGCGGTTGCAGCTATCGTCTCTGCTGCAATAATAATCACACTCATACTGGGCTTATGGCAAAGTAGAATTTCTGATGAAGAAATTATCAGCAATACCAAACAACTAGAAGAGGTCAAAGCTTTTCTATCCAAATATCCCGACGCAAAGGCAACCGTTGACAGAGATGGTCGTCTAGCGGTAGATTATCGAGTAGACCAACCATACATTTCTGATAGGACAAATATGCCTGAAGTAGAGCCTTATTTACGCCTGAGAATAATCATGGGGTTTCTAGGCGATCCTACAGAAATCTTTGTAGAATGTTGGAATGGACAAAGCAGGGTGCAAGAGATTGATGACATAGTAAGCTATATCAATACTGAGAGTTGTTTTAATCAAAAAGCTCCATACGCATAATATGGTTCTCGCCTAGACCGTACTTTTTACAGTCCTTAATTTGTATACTCTCCAGAAAAACAAGATTCCTCCAAAGGTAAATCCAATGATGGTGATAAGATAATTTGTGCTATTATCGATAACTCCCAAGAAAGGATTGCCAGGGACAGGCCAGAATGGTGTAACATCAAAATGCATAAACGAATCCAAGAAAACATGGCTCCACCCGCCCACTAATGCTCCAATTATGATTGTCTTAAGAGAATAATCCTGCTTAACTTTGAGCATATCAGATATTTTTTGAAATTGCTTTCTTGCTAGGTAAATTATGATAGTTACTACTGTTAAAGAAAATGCTGTCGCGCCAATATAGGTATGAAGTAAACCATGCAGCTGACAATTGTTAAATAAACAGTAAATTGGCTCAACATCGACTGCAACGCTTGCAAGTAGAATTGCTGCCATGTTTATGCGACGTGGAAGGAGTATCCCTATCAAAAAGGGAGGTCCAAAGTGAAAAGGTGTTAATGGCATAACAAACTGTAACTACGGTTGGATTGCCCGACTTAAATTGTTTTACTATTTTTTCCTTTATTGTTGTGTCAAGAATTTATCGGATTGGAAATTATGGGAGGAAACCGATTTATACTTATCATCTTGTTGCATTGTTGCACAACTGACCAGTCTGTCAAGGAGGTTTGACCAAGCTGCACTTAGCTTGGTCTTTTGACATCGCCTCCCGTACATGGTCAACTGGCGCTCCTACAACGAATCCCTGGTCAGGAGTGGAGAAGTGATGCAAGATTGATGAAAAGGTGGGTAACAACATAGTCATCGCACTTGACAGTACAGGTATCATAAAGGTAGCCAACCGCGGGGAGAATGGATGCGGCACAACAAGTGGCATGTCAGAAGAAGAGGCTACCTGAAGATACATGTGGCAGTTGACATCAGGAAAAAGAAGGTTTGTCTCAATGGAAGTAACAAGCGAGGAAGTGCATGACGGCAAGGTACTGAAAAAGCTGGTGAAACGAGCATCTGAAAACAACGATGTGGGACGTGTACTGGCAGATGGCGCATACGCGACAGCAAGGAGAATTTCAGATACCTTGATGATATGGGTGGTATCGAACCTGCCATCAAGGTGAAGAAGAATTCGTCCGGCAAGGCTCACTGCTGTTATCCAAGGAAAGTGGCAGTACTGCAGCAGCTGTCTGATTTTGACAGGTGGAAACGTAGCATAAGCTATGGACACAGATGGATTGCAGAATCCGTGTTCTCTTCTGCCATGAAGAGGATGTTTGGTGAATATGTGATGGCAAGAAGGTACCAGAACGCGGTCAAGGAGATGTTCCTGAAGGTGTCGCTGTACAACATGTTCATGGGAATGAGGTTGTAGTCAGGAGTCGATTAGATACACAAGGCTTAGTCAGTTATGCAACAGAGCACCTGGTGCATGTTTGCTTTTATGGTAACACGTTCCGGTACTCTTATCACGCCAGG
>JBIQJB010000013.1:0-8406 GCA_044507735.1 Nitrosopumilales archaeon
TGCATGGAAGTAAGGATAGGAATGTTTACCCTCAGGTCTCAGAGAAATTCTTCAAACTGCTTCGTACAGAAAATAAAGAGATCAGGGTTTTTGACTGCAATCACTGGTTTTATGATGCGATATTTTTCAGCCAGACATCAGAGTATTCCGAACAGGATAGGTTGCAGGTCATCTCTTCAATAGTCGAATGGCTTGGGAAATTCTGAGCCCTACAGGTTCAATATAGCCGTATATAGAATATATAGAAATTGTTTTTAAACCCGTCCCGTTCACCGCAGTTTGTGACAACCTCCATATATGCTTCCGAATCTTCTCAGGTTGTTCGCATCTCTCCGATTTCCGATGAAATCAAGCGTCTTGAGGTGATTTCTTGTGATGTGTGTCAAGAAGGCAAGGCCTCTTTTGATGTGTTTCTTGAAGGCATCATTAGCGACGTTACAGTGCTGAAAAGATGCTGCGACAGCTGCGTCAAGTCTTTTAGCCAGCAATAATAGCTCTTATTATCAGCATGCTGGCTGCCGCCATGGCCGCACTCGCAGGTATTGTGATTATCCAAGCGTAAACAATTTTCTTGCCAAGGCCCCAGCGTACAGCTGACAGCCTCTTAGTTGAGCCTGCGCCCATGATCGCACCTGAAATTGCATGCGTGGTGCTTACGGGGATTCCCATCCACGCCATAGTGGTCAGGATCGCTCCTCCTCCGGTCTCGGCGCAAAATCCCTGATATGGCCTCAGGTTGGTCAGCCTGAAGGCCATGGTCTTGACAATCCTCCAACCACCAAAGAACGTGCCAAGCGCTATTGCAGCAGCAGCTCCCAATATTGCCCAGATTGGTACGACAAACGATTCTGACGGGATCATACCTCCTGCTATGAGCAGCGCGGTGATAACACCCATGGTTTTCTGTCCATCGTTGGCTCCGTGAGTAAGTGAGAAAAATGCCGACGAAACGATCTGGAGCCTGCCAAACACTTTGTTAACCTTCCCCGGCACCGATCTGCCGAGGAAGAACATTATCGCAAGCGCAAAGGCCGCAGCTATGGCAAAACCAATGGCAGGCGATACTACCATAAATACGAGAACGCGTTCGATGCCGCCAATAACAACCGCTTCAAATCCACCGACTATGATGGCCGAGCCGATGAGGCCTCCAATGAGCGCGTGACTGCTTGACGATGGAAGACCAAACCACCAAGTAATGAGGTCCCATGCTATCGCTCCGATAAGGCCAGCAAGGATCACATAGACACTTGAAAATTCAGGCTGGATTATGCCCTTGCCGACAGTTGCCGCCACAGCCGTTCCAAACAGAAAAGGGCCCACAAAATTTGCAGATGCTGCGAGACCTACTGCGTGAAGTGGTTTGAGAACCCTTGTGCCAACGACTGTGGCTATCGAGTTTGCAGCATCATGAAATCCATTTACAAAGTCGAAAAACAGCGCGGCTGCTATTGCTCCATAGACTACAAATATTATTTCTTCCGCCACATCGATCAACCGTATTTTAGCGCAATGTCCTCGAAAACGTCAGCCACATCAGCGCACCTGTCAAGTGCTCCCTCAAGAGTCTCGTAGATTTCCTTTAGCTTGATTATCTCGATAGGGTTGTTTGTTTCAAAAAGCTCTGCAATTGCTGTCCTGTAGATAGTATCGGCTTGGTGCTCGTACTTGCTGATGTTGCGGCAGTGCTCTTCCAGGTCTGCTGCATCTTTGAACCCTCGTAGCCGGCCCATCAACAAATGTACTTCCTGTGATGCAGAGAGGAGGAGCTTGGCCAGCTCGAGCATATATGATGTCGGCTCTTTTATCTTGAACAAAACGAATCGCTCTGCGGTGCCGTCGGTATAATCCAGAATCTCGTCCACCGCCCCCGTCAATTTCGAGATGTCCTCGCGGTCAAGTGGAGTTACAAATGTCTTGCCAAGGACCGTATAAAGATCGTGAGTGATCCTGTCGCCTTCATGCTCCAAATCCTTTATCTTTGCCTTGCGTTCGTTGATGTTCTCAAAGTTTGATATCAGTTCTACAAGAGCGCTGGTTCCCTTGAGCAGGTTGGAGCTCTGCAATTCCAATTTATCAATTATTTCCTTGTCGTTGGCACGCACCCACGAAAGAAAACCAGCTTTCATACATCAGAGAGTCGAAACTAGGTGAATATATGATATGCTACCATATACTATATGATCTATATTGATTGCCCTATCAGATCGGGATAGTGACTCGTTCAATCAGACTCGGATGTTTTTCCTTGTAATGTCTGACAAGCTCGTTGACTGAATCAACGCTCAGCTTGCAACTGTCGCAGAAATATGGTTTCTCTATGTCGCTCATGTGGTAAACCACCATATGGGATTTGGAGGAATCTCGTCATGCCTTAGCTGTTGTTTCTGTATTGCGGGCTTTGCCTTATTTTCTTCTTCTTGCCTGCAGTGTCTTTCAAATTCGTCAAGGTCAGTAAATGATGCCATGCACTTGCTGCACACAAGATTACTCGTCCTTGATCCAGTAACAATGGATACAAGCGGCTTTTTGCTCACCCTGATCGTTCTATCTGATGGAAGGACAATCGAAATAATCCCGCCGTCCTGCCAGCTCTTGAAATGTCTTTCAAATGCTTCATAGACTGAAAGGGAAAAACAGGCAACGGGATCGTTTTCAAAGTCACATGATTTTTTCATGCTGATGTATTCTCTGTGCAGTTTCTGCAGCCAGCGATCTACTATCTCTGGATGCTCTGACAGGATTGATTGGACGATTTCAGAAGTGTAGACTGCAATTTTGGTTTCGAGCATGTCATTTGGAACCAAGGTGTACCCTCTTAGTTTCAGGCCGAGAGCGTCGTCCTCGAGAATATTCGTCACATTGTAATATCACTTTACAAATTATTAAGGCTATCTGTAAGAAACTTCGAGATTGTATGCAATAACGCAATGGAATACAATTTATCTTATGTTTATTAGCCCATTATTATAATTCCTGCATACAGGCATTGGAGTGACCCAGAAGTTCTTTACACAAGACTAAAAACAAAATCATCAATTTCTGAAGCATTGACCCTTGAAGAAATCGATCAGGATATTCGGGGAATGCTACTTCCCGGCGAGCAGATAATCTTCATAACCTCACAATCAAGATTCGCCCCAGGAGGTTCACTCTCTCCAAACAGCATCCACATCACCAACATGCGCGTCCTCTTCAAGAACCCTCGCTGGCTAGGGCTAAGAGCGGAAATTCTGGACATAAGCTACAAAGACATATCCACAATCAAGCTCAAGCGAGGCGTTTTCACCACCGAGCTTTTCTTCAAGACATATTTTTCAAACTACAAGATCAAGCTTCCTGCGCTCGAAAAGAGGGCTGCGCAGAGGGTAAGCCAGCTAATACAGAGGGGGATAAGGAGAGAGCTACCAGGGCAGAACCAAGTGATACTGGTGCCCGAAATGGTGGTGTCGGAAAAAGAAACAGCAGCAACGACAACAGCTGCTGCGGCCTCTCATCGCATTGAAGTGGAAGAAGGCAATCGGGCGGTCGTCCCTCCTATTCCCCTGCCATCTTCCCCTACCATTAACATAGCTTCTTGTCGCTACTGCAACCATGTTCTGCGACAGCCCTGCAACGTTTGCCCAGAGTGCGGCAAGGACACCAAGATTGAAACAAATATCTTGAAAGTCTGTCCTAGTTGTGACGCAGTGACTTCTGACGATGCAGTTTTCTGCAGCGAATGCCACCAAAAATTTCCAGACAGCTTTTTGCAATAGTAGAAGTATATTACAGAAATTTTTTAAGAGAAAGTGCTGCGGACATGATGCTCCCTTGAGTGTGATTCTGACCGCTGTACTCATTGGGATTCTGGCTTTGGCTATCCTGGGTCTTGGCTGGCAGACATTCTTTTCAGGCGTGGCAAGGGGCGCACAACAAGCAGTAGACAACCCCGTAGTTGATTGAGCCAGGGAATACCTGGGAAACTTTCCATAACACACTACTAGCCCCGGAAACTGAACACTAGAATTTTATGCTTGGCCGCCTCTACCTTCATGGCGCATGAACTATCAGGAATTGTGCAAGGCGGTATCAGCTTTGCATGGCAGTGTCGAAGTTGCCATGGTGCTGTCAAGGGGCAAACTGGCCGCATCTCACCTGAAATCTGGAGGCCCGGTGCCAGATGAAGATGAGTTCCGCCACATGATTTCACAAATTGAAATGATAGTCCAAGCCACAAAGATCAACGAGGACAAATTCGGTGACCTGGGCTTTATCATGATCCACTACAAGTATATCGATGGCTTTTTCTTCCCGCTGAGCGACCAAGACACGCTCATAGTGGGTGTGGTTCAGCCCTACGAGCACGACGCACTAACGGGCAAGCTATTGACGCTTTTAGCCAGAAAAAGGTGACAAGGCGGAAAGTGGGCAGGGGGTGATTTGAACACCCGACCACCTCGATGTCAACGAGGTATCATAACCGAGCTAGACCACCTGCCCGCGTAGTGGGGATTTTTCCTGCCCAAATATATTTTGTAGATTTGCTCGCGCTGAGTGGGATGCAATTCTCGCCTTTTTCTGTAGGTCAGTTATTATACATACATCGCGGATTGACGCGTCTTCCTTAAGGCTGGGGGCCAAGATCGCATTCTCGGTATTACGACGAAATCCTGTGCTGCCATACAAGATTCCTGTCGCACTAAAGGGCAATAACAACATGCTCAGGGAATCCAACCTTGTCGTCAGCAGCACAGACGTGTGAGTAGGGGTAAGGGTGATGGATGTCAACACCTCCAAACTACACTAGTTGCAGAGATAAGGTTAAGAACCACCTAGAGAATTTTGTCCTAAGATTTGGATAGCGAGTCCTTTCAAGTTATTCAAGGCGACGCATACCAAATCATAAGACACCGGCACCACTTGCTGTCAAGTGGCAAATTCCGCGCGATTATTACCTCTCCGCCATATTATGGTCACCGGCATTACGGTAACAACGATAAAGAGATAGGCCAAGAGCGGACCGTTGAAGAATACCTTGATTCACTGACCAAAGTGTTTGTGGCATGTCGTGATCTGCTGACAGACGACGGCAGCCTCTGGATAGTGATTGGCGATACCAGACGCCGGCACGAAAAGCTTCGAATTCCCCACAGGTTGGCAGAGAGGCTGGTGCAGTCGGGCTATATCTTTAGGGAAGACATTGTATGGTACAAGAAGAACAATGTGAGCAGCAGCTCACGTGACAACTTTTCCCAGGCTTATGAATACATCCTGTTCTTTTCAAAGAACCGGCGCTCCTACACCAATCTCGATGCGGTAAGAGTGCAGGGCAATGAAGCAGCAGAGGGACGGAACAAGGTGCCTCCTCCGGATATGATCCAGTATGCCCCCAAGAACCCTGACAAGGTCCAGATTGCGCGCATTGCCAAAATCATACACAATGCCTCTCCCTCAACCCCACTGTCGCGACTCCCTACAACTTCAGAGATTGCGCGAGCATACGGCTATGATCCAGAAAAATTCTGCCCAACCTGTTACCGAAAGTTCAAACGTCACGCCACACGCCGCAGGATAGGAGACCATAGGCACTATCCAATATTCGCCGTATGCAACCCTCGCGGCAAGAACCCATCAAACGTCTGGGAGATCGCAACCCGAGCTCACTATGGAAACGAGCATTTTGCGATATTTCCAGAGGAGCTCGTTGACATAATAGTGCGGTTTGCGACCAGAAAGGGAGATTATGTGCTTGATCCATTTGCCGGCAGGGGCACGACAGGGATTGTGGCAACGTCGCTTGGTCGCAAGTTTGTGGGGATTGATCTTTACAAGGAGAACGTGGAAAAAGCCAGCCGGAACCTGGCGACCAAGGCAGATGGGGTAAATCTAATAATGGGACTTGCACAAGATAGCCGCCATTGAAGCTTGACTGGAGTCTGACAGAAAGCGAAAAAGATGGTCTGTACAAGGCAATATTTTCGCGGAGGGACGTCCGGTCTCACTTTGTCAACAAAGAAATTCCTGATGATGTTCTTCTTCGGATTTTAAATGCAGCACATCATGCACCCTCTGTTGGGTTCTCTCAGCCATGGAACTTTGTTCTGATAAAGGACAAGGCGATCCGCCAGCAGGTTAAAGAGTCATTCTTGCGGGAGAGAGAGCGCTCTATCTCCATGCTTGGCAACGACGAGGCCCGCCAGAAACAATATGCCTCGTTAAAGCTGGAAGGGATAATGGAGTCTGCTGTCAATATCTGCGTCACTTATGATCCGACGCGCTTTGGGCCATTTGTCCTTGGCAGGACGTCGATAGAAGAAACTGGCGTCTACAGCGTTGCCTGTGCAATACAGAACCTGTGGCTTGCAGCGAGGGCAGAAGGTGTGGGAGTCGGATGGGTTAGCATCCTCGCAAACAAGGATTTGGAAAAGATTCTTGCCATACCTAAGCACATAAGACCCGTCGCATACCTGTGCCTGGGATATGTGAGCGAATTTGCCGACAAGCCGGATCTGGAACGCGCAGGCTGGCTTCCGAGGATTGGGCTTGACAAGGTAGTATGCTACGAACAATGGGGTATACACAAGTCAGAGTCATGGTCTGCGCTTTCCACAGCGATTGGCAAAATGAGCGAGGGAAACCGTGAAGACAATATATAATCGTGCACGGAACCGTATTCAATCGGCAGGCAAGCAGGTTGAGATTTGAACCTAGCGTGGGCGGACGAGAAAAAAAACGCGATTGCAGCACATGCAGCAGTGGCGAATTGTTTTTCAGCATACGTTATCACAACCTTGCACGCTACCTCTTTATCACGATGGCATTTGCCGGCCTGCTCTCCACCGGCTGGTTTGGCATACCGCTCATACCACACTATCTTGTAGGCGATCCCGTAGACCTGATTTCTGCAATTTTCACACTCTTTAGCGCCCTTGGGACCATCTGGGGCGTGATGGCCTACCGTGAATTCACAAAATCAGTTCAGGCTGTAATCGACGCAAGGGACGCAGCTCGCAAGCTCGACCCGATGATAGGTGAATATGAATACAAATCCTACAATCCTGTTACAAAGGACTATGAGTCCGGGTTCGTTCCGTCGGGCCCAATCGACTTTTGGGACAAGGAGATGCAGGTTCCTGCATGGATGGATAAGGGAAAATACTGGCACATACTTCTCAGCTTGCAGGCCGGCAGCAGGGAAGTCCGGCTAAAGGTGGTAAAGGACAAAGACCTGTCGTTTCACACGGGCATGCAGAACGCGGCCATAACTACCCGGGAAAAAATAGTGAACGAGGAAACAAGATCTTGGCGTTATGTCTATTCTGTCAAGATCCCTCAGTGGCTGGTTATGAACACTGAGCGTCAGCGTTTTGCAGATATCGCAGGCAGCCAGTTGAGCGAGCTTGTCGCAGACCTCAACAGAAAGATTGTCGCCGCATCAGACGAAGTGGCCGAGTGGGAAAGGCAGAGGATCAGATATCCGTGGGGAGGCCTTGGAATCTACCTGAATAAGAGCCTGCCACTCAGGATAGTGTACCGTCAGGTAATAAGGAACTTTCCCGGTGCCAAGAGGCGCATCGTCGACGAGACGAACGCCAGCCTCGCAAATGTCAAAGATGACGAGCTCATCGCATCGCTTCTGGAACTTGCTTCCGAAAAAGGAGTCCCTCAGAACAGGATAGACATGCTGCAGATCCTCATAAGGTTCCTGAAGAACGCGTATACGCGTCTTGGGCTTGGCGAAGGCGCAAGTGAATACCACAGCTTCCATCATTCGCTTGAAGTATCGTACATGGCGCTCCACATGGTTCCAAAGGAGTTCGAGGACTTTAGGTTTGGTCCCAAGGATTTCGAGCTTGTGCTTGTGGCCGGGCTCCTACACGACTACGATCCTGCACAGCCTCTGGCATCAAGCGAGGGACCGAAAGGGCCAAGCGTTGCCCGAACAATACAGGAAATTTCAAGGACTAGGATACTCGACGCTTACTATACTATGGGGAGGGAGGAATTTGCGAACTACTTCAGAGCTTTCCGATCACCCCTGATGCCGGCGGAAGAGTTTGCAACGACCCACCCAGAGTATGTCAAGACAGAATGGAGTCCGACTGAAAGCATTATGGCAGCAATGCTGATCTGGAGAACAGACTTTCCGTTCTCTAAGCAAAAGCTTGCTCAGGAAATGTTTGCGCGGCTAAAGGAGGAGTTGAATAAGAAGGGTGAGGATGTTACCAAAGTCGAGCTGCTTGCAGAAATCCTGTGGCTTGCCGACCTTGCCGTAACGTACATGGGTTCTGATCCGGTCAGGGCGTGGGACAGAGTCACCAACCTTTACGATGAGCTAAACCTGCCCAAGCTTGAAGCTGTACCGAGGACTGATGCATTCTTTGCGGATTTTGCTGAAAACAAGATCTTCAAGGAAATACTTGG
>JBIQJB010000013.1:8506-54730 GCA_044507735.1 Nitrosopumilales archaeon
AGAGAGCAAGAGCTCATTTCGCTCCATGATGGAAGTCTTGGCCAAGAAGCTGAAGCATGACGGGACATTCCGGATCCTCACAGACATTGAAAAGGACAGCGAACCATTTCGAGAGCTTATGATGATTGCTCGCCAATCCGGCTTGCAGTGGACCACTAACAACAAGGGGAAGGAATACTTTCCAAAGGAATGGCGCGACCCTGACTTCAAGCCGGGGCGCAAGCCGCAGGTTATTGTGTTTGCACCCAAGTAGACGATTTCGTGGACTATTGCTACCATGAATACATATGGCTAGCTTTTTTCAGCTTCGTGGACCGCAATGCAATCTCCACAAGCGTAACTTCCCATAGTCTGTGTGGTGACGAAAGCAAGTCCTTCTGTTTGGTGGTCAGCCTCGCATCACACTTCCTGTCTATATCGAGTCGGCATCTGTCAATCACATTTATGATTTCCAACTGTCGATATCTTGGGGACTCTGTTTCCCCACCTTTGAAGTTGGGGACGTTGCCGCATCGTCGATAACCCGTATAAGCAATATCTGCATGAATTGTTTTCGCATGGGAGTCATTGGTGAAAAATGGCGCTGCCCAAAGTGCAACATCGATGTGGGTGGCAGCATGGGCGAGCTGAAGAATCACATAAAGAAGGTTCACGCGACAAAATCCGAGACAAGAATCGCGACCGCATAATCGATGATAGTTCTGCGGATGGCAAGAAGCATCCATCATTTCCTGACTAGTGATTATGCCGCGGTGTGCGATTAGCGGGGAAGAAATGACGTGTATGCTGATACAAAATACAAACAAAGAAGTCAAAAGCGGGCCCGGAGGGATTCGAACCCTCGACCTAACGCTTAGGAGGCGTTCGCTCTGTCCAAGCTGAGCTACGAGCCCACGTAACTGTTCAACCTTTCAAGCGCCAATTTAAGTATATAGGGAAAAAATTCTCTGTTGCACAAATGGCCGTCATCTTCTGGCAGCAACTCCTGGCTAGCGTGTGATTCCATAGCTGCAAATTCATTTGTACAGTGTCTGCTCACTATCGTACGCACTATCTACCTGTACATGCTTGATATCATATTGCAGATGGAAATAGGCGCGTATGGATCCTGGGAGCTGGATGAACGATTCTGAATATTGGTACAGTCCGCCTGGGTCTGGCCCCTGCACTATTCTTTTTCTTCGTTCTTCCTGTGCTCCATTGATGACATCATCAAAGACAAACATGACCTCACCTGCCTCATGAGTCGCTTGTTGTAGGTACACGCAAGTTTACCACGATATTCTGAGAAGAATACAGCTGAATACAACTTGATCTGAAAATGCTGAAGAGAAGGGTTAATCGTACAACAATCTACAGAGAAGCTGGATTGAAGAACCACCACATCTTGAATAACTCCAACGGAGCGAAGAGATAAAAGTCCTTCCTTTTTGTAGTGCCGTATATGGTTGCATACGACAGGATCAAGCTATTCGAGGAAATGGAAAAGCAGTTTGAAAATAAAAACGAGCAGTTCTTTAAGGAGCTGTTGACCCATCATGATTCCGTAGTCCGAACTCGCGCAGTTTGTATTCTTGCGGACATTGCTGGCGAAAACGCGGTTGAGCCTATAGGCAAGGTACTAAAAGAAGACGATAATGCTCTAGTAAGGCATGAAGCGGCGTTCTCGCTGGGCCAGCTTGGCTTTACCAGCGGCATCAAGCCACTTGAAGATGCCGTTAAATCTGATCCCAGCTTTTTCGTCAGGCATGAAGCAGCAGTGGCACTCGGAGTCATTGGGTCTGAGGACGCAAGAGAAACTCTCAAGAATGCTCTCAACGATGAAAGTGAGGAGGTCAAAGAGTCGGCAGTCGTGGCGCTTGCGAATCTGGACTACATCAAGAGCACCAACAGCAACAGCCGCTTCATAAGGATGACTGGGGGATAATAGAATAGAATAATAAAGACGCATAAGGAACGTGGCTCAATTGTCCGAAACTTGGTTGCATAACATTTCTGGGAGCTGGCGCGATGTCAGTTGCCCGTGCGGCAGTACTTTTCATTTCCGGGGCAAGATCGATGAGCTGTTTTCATGGGAGCGCATCCACCTGCGCCACATGGCGTCCGACTCTCAGAATCATGAAATGCTCTCATTTTATCCGAGAGATATGGTAATAATCTACCATTCGACAAGCGGTTACGTTCTTGAACGCAGAAAGCACAAGCGAGACGAGATAGGTCAGATCCATCATGCCCGACTCTATGGTCAAGTAAAGATTGCCGGCGTCTGATATTAGGATGAACTACTGTAGGCAATCATTTTTCGTCTAGGAATGAAATAGAGAGTGAGATTTGTTGATTGCCGACCTACTCATACCCCTAAACAATACGCATATTCGCATTCTACAACTTTCTTGAAGGAGAAGTTATGGTAGTAGCTTATTATAGCGCCCCTGATTACACCGGTCATGTACATATGCGCGTAAGGTACTGGCGTCTTGGCATTACCGACCTTCTAAATGCAGCGTATCCTCCTGAGAAAGCCAATCACTGGGACATCAAGTGCTTGCAGGGTGAATACGAGCACTTTGGGGTCTTTTGGTATCGCTACGGCACTCCGTTTGATAAAGAACCGGTGCACGGAATCTGTTTCTACTTTAATGATGTGCCAAGAAAGACTGTCGACGAGTTGGCGGCCTTTTTGCAAGGCAAGTTCGGGGGCCAGCTGCTCTATCGTCAGGCGAGAGGTTTTCTACAGGGATCAAAGGAATTTGCAGACGGAAAATCAGTGGCAACACTTGCCAATGAGCTTAGCCTGAGATTCAACGCCCCTGTCGAGCTTACCGTAGAGTTTGAGAAGGCTACCAAGGAAGAGATTGACAATGAGGCATGGAAGCTTCCCGCCTCAAAGGCGCTTCCAATACCTGGACCTGACTGAAAATAGCATTATATTTCTCGGATGTCTCTATATTCGGTATTGGCAGCCGAGATGTCCATCCGGGAGCACATCGAGGAGCTCCGAGTCAGAGTACTCCGGGTGGCGCTGTCGATAATAATCATCACCATTTTTGCAATGACGTTTGACCTCAGACCAATAGAAGTCGCGGGTATTCCTCTTGCCTATCCATTTCCAGATCCAATAAACAATATCTCCGTAAGATTGACCTTCTATATGCAGGACTCGCTCCTGCCCTCTGGCGTCGATCTTATACAGACCGCTCCCGGACAAGCGTTCTTCTCGCAGATCTATGTTTCGGCGCTAATTGGGCTCACTGCCTCTATTCCACTAATTGTAAGGGAAATATCGGCGTTCATTGAGCCTGCGATAAGCAACAAGACAAAGATTGGAGTCTTGAACGTGTTCCTTCCGGCGGTAGGGCTCTTTGTCGCCGGCATTGTATTTTCATATCTTCTGGTCATACCGTATACTCTCAACTTTCTTTACCAATATGGAGAGGCGCTCAACGTGGCGACATTTCTGACAATAAATGAATTTATCTCGTTCGTCTTGCAATTTCTGCTCGGATTCGGCCTGGCGTTCCAGCTCCCGATACTGATGTATGGAATCTCGCTCACAGATACCATTTCACCGGAATTTTGGCGAAACAACTTTCGCTATGCGGCAATAATCCTAGTTGTATTTGGCGCAGTAATAACACCAGACGGAAGCGGGGTTACAATGTGGTTCATAGCCGGCCCTATGATGGCACTTTATCTCGCAGGAATGTTGATAATTGAGAGGAGGGCCCGCCTTCTCAAAACTAACACTTAAATCCTTATGCAAACCATTATGCTATTGCAGAAGATGGTCGTAGAAGGGCTGTTAATGCAGTTTGTCGGCGGCTGGGAATGGGTCATTATCATTGGCCTCATAGTCGTAGTCTTTTTCGGCGTGAAAAAGATACCCGAGCTTGCCAAGTCTTTTGGAAAGGCCACTGCCGAGTTTGAGAAAGCGAGGATAGAGGCCAAGAGGGAGCTTCAGCAGATCAAGAGCGGCGAGCGCGTGGGTAGGGAAAAGCTTGAATCAATAGCCGACTCGCTTGGAATTGATTATACCAACAAGAACGACGATGAGCTCCGAGCTGCAATCGAGCTTGAACTGAACAAGAGCAAGCAGTAGTAACGATAGTAATAATAGTATAGCTTAAAAGCTTTTTATTATATCAAATTTTCACTGTAAGTCGTTGATCGGCCTGCAGCAGATTGCAACCATTGTCGACCGGTACGACGCTAAGAACATTACCATTGGCACCATAGGCAGCCACTCTGCTCTTGAAATAATGGATGGAGCAAAGGATGAAAACATGAAAACCCTCTGCATCTGCCAGAAGGGCAGGGACCTGCCGTACCGCCGGTTCAAGAGGCTAGCCGACGAGATCATTTTGCTCGACAAGTTTTCTGACATTCTGAATCGAGAGAATCAGGAAAAATTGCGTGAGCTCAATGTGATAATGGTGGCGCACCGCGCATTTACTGCCTATCTTGGATACGATAACATTGAGAACAACCTTAAGGTTCCCATATTTGGCAATCGATCACTTTTGCGCGCAGAAGAACGCACAGCTCCGCGTAACCAATACTATCTGCTGGAGAAGGCCGGTATTATGCATCCGAGGCTTTATCGCAAGCCTTCAGACATTGACGGACCCGCGATGATCAAGGTACAGGAGGCTAAGCGCAAGCTGGAGAGGGCATTCTTCATCGTCTCGTCATACGAGGATTTTAAGAAAAAGTCAAGACAAAAAATCGAGCAGGGACTGATCAGCAAGCAAGATCTGGACAAGGCGACTATAGAGGAGTACGTGCCAGGTACGTATTTCAATTTGAACTATTTTGTGTCTCCGCTCACAGGTGAAGCAGAGTTCCTTGGAATAGAAAGGAGACTGCAGACCAACCTGCACGATTTTGTGGCGATGCCGGCAAAGCAACAGATGGAAATCGACTTGCAGACTTCAAACATTGAGGTAGGACACACACCGGCCAGCATTCGAGAGTCACTCCTGGAGAAGGTGTTTGAGATGGGGGACAAGTTTGCAATTGCGGTTAGAAAGGAGTATCCCCCGGGAATTATTGGACCTATTTCGCTCCAGAGCATCGTTACGACCGACCTTGATTTTGTTGTGTATGACGTTTCATTACGCGTGCCTGGGAATCCGATAATGGCGACGACCAGCCCGTACACCAAATACTACTTTGGTTACACAATGGGCGTAGGGCGACGAATCGCTATGGAGGTCAAGGCTGCGGCAGCGCAGAGAAAGCTACGCGACATAGTCACCTAACGCTCTATCGCTTCTTCAAACAGGTTCTTACGCACCTTGATTGGGATGTCGTAGTATGCTGCTAACGCGATTGAATCGGAAGCGCGGTAGTTCCTAAGCACAAGCTCGCCCTTCTTTGTCTTGAAATACAAGTTTGCTCGCAGCACGGAGCCGCTCTGGTAGACATGCACTTCGACGAGCAAGAGATCTTGCATCACTGCGATCTCTTCAACCAGATTGTATATCGTGGGGATACTGCCCTTGTCACCTTCTTGAAAGCGCGAAATATGCCTTGCAACCTCGCCTGAAAAGGCACGCATCGGAAACTCTTTGCCGTCCTCAGACTTGAGCACAACCACTCCTTCTAGTCCTACTTGATCTACAAACCCGACGTAGCTGATGCGCGCGGGGATGTATTCATCTTCCTCTTCTTGGTTGCCTGGCATTGTGTCTATTGTATGCTTTCTAAGAATTAAGGGTTTACGGTTGTCTCCTGTCGAGACTTCACTGCTTCATCTGCACGCCATAGTAAACAAACTCTGCCAGCCACTTGATAACTGTGTTCATGGCACGTATACACAATCTCTCTTGTATTTAGCTACCCTCACTCCTTCCATCCTCATTCCCAAGGCATTTGATGTGGGGCGCCGGGACCGGAGTCTTGCGTACATCCTGCATTTAGAAACGAAAAGGAACTTTGAAACGCTGCAAAATAGCAGTATATCACGATCCAATGACTCGTGGTGGGAATGGTCAGCAGTATCCGATAGGATTTAATTTGAAGTCTGCTCCTTCAATCACAGTCTTCACCGAAATGGATGAGAAGCGCTGGCAGGGATTGAGAGAGAGTGGCTTTAGACTCCTGTTCGTAGGGCTGTTCTCGCTCATTATTGCGTTTTTGATATACTCAAGGCTCACCGTACCCTCCCCTGATCCGCCAGCAGTGCAGGCCATGCAGCTTGGCAATCTCGCCTACGCGGTTCTTGCAATAACCACAGCATCGATGGCTTCGATATTCTATGGTGCATACACCATCTTTCGCTCCGAGCAGTTGCGATCGGAGGGACGCAACACCTTGTTCTCCTTTATCGCTGGAGCTTTTGTTAGCAGAAGCTACTGGAAGATAATGGCGGTGGCAGCGATAGGCTACGGGATCTTTTTTGGGTTTTTGTCACAGATTCTCGTCTACAGGACAGATGTATCGTTTTCAGAAGAGGGGATACTGGTGCCCTCGATCGACATGATACCGTGCTGCGCTGCACCGGGCTATATGCCCATGATGACTGTCTATATCACAGACCATTTTTTGATACTGATAATCCCAATAAACGTGATCCTTGCAGCTGTAGTGTCTACCTTGGTCGGATTTAACATTGCACTAAGCGTGTATGCCTACGGACTGAAAAGGTCGCTCCAAGCGAAGACGTCGATCACGGCAGGTATCGGCGCGACGAGCGGTCTGTTTGTGGGGTGCCCTACATGCGCTGGCAGCCTGTTTTCCAGCCTGATTGGGATTGGCGTGGCAGGAGCAGGGACAAGCGCAAGCGCGCTTGCTCCGTTCCAGACACTGTTTATTGCGGCAAGCATCCCTGCCTTGGTCATAGCGCCGTTCCTGATAGCTAGAAGCATCCGGTCGCTTTCAAACTGCAGGATTAGTTCTTGACCTTTGCCACAATCTCAAACTGCGGCAGCTTCCTAGAGATGCTGTCCAGATACATCTGGACGTGCGGCTCTGCTGTCCAGATCTTTTCGTCTCCGAAAAGGTAGCCATACCTCTGTGAGCTTCCTATCCTTTCGCGCTGACTGAGTGCTTCTAGATAAGTCGCTGGCACTGTCGATTCTTCGAAACCACGCCTTCTGGCGATCTCTCCTATGACATCATGCATGCCAGAGCCATGCTGGGCTGCTTCTTTGACACGATAAGCCACCTCTTTTGGGATGCCAACCTTCTGTGCAAGCCTTCTGTGCACGTGTTTGCCAAAAGTATCGTGCCCACCCTTTACGTTTAGACGCAGCTCTATGCCAAGCGCAGTCCTGATCACCTCTGGATCGAGGAATGGCTCACGCAGCTCTATGCTGTGGGCCATCGTTATCTTGTCTTCGCGCTCCAATGTCTCTTTGTATAGCAAAAGCAGATCTTGTATCATGTGTTTGCGGAGTTTCTTGTACCCTTCTTTCTCGGCCACCTTGGCGTACCATGGATAGCCTCCAAAGAGCTCATCAGCTCCTTGCCCTGTAAGCATCACCTTTATCCCATCCTCGTGGGCAAGCTTGACTGCGCCATACACAGGCAATGCGACTTCGACCTGTCCTGCATTTGCGTCCTCAATCACATTGATGACCTCGGGGATCATCTTTTCGACTGCATCATGGTCAAGCTCTGCCACTTTTAGCTTGAGCCCCAGTTTGTCCGCGATCTGGCGAGCATTTGCGATATCGCTAGATCCTTTCACACCACAGGTGTAGCAAACTACCTCTGGAACCATCTTGGCCGCGAGGTGTGCCACTAGCACACTGTCGATCCCGCCGGAAAATATTATGCCAATCCTTTGGAAGTCCTGAGTGCGCTTTTCCATTGATTCCACCAAAGCCTTCTCATAGGCCTCAACAGCTGATCTCATTGTTCTGTGCACAATTCTTACCTTAGGCGGTATTGGGTCGGCTACTTGGAAGCTCTGAATCTTGCCCTGTGGAGATATGATTATCGCACAGCCTGGCATAATGCGCCTTGTCGGCTCTTGGATCCCGATTTTCCAGAGCGCCTTGCGCTCGGATGCAAATGCCACGATGCTTCGTGTGTCTGCATAATATAATTGGCGCACGCCAATTCTGTCTCTCACAAGAATAGTCTCGCCTGTTTGTTTGTCCTGTATTGCAAGTGCATACACACCATCCAGCTCTGCTACGGTCCTCTTTATTGCACCAAGCAGAGTAGTGTTCTTCCTTTGCATGTGATCCTCCAGCAAGTGGACAATCACCTCACTGTCTGTAGTCGTAGCGAACTTGTGGTGCTTTTCAAGCTTGTTTCTTATCTCTTTGTAGTTATAGATCTCACCGTTGTGTTCTAGCACGAGCCGGCCGTCGCAGCTGCTAAATGGCTGCGCTCCGCAAGTGCCGCCAACTATCGCAAGCCGTGTGTGCCCGAGGGCAACGGCTCCGCTCACCTTCTGGAACTGTGGCTGCATGGCTGCAATGGAATTGGACTTAATGATCCTGCCATCTGCCACCAATCCTGCTCCATCAGGCCCGCGTTTTACCATGCACGAGAGCATCGACCCCACGAGTGGCACGACGTTCTCGCCATCTTTGCTCAAAATACCTGCTATTCCACACATTTTCTTTTAACCAAATTTCAAAAGCCAAGCCTGCATGACATGCAGTAAGCTCGACTTACTGCATTTACTTATCAATGATCACTTTTAAACATTTATTTCGTAAATTCTAAAACTTTTGGCAGATCGTGATCCTATACGATTTTTTCTGCTGCGCTTGATAGTTGTCTCTGCCTTGGGCATATGTGTACTCCATTTCTTACGCGCTGGACAATCCAAATAGTATCTGATACTGTATCTCCTGCTGCAAGCGCTATTCCAATGATCTGTTGTTATGAGACAAGCACTTAAGTTGATGGCGTTTCCAAACCAAAATCCTGCAAGAGCAACTATCTCTTGTCCACCACACCGCATTTCGACTTTGCTAGTTGTTATGGTATCGTTCTCAAACTGCAGCTCGTTTGCAGGTACAAGATCGAATTGGAGACTGCTGCTCACCGACACTGCCTTCAAGCGAAAGCACCAGCAGGCCTTCAAGAGTTCCAAGCATGTCAAAGCAAGCTTGTGCGTCATTGAGCATATGTGGTGGCCTTGCTCAGGACTTTTGCAAATTGGCGTATGTCGATATCCTTGAAAGGAGCTATTCTTACAGGCGCAGGTGGTTCCTGCTGCTGTGCCCTGTCCATCATGCCCCTGCCGCGCAGAGTTTCAAGTATCTTCTCGCGTAGCTTGGGTGGGCAGATCCTGCTGTGGTATATTGACCCGAGTGATGCCATCATCATCTCCTTCAGGTGCTCGTCGCCCTTTTCTTCGTGGAAGTGAGGATTGCGGGTCTCCACTTGCATCACTTCGACACCCTTGTCCATTGCGTCTTGGTGCGTTGTCGGGAGGATGCCACCAAACTCTTCTAGCACGTTGATTATTTCATACGGTTCAATAGAGTAGCCGGAAGAAAACGTCAAGAGCTCGGCGAGCTTGAGGGACATACAGTGTTCGCCTGAATTCCCAGTGCGCATGACTTCTGTTTCAAATCCCGTGTAGTATGAAATGAGTGAATTTAGGTGCTGGTTTGTCAGTTCTGACACACGCCCCCATTTGCTAAAATAGAGACCTGTCTCCGACATCTTTGGCTTGTAGATCCAAGATACCCTCACCATGGTATAATCTGTCTTTGACATTGCGATACCAGAAGCAAATATCTTGACGTATTCATTGACTGCGCCTGGTACATAGTTATCGGCGTCAATGAAGCCAACGTACTCTTTGCCTGCCATCTTGGCGAGCAGCATTCCAAGAATCATGCCTTCGGCTTTGCCATTGCGGACAATGCCATCGGGATCAAGCATGCTTGCATAGCCGACTTGGTTCAGTGCTTCAGAGATTACGGGGTCGCGCTGGTGCACAATAATCGCATCGCGCCCTACAAACTTATTGAACTGCTGGAGTGCATCCCTCTCAAGCTTGTACCTATCAACGGGCTGCCGAGGGCTATTCGACACGATTATCACTAGACAGTCGTGTGGTACACCTGCAAGAACTCCTTCCAGGAGCCTCAGGCGCTCCCCCTTGATAGGGATGACAATTGCCATCCTTCTCTCAATCTCAGAAATCTGGTCGTTTCCAACTCTGACAAGTGTCTCGGCCATAGACCTTCCATCATCAAAACCAGAATCAAGCTCATAGACACGCTGCACTCCATGCAGGCTAATAGCTCCGAATCGTTCAGTGTATCTAGGGACATCTAGCTTCATGATATGCTGGCACAAGAGAAATGCTCTGATTGCTTATATGACAACTAGCAAATTTTACTATACGAATGTACTTGACGGCCATGATTTTTCGGAAGTTACAAGCCATAGCTCTTTAAGGCGTGGTAGTTGACAGGACTCAACGTGGCTCTGGACCATTTGACATCCAAATGCAGAGTCTGGCAAATTTCCCAATAACGCAGGCATGCGTGGCAAAGTAGTAATCATTGCAAATCTCATCCCATTGCGCCGTTGCTTGGACGACTTTTCTTTCAATTGAATATTCTTGATTTGACTACATTTAGCTTCGTGCTTTGATACCCTCACTGTCGATCAACTGGTATCTGTACAACGATCCCTAACCAAGCACATAGAGTGTTGTTATACGCTTATTTTGACATTATGAATGGCAGCTGGCAGGACGAATTAGAGAGACGATCGAAAGTAAAGACGGCGTCTATGTATGGTAACAGCGGAAGAAACTTTCAGTTTAAGACCTCTGCACATATATAGATCCAGCAATCAAGGTGAACAAAAATTCATCGAGCGGGGCTCTCACGGCCGACCGCTGTCAAAAGATGTCTGATGTTCTGCCACAACAACACGATCCCGATTTTTCCAAGCTTCTCCATACAACCATGCTTGCCAAGATGAAATCGTAACAGGGAACCGATTATGCACCACGGATTTGGTCAGTTACTCGACAGAACATCCTGCAACAATTGTTTATAATGTCCTCAAATCAGTCTTCTAATTGTGCAGGACAGAAAGTATCAGAAAAAGAAGGTTCTGGTGGAAAAATTCATCAAAAAGTCCGGCAAGACGGATCATTCTCTAATTCTTAACAATGTTGACATAGACTATGACACGCTGATGCGAATACTTTCAGATCTGCGCAACGAAGGCAGGATCAAGTGATAATTTGGAGATACTGCTAAGCGCAAGTCCAGCAGATGCTTGAGTGGCAAGTTGTCAAATTCCCACTTTCAACGCACGAGGGTACGCCCTCTCCTCATCCAGACTTCTGTACAATGCTCCTTCTGGTGAATGGCTGCTCCTCCTCCCCTCCCACATCCCAAGTCTCGTTTTCTACGCCACAGTACAGTTCCGTCACAGTTGCTCCTAACACACTTGCACAGTATCAATTCGGACAGATACCGGAAGAGAAGAACAAGAAGCTATTATTCTACCCTACAGAGCAGTCGTCGATAGTCTAGAGCCTCTCCTGTTCCGCTACCTGTGGTGGTCTCTGCCGCTTCTTCGGAGTCTTTCAGCTCGTCCACTCTGCATAGCCTGTCAAATTCCAGGGCCATTTGTATGCCCATCTTCTGGACCTGTTCAGCTTGTTTTCTCGTACCGTTGCAGAGTTTCCTAGCTGACTCTGTTTATTCCGGCGCATCTTGCAAGACCCTTCCTCTACTGCTCATCCTCTTCTACTGTATAGGTGTCGTTCAAATGTTCTGCAGCAATGAACATCGATGTGCCATCAAGCTACTGAGCTAAATGGTTGGTGGGTGAACCATTTGACGATTGCCGGAACCCATGTTAGCTAGTCAGTATGAATGTTGCACAATCATTCAGCGACCACCCTTGAATTAGTACTGCCGCTGTAAGTGATACTGGTCAATGTCGATGTCACTCCATTTATCGTCTTGATCTTCTTGATCAGTTCTTGAAATTTCGCCTCATCTTCTGCCTGCGCCTTCAGGATCAGGTCATAGATGCCTGTAGTTGTATGCGCTTCCAGCACACCATCAATTTCCCTTACCTCTTTTTCCACAGAAGAAATTTGATCGAATGCACAGTTTACAAATACGAATGCCAGAATCATACTATTCTCTTTTAATGCCCATCCCATGCATGTAATTTAAGGAACGCGGGGCCTATGGCAAATGTTGATAGGCGTCTATACCTCTATTGACGAATCTGACCCGGCATACAAAAAATGCAATAATGGTGATTACAGTGAGAGAAATTTTATGATATCGTTGACTACCAAGTTGACACTTGGATGTATGGTTCCAATGAAGACGATCTTTTTGAATTTTTTCCTGATGAATCCGGGCCACGATCTTGAAACTAACATACAAACCGCCAAATGCTATTGCAATCGGGGTGGTAAAGGGAAAGCAAATGCTGCTTGGTCAGAAATCTGCCTGATGTGCGGACCGGAATCCGGGTTCTTGCTGACGCATGATGGGTGGCAGCAATATTCGCTACGGTGACGGAATATGCTTCTTCTTATCGAGTTTCTGGTCTATGAGAATATCATCCACAATGCGCCGCCAATTCCCAGCATGCCGACAATGAGATCCCGTTTCTGTAGGATAGCATCATCCAAGAGTTTGCCCTAGTCTTGGGTTACCCGAGAAACATGTGATTGAGGGTCCTGTGGAGGACATTCAAAAGATCGCCTCGATTATGCCGCACGTCGCCAGCTAGAGCGGCACCTGGAAGGTCAATGAGAAACTTCTGTAGGCCGAATAATAGGAAACATCTCCTGCCATGCGTATGCCTGAAAAAAGTAATTCGGCCCAAGGTAACAAGAAGCTCGATATGCTGGCTAGCACAAGCGCGGTTTTTTCACTTCTTCTGACTGTCATGCCTGCATCAAAGAAAAGGATTGTTCGTGACCCAAAGCTCGCCTTGGTGGCTTATTGCTCTGAAAGTCCAAAACAAAGAAAACGACGGCTGTGGGCTCCGAGATATCGTGTGGTCCTGCTACACAAGGCGTATAGCAGATCACGCGATATCTTTACTAGATTTTTACTCGATGGTTATCGTGCTTACCATGTATGGATGCAGGCTGCAATAATACGCGTGCTCGCCCTTACCAATTTCGGCTGCTGGTATGCTGTATTCTATATTTGGTCCTAGATAACCTGTGTCAAACAGATCTGCTGATTCCGGATCGCTTGGACCCTTGCCACTTGTCGCTGTGTGGAGAGTCGTGTCTTCGTTGACCCATTTTATGAGCGAGTCAATGCTTGCAGTAGCAGCATCTGGCTCATAGTCGGGGCTTCCTTGAGTGACTGCTCCCCTCAAGATCTTTATGGTCACTATACTTGAAAAATCAGACTCATTGACTGCCTCTGTGCTGTTCTCTTCTGTTGTTGCCTCAGCTTCAGGCAACTCCTTCCTATACGGCGAGTCCACAAAACCTTCCTGCGGAATCGCTGCGAAGAAAAATGTGTACGTCAGATAGCCTGTGATCGCCCCTAATGCAAGAAGTACTGGAAAAGCAATTGTTCCAGGTTTGCCCATCTATTACAATGGTTGACCGTTTCCCCTTAATAATCCATGCTGGATTATGCTACATTATATTTCAGGTTACTCAGTTAATAGAGGAAGAAGAAGAGGACGTGCAACAAAAATCGGTTAAATGCAAAAACTGCGGCAAGAAGTTCTTGTCACCACCTGTAGACACCGGCAGGCAGGAGATATCTGCCGATATTGACGAAGGAGTATCATTTGCGCTCATTTGCCCATTCTGCGTGGCACATGCGCTCTACACAGCAAAAGACTTGGAATAACTTTTATGCCCGATGTTCCCACACGTGTGGAGGTAAGGAGATGGCCGACGAAAGAAGTTGCTCACTCTGCGGAGCCAACCTCGGGGAGTTCCGGTATAGGCCGATGCCGCAATGGAACATTTCTGGCATGCTATGCGGCCAATGCTACGACAAGAAGCTGCTCGACCACTATATCGCCCCTGACAGACGCGAAATAACAAAGAGGTAGCAAAGACTAAATACTAACTTTCTTATTCATCATACATGCCAACTGCATACATCCTCGTGAACTGCACGCTCGGCTCCGAGGAAAGGATAATCAACGAGGTGGCAAAGCTGCCTGATGTGAAAGAAGTGCGTGGCACCTATGGCGTTCACGACATCTTTGTCAAGGTAAAGTCAGAGAACACCGAAGCAATGAACCACACGATTACGAACAAGATCCGCAAGGTCCCAGGCATCACTTCGACAGTGACTCTGGTCGTCATCGAAGAGCAGGGCGGCAAAGGTTAGTTCGAGTTGAGTTAGGTCAAGCCTGCTTCCTCTTTTCTTCTATCTTCTGCCCTGATTCTCTTTATTTCATATAATATCAGTCCTGAGCTTGTCACTATGGTTACCCAGCCGATCGTGCCCACAAATACATAGTCTTCATACTCCGGCAGGAAGATCGCAACTGCCGCGATTGCGACGCCGGCGCACCATATTCCGATAAGGATGTAGATATGCACTACTAGCCCCTCATGTCCTCGTCAAAGCCTTGGAAGCGCTTTAGCGTCTTGCCGCACTTGGCGCAGTTGCTGAATTCGACAAAGTAAAAGTCGCCGTACTTGCGGTAAGCAAATGACTCTTTATGCGTGCAGAATAGTTGGCGAAGCGCCCCGAGCATTCTACAATTGTGATAGGTAGACGGGGTTCATTACTATTTCGTTATTATATGACTTCTTTTATTGACTGTATGTGGGCCCGTAGCGTAGTCAGGATATCGCGGCGGTCTTCGGAACCGCAGGCCAAGGGATCGAAGCCCTTCGGGCCCGCTTATCTCATAGGCATTGTGACCTCGTTTCTACTGCTGTCGATTCCTCACTAATAGGGAAATGTTCTCTACTAATAGAGAATGATCGGGGTCTTGTAGGATTCGAGAAATATCTTAGGGAGAAGAGGAGGTGGAATACTGCTAGAAGGACATTATCGCTGGCTAGGAAGTATGCTCATGTCTTGACAACTAGGGATGCGAGTGAGCTTCTTACCTTGAGTCCTAGGAAGAGGAATCATACTATGTGTGCTCTTTCTTCCCTGTCTAAGTTCTACGGCTGTTATGACCTGTGGAAGGAGATTATCAGGAAGCATGACCTGAAGTGGTCAGAGGCGAACTCGCTAGAGGCGTTTCATGCTATCTTTAGTGATGAGAAGAACTATAGAGTCATGATAGAATGGCTTCAGCGGGCTTGTGCTAGTGTCCCTAGGTCGTATGCTAACCTGTTGCTTTTTGATGCTCTTACTGGCCTGCGTGCGGATGAGGCTTGTCAAAGCATTAGGCTTCTTCATTCGAATAAGGGCGACTATCTAAACAAGGAGCACATGATCCTAGAACATTACAAGATCCCTGAAGTCTTTATTCGCACGACCAAGAAGGCTTTCATCAGTATCATGACAGAGAAAGTTCTACAGGTAGCTCAGGAGTCTGGAGTTTACAACTATAACACGATGCGACATATGCTCAGAAGGAAAGGACTTGGTATGAACATGGGATATTGCAGAAAGATCTTTGGAACCTACCTAAGGATGAACGGGATAGAGTCAGAGATCGTTGATCTTCTTGAAGGTAGAATTTCGCAGGAGGTTTTCGTCCGTCATTATTTTAGACCTGATTTTCAAAAAGAAATAGGGAGGATTAGGTCAGTTCTAGAGAGGCTTTATGCTGAGATCGTTGTCTGATTCTTAGGGTTGGGTGGTTGGGACTCGAAGACTTGGTACGGGTCATCCGTAAAGATATCTAGAACCATGCGACCTTCTTCTTCCCTGCTCTGATATCGTAGAACACCTGAACCTTCATCGCTCAAGACTCTTAGGATCGCTTGACATAGCACTTCATCCCTGATGCTTCCGATTCTTCTTTCAGTCGTCCTTTGATTCAAAAGTTCGCTGTTCATATACTTATCACCATGTAGCAGTTAGGACAACAGTGGTCAGTTTTTAGTCGAAGCTGGTCTACGAGTCTACAATTGTTGCAAAGGAAATCCTCTCCGCAGCAGCAAAGGTCATTTTGCTTTAGGATGTTCATCAGTGCCATTTTTACGTCTTCGATTGACATGAGACTGATTGAAGCGTTCATGTTGTCGCCCGCCCAAGTAGGGCTGCGTATTAAAATTTTTCCAATAGCACGATATGGTATTTAATAGAAGTTTAAACTTGGTTTAGACTAATGTGGATAAAAATTCACTACAAGAATCAATACTCCGGTCAATAATCTGATCATCTTGATTCTTCAGGAGGCATGAAGCTTGGCTAGGAACGCATATTGTATTTTGTTATGACATCAACATCCTTGTCCGAAAGACCATATAGCTCATAGACAAATTTGTCAAGTTCATTATCAGTTCTGCTAATTGCTATCGAATATTGATTCTCTATATAACCTACCATCTTATCATGTAGTTTTGTAAGATTAGAAATATGACTAGCGGTCAGATTTGGAACAGGAATAATTTCGACCATGGATGAACTGAAATTTACTCCACCCTGTATGCCCGCTGTTCTGAATGCTTCTCTCATGTAGAAGCCAATTAGCTTCGAATTCAGTAGGGCATTTAGAGCTTTCAAGTTCGCTTTCTTGGGATTCCTGATGATTATCGTAGACTTGCCTGCAACATGCGAACCATCTTCATCTAGAAAAGATTCGAAATATCTAATCCCTGTAATGATTAGCTTTGGCGAACTTGACTGCTCAAATCGCTTAGGCATGAGCTTCTTAAATTCTGCTTTTCGAACATACGGATACTTGTATTTCCTTTTGATATAGCTAGTTGTCTTTTTGCCCCATAGGGATTGAAAGCGGTCTATTGTGCCAGTATTTATCAGCTTGAATTCCTTTTCATTGGCTTTTCCGTCGTAGACGAGCTTTGCCAATTCATACGCTTCTGAAACGGTAAACGGATTTTCAACGTCACAATATTCTGGAGCTAGCTGGTGCTTTTGATTCAATATTATTAGAAGTGTGTTGATATATTTGCTAATCAGTATCCCCCAATTATCAAGTTCAAGGATCTTGCGTGGTGCGGGACTCATAGCTATCACTTGATAATCTGCTCTGAAATAATCGACCATTACCTCTGATGAGAGATCTTGCTTCTTGAAGAAAGATATTACTGGAGAATTATCCGCATCTTGAAAAACATCAATTTCATCGCAATTACATAATCGAATCAATTGCTTAGCAAACATGTGTCTTAGGGACTCGCCATAGCCAATCGATAGCCACTTGTTCGGAGAAATAAAACAGACTATCCCCCCTACAGTTGTAATCTGCATAGCTCTTTCAAAGAATGGAACATATAGATCCCAATTGCCAACAGCGCTATCATACGTCTCAGACAGTATGTCTCTGAATTTTTGTTGATTCTTTACCATTTCTTCCGAGTCAACATATGGGGGATTTCCAATCACGACATCAAATCCCCTCTCAAACTTTGGCAATTCTAAGTCAAATATCTCGTAGAATTCAAAACCATAGTGAAACGGCTTTAGACGTAAAAATTCCTGTCTGTTTATGTCTATCCCAAGTTTATGACTAATTTCAATGTAGGCCTCCCTATCTAGCTGTCTTTGGAGCTTATCTCTGACATCCTCAATTCTTTCTCTTAATTTTCGTGCTTCATTGCCAAATGCAGCACCATAAGTAGATTTCAGGTCTACAAAACGTGATAGCAACAGTTTTGCAGATTCTTCTGAGCCTGTGAAATCATCTAGCGTAACCTTTGTCTTTCCAAAGGCTTCCATGTCCACGTATCCTATTAGCGAATTTCCGACCTCTAGGTTATACTCGATGTTCGGTAGTGGTTCTATGTAGTCGCTTGTATAGGATTCAATTAACCATAACCACAAGCGCAGATGCGCTATCTCTACTGCTCTTGAGTTGATGTCTACGCCGTAAAGCGATCGTAGTATCTGCTTTTTTAAATAGATGTCTGTAAAGGGCGTACCTAAATTATCATTAACATTTCTAGCAAGCTCGAATAAGACATTCGCCGCAGCAAGTAGAAAACTACCTGACCCACACGCATTGTCACAGACTGTCAGCTTTAGGATAATGTCATTGAGAATTACTTTTTGTGAAGTAGCAGGCAAGATGAGAATTTCATCTACACTCGATAACAATTCACTTTTTTTGTAACCTCTGTTCTTTTCTAAGAAATAATTTGACTTTTCAAGGATTATTGGATAGATGCAATTCTTGGCAATGTATTTGGTTATTTCTCTAGGCGTGTAGTATGCTCCAGTTCCTTTCCTATCCTTCGCAGTCATAGACCTTTCAAAGATGTAGCCTAGAATTTCAGGGTCAATACTTTCATCTTCACCATCTAACGATTCATATCTAGCAAATCTGAATCTACCCAGAAAATCAATTATCCGCTTAAGAATTTCTGCCTTTATCCGATACTGTTGATGCTTTCTTTCTACCTCGAGCGGTTCGAAGAGTGAGCCATTGAGGTATGGGATGTCGGCGAAGCGAGGGTCAATGCTACCTCTATTTTCTTTCTTGGTATTCATTACTTCAAAGAACAATTGAAATAGCTTTAGATTCAGGTTATGCTCTTCTAAATTGCGCAAATACTCTAGAACCTCTCCTCTTATGATATTGATAGTTTCAAGGAACTTGATGAAAATGAGTCTGTTTACTGTTATCTGTGCTATTTCTTCTCTGTCATCTTCATTATCCACGTTCAAGATAGATTGCACCAAAGATTCAGACTTTGGTATGCGATCAATTCCATGTAATAGGTCATTATATTCCTCATAGAATTTCTTGCTGATTTCCTCAAGCTTCCTCTTTGGTAGTCTCTCATGTCCTATCAGGTACTTTTTTATTCGATCAAACTTTTCCCTGATGTTTAATTCCGCTATTATCTGTCTTTCCTTATTGATGAATATCCAAAGTAGTCCGTCTGTCGCAATTCCAAAGTCAAATTCCTTTTCGACTTCTACTAGCCTGAAAACGCCCATAATCTGATTAACTGCACCGTCTTTAGATTTTGTCTTCAAATCTGCATTCATCGGCTTTGCTTCAACCAGTATTTTCAGGTCTTCATGTTGAAGTGCATAATCGACCTTCCGTTCACCGTCTGGTGTTTGGAATTTTCTGTTTCTACCTATTAGTTTGAGCTTTAGGATATCAAATAAAATCCCATCAATCAGGAAGCTTCTTGTAAATTCCTCGGGATCCTGTCGCTCATTAATGTCATTGGTCCTCAATTCGCGCTTTTGTTCAAAGACCCTTTTTCTGCCCTCAAGGGTAAGACGAACCTGCACACTGCTAATTAGGTCAGAAATTTCAGACGTTTCTACAGGCACTTATTTTAGAAGAAAATTCTGTAGTTATTATACTTTAGGCAATCGAGAATACTATAAGAAAATCTTCATTTCTGAATCTGATTTCATGATTGGTTATTCTTTTCCCTATAGTATTGGTCTATCCTATCGTCTCTACAAATGTCGTATTTGGTCATTCCTTCACTTTCGCAGAGCTCCTCTTGATTCTTCCTTAGTTCGATATCGCAGGTAGGGTCTCCTTCAGGTAGGCTTTCTAGGCATGAATCTGTGAATTCATTGAGCATTTGATTGAGTTCAGCTTCGAGTGGTGCCAACTTGGCCTGCCTTTCTGCTTCGATCCTTGATAGCTGGTTATAGGCGTTGAAGGTTGAAATGGCTCCTAAAATGATGCCAGCGGTCACTATTCCTATGATGATCTTGTTTGAGGTTTTCATTTGGCCCGTTGGCACTGATTAGGTCGTAAATAAACGTAGTCGCTGAATAACAGACATGACTGACATAAATGAGCACAAACATGTCAGTTTAGCTGACATGAGCTGTATGAGAAAAGAATAGTGCTTCCGAGTTGGAAGCAAATTGTCTTATTGTCTCAATTGAATTGCCCTCTATTTTCCTCTCTATAGTATTATGATCTTCTTGTATGGCTAAATAAGTTGGAGTTTTGTCTAAGACAGCAAGACAATCCTTCTTCAGAGCTATCCCAAAGTAACAATAGCGTTTGTCTCTTCCAATCCTCTTCTGCTTGTGGCTGATTCCTAGTGCCTTGAGTTCTTCGCCTAACTTTCGTTCATTGATGAATGATGTTCCTTCTTTTTCGCAGTATGCTTTGAAGGCTTCCCTAAGCTTGTCCGATTCTATCCATAGGTTCTCGTTTTCTGGCTGTAGTATGCACTCTTCTTCTATGAAGGTCTTGATTCTGCTAGCACCTAGCTCATACTGACGTTTGATCTCTTCTACGTCATCATCTTTGAAGCCATGCTCATCCCTGAGCTTCTTCAAACCTTTCAGAGCTAAGTTCAATAAGCCAGAGAGCTCTTCTTCTGTTGTCAATTTCTCCTTTAACGTCTCATCTCTGTTTTTTCCTTCAAATGTCCTGAAGAATGGAATTATTACCCATCGTCTAAAATAGGCATAGCTCTTGTCCGATGTCTCAGGGATCTGATTTGCAGAGAAGATCAGCTTGGCGTAGGGTTTGAAGGTAAATGGCTGTTGATGTTTCCGTTGCGCTCTGATTCTGTCACCCGAGACTACTACTTTGAAAGTTCCTGCATCAGTGATCTTGTCTGCTCGGAGATCTGCAAAGATGTTAGCCATCTTGCCATAGAGTTCAGCGGAAGCATAGCGATCCGAAGTCAGGTCGTGAAGTGATACATTGCTCACATTTTCTGCGCCTAGGAAGGCCTCTATGAGCCCAAGAAAGACGGATTTTCCATTTGACCCTTCACCGCACAGCATGAATCCTTTTTGGTATCTAGCTGATTTCAGGAGGAGATAGCCTAGCATCTTCGATACTGTAGCCATGTATTCTGGTTCTATTGTGGAGCGCAGGAACTTGATGATGTTAGGACATTTCGCTTTCTCGTTGTAGATTATTGGAATCTGGGTCACCGAAAGGTAGTTTGGGTCATGCTCCTTTCTGAATTCTCCTGTTTGTATATTCAAAAGTCCATTCTTCAGATTCAGAATATTGGGATCCTTGTCGAATTCTTCTCTGGGAGTGTATGTCATCGATTTTATTGTCTCGATAACTTCATTGCGCATGTGGTTGGTAATCTCGTAGCCGCCTAGGTTTTGGAGCTCTGCTAGGATTTTTTCTCTCCCGCCCGGTACATAGACTCCATCACGATAGTATAGGATCTCTCCTGTATCCTGCAAAGTACGAATGAAAATCCTATTGAGGATCTCTTCAACTAGAGCTCCTTTCTTGTCCGTTTCTGAAGATTTTCGATCCCTCAGGACTTGCATTATTGCAATTTCTGCTTCGTCTTGCAAACCGAATGCTATCATTTCCTGCGCCTCCTTTGGTTGAAGGGATTATCGGGTGAAGGACATCGATGTGGACGCATATCAGCAGGGTCTAGAGGAATAGCATTACCTCTCTTCGAAACAATCAGGTCACAAAACGTTATAACCCGATTGCAGTATCGACAGCAAACTTCTCTGAATCTAGCCATTTCCCTCACTCCTTCAATGATAGCGAGTACATCTCTCGCAGACTTGAGGTACTCTCTTCTCTGACCAGACAGTTGTTGAAGCAGGATTTTCTTTACAGTCTGAGCAAATAGGAAGGGGCTCTTTAGGTTCTGGAAGCGAAGGTTGAACTCGACTTATTGCGAATTCCTTGTCACAATGTGTACAGTAATGCTTGTATTCTAATCCCCCGAATCGCTCGCAGGTGATTGGCTTCTCGCAGTCAGGGCAGAGTGGAAGTCTGGAGTCTATAGGTTCATGCCTGATAACTAGGGCTTCTAGTTCTTTTATGCGCTTTTCAAGCTGTTCTATCTGCAGTTCTTCGTTCATCCTTTTTCACCATCTCCTCAAGCTTTCTGAACGATCAAACGTTGTTCATCACATTCCATCTTGACGTAATCTCCTTTGCCCACGTGAAGCTGTGATACGAATTGCTTCGGGATCACCAAAAGATAGCTTCGTTCGTTTGGCAAAGCCTGAATTTTTCTGAATTCAACTAATGACATCGATACTAGACATGCTAGTCTATAACTAGAGAACTAATGCTCCCTTGGGCATCGATGTTGGTTACGCCTTCGGCCAATTCTTGAAATCGGAGATTTGTGCTCACATGGTGTGAGCAGACCTTTATCCTGACCCTTATGCGATGGCCTTCGGTTCTATCTCTCTCTAAAGCTACAACGTTACCCAAAGACCCGGACTTGTCAGGAAGTTCAGCTGAAATCAGTTCAGCTAGAGAATGTCTAATTCTATGGGCTATTTTTGGCTGTAAACTTTCCAGCAGGAAATTTAAACATATCACTAGCGAGTTATAATTTTGCTCATATGGAAATGAGCAGTAGTTCTCTACTCTAAGGGACAAGTTTCCTCATTCTTGTCATATCGATATGACGTGCACGTCAATTCTTAGGAGGCACTCTAATGGCTTCTGAAGAGGTTCAGCTAGCGTGGAAGCTATCGATTGCTGGAGCTGAAGACGTTAAGAGAAGGTTATCGGAGCTTCATGAGCAGTTCAATCGTGGGGAGATTTCTGTCGAGCAATATTCGAAAGAGCTCAATAAACAGGGAGGAGTCCTTAGAACTCTTACCAATCAACACGCACTTCAAAATAGGCTCTGGCTAGCTCAGCACCCGACAATAAACCAGCTAAGTAGGACTCTTTCAGGGTTCAATCGGGTTTTGTCAGCCACTACTACAGCGATGACTGCTATCAATATAGCTCAGCTTCTTATGAGGACAAGCTCTGGTCAGTTGATAGAACTTCAGAATCAGCTAGCAGAAGCAGAGCGCAACTATAACGCTGCAATAGATCCTGAGAAGAAAGAAGAATACGCTAGGCAGATCGCTTCAATCAAGGCAGAACTAGAACAAGCAAATGCACAGATGGCAGCAGATAAAACGCAAGGAATCATATCATTTGCAACGAGCATTGCTCTCATAGGAAGCTCTGCTATCCAGACTGCGACTCAGTTGAAGACTTCGGGAACAGGCTTCGCTATTTTTAGTGGAGGACTGAGGACTGCGACTGGAGCTCTCAGAAGCATGTGGGCTGCACTTGGCCCCGTAGGATGGGCTATCCTAGCTCTATCTATCATAATCCCTCTAGTCATTGAATATTGGGATGAACTAGCAGCAGCCTTCGGAGCCTTTATCGATTTCATTAGACCGGGCTTCGAGTGGCTAGCAGGTCAGTTCCTCTCAGGATTTCAGGCTCTATGGGAAGGAGCAGGGAAGTTCCTAGAGTCATTCGTCAAGGGAGCTGTTGCTGCATGGGATGGCTTTGTTTCAGGTCTAGAGGATATATGGCTAGGTCTTCAGGCTGGCTTCGAAGCGATGTGGCTAGGAGTAGTTGCCATGTCGCAGAGCTTTATGGATTTCCTGCAAGGAGCGTTTACTGCCTTCTGGGATTCAGTGAAAAACCTAACGACTAACGCAGCGAATAGCGTAGTGAATACAGTCTCAGGAATGGTCAATAGCATAATAGCTTCAGTGAGGAACGCTCTAGACTGGCTAGCTAAACTACCGGGCAATGTCGCTAGCGGAATTTCGAACTTCCTCAGTGGCAATCCTTCTCCTCCGCCATCATCAGGCTCTAGTGGAATTAAGAAGGGAGCTACAGGGCTTCATACTATAGCCGATAAGCCCATGCTCTTCTTGGCAGGGGAAGCAGGACAACCTGAAGAAGTCACGATTCGCCCTATAGGAAGGACAGGCACAAGCACGACTACTACAACACCTACTATCAATATCTACGTAGAAGGGAGCATTCATGCAGAAAGGGATCTCGAACAGGTTCTAGATAGATATGGAATCCGAGAAGCTAGAAGGAGGGGTTGGAAGGCATGACTCTGTATGAAGTGATCTGCAATGGCAAGACCTACATCATGAAGAAGCCACTGACAGTAGGAGAAGTTCAGGCTATCTGGAAAGGCATGGAAGAACACATGAAACTCTTCATAGAAGGTCAAAAAGATCCTGAAAAATATCTTCAGTTCGTCACTTCAGAACGTCAACAGTGGCAGATGGTGACCGCGACCCTGAAGAAATGCCTGAATCTGACAGACGAAGAGATCAGCTCAATGTCCTATCTGGAAGCGAGAAGCCTTTTCAGTGGTATCCTAACATTCAGCGCAAAGATAACCAAGGTGCAATAGCAAAAGAAATAATCTGATGGTTACTTTCCAACAGTTAGAAGGATATTGAGCAGAGGCGGGGGAAAGAGTAATTCAGAAATAAAAAATTCCTACGAGGAATGGTTGGCGAACCAAGGCGTTGTAGATAAGCTCAAGATAGCAATTGAAAAGGTAGGATTTCCGCTGGAAGTCGCAGCAAGGAGAATTATTGACAAAAATGATTACAGCATCTACTCAGATCGATATTACTCCCAAATTAACCCAACGACAAAAGAAGAATCATGGAGGGAAATAGACATTTACGCAGAGAAAATTTTCCCGAGTCTGAAGATTGGCGAAAGTGAGATCTTATTTTCTGTGAATCTTATCGCAGAATGCAAGTATTCATCAACAAACGATTTCTTTGCCTTCGAGACCGATTATGTCAATGATTGGGGGTTCCCACCCCTGTTTGGATCTGGGAATCTGTTTGCGCCACTTCCAGACAAACACGCATTTGCTCATTTCTTTCCTTTTCCAATAACGATTCATAATATAGCAGAGGTCGATGTTGGTAGCATGACCTTCCATACCTCAGATCGAACTATTTACGAAGCAGCTAATCAACTTGCTAATGCTGTAGCTTACTTTGCGAACGTAATCGACGACGAACATAGCGCACTCTACGAACATTATGAAGAAGAAGAGCAAACAATTTCCAAATACAAAACTTATGTTAGGAAATTAAGAGACGAGATGAATCTCGCCTAATCAACAGACAACAATATAACGAGAAAGTGAACAAGTTTGCTATGGAGATACTCTCACGAGGATATGTTTACTATGTAACCTTTTGGATTCCTATCATTGTTTTGGGCAAAAACAATGGTTTGCTAAAAGTTGAGATGCAGGAGGACAAGATTACCGACATCACTGACATAGGATATGGGGTCTATCCGTTCAGACCAAACATTACTCCGCCTTATTTGAAGAATCTCGTTTATTCGGAAAATGAATTATCGATAGTAATCTGCAACCTCAAGTACTTAGAGGAGGTCTTGTCAAACATTGATAAAGGAATGAATAATCTGCTGAAGAGCGTGAAGGAGAAGCTAACTAGACGTCCCTTCCTTGTCATAAGTGAAATAATGAGAGATTTTCATAATTACGAAGCAAGAAATCCTAACCTTTGGAAATAGTTATTGGGAGATAAGAGCTATTAGCGACTCCCAATGACCTCATCTACAATGACTGAGGACATCAAGCCAGCACTTCTAACTAGGACAGAAATAGCTTATCTCTCAGGCAAACTCCCTAACCTTACAAACATTCAGAAGTCAAAACTCAATTACAAGATAAAGAAGAAGCTTGAGGTTTTTGAAAACGTAGAACTGCCCCTCATAGCGGAGTCAGGAGTCTTCGGAACCGCAGGCCAAGGGATCGAAGCCCTTCGGGCCCGCTTAACAACATCATTGGTCTACCTTAAGGTCTGCTACAAGTCTGTCTATGTTTGTTATCGTCTTGCCCGTATTATTATCTGCAATTTGCTGAGCCGCCGGAGAATTCTCCATGTAATCCGGTATCCTTGCAGTTATCCTCTCTTGGTAGGTCGGAACGTGTTCGTTTTGATAGAAAACTCCGATTGGTATCTTGTCCCCCCACTCATTTGACTTTTCTATTACCTGGGCCATCTTTTGGTTTATCTCGCTAGGGTCATGTACCACACCGTCGTACCCGGTCTCTTCCAGCTTGTACATCCTTGGCATAGGTCTGCCCGTCTGCGGATTGATGTTGTCAAGCCCTTGGAACCACTCTTTGGTATTGATGTCATTGTACGTCGGGCAAGGCTGTAGGACATCAATGAATGCCAGTCCCTTGTGGGCAACCGCCCTTTTTATCAGGTCCTTCAGGTGCCTGACGTCGTAGGAGTATCCGCGAGCAAGAAATGTAAAGCCTGCAACAAGTGCAAGCGCGATCGGGTTGACCGAATTGTTTACGTTTGGCTGCGGCAGTGATTTAGTCTTCATACCTAATTTCAGAGTGGGCGAAGCCTGTCCCTTGGTCAGACCGTAGACCGCGTTGTTGAAGATGATGTATGCCATGTCGACATTTCTGCGGCCAGCGTTTACAAAGTGGCCAGCGCCGATTCCAAGGCCGTCGCCATCGCCTCCTACGGCGATCACTTCGAGATCTGGGTTTGCAAGTTTTGCCCCCTGAGCAAACGGAAGGACTCTGCCGTGCAGCGTGTGGATTCCGTACGTCTTGATATAGTGAGGAGTCTTGCCGGAGCACCCGATTCCGGAGAATATCGTGGCCCTGTACGGCGGCACCTGCATGTCTGCCAGAGCCATCTGTATGGCGTTCAGTATGCCAAAGTCACCGCATCCCGGACACCAGTCATTATGTACGTCCGTCTTGTAATCTGAAAGCTTAAGTGCCACTTTTCAACACCTGCCTCCTTGGAGCATTCCCATCACTTATCCTCTTTACAGCATTATAAACCTCGTCAAGGGACATCGGTCGGCCGTTGTACTTTACAATCTGGTAGTTACATTCTATGCCCGCGTGCTGCCGCAAAACAGATCCGAGCTGGCCACTGTAGTTCATTTCAATGTCTACTATTATCTTGCAGCCCATTAGCATAGATTTCACCATCTCTGCGGGGAATGGGCTAATTAGCCGAACCTGAACAAACTTAACCTTGACACCTTCTGCGGCAAGCATATCAATTGCGTCCAGGATTGCACCCTTGGTAGATCCCCAGCTGACGATTGCAATGTCTCCTTCCTCTTCGCCATATTGTACTACCTTGTCTTCATCCGGGATTTCCCTCAGCGCAAGCTCTAGCTTGTTCATCCTCTTGTCCATCATCAGTATTCTCAGCTCTGGATCCTCTGTGATGTGGCCCTCTTCAGTGTGCTCGTCTCCAGTATTCCAGAAGATGGCATCCTTCGTCCCCAGCACTACCCTTGGGCTCACAGGGTTATTTTCAGATAGCCTGAAACGCAAATAATTGCCCGCCGCGCCCTTGTCCTTCTCAGTCACTTGCTTTACCATCGATCCTCTGTCGATCTTCACCTTGAGTGGGTCGAAGGCGCGACAGGTGATAACACTATTTGCTATGGCCTTATCGAGCAAGTGTATGACGGGCATCTGGTACTTGTCTGCAAAGTTGAATGCCTTGATGGTGTCGTAAAAGCTCTCCTCTATGTCGCCGGATGCAAACACGATCCTGGGGAACTCACCGTGTCCAGCGTTTAGCGCAAAGTGGAGGTCGCCCTGCTCGTGGCGCGTTGGAAGGCCTGTCGACGGGCCCGCACGCTGGTAGAGTGAGATGACCACTGGCACTTCGTTGATTCCTGCCCAACCAAGTGCCTCCGCCATGAGCGAAAATCCGGGGCCTGATGTTGCAGTGGCAGAGCGGGCACCGGTAAGCGCACTTCCGATCGCCATCGCAATGGCTGCAATCTCATCCTCTGTTTGAACTACTACAGTCGATCCTTTCTTGCCAGAATCATGTAGATCTAGAATCTCGTTTGCTTCAAGGAACTCACTGTCGTCGGACGCCGGCGTAATGGGATAGTATGTCTGGAATCTGCAGCCAGCCACCATCTTGCCCATCGCGGACGACTGGTTGCCCTGCACTATTATCATGTCCTTTTCAGTTGGTCTTGCCTTTAGCCGGTATGCGAAGTTGCTATCTGCAAACTTTGCCTTTGCATAGTTGTATGCATGCGAAGCTGCGTCAACATTGAGGTCCGCAACTTTTTTCTTTGTGCGGAAGATAAAGTGTATTGCTCTCGCGAGAACCTGGCTGTCAAATTCCAGCAAAGCCATGGAAGCAGAGAGCGCCATTACATTGACCATCCTTGTAAGCTTGCTGAGCGCAGGGTCGTTTGCCTTTTGAGAAAATTCTTGCAACAGCTGGAAGAACGGCATGGGAAATATCAGCACTCCGCGCATCTTGGCATGGTCCAATGCGTCTTGCACCGAAAGCCCTAGACCTGCTTTTTCAAGTGCTTTTCTTATCCGACTTGCTGCATGGTCGTCGATGGTGGGGACCTCTGAAAGCAGTGTTTTTGCAACGTCAGAGTCATAGATAATTGCGCCACCTGGAGCCACATCTTCAAAATGGCGAAAGACAGTCTCTGCATCAAATGACACGAGTACATTTATCTCGTTCACATGCGAATGGATCGGTCTGTCGCTCACCCTGACTGTAAAGTAGCTGTGCTCGCCCTTGATGTTGGAATAGTATTCCCTCTTGCCAAATATGTGCAGCCCACCTGCGGCACAGGCGCGCGAAAATATGTTTGCGGCAGAGTCAACGCCGCTTCCCTGGGCGCCACCTATGACCCAGCTCAGCGAGTTCGTGGTTATGGTTCTTTCCAACGAAGGTTCTTTGCACGTCCTTCTTTTAATGCTTTAGAGGTCCAATAATCAGCCGCCTGTCGCGGCATCATAGAGGCAACATTCGCAAGAATCCTTCTGCCCACAATAAGGGCAGACGCACATGCAGGCGTCAATCTGGTTGCCACAATAATCGCAAGTCGCTTCTTCGGCCGTGCCTGCCATCTGTCTCCGCCCTTTGAGATCCGCGCCCGCAAACTATATACTTTTACCTGACCGTGACGGATTTTGCCAAGTTACGCGGAAAGTCCGGGTCGGCATTTCGCTGCAGCGCAAGGTAGTATGAGAACAATTGTAGTGGTATTATCTCTACCAATGGATATAGTAGCTCGTTGTCCAGCTTGGGAATCTCTATGATGGCATCGTACACATCGTTCGGAATGTTTGAAATGCCCACTATCTTGGCACCCCTTGCCTTTACCTCATGGGCGCTGGAGAGAGTGTCGCTGTAAGTCTTGTCATCCGGGTTGATTACAAAAACAACAACATTCTTGTCCATAAGCGCCAGAGGTCCATGCTTCAGTTCGCCTGCTGCTATCCCCTCCGCATGGACGTAGGCAAGCTCTTTCATTTTGAGTGCACCTTCAAGCGCTATCGGGAAATGGATCGACCTGCCAAGCAGGTAGATGTCGTTTACTTTGGGCATTGATAAGTTGACCAATCGCTCTATGGCCACACTACCTGCAAGAACGGTACTTATCATACCGGACATCAGATCCCTGTCGAATCCTATTTTGCCCCCGCTTATGTGATCCATTATCGAATATACAAGTGACAGCTGGCCCGTAAAGCTCTTTGTCGCGGCTACTCCTATCTCTGGACCTGAGTTGATGCTCAGTGAAACATCAGCTGTCCTTGCCAGTGAGGATGTGGGCACGTTAACAATGGAGAGTATTTTGGCCCCGGCGACCCTTGCAAGCTTGGTTGCGGACAGCACATCTGCTGTCTCGCCGCTCTGTGAAATTGCGACAATGACTGTGTCTTTGTCTATCGAGTCCATGTTGTACTTGAACTCGCTTGCCATAACCGGCTCAAAGCGCTTCTTGAGAAAACGCGACCCCAGCACCGATGTAATCAGCGAGGTGTGGTAGCTCGTACCGCTGCCTGTGACGATGACATTGCTGGCACGTGCAATCGTGTCGCAGAATGCCTTTAGCTTGTGCTCCTCTTGGTACGTGGCGGCCTTGATGCTTGTGACTTGCTCGAATATCTCCTTGATGGTGTAATGAGCAAATTCGCCCTTGTTGACATCGGCCAGCTCCCATGCAACCTTGGTGATGTTTCTCTGTACAGTTTCGCCACTGAAATTAAAGATGTTCACGCCAGACATGTCGATTATTGCAATGTCGCGGTTGTCAAGGAACATTGCTTGGTCAGTGTACTGCAGAAATCCAAGCACATCGCTAGAGGCGTAATAAGCGCTGTCAGACACGCCTACTACCAGTGGTTCGTCAAGCCGGGCACATGCCAGAGTTCCGCTCGCAAACATGGCTACAAACGCATATGATCCGTCTAGCCGCTTCACCGTTTCTAGCATCGCCGCCTTGACATCATTGTTATTTGTGTTGTAATAATCCTCCAGCAAATGGGCGATGACCTCTGTGTCCGTCTCACTCTGAAACCTGTGACCCTTTTGCAAAAGCTCCTGCTTTAGCGGCAAATAATTTTCGATGATGCCGTTGTGCACCACCGCAATGTCGTTTGTACAACAGGGATGTGGGTGGGCATTGTAATCGGTGACTCCTCCATGGGTGGCCCATCGGGTATGACCAATGCCAATAGAACCCTCCATCCCAGCAAGGTTCAGAGTGCTATTCACTTGGTTAACCTTGCCAATACCTTTTCTAACCGAAATCTTGTTAGTAGACAAGGTAGCAACCCCGACGCTGTCATATCCTCTGTATTCCATCCTCTTTAGGCTCTCAACCAATGAAGGCGCTACGCCATTCTTGCCAATTATTCCGATTATGGAACACATTCACTGTTTGACTGGATGGTGGACATTTATCGATTGGGTATTTGTACTCTGGACTCTAATCACTGAAAAATCAGAAATCACATTCCGCACATTGTATCAAATGTAATTTTCTTCCATTCGTAAAATGTAGCGTAACTCCAGAATCAATCCTCCTTAGATTTGAACCTAACATAGAATAATCTGATTTTTTCTTCCAGGTTATTACTGTCGGATAATTAGTTAGAGTGCATTGACATACCACTCAGAGCAGGACGGGGAACAATGCTTATCTTGTGGAAGCGTGCCGATTACCGACAGTTTTGCAGGAGAAATAGTATGCAGTTCGTGCGGAGTGGTGGTCAAAGAGAGGGTTGAAACTTTGTCCCCCGAGTGGAGGTCATTCACTCCTGCGGACGACAGAGGAAGAGTCGGATTTCCATCATCACTGCTCATACATGACACGGGACTTTCCACCTGCATCGGCAATTCCGCAGCGACGCCTGCAAGTGCTGCAGAACAGGATCAAGGGCAGGGGACGAAGGAGAAAAGAGAAGGATATTCTTCCTCTCTATATGTGCAAAGGGCATCCCGTCCCATACCGGTTAACCGCCTCCGTAAGCTCAACGCCATGTCATTCTCGAGTGCCCCGATATCCAGAAACCTCAAGAGGGCCACGTGGGAGATCAACAGAGTCTGCGGAGGCTTGGGGCTTACTTGGCAGGCGGCGGAAAGATCGGCTTATTTTTACAGAAAGGCGTTGCAAAGGAATCTGATTAAAGGCAGATCAATTTCAGGCTTTGTAGCCGCCTCCATCTATCTTGCATGCAAGGAGAGGATGATACCGCGCACAATGGGCGAAGTGTGTGGAGTGGCAGAAGTCAACAGGACTTTTGCGACCCGCTGCTACAAGATCCTGATAGGCGAGATGTGCATCGATCCGCCAATTATGGATCCCTTCAGGAACGTCGCCAAGATTTCTGCAAAGGCGGGGATTGAAGAAAGAGTGTCAAGGAGGGCAATAGAGATTCTTTCATCCGTTTCTAACCACACTGCAATACCCGGCAAGAACCCTGTTGTACTGGCTGCCGCAGCTCTGTATCTTGCGACAGTGGAGCACAGGATGGGCGTAGCCAAGAAAGTCATTGCAGATGCAGCCGAAGTCAGCACTATTTCGCTTCGCAAGAGACTTGCAGACATTACGCACGCACTTGAAGATGTCAGCAGCAGACAGAAATAACAAGCCATGCACAAGGGGTGGGGGTGGATGGTACCAACTACTTCCACAGCTGAACAGGAGGTCAAGAAATTTCGCCGGTGATGTAAATGATGAATGGCTCTTTTTCACAGCTTCCTAAATGAAGAGAGTCTTTGACACAGGCAAGATGACAGGATTTTGATCTATTGTACGGGGGTGGGACGAATCACCTGCTTTTATTCTCGGTTCGCCATATTACAACATTGAAGGTCTTTAGCTTCAAGTGCCCGTCATGCGGATATAATTCAAGACATTCGTTAGGAACGCCGGACATGGATCAGACTCTCACAGATGTCAACACAGAATATGCACAGTACACACTTTTTGTGTGTAGAACAGAGAAAAAGTTTGTACACATGGACATACTAGATTCGCATTTTGACAGCAAGTGCCCTGCAGATGAAAGCGACCTTGAACTAGTCGACGATCCAAAGAAGGCATCATGCCCTGCGTGTGGCAGGGAGCTAGAGGTAGAAGAGATTAAGCCGCTTGCAACAGCTGACAGTGCGGCAGAATAAGGTATTAAATATCCAATCCTTGTAGAATCCTCAGGTAATGGCATTAAATCTCGCTCAAAAGATAATTTCGGCACATCTAGTTGACGGCAAGATGGAGCCAGGACAGGAAATCGGCTTGAAAGTTGATCGCGTGCTTATGCAGGACGCGACGGGTACTATGGCATGTCTTCAGTTTGAAGCCATGGGCATCCCGCGGGTCAAGGTAGAACATGCCGCGATATATGTCGACCATAACATTCTACAAACTGGATTTGAAAACGGAGACGATCACCGTTTCTTGCAGACGTTTGCAGCAAAGTACGGCATACACTACAGCAAGCCAGGGAACGGCATCTGTCACCAGGTAAACCTCGAACGCTTCTCGATTCCCGGCAAGCTCCTGATAGGCTCTGACAGCCACACCCCGACGGCAGGCGGTGCGGGCATGATGGCAATAGGTGTAGGCGGACTTGATGTTGCAGTGGCGATGGCTGGCGCCCCATTCTATACAAAGATGCCCAAGATAGTCGGTGTAAAGCTGACCGGCAAGCTCAAGCCGTGGGTAACAGCCAAGGATGTTATCTTGGAGATGCTCCGAAGGCTCACAGTCAAGGGAGGCGTCGGCAAGATCTTTGAATACTATGGAGAAGGCATCAAGAACCTCGGCGTACCTCAAAGGGGAACTATATGCAACATGGGGGCCGAGCTTGGCGCCACTACTTCACTGTTCGAATCTGACGAGGTCACACGGGATTATTTGATGCGTCAGAACAGGCCACAGGATTACAAGCGCATTGCTGCAGACCCTGGTTGCTCTTACGACGAAAACATGGAGATCGACCTTTCCGAGCTCGAACCCATGATTGCACTTCCGGGTTCACCCGATGCAGTGCGCAAAGTCCGCGAAGTGCAAGGCCAAGACGTGCACCAAGTGCTCATCGGTTCGTGCACGAACTCAAGCTACGTCGAAATGATGACAGTCGCACACGTCCTGAAAGGTAAAAAGGTACATCCAAATGTCACAATGGCAATAAACCCCGGCTCAAAGCAGGTGCTAGAAACGGTTGCCCGCGACGGGTCTATCTATAACATCATTGCGTCAGGCGCACGCCTGCTAGAGAGTGGCTGCCAAGGTTGCATAGGCATGGGCTCTGCACCGGGAACCGACTGGGTTTCGATCAGGTCGTTCAACCGCAACTGGCCTGGAAGGAGCGGCACAAAGGACGACAAGGTCTTTCTGACATCCCCAGAAGTATGCGTCGCATGCGCAGTGACAGGCAAGATAACTGACCCACGCGATCTTGGCGAATATCCGAACATATCATGGCCTGACAAGTTTGTAATTGATGACTCTGGAATTGTGCCTCCGGTAGTTCCAGAATATGCAGATACCGTCGAGATTTCAAGGGGACCCAACATTCGGCCTCTTCCGCTTCGGCAGCCAATGGAAGCCGTGCTGCAGGGCGAAGTACTCATCAGGGTGGGTGACAACATTAGTACCGATGCAATAATGCCAGCTGGCGCGAGGATCCTACCATTGCGAAGCAACGTCCCAGCAATAAGTGAATACGTGTTCTACTGGATCGATCCAGACTTTGCAAAAAGGGCCAAGGAGAAGCATGGAGGCTTTATCGTAGGCGGCGAGAACTATGGGCAAGGCTCAAGCAGAGAACATGCCGCACTTGCACCAATGTATCTCGGTGTCAAGGGCGTCATTGCAAAGTCGTTTGCAAGGATCCACCGGGCGAACCTGATCAACTTTGGCATTATCCCATTTGAGTTCCAAAACCCCTCCGACTTTGACTTGCTTGCTCAGGGAACGCCTGTGTTGATAGAGAATGTGGTTGAGAGTCTAAGGCAGGGTAGCAAGACCCTTGATGCAACCGCCGGAAAGAGCAAGATAACTCTCAAGGTGGACCTGACTCCAAGGCAGAGGGATGTTCTTGTAGCAGGAGGATTGCTCAACTACATCAGATCAACTCAGAATCGATCCTGATGGTCAACAAGTTCATCGTCATAATTGCAGGCATTGTCGCAGTCATGGCTGCGCTAATAGCCATACCGGGGATCGGAAGCGAGCAGAATGTCCCAGAAGAAGATCTGAACATTGAATATAGCAGGCAGAATCTGACCCTGCTGGAAGACGGCAGGTTTTATGCAACAAGCGTGGATGACCTTGTGATCAGAAATGATCGCTCGGCTACCTATCGCAACTTGACAGGCGGCTCCGACACAAAGCAATTCTCGATAAGTCGTGAAGATCTGGCCGGGCTGAAGCGGCTGATATTTGAGACTGGCTTTATGCACTTGCCCGGGGACGACTATTCAGAGAGGAACGACCTCGACGAAGTCACAAGATACAGGCTCACGCTCACGTCCGGCGAGAATTCAAAGACAGTCACTTGGGTCAATCTCGAGGCTTCAGAAGAAGCCGTTCCATCTCTAGTGAGGAACATCGGCGCACAACTGGACGAGATCATTGCAAGGAACACCTAACAGAAAATATATAGAGCATTTGACCGCATGGGTTGCATACAATGACGATATCTCTCGTGGCCACCGAGCCAAAACCCAAGGGCGTCAGGGTTGAGATTGTAGATAACGCCCGCATGGTTCGCGGCACTACCTTGCTCAAGCGCGGGTTTGCTCATATGTGCAAACATGGCGTTGTCATGGACGTTACAAACGTAGAGCAAGCTGTAATAGCAGAAGAGGCAGGTGCAGTTGCAGTCATGGTCCTTGACAAACTTCCCTATGATGTCAGAAAAGCAGGCGGAGTGGCAAGGACTGCAAGCATCAAGGTAATACAGGAGATAATGGATGCTGTCACCATTCCTATAATGGCCAAGTGCAGGATCGGCCACACTGACGAATCAAGGGTGCTTGAAGCTACAGGCGTCGACATGATTGACGAAAGTGAGGTGCTGACGCCTGCGGATGAAGAGCGCCACATCTGGAAGTGGGATTTCACCACTCCATTTGTCAATGGTGCCAAGAACCTTGGAGAGGCACTCCGCAGGATCGAGGAAGGCTGCGCCATGATTAGGACAAAGGGCGAGCCGGGCACTGGCAACGTGGCTGAAGCAGTCACGCACATACGTATGGTCAACAACGAGATCCGCAGGCTCCGATCCTTTTACCAAGATGACGACAAACAAGAATTGATGAAGGCTTCACGCGAACTCAAAGTATCGTATGCTATTGTAGAAGAGACAGCGCGCCTTGGGCGCCTGCCGGTGGTCAATTTCGCTGCAGGCGGCATTACTACGCCAGCTGACGCAGCGCTATTGATGAACCTTGGATGCGACGGCGTGTTCGTAGGATCGGGAATTTTCAAATCTGATGATCCTGCACAGAGGGCAAGGGCAGTGGTACTAGCAACTACTTTCCACGATGATCCAAAGATTGTGATGGAGGCGCAAAAGATGGTCGACGAGAAAAAGTCACTCTTGGGCATGGACACCAAGAACCTCGAACTTCGCATGCAGGAAAGGGGCCAACACGCTTGAGTAGCAAGAAAAAATCATCATCATCATCCCTCACAATAGGAGTCTTGGGATTTCAGGGCGACATTGAGGAGAATGTTGCAGCTACCACTCAAGCGCTCCGTGAAATGCAGATTGTTGATGGAAATGTAGAGCTTGTGCGCTACCCTGAAGAAATCGAAAAGGTTGACGGCCTCATCATACCCGGTGGCGAAAGCACCGTGCAGAGTACACTTGCTTCCATCCAGCGATCTCTGCCAGTAATCAAAAAGCGCATCTCTGAAGGGATGCCTGTGCTGGGAACCTGCGCAGGCATGATAATGCTATCTCGCAGGGCTTTTGACAGGGTGGTGGGAGACACAAAGCAAAAACTGATAGGAAATCTCGACATCGTCGTAGAGCGCAACGCCTTTGGCAGGCAAAGCGAGTCCTTCGAAGCGGATCTCGCCATTGACCTGCTCGGCAAGGAAGCATTCAAGGGCGTGTTCATTAGGGCGCCGGCAGTAAGCGAGGTCGGTAAGGATGTTGAGGTCCTTGCCAAGCTAAACAACAAGGTGGTTGCAGTAAAGCAAAAGAACATCATTGGCACGGCATTTCACCCAGAGCTTTCGGGAGACTCGCGGATGCACAGGCACCTCGTAAAGATGGCTCTGGACTTCAAGAAGAGAAATGGCGACTGACTCTGGGACTTTTATGGCCGTTAAGCAGGCGTAGTCCACAAAACCTGATGTTGTGTTGCAGTAACAAGCTCTACACAAAGTGGCAATGATGTCTAGACAAAGCTGCAATTACTGGCTCAAAATTTCTTGAAGGATAGTGATGAAGGTTTAGCCGGAGAAAAAGAACGCTATTGCGATGATGATGTAGACCGCAGTTAGCATCACACCTTCAAACCAATTGGTTCTGCCATCGTGCACTATGAGGTTCAAAATTATGGCCGCAAGGAACAGCACTGCGACCTCCAGCATCGTGAACACCAGCGTAAATGGCTGACCCAATGCGACTCCAGCAAACACTAGAACAGGGACTGCAAAAAGCGCGATCTGCGTACCAGAGCCGGCGGCAATTCCTATAGACAGATCTATCTTGCCCTTTCGCGCAAGCATAATTGCACTGCTATGCTCAGCTGCATTGCCTACAATGCCTACGATAATTGCACCGACAAACAGCTCTCCGAACCCTAGCTCTTCACCTGTGGCTTCCACAGAGCCAACCAGTATCTCGCTTACTACTATGACGCCCGTCATGCTGACGGCAAGGAGGAGGAAGGACTTTTTCTTGCTCCAATGGCCTGCGTGAGCGTCATGGTGAACATTGTGGAAAGCGCTGTCATGTATTTCTGTTTTGGGAGTTTTACTGGTCACCGTCGTTGAAGTGCTCATTGGCTCTGTAGGGATGATGAACAGGTGCTTGTGCGTAAAGAATGTGAACACTATTCCAAGGACATAGACAATAATCAGAATGATTGCAAGTGCGTCGCTCAGCAGCTGAACCGCGCCTTCGTTACCTTCACCCGTCAGCACTGTGGCGGCAAGTATTGTCGGAACAGCGAGGGCAATTATTGCTATGAGCATCATCGACGACTGGATGCTGATGTTCTCTTTGCTAAAGATCTGCTCCTTGAACCTGAAACCACCGGCGATCACACTAAGGCCAAGTATGAGGAGGATGTTACCGACGATTGCACCTGTGATCGACGCCTTGACGAGATCAAGCAGCCCTGCGTTGATGGCGGCAATCGCAATAATGATCTCGGCCGCGTTGCCAAAGGTGACGTTTAGAAGCGACCCTGTGGTGGCGCCATAGTGGGTGGCAAGGTGCTCGGTAGAATCTCCTATGATCTTTGCCAGTGGAATTAGTGCGATAGCCGCCACCATGAATATGACGATATGGTCGGCATGGGCAAACTCTAGCGCGACGGCAATAGGGGCAAATATCATCAGAAAATTGAGAATCGACGATTTTGTTAGCGTGATCGACTTCAGCAACTGCGACTTTTCACCATCCATGGCCCAGCATGATTTAATTGCTTTTACAAGCACTGCTGAACATGCCCGCGCTTATTGGTAAAAAAGGTGCGGGATTATAGTTTAGCACTCTTTTTCACACCCAAACTATTGGTTACCTTGTTATTAAAAATTCACTAACCGAGTATTGCAAGTCGTTGGTTGTTCAAATGTGTGATTATAAATCATCAACCGAAGACTTGATAGTGCCTGCTTCTGCTCTCTGACAGACGCAGAAATTCGAATCCATAGGGGATTAGTTGAGATTTAAATGTAGATGGATATAGTGCTCCATCACCCAATTTCAATGAGGATTAAAGGTCAAACGGTATGCGAATGGGTCTTGTTCTTGCCTAGCTTCATAACCACCAGTCCTGCAACTACTAGACAAGTTGAGAACACCATTAGCCCAATGGTAACTAGAATATTACCTTCGGTTAGGCCAGTAGTGCACTGTCCACCTGGATAAATTGCGTAGCACATGCCTTTGATTGAATATATAGCATACATACCTCCAGAAAGCAAGGCGGTGAAACCTCCGATGACCAGCATGACAATACCGGCAAACCGTGATTTGCCAGTCTTTGATACTACACTCATGTCGGCACTATTTAGGGTAAACACGTATATTAATATTATTCAAAAAAACATCGCAGTAGATTTACTTTCGGACACACCCTAATGCATTAAAGAAAAAGTGGGAGAAAGGACTAGTTGACCTGCAGGGTTCCTTGATCTCCTTCTATACCGCTCATCGGACTGAAGATGAACGAAACGCCGTCGGTTGCCACCAGTGTTCCGTAAAGTGTTACGCTTGAGCCTGTGCCCTTCTTGTATATGGGACCACCGCTATCGCCTTGTTGAGCCGCGGCAGACACTCTAGCTTGCTGATAGAATATTCTACCATCTTCTCCTACAAAAGTCAAGCCTGTTGCAGTTATCGTGCCGCATCTTTCGTGGTCTTTAGCTCCGAACTTGCAGACGAATTCGCCCACAGCAGGGAAGCTCTTCTTGCCTGTAATGGTGTATTCTAGTGTTAGTCCGCCTACCCAGATCTTACCAAGTGTTGATGAAACCCCTGCATCTGGCCTCCAAAGCAGAGTATCGCTAAACCTTGGGCTAGGAAGATTGGTGTTGGCAACTTCTTGTCCCTTTCTCGATCCTCCAACTGGTTGATAGTATACCTGATCCCCTGTCATGTCGATGCCGTTCTCGCAGTGTCCCGCCGTGACAAGTACACGCATGCCATCGCTTACTCTGTTAGCCACAAATCCCGTTGTACAATATGGCGCAGGATTGCCCGTGGTTAGTGCTATTTGTGCACCGCCCTTCAATGGATTTAGTGGAACTCCGTCACTCGCATATTTTATTGGAGTAGTTTGTACGATCCGTACGTCTTCAGCTGGGATACCATGAGCCATAACAAAACTATCTATGTTGGCTTTCGTGGCATCATCTAAAGCAGAAACTCCTATAACAATGACCTGATTCTTCTCGTCTATGTCAAGATAGTTGACGCCTGAGCCTTTGATGTCAATGAGCTGATGAAGAATTTCACTCCATCCCAACCATTGCTTCCAGTCGCGTTTTGCCTGCAGAATGACAACGCCTTTTTCCAAGTCCTTAGCGTTAACAAAGTTCGCAAGTACAGCTGAGACTTGCGCGTCGGTGGTGCCACTAGGCTGAGTCAAGTATACGCTCAATTGGCCTTCGTCATTATAGAAATACCCTGCGAACCCGGGGAGCCTGTCCTGTATCCTGCTAAACAATTCGTCTATGGATTTTGGAGGTGTCTGTGTGTCTTTCGACGATGTTGTCGCTTGCGCATCGGCTACACCTGTGTTCAAGCCTGCGGCTATCGCAGACGCAAATAAAAGCAAGCCCAAGGATAGTGCAGCGAATGCATATGCGAGTTTTTCTCTAGATGACTTGTCTGCCATACTTTGTCATCATTCCTTCTAATAGGTACTTCGATTTAAGATAGCGCTATATAGATAGAATTGACATTTAGTGTCTAAATTCTTTATGAGTTTTAGAGAGTAGCCAAATATTGGTAATATACAATGGAATATTCGCTAAAATCTGTTTCGAGTCGTGTATTGTATCGAAGCAGCATTGTGGTTTTTCATTAACCCTTGTAAATACATAAGGTTTTACCAAAACTGCCTGCAATCGTTTGGATAAAATCTTAAATATAGTACGTCAAATTACGAGACGGTTTGTTAACGTATGTCACGATGTCAAGGGCGGACAAACTTCGGAACACCACTGAGATCGCCTAATAATATTTCCATTGGCGGATTCATGTCATTATAATATACACTTAAGCAGAGAGACAGGAAGTCGGATAATGCAATGGAGCAGCTGCTGGAATGAAAGATTCTGGATGGAAGCTGATGACTATCAGATCGGAGAAGCATTCAGAAGATTCGTAAAAAGAAGTTGTATGACAGACGGACAGTTATTGCCGGAAAAGAAGGAACGAAAGTAGCCAGATTAATACAAAAGAACCAGCTAAACGCAGGACACGTTCATACGCAACCTGGCTAAAGAAAAAATGATACCAGTGGTGGTACCAGCAAAAAATACACACACAATACATAGTGCGGGGGAGAATTTTTGGTACCAGCGGCAACATCGCTGCCATATGGCAGCAACACAAGAGCATGAATCTTACAGTGTTGGCACCACTGGTGCCATTTTTTGATACCAGTGGTACCAAAACAGGATGCAAAAAGCATCATTTTTTGGCACCAGAGCCGGATCTGATACCAGTGGTACCACTTTTGGCACCAGTGGTGCCACGAGCTAAAGTCTGGTGCCAAGAAAAGCGTAGCTAACATGCAGCATAACCGGCGCGCAAGTCAGACAGGTTAACAATGACCCCCCCGTTTTATTATCAGCAGTCCCGAGCTCCTTTTTCACCATGTCTATGATCATCAGCGAGCCGGCGCCAAGCAGTGCATTTAGAGCTGTTTCAACCTCCTCTAAGGAGAAGCACCGCCCGCCGTCCTGTATCGAGATATTGTGTCTTTCTTGCAGGTAGTACAGCAGGGCCTGCTTTGAAGGCTCTCCAAGCACATCAAGGGAAATGTCAAGTGCTCGCTTGAGCAGGATGGTCATCCGGCCTGTTTGCGGCCATTACACACGCACTTGTGTACCGTGCTTAATAAAATTGCCTTTTGGCCAAACCACCATGATTGTCGCCGGTATCAGCAAAGCACGATAATAATATTTGACATACTTTTGAGGTAGCTGGATTCGTTCCTATTCCCAAATTTTCAACCGAACCCGAGTTGACCTGCTGCAGTACCGGTCTCTGTATGACTCTGCCAGCACTGCAAGCAAAAATCTCCATCCACTTGAAAGATTTCAGCGCTATTGGAACACATGCAGCATCTGATTTCGCACATCCTTCGTCCCCTTTCGTTGGCGGAGAAAATATTTCTGTGCCATCTATCTAGTCTTGGTACAAGACGATAGCGCATGTGTTCTCTATAGGGTACGCTTTTGTTCCTGCCCATTCTTTCTTGTGTCATATGCCTTGTTCGCAGGCTGACTGGAAACCCCGATAGCAGAGTCATGACGCTGCGGGGCCACACCATCAACCTGCCTGCAAACCCACTGCTCACAAAATGTCTATCGGCCAATTTGCTCTGCGGAAAAGAACGTTAGCGGTTCGTTTGTCACCGCAAGTTGGTCCGCAACACCATATGGTTTCCACAGCCAGAAATCTTATATAGTAATATCCAATAGAAGAAACTTATGGTAGACGTAACACTCGATCCATTCATCAGTTGCGGGCAGACAAGATGGGGCGTCAAAAACTGGCAGAATCAGAGCGGCGTTAACGCTGTTTTTGGCAGGAACAACAGCTGCGGCCCAAGTGGCGCCGGGATAATAGTCGATAGGACAAACTACATCAAAGTGACTACTAAGAATAGCACATCGTTCCAAGGCGCATGGCAAGCAGGTATTCAAGGCACAGACCCTTGGGGCACCAAAGATACCGATGGCACGCAGCCCGCAGTGAACCACAATACAGTGATGCCATTGTCGTCAGGGCTATTTTATCAGCTTGAGGTCCAGTACCTCTGGTACAGAAGTGCGACGAGCAAGCCGGCAAGCAGCACAGCCAACGTTATGGCCAACATGCTTGTCAATTTCTGGTTTGGCGACAAGACAAAGAAGGTGGTTGTAGGTGGAAAAACTAAGTACAAAGACGCGCTTGTGATAGACTTTTGCTTTGCCAATCTAAAGAATGATGCAGGTGTATGGGTCATAGATCCTTCCCATCCGGAAGGGTCGTTATATTCAACGCCACACAAAAATCCACAAACGGATCCTGACCTGGCAGGCGGTTATACCTATCACTACGGACCAGTGTTGGACAATGGCGGTGTCAATGATGGACAGTGGTACGCGCCACCGACATCATCATACTACAAGACTATAACGAATATCATCACGGATGCATTCAACTATCCATACCCTGGAGGCAGTCCAATACAGAGCAACTATGAACTTGTAGATGTTGAAGTGGGAGCAGAGATTTGGAGTAACAAGAATACTACCCCGTATGATGTGGGCACGCTGGTTGGAGCATTTTCCTTGTGTAAAGTAACCTACACTTGAAATACGCCTTCCCATTCCTTTTATGGTGCAGGTTGTGTTGCGAGATGAATTCCTGTATACCCGACATGAATCGGAACAAGGAGAAAGGTGTCCCGGAAATTGAATAGCAATCATTTCAAGTATTTGGCAGTTATTTGTCTAACACTGACCATAGTAGTCTCGTTCAACTATGCAGCAGCCCAATCGGCGCCATCTTACAAATTTGAGATATGGTCTAAACCAGCTGAAGAAGTAACAGCCGGCTCGGTTATTCACATTCAAGGAAAGATCTGTCCTCCCCAAGATACAAGCTTGCCGGAGATTGGGAGAACCATCCGCACGTATTCTTACATAACAATGCCAAACGGTACTCGGACAGTAGAGCAGTCGTTGCAGAGAACAGGTGAATATTGTAATGTGCCAGTACCCATAGATCTAGCTTCTATCACACCACGTATGGTTGGGACATGGTCTGTCTATGCAATAGCTAATTGGACGGCGGCTGGTGGCGTAGAAGAGCGACTACAAAGCGACACAGTTAGCTTTAAAGTCAAAGAAGAAAGCATGTTCCAAAGTTCACAGCATGAAAAGATAGCCGAGGTCAGCGATGGGACAAGGCTGGGGAGCTTTGACTGGAGCCCGGACGGCAAGTTTATAGTCTTTACCCTGCTCAGTAGTAATGCAACAAACCAGCTTGGTGAAACAAGCACATTATGGATGATAGATTCAGATGGTAAGGGTTTAAGAAAAATTGACCTTCCAATGGAGATGAATAATGTGTACGATCCAAGAGTTTCTCAGTCGAATGAGCAAGTTTTGTTTCTAGGATCCCATGCAGAAGGAGCCTCGACTTTCTTTGATGTCTTCAGGTATGACATAAAGAAGGGCAGCCTGACTCAGGTTACAAATACCAAGGCTAGCGACACTGGCATAATTGCATTTGATTGGTTGCCAGATGGAAATAAAATAGTGTATTCAGAGACAGTTACCCGCAGTAATGACGGACAACATAGGCTATGGCTTGCAGACTTTGATGGAAATAAAATAAAAATGCTTTATGAAGGAGAATTAGCTTTTGCGAATCTTGATGTAAACCCAGACGGTAAAAAGATAGTAGCTGTAGATTTAACACCGAGAGGTCAGGGTGCGGAACCGCTCAGCGATATAGTCGTCTTTGACATAGTGAAAGATGAAATACATCAGCATATTGGAGATCCATCCTCATATGGCTGCCGCGTTATCCCGCGATGGAGCCCAAATAGCGAATTCGTTGTTTACAGTGTTGCCGCGTGTTTTCCCGCACCAGGAGGTCAGATAAGGATCACCCCAGTGGATGGGAGCTTTGACGAGATGATTCTTGGTAGTTCCAGTGTCTCAATTGGAGCAGCTGCAGTCAGTCCAGACGGTAGATTCATTGTTTATGGAATTAACGATGCTAACGACAATGGCAAGGATAGATCTACAGATAACACAGGGGTCTACAAAACAGAGCTTGGGAAGGTCATCCCGGAATTTCTAATGGCCCAGCTTATGGCAGCAATATCTATTGCAGGATTGATTGTTGTATTCTCAATACGAAAAACATTATCGAGAGGGAATGTTATCTGAAGTACTCTCTGTAACCTGATCAGCGCGCGGTATATGGCATTATCATAGTTATTTCATTGTATCATGCAATAAAATAACCATTCTTTATAACGGTTCATCACAGGTCTGGCACAATTTTCTTTCCTGCCTTAAATTCGTACAGTACCATAGTATCTTGAGGTGAATGATGCAACAACCACAACAGAAGAAACGCAAATTGCAGACAAGCCACAGACCCGGGTCAGGATCAACACCGAAATAGAAGGTGAGCCGGCAAAGATACTGCTTGAGCTAAAGAAAAGAGGCCTTGTTTCAGACAACACCGATGCTGTCAACCAAGGCCTGCTTGTGCTGTACGACAGAACGCTAAGGCGGGACCTGGCTAGACTTCAGCTGCAGCGGTTAAAGGAGGTTCGGTAGGCGCGGCGCCATCTTCTTTTTCTTTCCCCTTGCTTCCTTCTTTATCACCTGCTAATTCTTCTTCAAACTTGTACACACTGCTGTTGGTCTTTATGGCATTGTCCAGAACGTCTTTAGCTCCTCCCGGCTTGTCCCATATTGCATCTAGCATCCTTCTAACATCTCTCTCATCCCTTGCCGCTTTGCATATCTTTTGAACCGTCACATCTTTTGGCACTCCTCTGTCACGTAATTTCATGTTAAAATCAGAAGCTCTTAGCAGCTGGACATTCAACCTCTCAGCATATTGAGCCAGCGTGATAGCGCTAGCACCATTGTTGCCACTTGCCATCTTTACGTGGATATCTTCAAAAGCTCCGCCGGCAAACCCCGACAACACCATTCTTTACCTGCCTTCCCTCCGGAGTATCAACGCCAAAGTCAGTGCTCCACTTCAACACGTTAAAGAAATCATCCAGGTCCCTCCTGCTCACAATCCCCCACTTGCATTCCAGCACGTATGTTACAGGCTTGGCAAACACCGAAGGTGTTACTGTCCAAACTCTGTCTACCTCAGCGCTCTGCCTCCTGTCCCCTACGCTTTTTATCAAATGAAGGGTAATGCGCCTTGGGTCCATCCTGCCGCTACCCTTACCGTTCTGTCTGTGGTTCTGCGTCCGAAATTCAGCACCAACTGTGAACCTGTCGATGAACCATTCAACACAAGCTTCCCAGTTGTGGCCTATTCTGTTTGCCCTTCCCTTGCTTATCCTGATGTAGTTCTTTGCCATTTCCAAAGATGCGTTTAGGACTTCAGGGTTCATCGATTCGTGGTAGTAATAGCGATAGGCATCAAAAAGCTTGATCTCTTTGATAGATGGATAGAGCTGCGTAGCTCTCATAATGGCGGATTCAGCTTCCACCTCTGTTGCTGCCTTGAGCATGTCTTTAATTTGATTCACGCTTGTGACTCTTCCAAGCTCTGTTTCACTTACCACCAAGTTTCTTATTGCAAGTACTCGCTGTACCAAAGGATTTGTTGATGCGTTATCCTTCAGAGCTTCGTTTGTACGAAGGACAGCTTGCTTTAATGCAGCAAGATCATCTCTTTGTTGTTGTTTATCTTCATCATGCTCAATCCATGTTATCAAATAGCCTTCCTGAAACGGTGACTGTGAATCGTGCGTCTGATATCCTCTCACATAAAGCAGTCCTTTCCTTTCGTACCTTCTGGCAGTTGTCATGATGTCTGGCATTGTTACTCCTTTTTCTTTCAATGCGTCGAATACCTCAGTGGAATAGAATGCCCTGTTGGAATTTTCTTTGAGGAAATTCAAGACAAGCTGAGCCTTGCTTTTGCTGCCCCTGTTGCCGCGCTTGTCAGAGTATTCAGGGCTGAATTGAATGAATGTGCGGCCGTCAATGACTATAGGAGTTTCTGCATCTGTTCCTTCTTCCCCTTGCTCCCTTTTGTCATTGATGATATACAGATGATACATCCTAGTGTTGCTCTTGAATCCAGCTCGACCCTTGAACTGCTTGTTATATTCGAACAGCGGCTTGTCTGTCCTTAGAATGAGGTGTTTCCTCCACAGGTTTGATAGCAGGTGAGATATTGCCTTTTCATCAATGCCGGTAATACTGACAATTTCTTTAGCTGATTTTGGCTTGCCATCTGCCAATGCTGTCAGTACTGCTTTTACGCAATAGTCCCTGCCATGTACAGCCATCATATACTAGACCCTCCCAGATACTTAAGGCGGAAATTTGAGTTCGAACGGCTGCCTGTATTGTACGGTGCCGCAAAAAATCGATGTCGGTTATTCTTGCCTGTTTGCCCTAAAAGGGCAAGAATATTGCTCCTTTGGACAAAGTAAGATGGTGCGGGGGGTG
>JBIQJB010000047.1:0-9299 GCA_044507735.1 Nitrosopumilales archaeon
TACATGGCAAAGACTATTGTGTAAAAGCCGTACTGACAGCTTTGGCAGACGGCAGGCCAAAATCAGCCAGAGACGTCGTTACCACTACCGGCATCGACGAAAAGACTATATCGCATCTTCTGTCAAACCTATGGAGGAAGCATCTCATTTTAAGAACAGACAAGTCGTTGTTTGAATACAACAAGCAGTTCAAGGGCAGAGCTGGATTCAAGAGCAATACACGGATGTACCACCTTTACGTTATCAACTACCAAACGGGGCAAGGGGGAGAACAAAGAGCAGGTACAGAAACCACCACAGCTGTCATTGACGGCCATAGATTTGTCCACTTTAGCCCAGAATACTCTGACAAGCGCGGCAACAGAGGCGACAAAAGCAAAGCGCAGCTTATCTTGAATTTCCTAAAACAGAATTCAGACAAGGCATTCTACTCAACCGAGATATTCGCTGCACTGAAACAGAAAGGCATCACCATGCCAGACGTCATGACCACTGCCAGAAGGTACGAGAGGAAAGGGCTTCTATACGTGAGAGGATACCAGACACATGATTCACAATCTCCTTTTCAGGAAGGCTATCTGATTACATGGATTGAGCACAGCAGCGATGCAGACAAAATGGGGCGAGAAGATGGCAACGACCTTGCCGCACTAAAACAGGCTGTCCTGCGTACAAACGAAGCGCTGAAGAATAAAGCATCAACAAACCCGCTGGTACATAGAGTACTGGCAATAAGAAATCTGATAGTGAGTGAAACAGAGCTTGGCAGAGTTACAAGCATAAATCAGGTCAAAGACATGCTCAAAGCATCCGATATTGAGGCGGAATCTGCCATTAAACGGGCCATGCAACTGTACCCTAGTATCCGGGAAGTCAAGCTCTTTGACGCTTACCGCTACTACTATCACGAATCGATGAACATTGAAGTGTTGAACGCTTCTCTTGAAATGGCAAAGAACTACATCAGAATAAGCAAGGGGAGGGCAAACCGCATAGGCCACAACTGGGAGGCATGTGTTGAATGGTTCATTGACAAGTTTACTATAGGAGCTGAATTTCGGACTCAGAATCATAGACAGAACGGTAGTAAAGGCAATGGTAGTAGCAGGATGGATCCTAGAAGAATCACGCTCCATTTGATAAAGAGCGTGGGAGACAGAAGGCAGAGCGCAGAAGTTGACAGGGTATGGACTGTAACGCCGTCTGTATTTGCCAAGCCTGTCACATATGTGCTTGAATGCAAGTGGGGTATAGTCAGCAGGAGGGACCTTGACGACTTTTTCAATGTGCTGAAGTGGAGCACTGACTTTGGCGTTGACACTCCAGGAGGAAGGCAGGTAAAGAATGGCGTTGTCGGGGTGTTTGCCGGCGGAGCATTCGAGGATATCCACGTAAAGATGGCAAGTGGCAGCAACAATGGTGCTAGCGCTATCACGCTGGCTCAGTATGCTGAGAGGTTGAATGTCCAGCTGCTAAGGGCTTCTGATTTTAACACGAAATTACGTGACAGAGGAGTGCCAAAAGACATAACTGTACAAAAGATATGCAAGGCAGCAAGGGACGAGCGTGATGTCAGAAGGATGCTAGATGCAATATGGGACAAGCCGGAAGATGCAAAGGATACGTTAAACAATGCAATCAAAGCTAATAATAGCATATACAAGTTTGAAGAAGAACTTGAAGCAGCAGGTGATAAAGAAGGAAGCAAGGGGAAAGAAGAAAAAGGAGAGGCTTTACCTACTGAACCTCTCTCAACCGCTGCAGCTGAAGTCTAGCCAGGTCCCGCCTTAGCGTTCTGTCGTACAGCACAAGCAGGCCTTGGTTGACGGCATCGGTGTTGTCCGAAACAAGGCCTCTCTGCTTCAGCTCAAGCAGTATCTTTGCCGGCTCGCCTTCTATTTCGGTATTGATCCTGACCCGGGTCTGCTGCGGCTTGTCTGCAATTTGCGTTTCCTCTGTGGTTGCATCGTTCACCTCCAAATACTAAGGCACTGTAGGAATTTAAGGCAAGAAAATTGGCCGGGTTTGCAAAGTCCAAAAAGCTTCTTTTGGCACCAGACTTTAGCTCGTGGCACCAGTGGTGCCAAAAGTGGTACCACTGGTACCAGATCATGCCTCTGGTGCCAAAAAATGATGCTTTTTCCAGCCCAGTTTGGTACCACTGGTATCAAAAAGTGGCACCAGTGGTGCCAACGCTGTAAAATTCATGCTCTTGTTTTGCTGCCATATGCTAATGATGTTGCCGCTGGTACCAAAAATTCTCCCCCGCACTATGTATTATGTGTGTATTTTCTGCTGGTGCCACTGGTATCATTTCTTCTTCTTTACCCAAGCTGCAGGTTGTAGACTACGTTTAGTGATCTTTGTATTACAATAGAATAACAATGTGTCCTCATTATTTGCACAGGATCTCCCTATTGAAATAGTTAAAAGCGCAATTTTGCTGATCCTGCAGATAGAACTGCGTACTATGTGTACCATTATCCAAATTTCAATCGTTGAATGTCGCAGTTCCGCTTGGTGGTTAATTATATCCTCCAGTAGCCAATAACAGGTACTTTATATAGTAGATTTTACAGAAATCAATCACCATGAAGGATACGAAAGAGAAACATGGTTCTGATTTCAATATCCTTCGCCTTTTTGGCGACGATAGGGATGTTGTATGCGGCAGGTCTGCAGAACAACGCGGCTGCAAATGCGGTTGCTTCAGACAAGCTGCCGGAAGGAACAGCCATAGAAGGCACTACAACACCACAGAAATTCTTGCAGAATGGAGGCAGGTCGGTCATTGTCATAAAGCCAGAGACAACTGTAAACACCGCATCTAGAGGCTCCACAATAACAATTCCGTTGAATATCGTACATGAAGCGGGCACAAACCCTCTTCCTAGTGTTACTGTCACTAGTTATGGAATAGCAAACACAATGATACCTCCATCTGTGGCGAATGCGACTACAGCGGAAGACAGGGTAAATGCGATAAAGACAACAGGTCGTCCAATAGCAGGAGCGATCGATTTGAATTCGATAGTAACATTCTCGGATCGAGTAGTAACTTTGAAGCCTGGCGAATCAAAGCAGGTGAACATGATCGTAACAATACCGAAGGATTGGCCAGATGAACTAGTAGGAAAAGACATTTTCTTTTCCGTCGTATTTGGTCACGGAGGAATTTACGACTACCACGAGGTCCAAGTAAACAACACCTTCGTCTTAGTGCACTTGGTGAGCTGAGCATGAGGACAGAATTTGACAGAACAATCTTCATGATCGCAGTGGCAGCAATTGCAGTAATGCTATTGTTTGCCAGCAACACAAGCGCCTTTGCAACCAATCCATACGCAGGAGGAAGGCAGAGCGGAGTATCACCAACAAGAGTAGTACAAATATGGGGTAACAACAACTTTGCAGGCTCCACCCCGTCCAGCATGACAGATCATATACTTAGCGTCATTACAACTGCAGGATGGCAGGGAAACCCTGGTACTGCTACAGCAGTGATATATCAAGGCGTAGTAAGATTGAATCCGGATGACACTGTCGATGCAGATCCTCAAGTACATAAGAACACTGGATCAGACACAACTTTGTGGGGGTGCTTCCAAAGTGGGACTTGCCCAATACTGGCACAAGGAACTAGACTAGATTACGCGTACCAAACATTCTACTGGAATACTGCAAGAACACAGGTTTCATTCTACACCGAGACACACGATATCTGGGGCATTGTCAACTATGTCACACAAACATACACCAAGGGCAGTCAAGATACGAGCGATAACTTTGCAGCAGGAGAGAAATTTATCTCAAACCCATTCGTTGGAGATGCGTATGTCAAGCTTTTGCAGTTCGGTGTAGAGAGCGACACGAGTACCTCAAATTGGAAGGTAAAACAATATGGGATGGGATACACGCCAGTAGGTGGATCGAACACATACCTTGCTAACCAGCAAATATATGAAGTCACAGGAGATAGCGACCAAAACGTGGGATTCCACAACGGATCGGAAATTAGCTGGTATGTAAGTGGGGGCTATAACTATCCCTTCCATGTGGGTAGACAACAGTACAGCGTACAAGGTGATTATCACCACCTGCATTCATCAGTTCCATCCGGTACAATGTACTGGTGGTACGGCAGTCCTGCAATTACGCCTGGCACACAGCTCTGGCCCTAAATAGGCAGAGCTTACCTCCACTTTCTTTTTATTTCCTCTAAGGTGAGAGCCATAGTATGAAGAGAAAAAGCTATACAGTAATATCAATAATAATTGCCGCAATCATTGCTGGATCGTTGGCTTATTATGGCTCTTTTCTACTGAAAAGCTCCGTTAATCCACAGAAGATTCCCATAGTAATTATTCCTCTAGGTATAACAGACCCACAAAATATCAAGGACGGAAAGATACAGCCGCTACCGCAAGTAATAAAAGTTGTAGTGGGTGAAAATAATACAATCCAATGGAAAAACAATGATACAGTGTATCACTGGATAGAGCCCGATCCTTCTAATGATCCATCCTTTGATGCCATTTCTTCTGGTAACAGCGGCGAAAAGATGACCACCAGTAAAAATGCAATTGCTCCGAATGACTCACTTAAATTCACATTTACCAAACCTGGAATCTACGTTTACTCGGTTGGTCCCGGCCTAGTAGGTAAGGTGATAGTGTTAGAAAAGGGCGAAACGAGTGCTAAATATAGTTCTCCAAAACCGATACATACAGCTGAGGTACCCGGCGCATCAAGGATGACTTTGAACTCGCAGGGTAACAAACTATACGTAACTAGTCCGAGCTCTATCTACATCATAAGTACGCTCACAGACATTTTAGAGCGAAATGCAACAATCGAAAAGTATTCATACAAAATGGCTTTTGACAATGCAACTAACAACATTTATCTTATCAATGGAGAATCTGGTGCTCTATACTTTGTAAATGGAAATAGCGGTACGGTAACAGATCAGATTCAGCTCAAAGACACTAATCCTGTCGACGTGGCGGTCAACTACAAAACAGGCAGAATTTATGTTAACTATGCCAGCCCGACTACAAACGGCGGAATTTTCGTAATTGATGCAGCTACAAAGAAGATAATAGACAATATTGTTAGTCCCGATAATGGATGGTACCAGCTAGCCGTTAACCCAGATGCAACCAAAATTTATGCAATAGCTCCACCTAATCATGAAGTTGTCGTGATCGATGGTTCTAATGACAAAATAATTCATAATATTGCGGGAATACCCGGCACATCGCATGGTATCGCAATCGATCCAGTCAGAAATAGGATTTACATCAACAATTTTGATGCAAATCAAGGTGACGCCAACATACTTACAGTGGTGGACGGAAACGGGAACAAAGTAATATCAAATATAACCATAAGTGAGGGCTGGAAAGATCTTCAACTAGATCCGAGTTCGATAGGAGTGCCAAGGGTTGCTGTCGATACGGAGCGAAATGTAATCTATGCTACAAACTATCTTTCCAAATCAATCTCTATAATTGACGGAGAAAGTGGTAAAGTACTATCTAAGATTAGATTGGAGAGCAATCCTTTGGATGTAGTAGTGGATTCTAAGACTGGTAAGTTGTACGTCTCTTATAGAGACTCCATTTCTGTCTTTTCTAATTGGAGTTAAGTTTGTCACTGTCAACCTAATAATTTATGAGCTGTTTTCAATATCGGAATGGTACTATCTTATCACTATCAAAATGTCATACTCAGTACATGCCAACAAGCCACCTGTCAACGAGTTTTTAGTCAATTGTTGAATGGCGTCCAGAGCAACAGCTAAAGCTGCCACCAGAGACGCTGGATTTGTGATAACCCCATCAGTATGTCCCTGTACATGTATCCAAGAACCTGCCGGTGTACGTTTCTTGACACACGAGAGAATACACGCCACCAACACCCTCAACACGCTCCTGCCGCTGTTCAGTCCACTGGACTTCAGAAAGAGACTGTATTCAAAGACAGATGTCGTAGATTCCATCATATACGCCTGCACCAGTGCGACGTCAATCACAGAGACATGCGGCTCGCTGGCACACATGCCGTCCCGGCAGGGCGTACAGTACCATCTGGCCAAGATTGACATTTCGCGGGTAGACGCAGCGGCTGTCAGCAGGGTGCTGCAGCAGAAACGTGTCATGAAGGTGCTGGGACAAAAGGCAGCCGACATGGCCTTTGACATAACCAAGGTGCCCTACCATGGCCAGCCTGAAAGGGAAGGCGACATCCTCAGGCGTGGTGCGGCTGAAAGCGGCACGACCCATTTCTTCATGTACGCCAGCGCGTATGTGATGCTATATGGCAGGAGGTTTACCGTGGCCATAAAGTATGTCAGAGCCGACGAGTCACTGACAGACGTGGTCAGGTACCTCCAGTCCGAGGTACAGAAGAGAGCGGGTGTCAGGATAAAGTGCCTGTTCTTGGACAAGGGGTTCTTTACAGCGGCTGTCATCAGCTACCTTAATTCGGTACGCATCCCGTACATCATGGCTGCCTTTCCGAGGGGGAGGAAGGGCGGCAGGCTATCGAAACTGACCAGGAAAAGAAGGGACAGCTTTGTCGTACCCGACTATGAAATCATTGATTCGAACACCGGTGAGAAATGCACTTTCAGGTTGTATGCCGTTGCCAAATACAGGAAGAAAAAGTACAGGAAGAAGAAGCGTGGCGTCCAGTACATATACTACGCCGCTGGCAACGGCGTCAATATTCCCGTTGAGAGCATGTTCGACCTGTACCGCCGGCGCTTTGGGATAGAATCTTCGTACAGAACCATGAAAAAGAGCAGGGGTCGTACGTCTTCTAGAAGTGCAGTGCTGCGCTTGCTCCACATACTGGTATCGTTTGTGATACAGAACGAGTGGGTGTACGTAAAGTGGCAGTACCTAAGCAAGACGACGCGTGGAAGGTACGGAAGGAAATACGACAGCAAGTTTACATATTTTCGTATGCGGCAATTCCTGCGATTGGCTCTGGAGAAGGTGTACGGGGCAGTGAACGCAGTCCTCATTGAAAACAGCAGGTCAATTGTTGGAGACGGGGGCTAACTGGCATGTACTCCCGTGAAAACTTGCCGGTAACTGGATCATCTTGGACTGTCCTCCATGGTACCGGCATTATTATTATCGGATAAACCTTGCTCTTCAGGATACATCTCCAGCACGTCGGTGTCCTTTATCAAACCCATGGCCAGCTCCTGGACCTTTGTCGGCATGACGTCTGCGGGGAGAGGCTTTGACGCCTTGGATGATACGGCCTTCATCTTCCTTTGTGTTAGGTATACGTCCTCTTCTTCGTACGGCTGGCCGGAACTGAGCACCTTCCACACAATCCATGACATCTTTCTTGCTGCAGCAACCTGTGCCTTTTGTTCCGGCAAGCCCTTCTTTATCATCTTCTGGTAGAAGCGCTTGACCGAAGTGTCTCTTGCAGCCTTTGTCGCGCCGCTTACGGCGCATGTCAGGGCGTATTTCAGAATCGCATCGCCGTGCTTGACGTGGTTGTGCTGCGATACATAATCGCCGCTGTTGTTTGCCCGCGGCACGACGCCCACGTACGATGAGAGGTGCTTCTTTGTGGGAAAGCGAGATATGTCTCCAATCCTTGCATTCATAGCCACGGCAGTAAAGACGTTCACTCCCGGTATGCTCACAAGCAGCTTGACGTCTTTCTTTATCGGATGCGGCCACCCTTGCCAGCTCTGTCTCCTGCTGCCGGTGGTGAGAGACGTGCATCTTCAGCTCTTCCAGGTACCTTGCAAGCGTTATCATGTCCTGCCTTGGCAGCTGGAGCTGGGTCATCTTCTTCAGCCCGCGAGCGCCGAATATGTCTGACAGGCCGTCAAACTCGTGCTGTACCATGTTGCTTTCAAGCAGGGAATGAATCCTGCTCTTCACCCGGGAGATGTCGTGTCCCGTCTGTACCTGCCGCGATACAAGGGAGCGCAGTTCCTCTATGTACGGGGTGGGTATGTAGCACCTCCTCAGGTAGCCAAGCGAGTCTTCTCTCACTATGCGTTCGCTGTCTCTCCTATCTGTTTTAACAGATATCTTTCTTTCCGGGGGAGCTACCATGTGCACATCGTACTTTTGCAGTAGCATCTTGGACAGCACCCTGCCGGTGGTGCTCGCTTCTATCACGACGGTACTCCCGTGTGGCACTTTTTCCATGAATTCAGACACACCCTGCCTTGTCGTGGGGAAATCAAAAGACCCGGTAACCGAGTCCCCTTCAAACATGGCGACGGTGCAGTTTCTCTTGTGGGCGTCTATCCCGACCTTCATCTTTTATCCTCCTTTTCTCTAGCAACTGTAGTAGTTGCCATGGACCCAGGACCGACAGACTCCCGTCCGTGCGTAAAGCACAAGTGGGTCGGTCGTATAGGCAGCCACGCTGATAAACGTGCATGCGCACATGTAGTTGGCCGGCTGCCGGGGTCCATGACTGTGATGGATAAACGGAGCCGGGGTTTGTTAGATTTTCATACCCGCTGATACTTAAAATGTCTATGGAAGCCGGTTCGTATTTGAATCAAATACCGCATTACACAACAGATGATAACCAGAATTCTGATCCAGAATATTCTTTAACATGCTGTCAGCTAAGCTACCCTATGAGTGCTATCGCGCCGGTTATAGCAGGTCTTGCGGCAGGGATAGCGTTTATAGTAATTTTTTCATCATATTCGTCGCTGACAATTGACATGGGCAATTCTGTTCTGCAGGAGCAGCAAAAAGTCATTTCCATCACAAAGGATTTGTCAATTGTAAAGGAATTTCTGAAAAGGTATCCGGGCGCGAACACAAAGGTCAATGAAAACTTTACAGATATTTCGAAAAAGGATGATCTTAAGGCTATAGTGACATACTCTGTTGAGAGAGATCTTTACCCAAGCGAAGGACACAGGGAATTGAAGTTAACCGTATTGGTGGACAAGAACTATACAGTTATCTCAAATGGCATGACATGCCTCGGTCCTGTTTCAAGCGAGCTTTCACGAGTGGAGCCCGATATGTGGATAGAAGCAGAGAATTGCATCACAAAGATAACACACGAACCAACTGTGCAATCAAGCAAACTGCCCTAGCAACAGGAGCGGTCTTGGGGACCTTGTAGGATGTCAAGATAAACATTAACATTCTATAGAGTCACAAAGAACGTGAAATGAAATGCTAGAAATTGCAGAGGCGCTAACTGAAGCTCACCGAGGCACTTTGGATATTTTCTACAACCATTGCAGAACCTTGATGGTACAGTAAGTTTATAAGCAAATTTCT
>JBIQJB010000048.1:0-9122 GCA_044507735.1 Nitrosopumilales archaeon
GGCAGATTGCGGTGCAACGCGCTGTACGCCGAGTTCTCATATATACTACAAATCACATTTGAGTACATGACCACAACCGATAGGTTGGAACACCCAAAAGGAATCGTTAAAGATGTCGCAAGAGTGGAGGCATGCTGGCAATGAGCTCTGACATGGAAGTCCAGGTTCAAACGATAATGACGCCGCTGCCGCTGCAGACCGCCCCGCCGTCAAAGACAGTCAAGGAAATTGCTGACCAGATGAACAAGCACGAGCGTGGAGCCATAATAATAGTCGACGACAAGAACCACCCAATAGGGATAATCACGGAAAGGGACATTGTGAGGAGGGTGGTATCTGCAGGCAGGGACCCGGACAGCACCGCCGCTTCAGAGATCATGTCCAAGCCCATCATCTCTGTTGACCCGGAGATGACCGTCAGAAACGCCGCGCTGACCATGACAAAATACAAGGTGAGGAGGCTCCCAGTTGTGAGGGACGCCGTGCTGTACGGCATCGTCACTGCAGCCGACATGGCCAAGATGCTCTATGGAAGGAGCAAGCGCGACCCGACCCTTGCAGCGATGTCCAAGTTCCAGCTGATAGAGCAGCAGGCATAATTCTGCAACAATGGAGGGGACGCCGGGGTATGTACATAGCAGGGTTTGAAGCAAAGGGCGTGACGCACAGGGCCATCACCCTTGAGCCGGGCGCGACGCTGATGGACGCCAGGAACACCATGATAAAATACAGCGTCAGCAGAGTCGTCGTGGCCAGAGATCGGAGGCCACTTGGGATTCTGACAGAAAAGGACATCGCAAGGTTCCTGTACTCAGAGACCCCTTCAAGGCGCCTTGACGAAATTACCGTTGACGAGGTGATGAGCAAGGACCTTGTGACAGTCGGCGAGGGGTCGGACCTCAGAAAGGGCGCCCAGCTCATGCTCGAAAAGGGCATCAGCTCGCTGATAGTCGTTGACGGAGCGCAGAACCTCGAAGGGATCTTCACCAAGACGGACCTGGTCTACGCGTATGTGGAGCACTTTGCCGGCGACCACCTGGTCCGCGAATTCATGACCCGGCGGGTCCTCACCGTGGCCCCCGACGAGGCCATACACATGGCAATCCTGCTCATGAACAGCCACAAGGTGTCGCGCATTGTGGTTGCAAAGGACGGCCAGCCCGTCGGAATAATTACCGGCCGCGATCTGTTGCCGCTTGGCGCGGTGTTTGGAACAGGCACGTTTGGAAGATACTGGGCGGCGAGGGATGAGCTGGTCGCACAGAGAAAGAGGCAGGCGTACATCCCATCCGGAATAAAGGCAATCTTTGTTGCAAGCGACGTCATGACTCCCAACCCACTTGCTATCCACGAAGACGCCGACCTGGCAGATGCTGGATACATCATGCTCAGAAACCGGATAAGCGGCCTGCCTGTTGTGGACGCAAATGAAAGGCTGGTAGGCATAGTCACCAAGACCGACATTGTCAAGGCGCTGGCATCCCGCGCATGACGATGGCCCAGATTGGCAGGAGTGGCTGCCCCTGCGCATCCATAATGCCAATGGCAAAAAATATGGTGCGTCACAGAAAAGGGAAAGTTGCATACGCGCTATCAATGCAAAACCAGCGGCAGCCGGGCGCCGGGCTGCAGAGCTGATCGCTAGATGGCAGCAGAAGGAAAGATTGAATTTAAGAGAGCATCCCATCTGAGATAGCGGTGAGAAGCATATGCCAGTCAGCACAAGCCACATCACAATCAGGACAGGGGGCGAAAGCGACATCGTCGATATTACAGGTCAGGTCGAAGAGGCGATCAGGGCAGGCAGCCTCTCAAGTGGAATCGTCACGGTCTTTGTCACCGGTTCAACTGTTGCAGTGACAACCATCGAATACGAGCCGGGGCTGCGGAAGGACTTTCCTGGGATGCTAGAGAGGATCGCGCCAAAGGGAATAGAATATGAGCATGACAACACTTGGCACGATGGAAACGGGCATTCCCACGTCCGCGCATCCCTTGTAGGTCCGAGCCTCACAGTGCCATTCAAGGACAAGAGGTTGATGCTTGGCACCTGGCAGCAGATAGTGTTGGTGGAGATGGACACCAGGCCCAGAGAGCGCAAAATAGTCTTGCAGATTGTAGGCGAATAACGTGGTGCAGGATCCTGACAGTTTATCTGTTTGTCTGTGCAGGAGCTTTACAGGGTAAACCATATGGTCGGAGCAGTTTTCAGACCAAAAGACCTGACAAGGGGCCGCAAGAGGATCATAGAAAATGCGCTGAGTGACATCAACCCGGATATCAAGGACGGAGTCATGGACCTGCTCAGCTCCTGGGAGGGTACGGGTTCTGAGCAAAAGCTCAGAGAGATGGTCGGGAGAGAAAAGGCGAAATCGCTTCTAGACAGCATAGCAAAGAAAGGCAGGCAAGAGAGGCAATGAAGAAAAACACCGTGTGCAGGAACTGATTTGCAGCAAGATGATCCTATGTGTCCTTGATGCGATTCATGGTACCTAGCCGACCGAGCAATAGAGACTATGCTCTACCTCTATTCTGCAGATCGAGATCATCAATTACCGTGTGTTGCCCATTTGCGCGAAAAAATGATTACCGCTTTGTCGGCCTCTGGTAGACCCTTTCACTCTCTTAATTTCTTGAACTGGATTGGGCCAAGCCTGTCACCCATGACCAATCCCGCATTATAAATCGCGCCGGTCAGCCAACTCGAAAAAGCCGCATCCTGCAATATTTGCAGCAGTTTTCTTAAAAGATATTTTTTGCATGTGCAGATTCAAGCATTAGCCAGCAGCCCAATGAACCGACAGCCTTGTCCTTGCGCTGTCGCTTTTTTGAAAATTAGAAATCTAAAAGTAAAACCTTCCCTCTTTTTCCAGGGCCCTGATGACATCCCTGTCAACCTGCATCATGGCTTCGCTGTTTTCCCTCACGTATGCGACAATGTCTGTCGCGCTCAAAATGCCAATTGGTCTTTTGTCCTCCTTGTCTGTCACCAAGAGATGCCGAATCTTGTTTCTCACCATGATGTCGGTTGCCTCTCCGATAGAGGTATCCGCGCTCACCGACCTGACAGGGGACGATATTATTTCCTGAACCTTTACTTTCGAGCTGACCCTGTCGTTGGCGCAGACCTGCCTGACGAGGTCCCGCTCGGTCACGATCCCCGCGGGCCGGCCGTCCTCATGAACAACCGCAAGCGAGCTGACATTTTTCTCGGCCATCTTTATCGCCGCCTCCTGGGCCGTGCTTATCACCTTTATCGTCTCCACCCTCTCAGTCATTATTTCTCCCACGTTAACAAAAGTTGGCGGCAAGTCCGATGATGATCTAGCGCGGCCTGGCCTTTATCTTTTCTACCGGATACCACCACCCCGCGGTTTGGCGATACTGGCAAAATGGATGGCAGAAACGAGCGCGTTTGCTTCTTGCCCCCCTGGCATGAGTTGTTTGTGGAACCAGAGTCGATCTGGCTTTTTTGCCAGGAAGTGTGGGACCCGCACAACGTCAAGCGTGGTAACCACTTGTTGAGCATCGGGTCAACGTCCTCTACCATTGTGGCTATCGACGCATCGACTCGTATTGACATACAGATCAAACCTGCTATCAGGATCCTTATGTCCCTAGGATAGCGGCATATCGGGTAGACAGAATGCAAAAAATCAATCTGTCGATAAAGCCGGTCTAGAGTGCTGTCGAGTGCTCGCAAGAATTGCTGTCTTGCTGAGTGGCGCCACCACCGGCGATACGATTGCCTTTACTGAATGCCGCCTTGCAATTAGGCTGCGGCCGCCAGCCCTTGAAGACAATCCTGCATTTTGAACTCCTGGAAAAGGCGTTGTCATACGAACTGTCACCGTGTAGGTCTGCCCGTGCCTCCTCCTGCTTTCCACAATCTCTGTGTACACCAACGCCGGCGTTGGTGTACGCGACTCTTTAGGTTTCAGGCTATCGGGCAAGACACAGAAGCTGGCTGTCAAGGCTTTAAAAACACGCTCAGAAAGGTCGTAGTGGCTTTTAAGACAATAGGCCATTTTCTGTCGGTTTCTCGGAGTAGAACCAACCCCTTTACATCATACACACATTTCTGGCTTTTCGCCCCCCCCCTATTGTGAATCTCCAACTTCCAAAAAGCACGCATTCTCGAGCACTTTATGTCGATCTGTAACAGCAGTCAGAATTCCATGATCTGCTATACCCACTTGGGAGTCTGCCAGTAGCGACCACACTATGTCGGCGTATCGCATATTTTCGCTCAATCCAGGCCATCACCACAAGGCGGCAAATATTCAGGTACGACTCTGGCTCTCTGAGAGACCACTGTTACCAGAACAATGGTAAATTTGACATCGACTGCAAGCGATGGCAAAAGAGTCAAGGGCAAGAGGTCGAATCGCATCCATGTTGATGCAAGCAAACGACATCAGGCAACAATCTGGCCCGGCTGCCTGCTACTACACAAGCCCTCTTTCATTTTTCCTTTGAAGAAGGCTCGCTGCGGCAGACCTCTGGCGGGGCTCAAAACCCGTTCTTTTCCGCAAAAGAGACTGGAAAATAGATGCCAACAATTTTGATTAGAAGAATCAAACTCCTGCGCCTGTTTCTTCAAGGGCGCCTGCACAGGTAACGGGGCCTGGAGCAAGAGAGCACGCGTCTGACTTAAACCCGAATCCCGGACCTCAAACAAGAGAGTGTCCGACGACAACGACTTGTATTCCCGGCCTTTCCGATTAGAGAAAGGCTGGATGATTCCAGGCCTCTATCACGAGGCCTGATGATACCAGGGCAAAATCCCCTGATGAAGGTGCCTTGCGTGCGTAGATGTGCGCGCTGCACCTGCTCGGCAACAACACTTGGTTGCCGGGTTGGCCTATCCTGCCCCCCCTCACCACCACTACTGGCTCAGCCGGGCTCAATCCCGGACTGGAGCTGCGTAGTGTGTACATAGGGTAGGCCGAAACCACCCAAAGCTGCCCCATGGCAGCCTACACATAGTGGTCGGGTTACTGCTGCTTTAGCGACTTGCAATTGCCGGCAGTGCTATCTTGTCATTTTGGATGCACAGGTGCCCCGAATCACTTCCTGCTCGCTTCTCCGGGCTTGCAATGTTCTGGGCTCTACCCACCGCGATCAGCAGCATGAGCTGCTAAAAACCCCCAACATAGGCGTCCTCTATCCCGTGCTCTCTATCGATATGCCTGCGCATTGTCTTCCTTAACTCGAAAACCGCCCATACGCACCACGCCTGATCTCTACCGGTGTCGCGGTTGTTGTTGCGATCGCCTCCCCTGTGCTTGCCACGCCAAAAATACTAGGTCAAAGCAAAGAATGATCTTTTCCTCTCCCCCTTACCGCTCCGGAGCTGCTATTAGTTACTATTCACTCTCTCATTTCCTTCTTTTTTTTGATGGTTAGGTAAGTATCGATTTCTTTGCATTGTCTTAACTTGCCGGCCGCCAGCTGCGCACTGAATTCAATTTCCGGCAACCCCACATTGGACAGATTGACAAATCAGGGTAGCTTGTATGAGCTGGACACCCAAATGCGTCAACTTGATGCCTTGCTTCACCCTCATTCTCAGTCGGAGAGCAATCTACGACATAAGGAATCCTATGTGAATTCAAGACTAAGCTTCAAGAACATGTCCCGAACCGGGCGACCCAAGAAGCCTAGACTAAGAATCCCAGAATGTGTAAGACTCCGATTATGACTTCGATGGATCTTGTCAGTCTTGAATCGGTTATGATGAGGAGTCCTGTCATTCTGTGTACGCCAGATGGAAAATAGTCCCCATGTATCCAAACAGATGGAGAGATGATTCCAGATATAGCAGTACGGCTTACTCCTACTACCTTACCTTCATATTCATCTTTTTCCAACTCTTCTTGTCACGATCACTATCGAGGATATCAAAGTCGGTCATAGTGACTTCGCCACGTCTCACGAGGGACTTGTTATAGACGCGATTAGTTTACGATGATGACATGTTGCCAGAAAGTCTAGCTAAAGCAGTTCTGGCCAAGAAGTGCTGATGGGAAAGGTAGCGCGCATTGATGCAGAATTAGAATGAACCTTATAAGCGAGCTAGCAAAGAGTAGAATCGCATGACAATTTACCTTACAAATATCTGTAAGGAGGTATTCATGAAGAAACTGGAAATTCAAGAAAGTGATATTATTAGCACTATTACCTCCTATGACAAGCGACAAAGTCTAAGAGTCGCGGATGATCTTGTACTGGATTTTCTTTTGAAAGTTGACTCAACAGGAGTAGGTTTATTGCTATGCGTCCAAGCCAAGGGCGAAGATGACTACGTTCAATTTGCGTGTTGGTTTCTATCAGATTTGATAGATGAAGCACAATCAGACGAGCCCATTATTGTTCTGCAACAGCTGGCGATAAAATTTGGTTTAACTATTAGGATAGGAGATTTCCTAAACAAATTCATTTTCAAAGAAACTATACCACTCAAACCAGGCCAAGAAAACGAACTAATGAAGATTCATGCTTCTAAGAAGGACATAATCGCAACACAATTCATCAAAGTAGAAGTAGTAGATGAGAAAAAGGTTGCAAAGTGTGCATTGGCCTTCGCAATCGATAGGGATCCGTATCTTGCATGGATCAAGAAACAAGAAGTTCAGGAGCCAATTTCCGTAGATATCGCACCACAGATGAAAAGCTCAATTACATACTATGATCTAATTAGAGCCGAATCATCTCTAGAGTTCACTATGCCTAACTCACAATTAGGTACCGGAAGAGGAGGAATTCTATTTCGGGTGCGTCATCCTGACTATCTGCTAGAAGCAGGTTTTACAGAAAAGTCTGTCTATATTTTAAGAAATTCAGCACGTTTGGATTATGAAATTGACGTTGATAGTCCTCTACAAAGAACTTCTTATTTAATTGGATGGAGCCCCGAAAAAATCATATTAGTTTGCGTCGAGACTACGGATAAAAATGGCAATCCACTTGGGCCAGACAAACTGCCCAGTATGGAGTCACGAACCAAAACACTAAAAACGAATGCAACAATCCCTCCGAATTCTCTTCTGGAATGGGCTAGAAAGCAATCGATCGCTCAGACTACTGTTTACCAGTCAGAATCTGAATTTTATCAGGCTGTTATCGCAGCGCTGCAAACAATTTCAGACAAGGTTGAGTCTATTACTATGCAAAATCCCTTTTGGGATATTTCTTATGACGGCAACAAGATCATTTCGCGAAGCCCGAAGAAAGAGACAGATATCCATCCAACAATCCACGGACTCTTATCCGATATAGCGTTAGCGAAGAATTTTCAAATCGCCAGAGAATTTCATATTGCGGGAGGACAGTTGGACTTCTTAATAAGTGGCTCCTTAAGAACAGGCAAGGTCGTTTCTGTGTGTGTCGAATTCAAACATGCTCATAGCACAGACCTTAAACATGGACTCACCGTGCAACTGCCGGCATATATGAAAGCCAAGGCATCTGATTTTGGCATATATTGTGTAATGTACTTTAAGGGCATACACTTTAGCGAGCCTGCCGGATATGACTACGGGAAACTCCAAGTCGAATTGTCAATTTTAGCTAACTCAAAAGGCCTGTCCAATATCAGAATAATAGTTTTCGATTTCTCTTACCCCATTTCCCCCAGCAAAGTATAAGCGATTCTTTATGGCGGCATGCTAAGCAAGATCTAAGGTTTCCATGACGCTTCCGTGCACTCCATGACATCACGATATTATACAGAGCGATCCCTATTCATCTTTGAGCCTTGGAAATAATTCAACACCATTCTCCTGATTCTTTCCTTCTGTAGCAGCAGGTTCCAGTCACACAGTTGACAGATGTTGGATTGCCCCATCAATCTCTCGCAGTTGCTGTGGTAGACCAACAACTGCACGTACAACAACATCAGGCGTATGTTATGTTACCCAATAATTTATTCTCCACAGCTGAAATTTGGTAGCCTTTAAAATTTGCAATGCAGTGCAGACCTACCCTTTAAGTCATTGCTCATCTTTCAACATAGGTGACGTAATCCATCAGCGCCGGAGTGAATCATGTGCACGGGTCCTGTCCGCGAACCCCTTCGCTGCTGGAACTACCTGGGCGCGGGCGGGACTCGTATGCTCTGCCCCCCATCTCCTGTCAGCACGCAGCAGATCTTATAAAATAATGCATCCAAAATGAAGGATAGGGATCTGTCTGATGAATTCCCGGGCGCGTTCAAAAATGCGAACTCTTGTTATCGCGGGAATTCTGGCTCCCATAGCAGTTTTTGCAATCATTTTCTTCTTCGTAATCCCGGGCGCTGTTGGGGGAAGCCTTGGTTCGCCATTTGACATTCCTGATTACCGCCTGGAAGTGGACCCCATCAACACTCCGGGGGACACAGGCAGCTGGAGTCGCATAGTATTGTCAAACACGGGCAGGATGGCACTGACAAACCTGACTGTGTCGATGGATGGAAATGTGATACAGACACTGGATGTTCTGGGACCGGGCGAAACCACGTCCATCTCGCCTGATGCAGAGAAGCTTGGAACGGTAACGGTAACGACATCTGAAGGGCTGTATGTGACCAAGGAATTCAGAACGCCGTTTGGCCTGCCGGGGCACCATTGATTCCTGAAAAATAACAGAAACTCACGATGTACTAGCAATCTGACAAGCGGACGTGGTCGGGCCCCGGTATCCATTAGGCATCAAGAGATTTCCAATGATAACACATCCTCTTGGTTTTTCTCATCATGCGGATATGCTTGCTGCCATATGCATGCCGGCCTGCGACCACACTACCTCACGTGAACAAGATACGCCTTGTCTTTTGCCCACATTGGTCTGACTCTGGGCTAGCGGATGGGCGATTGGATCTAGTCTTATCGTCCAGAGTTCTGACCAGCCGGCGCGCAGAGGCGCTAGAGAGAATGCAGTGACGACATCGCCCTCATACACCGCCATCACAGCCACAGCTTCTCGCAGTCAGATCATATGCTCAATGCTAGACATTGAGGTAAGAATATTGAGAGAGTTCTAGCCCCTCTACATTTTACGAATAAACCGCACCTTGGCCTAAAAAAATAATGCCTATTTCGGTAACTGTACTAGAACACTAATTAAATACAATATACCAT
>JBIQJB010000014.1:0-51571 GCA_044507735.1 Nitrosopumilales archaeon
TCCCAGCCGTTAAGTATGGTTAAATAGAAGAGAAAGCAACGAACGCCTCATCTGTTATGGAACAGTAGCAGAAGGAGTTCATCGAATGAACCATCGGTCATGTGACAATTTTTCTAAAAGCTGTCAAAATCGTCACTCTTGCACTTGTCCGACAGGAAGTGCTGAACTGCGTTTCAAAAATTGTTGGAAGGTTTCGCAGGACATCATCTTGATGCATTGAAATCCAATATTGAAAATAATCCGGAAGGTTATCAAGTCATCTGCGAATGTCAACAGATGCTCTCTGGCGATATGTACAAGAAAGCAACGATTACAGTGTACATTTCAATATTGGTTAAGGGCATTGCATTGTCCACATATTAAGTACAGAATATTCTTGGAGCGTTTGTCTAGATTAGTCAGTTGAGAGGTACAGACGTTCTGACATTTCCGGAATTCAGAAGTACTACAAGAATTCGATGTTGAGCGACTTGATCTTTTTCCCGCTTGCAGGGTCATCTTCAAATTGAAATGTGAATTTTCCCTTTACCTTGTCTCCCTTCTCAAATGTTATCAATGCTATCACCGTGTTGGGCCTAGTTGATTTTTCGATCTTGATTGTACGTTGCAAGCTGCTATTTGCCATCATTGCCACCTTCAGAAAGGGCTCTATTGAGGACCTGCCTTTCAATCCTCCACTTATGTTGCTAAATGGTTCGTGGACTACTGCGTCGTAATCAAAAAGATCCAATATGCCGGAAAGATCCTTAGCGTCAATGCATTTGAAGTATCGGCGTATTATTGCTTCGCCGTCAAGTGGCGGCATCTGCGCTCGAACTTTAGGCTTCGTGGATATTATTCACCTTTTTGCTACTCTTGATAGATGCATTAGACTAATAACAACTAGGAATGCACTGCAATGCAATGTTATATTACCGCAGCACAACTTCTGCCACTGTAGTATTTGGAGTAGTACTGATTTCCGCCCTGACATTGGCTAGATTCTGGAAAATAAGAGCCAATAGTTCCTTTGTAAAGAGCGACCAATTTTCTCCTAGCTCGTGCTGTATTATAAAGACATGTTTTCTTGCCCCTTCCAGCTTGTGGTCGGCCTTTATTCCAGAGACTTTCATGTATTCCTCAAGTACTGCTAGCACTACCCACAAGTTGTACTGTCTCTTCATAAGGAGCACGGAATCTTTCATTAGTCCAAATGCCAGCTGAGCGGCCTCTTTTATGATTTCATCACGGTAGCGTTCTATGTCCTTTATGCCACTGCTCTTTGCAACAGATACGGCTCTATCAATTAGGCTAGACAATATCGCCTTTGGGACAGGCATCATACCTATCTTGTTTTCAAACCTATCCCACTCAGCATATCTCTTTAGAACTTGGTTCACCAGCACGTTGAGTGATATTTCCCTATTGTCCGCCTCTGATTGAAGTTCGTCCACTACTGCAGAGTCAAGCCTAAATGTAACACTGCGTGTTTTCTTCGATTGCGAGGCGCCATCGGGGATACCGCCAACTGTGCCACCTTCAGACATTTTTTAGTAGTAATCGTATGAAATGAGCGTATTAAAAGGATTCCAATAATACACGGTTATCAGAACGGTTGCAACATAAGAGAGACTCTCTTACCACTGACGAAGGTCTCCTTCCAACAGCCCGCTACCTAAGTGAAGTCTATCGATATGCTTTGAAAGTTCGTCCTTGTTAGGAAATTCCGAGTGACAATATGGACAGAGTATGCGTGACGAATGGATATCTGCGGGCGGCTCAACTTCTGCCAGGTCCAGTGCCCTTTCTAAGGTGTTGCCTACTATTGACCTAAGCGTCAGCATTCCGACAACGTTTCCACCTTCTTCGGTGACTGGCAATCTTCTGATATTATTTGTCCTCATTATCTCAATTGCATCCTTTAGACTGCGATCGCCATCGATTGTTATGAGAGGTGTGCTCATCACGGCCTTTAGAGTAGTCTTGAAAGGCCCCCTATTTTCTGCGACAACGCGATATAACATGTCTTTTTCTGTTACTATTCCAACGCAAGATTTCCGCTCTGGGTTGCCTACCAAGACGCTCATGACTCCCCTCTTCCGCATCTCCTTGGCAGCCTCAGCGACAAGAGTTGATTCTCCTAGTATCACAATGTTCTTGTCTGCCAATTCTATCGCTTTCTTTAACACAATGCCGTTATTATCAACGGTCATTTCCATCTCCCCTATGCAGTAAAAGCTTACCCATCAATATATTGTGAATGTATGCAGTGCAATGCACCACATTCCCATAATTCAGAAAAAAGGTCCTAGATTCGCGGGGCGAGAAATATCACGTCAGCAACAGCAGAAGATTCAGCATTTACCGCTGTTGCAAGCCATGCATCGAAATCACAGGTCCTCCCTGTTACGATCAGTGCAAAGGTCAGGTACGCATACCAGAGATTTATACTCAGAAATAAATCAAGCAATCGACCTGCCAGGAGAGGAACGTCTCATTTCAGCAACAATAATTGCCCTATGATGCCGTCTTCTATTGCAATGCACTGCATTCTTGACCTTTAAATAAAATTTGGCTGCAAGTCAATGTTGTACATGAAACCACGACCAGGACAGCAACAAAAGCGGAAAGCTAGGAAAAAATCGTTAAAAGTTGGCAGCTTTATGAGCTCTCCAGTCATTTCGTCCGGACCTGAAACAAATCTGCTCGATGCTGTAGATGCGATGATAAAGAACGGCATAGGCACGATCGCAATCGTCGATGGCGAGAGAGTGGTTGGTGTCATTACTGAAAGAGAAATACTGCACCACCTTGTTCTGAACAAGACCGTATCTAATAAACAGACAAAGTATCTACTGACGAAAAAGTTTGCAAAGGTAACTCCGGAAACTTCCATTCTTGATGCGGCAAGAATAATGATATCTAAGAAGGCAAGGTTACTCGTCTTCCAGAAGGACAAACGAACTGGCGCAGATCAGTTAGTGGGCATAATTACAGCATCAGATATCGTCAGGGCATTTCTGAAAGCAGGCCATAAAAGGAATCCTTCACTTGAGAAGGTCATGACGAACAAGATCTTTACGATCAGCCCAGAAAGTAGTATCCTGGCGGCTGTCAAATTGATGGTCAAGAAGAGAATAGGGAGTGTGGTGCTGACAACTAATGGGCCGCCTTATGCCATATTTACTGAGAGAGATCTGCTTAACAGAGTCCTGGCAGGACAGCGAATAGACATTGAAGAAAGAGTCGGTGACTATTGCACCTATCCAATTGTTACTGCAAAAGTCGGTATAACAGCAAAGCGCGCCGCAAAGATGATGTTATCACGCAAGATCAAGAGACTGCCGCTAACAACGAAAGGAAACAAGATTGTTGCCATGGTTACTGCCAGAGACTTGGTAGAGGCGTTCCAAAGGAGTAGATAGATAAGAATGTCATCTACGTCAACAAGTGACATAAACCTCAGACAGATAATCGTGCCACTGGATGGCTCCGAGTCATCATTTCAAGCAGCAAGGTATGCCATCAAGATTGCCAAAATGGCAAAAGCAGAGATAATTTTCATGCATGCCGTCGTAAAACCACCCTATATAGAGTTCAAAGGTGCAGGCATAGCCCTCATGCATTACATAGAGGAGATAAAGAAGTATGCAGAAACATGGTACAAGACTGTTGGAGAGATAGCATCAAAAGAGGGCGTGAAATTCTCAACCGACACCATCTTGGATGTGGTTTCAGCACCTGATGCAATCGTGAACTACGCCCAAGACAAGAAAGCTGACCTGATAGTCATTGGCACAAAAGGGAGAAGTGGGATAAAACGAGTTCTGTTGGGCAGCGTCGCAAGCGGAGTTGTATCCCATGCTAAATGCCCAGTTCTTGTTGTAAGATAACTGCAATCGAGTATTTTTCAAACGGTCAAAAAAAGCGCGCAGATTTGGAACATTCAAGCGGCGAACCCTCCATAAGCGTAAGGCTCCACATCCACCCCATTTGTTTTCTTCCTCAAGAGAAGCTGTGGCTTCTTAGGGGTTGATTGACGCTAATAGCTTAGATAGGCTGAACGGTTTTGTTATAATATCAATGCCCGGCTCGCTTTTTCCTGCATCTGCTATCGACGTCGTAGTTACAACAATTCTCTTATCAGGCAGCTTTTCCTTTATCTTTCTGGCAACCTCAACTATATTGTACTCATTGGAGTTAGCATCCATGATAATAAGGTCAAAACCTGCGTCTCCGTTGCTAAAGATGCGATCGAGGCATTCGGTACTGTTGTCTACAATCATTACATCGAACCCCATCTTAGAAAGATAGCGACTATACAAATACTTCATATCAGGATTCGACTCTGAAATCAAAGCTCTCCTTGCTCCATGCCTTCCAACATTGTGCTGGCCATCAGCAGACTGCATACTCGGTCTTTTGTAATGGTCGAGGTGAAGCGTCAGGGTGTGCACGCTCGCAATCATGTCCTTTGAATCCATATTTAGAATTCTACTCGGATGTGGACAGATTACTGTGATGTTCTGCTCATTGTTTTTCCATCCCTGATAGACGCTCTGCCACCAGCTTTCCAGCGCCACACACTCCTCAAATTGCCCACTTTCTGACAACGTGCAAGCTGCGTCAGCAAAGACCAACACCCTGTCTCCCCTGCGGCCATCCATCTTCTGGTTTAGCAGCCGTTCAAGCTTGATCTTGAGCTGCCAAAAGGATGCAAGGCTACCCTTTTGAGCGGATTCAAAGAAAGGTTTCAAATCCACCACAACAAGATTGCCCTTTCTTACGTTTTCCTCGAAATCTGTTATCATAGAAGATATCCTAGATGTGTGCCACTTGCTGGCGCTATCGAGTGCGCCGACTGAGGCATAAACACAGAGGCGGTTATTTCTTAATCCCTCATCTATACAATGCGCTGCCGCAATGTTGCGCTCATTGTCACTGTCGTAAAGCAACATTACGTGTTCAGGACGTGCAGGACTAACTAGGCTTGTCATCTGTTGTTCTTTGTCTCCTCCCTCTGGCATTAGCTAAGCAACATGATATTTCAATAACTGTCCTTGCATTTCTAAAGCAACAGATGCTACCTGTTGGGTCTTCCTGCGTCATAATAGTTATCAGGCAACCAGAAGACAATCGAAATAATAAATAATGATGATGTATTTTTCGATAGAAAAATCTCTAACAATTGACTATTTCTTGCCACCATAGGTCCACAGGGCACCACTGATCGCACCAAGGGCAAACCAGAATGCAGTCATGGATAGCGAGATAGCGGATCGCCATGCGTTTATCACAGGCTGCGGAAGAAAGGAGTCATCTTCACTTTCGTAATCAGGAAAGACAAGGAATGCGCCCGCCACTACTGCGAGATAAAGGGCACCTGCGCCAAACACCTTCTCCTTCCTCCTTACCTTGCTAAAGCCATATGCTATTGATGCAGCCGCAACGCCCGACACCGCAGTATATCCAATCAGGAGCGGCTGGTAGACGGCGGCTGCCTCGGAGCGGAACACCGCCTCAGGGCTTGGAGGGTATTTCAACGTAGGCACAACATACAAGACAAACCATGCAATTCCTGCTATCACCAAAGCAGATTTTAACGCACTCACCCCAGCATTTTTGCTGTTGATAGCTATGAATGCGCTGCCAACCAGAATCCCACCTCCGAGCCCGGTCACTATCGCCCCGTACTGCTGCGAAAAGTAGATAGATTGAATCTGTACATCAAACTCTTCTTCGTCAAACGCCCCATCTGCAAGAAGGTTCTCAAGTTCAATGTCTGCAAGCAACATAGTATATGGTTGCACGAGCGCAAGGTTGATTCCTGCAAGGATACCTCCAGCAACGACTCCAGCCACTAGTGCCAGACCAATAATTCTGCCAGTAGCCTGTTCAATACTCATATCTCTTCTTCAAGTTCTTCAAACGCGGATGCTTTGGAGATTTCGTGGAGTCGCATGGCGACTCTCCGGCGGTACTCTGCCTTGTTGATCATGCCCTTTTCGTCGAGCATATCAACTAGCGTGTCCAGCCGGGCGCTCAGCTCTTCGGTTTCGCTCAGCTCCTTGCCGGTTATCTTCTTGGGCGCTGCAAGATCGTTGTCATGGTCATCCCCACGGCTACGGCGGCCACTCATCTTCCTTTTCTGCTTGTCTGCTGCAACCATCCAGCTGGATTGGCGGGGCGGAAGTATATAATTGTCAGTTGAGCAGCTTGAGACCCTGCTAGAGCATTCCACACATACCAATCAAACCCGCAAATCCCCTTATTGCACAAATCGGAGGCAAGCAAAGGGCGTTCGGAACCGTTGACTCCTGACGGCCTCATTGGGAAATTTAGTATGCGTAGCGGGTACTGAGAACCTTCAGAAATGGCGATTCAGTTGTGCAAGAAGGTGGGTTTTGTGACAAATCACCTTTCTGGCTGCGTGAGAGATGTTTTAAATATTGTCATGTGGCATTCGACTTTATTAGTCCAATATGACAGCTACAAGCGAGTTGGAATGGTACCTCCGTGACCATCTGTTCAGGCAGTCAAACGCTGACAAGAGTTCGTTCAGGAAAGAGTCGCTTCCAAATGAGATGGTGACACTTTACCTGCGGTACAGGAATGCTGACCTCCAGCAGCTGTCGCAATTGATGGAGCCTGTGGTACAGAACTTGGTTTCAAGAAGAGTGCTCGAGCAAGAGGGCAACGAGTTGAAGTTGCCCGGCAGGCTATCGCGGCTCCAATGCGCAAGGTGCTTTTATATCAACTATCTTGCAGAAGTAGAACCAAGGTCATGTCTCCGATGCCAGCACCCCGAGCTTTACGATTTTCCAAGGAAGAAAGCTTGATATGAACTCCGGCAAGAGTTCTATTTGGTGCAGCTGCAGAGCAGGAAGAAGTGGACCATAAACGGGACATCCAGAATTAGGCCGGCGCAAGAGACTTTGGAAAAGGTCATCCCGATTTCAAGGAGGATAGGGGTTACAAGGCTTGCGGACATTACAGACATGGATGTGCTTCGCATTCCAAACTACTCCTCAGTCTTGCCAGGCACAGAGGATTACATCTGGGTCTACAGTGGCAAAGGTCCTACCAGAGAGCATGCAATGGCAAGTGCCTTGATGGAGAGCATCGAGAGATATTCATCGCTCCCATCGGGTGGGACATGGAAATTTATCAGGTCGAGCTATGCAGACCTATCAAAGACTCGAAGGGTTTTGCACCCAGACAAGATAGTTGAGCCAACACGCTTTGAATACCGCGACGACATGCTTATGGACTGGCTGCCAGGCTACGACATTGCAAGTGGCGAGGAGGTGATGGTGCCCGCATCGGTGGCGCTCTTTCGTTACACACCTTCCCCTCCTGCAGTCAACCCGTATGCGTATTTCCACACAAACGGGCTTGCGTCTGGCAACGTAATGGAGGAAGCAGTGTGTCATGCGCTTTGCGAAGTAATCGAAAGAGACGCCATCAGCCTTGCCGAGCTTAGAGCAAGTGCGATCCCATTCCACATTTTGAGGACAATACATCATTCGCTGACCTCTGCGGGACTGAAGCTGCCCCCCATTCCTGCTCATAGCTTTGTAGACGATCCAAGCGTATTCCCTGAAGTCGATATATCAGACATAGATTTTGAGCCTGTCAGAAGCCTCGTTGAAAAATTCGAGCGGGCAGGCATCTCGTTGACGATAAAGGACATTACCTCAGACATTGGAATCCCTACGTTCAATGCCAGTAGCGTGGAGTGGGTCACCCATGACTACGGCTACCTTGCTGAGGGCCATGGCACGCACCCGGACGCAAGGATAGCCCTATTGCGGGCGATAACAGAGGTGTCACAGACAAGGGCAGCCAACATACAAGGTGCAAGGGACGATCTGCGCAAGATAAAGTATGGCGAGCAAAACACAGACGACCGGCGCGCATGGCAGTTCATGCCGTCATCAAGAAAGATCAAATTCTCGGAAGTCAAGACGTTTTTTAACGAAGACATTCTTGACGACATCAAGCTTATATTGTCACGGCTCCAAGCCGCGGGGCTCTCTCAGGTGATAATCGTTGATCTTACAAACCCAGAAATTGGAATCCCTGTTGTCAGAGCAATAGTGCCGGGTCTGGAGACCTTTAAGATAACAAAATCTGTGATGGGCGTGCGCGCAAGAGCGTGTTTTGGACAATGGAAGAAAGCAAGCCAGTAATATTCCTGGGGCCGTCGCTAAGCCACGAGAAAGCAAGAAAGATTCTTGATGCAGACTATAGGCCTCCTGCGAAAAAAGGCGACTTTTTGCGGCTGGCAGCAGATCCAAAGGTCACTATGGTAGGCTTTGTCGACGGTGTCTTCCTGCAGGACTACCCTCCTACGCCAATCGAAGTATACCAGCTGGCAAGAAGACCGGGCGTCTTTCTGGCCGGCGCGGCAAGCCTTGGTGCGCTGCGCGCGGTCGAGCTTGAAAAGTTTGGGATGGTGGGAATTGGCAAGGTATTCCAGCTATACAAATCTGGAAAAGTAATTGCCGACGACGAAGTGGCAGTCACATTTGCGCAAGAAGGCGACGACTACCGGCTCCAGTCAGAAGCAATGATAGACATCCGCTACAACCTCTTTCTTGCGCACAAGAAAGCCATTATCAGCAAAAAGACCAAAGTCGCGATCTCCAAAGTTGCCAAAGAGATCTATTTCCCACACCGTAACTATGCGCACATTGCCGAGGAGTCGAAGAACAGACATCCAAATCTTGCCAAAGAGATCGACTCGTTTGTCAGCTATCTAGCGTCCAACAGGAAAAGCCTGAAAGAAATCGACGCCATAAGGCTGATACATTATCTCAAGGAGCAGTTTGAGAAGCGCGCATAAATGATAATGGGGGTATTGCTTTGGGAGAGGGCAATTGCCACTACAGCGGCATGCCTCGCGCCCGGATCAATGTTGGGATTGTAATAGTCACGTTCACTCCATTGACGTTGTCTGACTACATGGTTGCCTAGGCACACTGGCTGCTCTGGAGGAGTGACCACTTCAGCCGCCTGGGCTGCCTGAAAATCACTTCAGGCAGCGAGATCTTGCAGACAAAACAGGCCACACGAAGTAAGAATCACTTGCTCCAAACAGATGATGATGGGTGATGGTGCGGGCCAGAACCATGATTTCTGCAAGGAGCGACTTTACGATGATGGCACTTAATTCCTGCTGTGCAAAGTAAGAACGATGTTGTCTTCTCTTTCAACACCTCCTAATCTAGACGATCGAGCATACAAACCACCGACGAGTCAACCAATGGCTCCGAACATACCTTTTCAGCTAGTGCTCCAGCCCAAGATCGAACCTGAGCATCATATCAACAATTTCGCTCTTAGTCGGCTGGCGGTAAGGTAAAGTCCTCAGGCATGCCTACAAGAAGACAGTAGTGGAAAACTAGCATTTGGCACACTCCGCTGCAGTGAAGCCCATAACAAGAGGCTAGGCCTGGCCAATTACCAGCAGATGCCATCCGGCCAAAAGAGCGCGACCATCGCACACTTGTATCATCGAATCAAACTAATCGCAAGGGTGCATTCCACTTCCCTTTGGAAGATAGCATCGCCTCCAATCCGTGAACTCTTCTTGTCCTCCCACAGAATAGTCGGGACGGTGCAATCAGATTCTGTTGTGCACTACCGCTTCCCGAATACCACGTCCATGTATGCTTCACTCTCTTGCCCAGTTGCACCATAACTGGTTCACAGATCTATCGCCAATTTTTCTATGAGTCGAGAGTTGCATTCACTTGAGTAACTAGACTTGCTATACTGATCGGCTTTCTGATGAATGCCCTCACGTCAATATTCGGAAACATCTTTCGGAACTCGTCGTAATAGATTTCAAATGCAGTGAGGAAGCACACCTTGACGGTCGCGTCCTTTTTCTTGAGCTCTCGATACAGGTCAAATCCGTTCAGCTTGGGCATTCTGATGTCAATTATCATCAGGTCGTAACGGCCAGGCTTGAAACTGACAAGCGCGGCGTAAGGGTCGTTAAAGACGTCAACCGAAAAGCCGTGATGCTCAAGCCCCCTCTTTAGGACGGTGGTAATATCAGGCTCGTCGTCAACCACCGCAACCTTCTTCATATTGGGAAATGGGATTTTCAGAGGGCTATTTTAATACAGTGGATTTGTTTTCCATCCCGAGCTATACTCTTAAATCATCACTTAACTCATTTCTCCAAGTAAGGGCATATGAAGATATACACCAAGACAGGCGACATGGGCGAAACCGGACTTATTGGCGGCATGCGGGTGAGCAAAGCGGATCCGAGGATCGTCGCCTACGGTGCGGTCGATGAGCTGAACTCTTGCATTGGTCTTGCGATCTCGTTTATGCGAGAAAATGGTGGGAGACAGCTGCAGCCGCTTTCAGATCTCGTTGATGTCTTGGTGCAAGTGCAAAACGATCTTTTTGTGGTTGGCTCTGATCTTGCGGACCCAACATATCCAGAACCGAGCAAGACGCCTCGCACAAGCAAAATGATGGCCTCTGCGCTTGAGCATAACATCGACAGATTTGAAGCAGAGCTTCAGCCGATAACCTTCTTCATCCTGCCTGGAGGAAGTATAGAAGCTTCGCTTTTGCATCAGGCAAGAGGCGTGGCACGTAGAGCAGAGACTGCGGCGGTATCACTCGCAAAATGCGAGACGGTTAACCCTGCAATAATTGTCTATCTCAACAGGCTCTCTGATTTGTTGTTTGTCTCAGCGAGGCTTGCAAACAAGAGGCTCGGGGTGCCCGATGTAGCTTGGAGAACCGGTAATAGTAAGGAATAACCTGCTACCAACAATCTGGTCAAAATCCACCATGAAGAAATCCCATAATTGACAGCGGCCTCTTGGATAGGCTTTGGGCCAGATCTTTAACTGAGCAAGAGCACGTGTAATCACCATGCGGATGCCTGCCGAGACTTTGGCAGTTGTGTGCTTTGCCGATCTTATCCTTGCCTTTATAAACGACGAGGCCATGAAAGTGGCACCGAATGTTTCAGTTGGCGCGCCGGCATAGGGCCAATATTCGCTAGCTTTAAAGTCAAGTGCTACACCTTCTTCATCGAATGGCGACCAGCAAGGAAGGAGAGTCCAGTTGCCCTTACTGCGGATCCAAGTTCAAGGATAACGAAGAGCTTTCAAAGCACATAGATAGAATCCATCATGGCTCTGGGCTGCTTGAAGGCGACTCCAGGAAATGGTAGCAGACAGTCTGTCTATTTTTTTTCAATCGATTTTGCGGCTAAAGTCTATCAGGCGCGCCGGGTGGGTTTCAAAGGTAAAGATTAAGGATCCCGAATCGGTTGCAGATCATAGCTTTTCAATGTGCGCGATCGCGATGCTATTGTCAGACGTGCTTGGATTTGACACGCGTAAAGCGATGAAGATGGTCATCCTGCACGATCTTGCAGAGTCGGTCGTGGGTGACTATATGCCTGGCGACATCGCAGTCGAGGAGAAATTGGCTCAGGAGAAGAAGGCCATGAAGTCGATCCTCTCGGGCCTTCCCGAGGCAATAAGAGCAGAATATGAAGAGATCTGGGACGAATATCTCCAGGACAAGAGCGACATCGCAACGTTTGTCCACAGGATAGACAAGCTCGAAATGGCGTTTCAGGCAAACTACTATGCAAGACAGGGTTACGCAGAAGAGCTACTTGCACCGTTCTTTGAGTCTGCTCAGAATGCCGTTGGCGACAAAGGCGACATTGTCAGTGAAATACTAAAGACTTTAAAACCCAAATCTGCCAATAAGTAACAATGCAGTATTTCACGGCTCTCAAAATGGGCGAAAAGCGTGTCAAAGCGGCAAGAGAATTGCTGGAACGATATGCAGGACATGCCATGCCAGCGCTCGCATTGAAGGATAACAAGGACAACAAATGGGAGCCAGTTGGAGAAGAAAACCTATTTGCCGTTGTAAAGGAAGATGCGGGGTACATGATCGCATTCTGTGACAAGAACGGTATCGCTAAGTCAATTGCGCAATGGTTCACAGAAGAGACAAAGAACGAAATAGTAGCCAAGATAAAGGAGGAGCAGAACATGCAAGAGTATTTTGGCAAGTTGTCACTTCCAATCTAGATCAATTTCATTACTCCGTGAGAATTTCTCGGGAATCTGCACCTGCTTCCGACAAGCACATTATCAACATCTATCTAGACGGGAGCGATGTTGGTACTTGTGAGTGCCTGGAGAATCTTGCTCACTATGCTGTACACAAGGTTGGGGGTTTGACACCATCTCTCTTCCTTTTTGAAGGTAATATTACTTTCAGTATCGATGTTGCTAGATGAGCTCTTTCATACTTCCAGTCTAGTAATACGGCGAAGGGTGGTCTCATCTACAGAGCAAGCATATGTGACCATCTCGTCTCTCCGCGCCTTCTGATGGCGCATACGTCAGCGATCTTCACTATGTTTGGAGGGCGCGCAAAGCCCGGGCTTCTCGCTCTTTCCCTGCCAGAACTGCCTATCTCTGTAGCTCTGGCGGACTGCTCTTGTTTGCCCTCCTGACTCTTCCAGAGGATGATGACTTTTCGCAAAGTGCCTTCTCTTTCTATGATTCAAGGACGCAGATCGACGCGAAAATTGCAAATTCACACATCATGGATGTGGTAGCAAGATCAACCTTCCACACAGGACTGATTCATAATCAATCAATGCAATGAGAGTATGCTGCGATATGGCTTTTATACCGAAATAGGCTTCAGCTTAACTGCATAACCTTGGCGAACAGATTCGAGCAAGAAATTGAGGTTAAGGGACACCTTATCGACTCTATGATACTAACGAGAATATTTGACAGCGTCATGGATCTTCAAGGTGACTTTCAGGTGCTCGAATTTTCTGTCGGTAAGAAAAAAGGCGACCCGAGCTATGCAAGGCTGCTTATAAAGGGCAAAAATAAAGAGCACTTGGAGAGCATACTACAACAGGTCTACCGCGAAGGCGCCCAACCCGTCTCAGTACAAGAAGTGAGATTGGAGCCCGCTCCAAATGACATGGTGATGCCCGACGACTTTTACAGCACAACAAACAATGCGACTCAGGTCTACTATGGAGGCCGCTGGATAGATGTACAGAACATGATGATGGACAAGTGCATCGTAGTAGATACAAAGCGAAAGACCGCGGAATGCAAGATGGTTCGCGACATTGTCAAAGGCGATATGGTGGTGGTAGGTGAGCAGGGAGTCAAGATAATCCCACTTGAGCGTCCTCGCGAGGGGGTTGATATTTTCCAGTTCATGAGTAGTTCGAGCTCAAGCGAGCGACCAACACAGCATATTGCGTACAAGGTCGCATACGATATTTACAATACGAAAAAGAGCGGAGGCAAGATAGTAGTGGTATCCGGCCCGGTGTTGGTACACTCAGGTGCGGCCGAAGCACTTGCGTCACTGATAAGGATGGGTTACGTTGACGGAGTGCTGGCAGGCAATGCGCTTGCCGTGCACGACGTTGAAAACGCGCTTCTTGGCACATCACTTGGAATGCGAGTGAAAGATGGTACGCTTGCCGTAAGAGGTCATCGCAATCACATGCAGGCCATAAACGAGGTATTCAAGGCAGGAGGCCTCAAGGCAATGGTGGAGAAAGGAGTCCTAAAGAGTGGCGTGATGTACGAGTGCATCAAAAACAATGTGCCTTTTGTTCTCGCAGGCTCTATCCGTGACGACGGACCTTTGCCTGATGTCATCACAGATGTGGTCGAAGCGCAGCGCAAGTACAAGCAGGTTATTAAAGAGGCCAAGATGGTGCTGATGTTCTCCACGATGCTTCATTCAATTGCAGTGGGCAACATGCTGCCCGCTTCTGTTAAGGTAGTCGCGGTCGACATCAGCCAGCCGGTGGTGACAAAATTAATCGATAGGGGCACCGCGCAGGCAATAGGGATCGTCACCGACGTGGGCGCCTTCCTGCCAATAGTCGTGGATCATCTAAAGCAAATATTGGCTGCGGGCAAGCAGAAATAGAACTTTATAGAATTGATGCACTTGACAGCCCAAATGCGGGCAACAAGAGACTTGAACTTTCTTGCACCTTGTTTCATGAATTCTCGATTCTAGCAAGTATGCTCATTCTTGTTAAGCAGTGCGATCTAGACAGTCAGATTCTGTGTCTATTATTCGATAATACGGCGAGCACGGATGAACATGATCATACATCAGTCTCTTGGAATACCTGAACAGGCGGGCACGTTGCCATCTCCGAGCCTCTGGCGATTGTGTGCGTAAGAGCAGGGCGATCGCAGAGAAAATATCAAATGAAGTTGCGGCGCGAGTAGTCAAAGAGTAGGAATTTCTCGCGGGTAAAAAGAGACGCGATAGTACGCTGCCATATGATCAATGAAAGGCCAAAGGGCCTATTTTCAACTAGGAGAATTTTAGCCAGGCAGTCCAGCAAATCTCGCAAACTACACTTCGAAACAATACAGATGTAATTGAGTTTCACAAAAATCCATCAGAGACCTTGTGTTCGGTGGACCATAACGACACGTGCATACGCTAGCCAAACCAGATGGCGCGAAAAAGAGCACAAATGCCAAACTGAGGGCAGTGGTAAAAGATGACAAAGGCAACGCCTAAAATAAGCGGCCTACGCAGATGATCTAGCATATGCCAGACTACAAAGAACATCTTACGCCAGAGCAGTACGAGGTTTGCTGGAAGAAGGGTACCGAGCCGCCTTTTTCCGGTAAGTATTACAAGACAAAAGACAATGGCGTCTACAAGTGCGTCTGCTGCGGGAGCAGTTTGTTCAGCTCTGAAACAAAGTTTGATTCAGGCACAGGATGGCCAAGCTTCTGGGAGCCCGTCAAGAAAGGCAGCGTGAAAGAAGAACTTGACACAAGTTATGGTATGGTGAGAACTGAAGTAATGTGTGCCAAATGTGGTGCGCATCTAGGACATGTGTTTGACGATGGGCCCAATCCGACCGGGCTGCGTTACTGCATAAACTCATTGTCACTTTCGTTTGCCAAGGGTGAGACTATCGATGAGCAGCGGTGAAGAGTGGTCTCAGTGGCTTGACTTTGACAGAGCGAACGTTGAGGCTGTCCCCGAGTCACCCGGCGCATGTGTGATGCATGCTAGCATGAAGACGCTGTACATCGGCGGAAGCGAGAACATCCGGCAGGAGCTCCTGGCAAGGCTGTCAGATCCTTGTACAAGCAAAGCCAAACGCTTCAAATACATGCTGACCTCAGAATTTGCAGTTGTAAGAGAGCAGCAGATAAAGGAGTATATTGGCAAGCACGGGAAGCTCCCTCTCTGCATGCAGCAAAATGCCCCAGAGCAGAAATAAAGAAATCTCTATCAGAGACACATTCGACAATTCATTATTACAATAGACCGCGCACGTCCATTGGAAATGAATATTCGTCCGGTTATTTCTATTGGACTGGCGGCAATCCTTGTGCTTGCCATGGTCCCCGCTTTCAGCATTTTTGCAAGAGCGCAACAGGCCGAAGATAGCGGTGACGCAAACCACGCTACAACAACAGGCCCCTCGGTCAAAGATCCAAATATCATAGTGGAAAAGGTGGCGGAGGGACTAACTTTCCCAACTACGATGGCTTTCCTTGACGAAGACCGAATTCTAGTACTTGAAAAGAACAACGGAACAGTCAGACTGATCGAAGACGGTGAGCTCCAGTCAGAGCCGTTGCTGGATGTAGCAGTGGCAAGTGAGAACGAACGTGGAATGCTCGGCATCGCAGTTTCAAAGATAAATGGAACCACATACGTTTTCCTCTATTTCACCGAATCTGGAGGTGGGCAAGACGGAGACGACCTGAAAGGCGTAGCACCTGCGGGGAACCGGTTGTACCGCTACGAGCTGCAGGGAGACAAGCTGGTCGATCCGCAGTTGCTACTTGACTTGCCGGCACTGCCAGGACCCCGCTACAATGGTGGACCTGTCGCGATAGGACCAGACGGGAATGTCTATGTCATAATTGGCGATGTGGAGGGTCACGCTACGCAGGTGCAGAACTTTGAAGGTCGGGGAGCGGCAGACGGAACAAGCGGAATACTGCGTGTAGGACCAAACGGAGAAACCCCGGAGCCAGTTATCGGAACAGGCGTCTTTGGTAAATACTACTTTGCGTACGGTATCAGGAACAGCTTTGGCTTGGCCTTTGATCCCGAAACAGGCATGCTATGGGACACTGAGAATGGTCCTGCATTTGGTGACGAGATAAACCTAGTAGAACCCGGCTTTAACAGCGGTTGGCGCGATGTACAAGGCAAGGCGAACGCATCAGATCTAAATGACCTCGTGTTATTTAATGCTCGTAGCCATTACAGTGACCCCGAGTTTTCATGGACAGAACCAGTTGGCGTCACAGCGTTGGCGTTCCTCAATTCGAGCATGCTTGGAGAAGAGTATGAAGGAGACATGTTTGTTGGAGATGTCAACAACAGAGCTATTTACCGCTTTGAGCTGAACGAAAATAGAACCGAGTTAGTGCTGGACGGAGTGCTTGCAGACAAGGTGGCAGACACGCCGGAAGAAAGCCAAGAAGCAATCTTTGGCACTGGATTTGGAGTTGTAACTGACATCAAGGTCGGCCCTGACGGCAACCTTTACGTCCTTTCATACACCAAGGGCGAGATATACAAGTTAACCTCATCAAACGCGCAGGAGGACGACGATGGTGCCAGAACTGCCAGTCTTACGGTGAGATCCGAGGACCAGTCTGGGAACACCATCACTGGCATGCACACGGTCATAGAGGACGACGACGGCAATGTACTGAAGGAAGGGCTGACTCCCCTTACTTTCGAGGAAGGCAAGGTAGGCTCCACATACACTGTGATCGTTTCTGACTTTCGTGACAGAGAATTCGACCACTGGGACGATGGTTCTGATGACAGAGAGAGGAAAGTGACACTTGAAGACAATACCACGATTACGGCGCATTATGAGATCGAGTCGACCGATGACAATTCTAACACACGAAATAGCAACACACCCATCTTTGACAGGCTTACTAGGGTTCTGAATATCGATGATTGCTTAGACGGGCAGAACCGACACAGGCTGTACAATGAAATTTCAAATTTGGTTGCCAAGATATTTAGAGGAGACGACAGGAGCACCGACAGACTTCAGAAGCTTATCGATCGAGTAGTTGACGACTGCGTAGGCAACCATGACGATGATGATGATGACGACGACGGCAACAGTAACGACGTTAGAAGAAGGGGAAATGGATTACTTTTTGGAAGGAATGGCGACCGCGACTAACTAACTGAAATTGCCATCCTTCAGCTTTTTTTGAATCATTTCTAACGCAGCCTTGGGATCGGCCCTACCTTTAGTTGCCTGCATAACCTTACCCAGCAAAAAGTTTGCAGCATTTGGATTGTGCTTTGCGTCCTGGACTGCTGCCTGCTCTGAGTGGAATACAGATTCGATCGCCTTAGCCAGCACTTCAGCATCGTCAATTTTGGCGACCTGGGTCTTTTTGACAACGGCAGAGGGTGCCTCGCCTGTCCTCACTATCTGTCCCAGAATCTGCTTGGCAGTAACCCGGTTTATTGTACCCTGATCAACCAGCTTTGCCAATTCTGCAATGTGCTCTGGTCTTACGTTTAGACCTGCAAATGGAGATAGTTCCTGCTCCTCTCCAGCTTTTTTCCTCACATCCACAAAGCTCATGAGGTCCGTTACGATCCAATTAGCAATTTCCTTTGGAGAATTGTGAAGTTTGATTGCAGATTCGAAAAAGTCGGCCAGTTCTTTATTATTGATGAGTACCTGGGCGACGTGAGCTGAAAGCCCATGCTTCGAAATGAACCGCTCCTTGCGGGCGTCGGGCAGCTCGGGCATAGACCTTGCTATCGAAGAGGTAAACTCACTTCCTAGGACTATGGTAGGAATGTCTGGCTCAGGAAAATAGCGGTAGTCCTGTTCTTCCTCCTTTGTCCTGGATTCTTTTGTTACCTTTCTGGCATCATCCCAATGGCGCGTCTCAGATTTGACTTCGATATCTCGTGAAGCCATTGTCCTCTGTCGCGTAATTTCATATCGCACGGCCTTTTCCACGTCTGCAAACGAGCTGACGTTCTTGATCTCTACCTTGTTGCCGCCCCCTACCGACACGTTGGCGTCGCAACGCACAGATCCTTCAAGCTTTGTGTTGCACACACCGAGGTGTTCCAGTATCGAAGTTATCTTGTCAAGGAACATCCTTACGTCCTTCGGATCGGCAAAGTCCGGCTCTGTCACTATTTCCACAAGCGGGACGCCTGCCCTGTTGTAATCAATCAAGGCATAGACACTGGCCTCCATGCTTGTTCCTTCATAGACAAGTCTGCCGGGATCCTCTTCCAGCTGGACGCGCCTTATCCTTGCACTCTTGCCGTTGTCACCATATTCGAGCTTCCCGTCTACTCCGATGCTCGTAATGCCGTATGCGTTGTACTGCGTCAGCTGAAAGTTCTTAGGCAGGTCGGGGTAAAAGTAGTTCTTTCTATAGAACAAGATCTCATCTGGGATCTTGCACCCAAGTGCAAGCGAGATCATGCCTGCAAACTCGACTGCCTTTTGGTTCAAGAGCGGAAGGGTGCCGGGAAGACCGGAGCACGTGGGGCAGGTGTTTTCGTTTGGTGTCATGCCGCGATAGTCGCAAAGGCACCTGCAGAACAGTTTGCTCTTCGCGCCTGTCAACTGGCAGTGGATTTCAAGCCCAATCTTTGTTTCCATCACAACTCTGGACTCCTCTGCACTCTGGCAGATTGCTCAAACAAGTAAGCCGCATCAAGCATTGTCTGCTCTTGGAATTCGTCTGCCATTACCTGCAGGCCGACCGGTAAACCGTCGGCAAACCCAGCTGGCACAGACATGGCAGGCGTCCCAGTCAGATTTGCGACAACAGTATCAATGTCAACCAAGTACATCTTTAGCGGATCTTCTACTTTCTCCCCTATCCTGAACGGCAGTATGGGCATCGTGGGCCCTATCAGGACGTCATATTTCTTGAACAGCGACTTGATTTCGTGCTTCAAGAGCGCGCGCACTTGTTGGGCCTTCAGGTAGTATTTGCCGTAATATCCAGATGAAAGTACGTAAGATCCGACTATTATCCTCCTCTTGACCTCATCTCCAAAATTGCTCCGCGCCTTGGCAAAATAGCTGTTCCATCCGTATCCTTCGGGGCTCATGTCAAAGCCGTACCGGATGTTGTCATAGCGGGCAAGGTTGCTGCTCGCTTCTGCGGTTGCAATAGTATAGTAGGATGCCAGAGCATGCTGCACTGACGGAAGCGACACCTCTTCACATGAACACCCCTGTGAAATTAGAGTATCCACGGCCTTGTTGATTATCTTGGTAACCTCTGCATCTGCACCTTCAATAAACTCCCTCACAAGTCCTATGCGCAGATTCTTCCTTTCTGAAATCGAATAAACAGGTGTGCTGCCTGCAGAGGTTGTGGTGTGGTCGTTCTTATCTATGCCGGCGATCACGTTCAGCAACGAAACAACATCTGACACTGTTCTACCCATCGGCCCTATCTGCTCCAAGCTATTTGCATACGATACAAGCCCATACCGGCTTATCAAACCGTAGGTAGGTTTGACCCCAACTACTGAACAAAAACTGGCGGGGCACCTTACCGAGCCTCCAGTGTCAGAGCCAAGGGACAGCGCGCATTCAAGAGCCGCCACACTTGCAGCACTTCCGCCCGATGAGCCCCCTGGAACCCTGCCAATATCCCACGGGTTTCTGGTTGTGCCATGTCTACTAAACTCTGTTGTAGATCCCATAGCAAATTCGTCAAGGTTCGCTTTGCCGATTATTATGGCCCCAGCTTCTTTCAGTCGCTTGACAACAGTCGCGTCGTAAGGTGGGATATAGCTGGCAAGCATCTTGGAAGCACAGGTAGTCTTGATGCCCTTTGTGGAAATGTTGTCTTTGACACTAATGGCCACTCCTGTAAGCGAGCCAGCCTGTTCGCCGTCCCTGATCTTCTTGTCAATGATGCGTGCCTGCTCGATCGCTTCCTCGTTATTGATTGTCACCAGGGCGTTTACCTTGGGCTCTACTTTTTCTATCCTCTCCAACAGTTGGCTGATGTACTCCTCGGCGGAAAATTCTCTGTTCCTTATTCCGCGGGCAACCTGGCTAGAATCAAGTGAATACAGAGCCAAGCTAGGTCATCCTCGGTCCTTTCACAAAGCCGTCCTTTCTGTATTTCGTGCCAAGCGGATCACCTTCAAATTTTTCCGGCTCATCAGGCCGCAGCTCTTCAAGCTTCTTCCTTAACGAGATGGGCTTTGTCTTATCTAGTAGTGGTATACTGTCAAGCGTATCAAGGTACTTGATTATTCCTTCTATCTGGGATGTGTAGCGCTCAACCTCGGCATCCGACAGATCTATCCTTGCAAGCCAGCCAAGATGCTTTACCTGATCTTTGGTTACTGCCATATCACGGAGCCAGCCTGTCGATGTCCCTCGGATACAGCGTAGCGTCGCGGATATTTTCGATTTTTGTCAGTGCCATCATTAGTCTCTCAAGTCCCAGACCAAAACCTGCGTGGGGCGGGACGCCGTAATCGAACACTCTGAGGTGGTAGTCAAAAGAGTCTGGTTTCAATCCTTGCTTTTTCATTCGTTCGATCAGCTGATCCCTGCGGTTTATTCTCGTGCTTCCAGACGACATTTCAAGCGATCCAAACATGAGGTCGAACGATTCGCAGACCCTACCACCATCTACCAGACTGGGCTTAACGTAGAACGGCTTGGTAGATGTCGGCCAGTCTATGATAAAGTAAAAGCCGTTGAGGCGGTCGTCCTGAAGACTTTTCATCACTTGTGGCGAGATGTCATCGCCCCACTGGATGCGCTCACCTGCTTCCTGTAATTTATCAATAAGATCGGAATAGCTATACTTTGGGAACGGCAATTCCACTCTTGGCAATTGTAAATCGAGGAATTTCAGGTCGACGGTGTTCCTCTCCTTTATCGTTTCCACGATGTGTACTATCATACGTTCAAGCAGAGACATCACATCATTATAGTCTGCAAATGCCTGCTCGACGTCTATTGAAATCGCTTCTGACAGGTGGCGGTTTGTCCGCGAGGGTTCTGCTCTGAAAATTGGCCCAATTTCAAAGACGCTTTCAAATGCCATCGTCAGCTGTTCTTTGTACAGCTGAGGGCTTTGAGCAAGGAATGCTTCTCGGTCGTAGTAGAATATTGGAAAGAGCGCAGCTCCGCCTTCTGTGGCGGTGGCAATCATTTTGGGAGTGGTCACTTCAATGAACTTTTGTCTTGCAAGAAACTCCCTGACAGAGTTGAGCACAGTATGGCGTATGCGGAATATTGAACCGAGATAATTGCGACGCAGGTCAACTGCACGGAGGTCTAGCCTCGTGTCAATGCCTACAGGCGATTGCTTGCCCTGAGTAATGAAAGGTGCTGCTTTTCTTGCTATTGAAAAAGCCCGAATCTCTGTGGGGACAATCTCAACGCCGCCAGGCGCCTTTTCCTGCGGCCTTATCTTGCCACGCACGCCAATTGAACTGTGTTCCTTGACTTCCTTGGCCATCCCAAAAAGAGAATCGCTGCACTCGCCCTTTTTAGCGGTAACCTGGATTTCCCCATGCATGTCCTTTAGTATGATAAACTGGATATTGCCATGGTCCCTAACGCTTGAGACCCAACCCATGACGACTATTTCGTTATCTCCGATAGAGGGACTTATCTCTGAGGAGTAGTGAGTCCTCCGCCAGTGCCCGAGGTCTTGTTCTTCAAGCAAGTCGCCCAATTTGACTAAGTTCTCAAGGAGGTTAATTTAACCTTACCAGTGGTATCGGATATAGCGGAAGTGCTGCTCTGCAACACTTGGCATTCTGACTTACCAGATTTGCCCCATCCTAGCGAATCGCTTGTGATCAGCCCGGCAATGAGAGTGGTGGTTTACTAAAAACACCAGAAAACTTGATTTCTGGAGGTGGAGCGCGGTCATGACCATGATTGGTATTTCGGGACTTGCCTCCCCGACTACCCGGGTGGATTCATAACCATTCGTGGTCGAAATCCGCGAACGCCTGGAAAAAAATCACATGGTATCTTCGTCGTAGTCGTTATCCATGATTCCTCCAATCGTGCTTTCCTGGTGGATGAAGCATACCTTCTAGGTCCAATGGCTTTGCAATCTCACAATATGGATCGTATGGATCACACAGTCATCGCCACCTACTGCTGCGATCCCTCCAAGAGTGCTGTGAAATCACATATTGCCAAGACCAGATCTGCTCCAGATTTTGAAGCTCATGGCGACATCGGCGGAGCATAAACACTATCGCAAGACTTGATTGGCGATTGCATCCATCACCCGGACAGCTGCTTCTTTTCTGACGATGCCTGTTACAAAGTGTGGTCTGCCGCCGCCCCGGCCGTCTGTCCCAACGAATTGCTTGAAGAGCTTGTTGCAGTCAAGGTCCTGCATATCATTCTCATTTCGGGCAAAGACAATCTTTGCGTGTTCGACGTCCATATTCGCAATCAGGACCACCGTGTTTCTATTGTCCCTTATCTTTTCACCGGCAAATTCCTGCAGCTGATCGTCGAGCAGGTTCTCAAACAATCCTCTCAACAAGCTAACCTTGCCGTTTGTTGCTGGAACAATGTCTGCCAGCTTTTCCCTGCCAAGCGCCTTTAGCTTCTTGACGTTGTTTTCGCAATCTAGCTTCAGCTTCCTTGCAGTATTTTCGACTGTGTTGATATTAGCGCCCAGCTCGCCGCATACCCTGAGCAGCCTTTCCGAAAGCAAAACTGCAGTTTCTTTTGCCTGCTTACCGACTACAAAATCCACTTCGTATTCGTTCCCGCTTTTTGACAGGCGGGTAACCAGAAAAAAATCACATTCCTGCAAGTTGCTTGCATGGTCCATCGCACAGGCTGCAACATCGTGGTTTTCAATCTCCACTACCCGGACCTCTTCTGCTCCTATTCTCTCTTCGTTTGCACGGAGATTTGGGATCTGTTTCTTTGCTTCTTCAAGCGATGGGAACATGCGAGTCGAAATGCGCCTCCCTTCAGCTATGAGGGAATTCACTTCATTTTCCGCCTTGAGAACGGTATCAAGGTCAAGCTGCGGGATAACAATGAATGCAACGTTTGTAGCGCCCTTGTGCTCCACTTTCCTTACTCTCAGTGTCTTTCCGAGTAGTTTCTGGAGCGAGCTAATAAACGCATGTTCCGCAGTATGCGCCAGCTTGTCGTGCATATGGATGATGTCCTAGTTAGTCCCGCGTCCACTATAAAATAGCATTGATAAGGATTTTAACCTCCCCTATTACAACCAACAGCCGTTGGTGGCTAGAAAAGCCGCAGCTGCTGGCAGCAGCAAAGTTACAATTGCGACTCTGGGTTCACACTGTTCACTGCAGGTGTTAAAAGGCGCCAAGGACGAGGGCTTTCGTACGTTGCTTGTGTGTGAAAAGCGACGGCTTGGTCTCTACAAGCGTTTTAGGTTCATCGACGAAATTCTTGAAGTTGACAGCATTAACGAGGTGGCAGGCGATAGGTGCAGAAAGCGCCTAAAGCAGACAAACTCGATCTTGATACCTCACGGCACCCTCATATCACAGATGAAAAGCGACGAGATAGAAAAGATAGAAACCCCGATCTTTGGCAACAAGTGGATACTGAGGTGGGAGGCAGATAGAGAGCTCAAGGAAAAGCTAATGAACGAAGCTGGCCTCAAGACACCCCGGCCAATCAAGTCGAAAGAAGAGATCGACGGTCTCTGCATAGTCAAGCTGCATGGGGCAGCAGGTGGTCGGGGATACTTCCTTGCATGGAACCAAGAGAGCTTTGAAGAAGGTGCAAGACATCTGATCGAGCAGAAAGCGATCAACAGCGAAAAGGATCTCTACATTCAGGAATTCATCAGAGGAGTCCCGGTCTACTTGCAGTATTTCTACTCGCCAGTAACTGGTGAGCTGGAGCTTTTGGGAATTGATAGGCGATATGAATCAGACATCGACGGAATAGGCAGGATCCCGGCCAGGCAGCAGCTTGAGGCAGGGGTTGAGCCTTCATACAATGTCATCGGCAACATACCACTTGTGCTCCGCGAATCACTGCTTGACGGGGTCTACAAGATGGGTGAAAACTTTGTGAGGGCTGCAGAACGCTTGGTTCCGCCGGGAATGCCAGGGCCCTTCTGCCTGGAAGGCGTGTATGACAGAGAAGGCAAGTTCACAACCTTTGAGTTCTCTGCAAGGATTGTAGCCGGCACGAATCTCTACCTTGACGGGTCGCCATATTCTGGCTTGCTCTACGACGACCCCATGAGCATGGGCAGAAGAATTGCACGTGAAGTCAAGATAGCGGGCAGGAAGGGCAAGCTTGCTAAAATTGTAACCTAGGTTCTAGAATATTTTTTATGCTCAGTTTTTGCAGCGTTACATGTGGCCAGAGGCAAGCGGGGATTGGATCCCGAAAAATGGGCTGAAATTGCAGTGAGAGAAGCTGAAAAAGCCAGAAGGAATGGCACCTTTGGCGTCGGAGGCCTCTTGATGGACAACAATAGCGGCAAAATAGCCAAAGTGATTCGAAACAGAGTGATCCAAAATTGCTCTGTCCACGACCCGACTGCGCATGTCGAAAGACAACTGGTGGACTGGTATTATTGTCACTATTATCCAAAGAATAAGAAGAACCCTACGTCTGAACGCATGATGACAATAGTTACGTCTCTGGAGCCATGCTTGATGTGTGCAGGCTCTATTCTGACGGGCGGGTTTAACGTAATCTCTGTGTCCCGGGACGAGCTGGCGGGTGTGGGCTGCAAAGGACAGGAGTTCTCGACGTTGCCGGAGGACATGAGACAAAAAGCCAAGGAAACATTTTCAGCCTTTGGTATTGCTGGCAAGAGAGCGTTCAGCGGTCCCATTGATTCCATTTTCTACGGCAGCGAGATTGATAGCAGACTTGATCAGCGTTCGACTCTCGCCCTTTCTTCAAGCCTTGAAAAGGTCAAGCGCATAATCAAATGCCATGGTCAGTCACCAAATAAGCTACTTAACCCAAAAACCTTGAAGAGATCATCAAGCGCGTTCAAACTGCTGAAAAAATGCAACCCCAAAGTGTTTTCGAATGACTATATCGTTGCGTTTGGCAAACCTGGGATCGAACTTGGACGCATCTTGGTCGAAAAGGCAAACAAGTCATACAAGGCATCAGGAGTTTTCAACGCGGCTTGCATTGTTGATCCATTCGGGAACGTGCTGCTGGCAGAAAGTGGGGCACAGGAGAAATCCCCCATAAGGACACCCCTAATGGACCTCATGCGAAAATATCATAAATTGATGTTTGATGCAGGGCAGGAAGGCAGAAGATACTTTGCTCACATAAAATACTGCAAAACGGTCGCGATGTTAGGGCCAGGTCGAGATCCAAAAAGCCTGATGGAATTAGGATGTCTAGGATCTTGTACAGAGGGGAAGCTTCCGGAGGGCAGACAGTTTCAGTACATACTCCCGCAACAGCGGCAGCAGGATCTGAAACGCATGCTGGAAAACCTACCCCCGTTCTTTTCAACTGTTGTCCGGCTTCAGGATCACATTCAGCAGGTGGAAGACGAAGAGTTGATCAAGTTTTGCAAATCGGCGCTAGTTGCTTCCTGATCTGTGCACGGCATACCTTATTGCCTTTCCAGCCGCGATTGCTGATGCCCCCGCGGTGACGACAATAAAGACAGATGTGCTTATTGAAAGCAGAGTGGGCAAAGCGAGCGGCAGCGTTACCAGCATAACAGCTGTCGCAGCGGCGACAGCAAATACAAGCCAGCTGATCTTGACTTTGCGGCTTGCGACATACCCTGCAGGAACCAAGTAGATAGCACCGATGAGTGTGCTCGCTGTTGCTCCAGCCAATATTGCGCCTGGCTCGCCCTCGGCAATAGAATACGATCTTTCAGCCGCAGTCAGTATCCCAAAGAGAGGATACAGTGCGGTTCTTATTGTTGCCTGAAGCCAAGGCTGCTCTCTTTCATAATCTGCAACCTGTGGGCTGAATGAGTAATACACAGAGTTGAATGCATTCATGAATGCAGCACCCGATGCAGTTGAAAGGATGTAATTGTCCCTGAAATTGCGCAGGTATTGTACCTGTGGTGTCAGCTCGGAGCCAAACGCTGCTGTTGCGATAAGACAGCCCGATGGCTGCTGAACAGGAGGCGGGACAGCCTCGCCGCTTCCCTGCAGCACGACAAGGTCTATCTTGGCGCTTTCCCCTTGGTCGTTAATCCTGTCTATGGCCAGTGTAACGGTGCCGGCAGTCGGAAAAGTATACTGGAACGAATAGAGTCCTAACTCTTCTGACATGTGCCGTCTGTGTATCTCACGGCCATCCTGAGTGACTACGAAATCAAACGATGAACCTCTGATGATATCATCAGTGGTCGGGTCCTTGATGTTCATCACAAAGGTTATCGGAGTTCCGGTTTCTATTACATCAGGCCCCCATGAAAGCTGGACCAAGAACCTTTCGGTCGGCAGTGACATTATGTCAAGTGGGAACTTGGGTTTCTCAGTGGGCATAAGCGTAAATCTCGCAGTATCTGTATCTCCTACTGTTTCGGCAAATCTTGTAAGCATCGCGTTGTTGACGACAAAGTGTACAATGCGGTATTGCTCCGAAGAATAGTCGTCAATGACTACAGCCTGTGCTTCAAGCTCTCTGCCATTGAGTGTGCCACGGTAGCTGTTGGTCTTGAGTTCTTCCATTGACTTTGGGAACTGGACTTCCATGTGCAACACAGGAACCTGCGAGACGTAGGCTCTATCCCAGGTAAAGGGCATATCAAATGAAATGGTGCCATTTGAATAATTGAAATTGGAGACTTCGTCAAAGTATGTCTTGACTATCATCTGATTTCCACCGGCTACATCAAAGGCATGTGAGCTGCCGATACTGACATAAAGATCGAACCTCTTGTCAGAGTCTACTGCAATTCCGGAACTACTTCTCTCAATTGTGACTGCAATGTGATAAAGGCCACCTTCAGTCATGATCTTGCTCCTAAGCTGGATGGGATTGCTCTGGCTGATCTGCACCTGCTCCGGAGGCGCCTGACCGTTTATCTGCCAACCAGTGATTTCCGGATCAGGAACAAGGTTGGCAGCCACAACTCCATCTGAGGATCTGAAGCGTTGGTCAAGCAATGCCTCATTGCGCAAGCTCACCACGACCCTCAAGTCCATGTTGGAAATAGTGGTGTTTCCACTGCCTGCTTCAAGCACCCTAACTACGAACCTCGGGCTGCCACTCTCGACCTCATCGATAAAAGTCGGGGTAAGCGACGCCTCGACTACCACCTGCTTATTTGAGATTGTCGCTGGAAGTGACGTGTCGGTCCCAAGCCCGTGGCCGTAAGTATTCGGGATAGTGTTTGAAACGGCCATGGTAGCGATAATCATAACCAGCGTCAGCGTTACGATGAGGCGCCTTTGCATAGAAAAGGAAAAGGCGCGTGCTCAATATTTACTTTAGCCGCTGCTCATCTACCCTTGTAGCTGCAATGATATCTCCTGTGGCAGTCACTATCATCAGCAATGATAACAGAAACTCCACAATCACTTTGGGGCGAAACGCTGTCTGCAGGTCCGGATGAACTTTTCTGTACACTATCCAATCGCCCCCCTGTGGCGCCTAGTAGTCTATCACTCGTAATAGATATTCAAAGGCTGCAGGAGCCTCCTATCTGTCGCTTCGGTTGACTTTGCGGACGCTAGTGGCTTTACTCGTTGACCAAACTGCATTGCGCCCACTCGCAGGATATACGGTGCCAGGTAATTCACTTCGTTAGGATGATCGCAGAGGTTCTCCCGTTATTCGCCTTACGTTTGTTCTTAGCTTTTTTCTTCCATTTCATCGCTGTTCTTGTTGCCATTGCGGTAGGGGAAGGCTTCCGTGAATTCAATACCTTTAGTTGGATTATTTGACTCCTCTCTGCAAATGACTCCATGCAGATCGTGCCGGCCAATAATAAGGCGCAAGATTGCAAAATCTCTAGATTACCCATGTTTATAGACGCGCCGATCCATTAGCATTCCAGTGCGAGCACCGAATTTTCCTAGAGTTTTTTCTTGGAATGGAGATAAACCGCAATGCCAGCGATTGCGACTGCGGCCGGTGTGATATAGAAGAGCATCAGCTCATCAAGAGGGAGATACGGACCACCCACGGAAATGTCAAAACTGGCTTCAAGTGGAGTGGTCTCATACTTTTCATCTCCAACTATTATTGTCCTAAGAGTCACAACATAGTCGCCGGTATCGTTAAACGTGTATGGAATAGAGATGTCGCTAATTTCGTAAAACCTGTATGGGATTTGGCTTATTGCGTCACCGGTTTGCCTATCGGTTATTATCAGTGCGGAGTGAATGTTATAGATGTTGTCACTATTCCGGAGCACACTGAAATTAAGGACTGTAGAATTGCTGCCAGCAATCGGAGCCGAGGGATAAGGTGCGAACACCACTTGATACCCATCTACATCCTTTGTCGCTCCGAAAAAGTGACCGTATGCGAGATTTGCCTGCAGGGCACCAGCAGTAGTGGCAATGACCATACCAACGAACAGCGCAACCAAGACCGGCAGCAGGCGCTTCATCCTCTGCTACTTCGCGCTATCCATATTTCAACTATTATGCAATTCATTTATCGAATGAACCATAATTTCTAAAATAACCATAATGAAAATAATGGATGTCTGCAACGCGTGTTTGTTCATTATGGAGGCTTGAAGGCTAATTGGAGCCTTCTTTTTTTACCAGCTCATGCATTCAGTCGCTTTTTCTTCCTTTTTTTCATAAAGACCAGAGTACCGGCAATACCCAAAGTGGCCGCCGCAGCAGAAGGCGCCGCAACATAATATACTACGTCAAACTGCCCACCCACATTGACAAAGAACGTAAATGTCAGTGTCTGACCACTGTATGCATAGTCGGTCAGGTCGATGTACAGGACGTACTTCCCGGCTTCTGGAAAAGTGTATTTCTGGGTGTGGTGGCCGTAAGGCACGATTATCGGATTTGTCTTTTGAATTTCAACTCCATCCTTTACTAGTCTGAGGGTTATCGGAACATCTATCAAGTCATCGCCGTTGACCCCTGCAACCCTTATCAGCACATCTGTAGGGTTTCCCGCAATGGGGCTTGATGGTTCTGTCGTCATCTCCACGTCATAATTACCAATCCTCTGCCTGTAAGCATTCAAGAGAGGGTCAGCAAAAGCCTGCCCGCTTGTAAACAATAGCAATGACATGACAATGGCGATGAACGATGTGGCCAATAGGTACTTCAAGCGCTTCTTATCTATGCAAGCCGACTTATAGTTCTTCTACCATCTCTGCATAGTTATCGATTATTCTGTCGGTTAGGCTTGACTGATACTTTGACAGGACATCATAAACAAGGTCCCTGTCTGCCAGGCTATAAAGCTGGCATTCACCATACCTTACCAAGACTACGCCGTCCTCCTTCATTCGTTTTAGGTGTGACGACACAGTCGACGGAGCCTTTTTCGTGTGCTCCACAATTTCGCTGAATGTGCACATGCTGTTTTCCAATATGAAAAACAATATTTTCCTGACTGGCTCGTGCCTGACATATTTCAAGATGGTAGACTCTTTATCAGAAACGCTCAGTGGATAGTACCTTGTCATTCTTGACTTCCGATCTACCCTTATCGCGTCTGACTTTTCAAGCGCAGTCAGATGGTAGGTCAGGACGCCGTTGACAAATCCAGTCAGCCTCAACAATTCCCTGTAGCGGATGCCGGGGTTTTCCTCGATGTATCTCAGCAGGACTTCCCGTATGTCCACTATTTCTGCAGCCTGTCCTTCTACCATCTCTCACTTGTTCACCTTCAGAACCCCCAAGCCGAACATTGCTACCATCGCCAAAATAATGACGTGTGGAATCTCTATTCCAAGCGTAGAAATAGCGAACAGACTGACCACACTTGTAGCATCAAGCAGATAAATGAATTCAACCATCGCCAGCGCCATGAACCCAAGTGTCATGAACAATAGCCTTGAGCCTGTGGCTCTACGATATGCAAGCATCGAGACTACGCTGAGAAAGACTGCAATCGTAAGACTGGCAATATGCAGAAGAATGTGATATATCATTGATGGGTGGGCGAGGTGGGGCATTATGATGGGGGCAACAATCCCTATGACAATTGCCGTGATCAGCCCAAGCAGTATGGGTTTGCTGACAGAATCCTGTACAGGTTCGCCGCTGCTGCCCTTTTGCATCCACTATGTATATGGTAGTGTACCACTAATAAGCCAATTGGTACATCGCCCGAAGAAGAAAAAGTGAGAAAAGGCGCGCAAAGTGCCTGATTTCTCTTTTGGCCCCTGAATGCCCCAAATCCAAAGAATCCGCCTATTGAAGCCGTCGCTGCCTAGACTCGGGGAATTGTACTATCTGGATTCTGCACACTAGCGCCTGTCAAGGAGCATTGCCGCCCGCACATTGCGCTTGAGGTCGATAGCGCTCTTGCTATATGCAAGCGCGCTTATCGCGATGCCAGCTGCGATGGCAGGTCCGGCCAGGTCACTAAACGTAAAGCCAAGCTGGGGTATCCCTCCTGACGGCACTTCTCCTTGTCCTTCCTCACCGGGTGCAGTGGGCGAAGTTGATGGTTTAGCAGTTATCGTGATGCTGCCAAGTGCAGAGCCGCGCTGGGCCGCAAACCAGATCCTGCCTTTATCATCTGCAGTTATCCACTGGATTGTCGATCCACTAATTGGAATCTTGGCCTCTGCACCTAGGCCAGTCCTTGGGTCGATAACTCCAAGCCGATCTATTGTATGTTCTGCAAACCAAAGATTCCCGTAGTCGTCCATCGCCATTCCAAACGGAAGTCCATTCTGATTAACTGAAGGGAATTCGCGGAAGCTTTCAAGAAGTGAATTGAATACCAGTATTGTGTGACCACTGTGATCGGCGATGTAGATATTGTAGCTGTTTGGATCAGGGAATACCGCTGCAGGTTCCTCAAGAGTATACAGGCGGCTGTTAGGAGCGTATTCTGTGATGTTGCCCGTGGCTGGGTCGATCTTGGCAATATAACCTGCTGCTTCGGCGAACCAGATGTTACCCTGTCTATCAGTCGCAATGCCGGCCGGCCGTGACGTGGGAGTGGGTATGTCGTAAGAGGCAAACGTCTCGCTTGCGGGATCGAACTTGACCACTACGTTGGCTTGAACTATAGGCATCCACAGGCTCCCACTCTGGTCCATGGCAAGCCCTGACGGGACGCCAGCGCGAGGTATCACAAACCTTCTGCTGGAGCTGTCTTGAGGATTATAGACGCCAAGTGCACCACTGTTATTTCCTCCTCCTATTGGATCCACGTACCATATTCTGCCGTCGGCAGCAAGCACGGTATTGGTTATCAGAGTGGCGTTGGGTATGCTGTGCATGGTATAGTTGTTAGTGTTGATATCAAACTGCCATATCCTCCCACTTCCAGGCACAGTATCACCGACCCATATCGACTGCCTTGCCGCGTCGAATATTGGGTAGTATGGGAGGCTGTTTTCAGGTGTTGTGTAATTTGCGACCTGGAACTCTAGGTTTGAAACCAGAGGCTTGACGTTTGCGTTAATAGTTGCAAGGATGTTGTTGCCTTCGGTGTTCACACCCTCGACTTCAATGTGCCATGTTCCCTGCAGGCTGAACGCCGCATTAGCCGTAAAGACATTGCCAGCCTGACGGGTCATTTCGACTGTTATCGGGCCAATCCCTCTTTCGACTTGTGTCAGCTTCATCGTGGCCGAGCTGATCCCTGTCGCATTGCTGCCGTCCAAATTAAAGAACGAAAGGCGGAAGCTGTTCTGACCTACCGCAAACGGGCTTATGGAAAGGTGAGCCTTTCCGTCGGTCGCATACAGTGTCCTGCTATAGTCGGTATTTGGCTGCTCAGCAAACGCTGACTGGGTGTCCTGCTGGCGCTCATACCCGGGGAACTGACCGCTTGGCAGTGAGCCGTTTGCCATCAAAGAAACTGCTAACAGCAGCGCAATTCCTATGCCGGCTTCTGCCTTGAGCGTCTTGCCATAGTGTTTGAAACCTGTAATTCGTGTCCTTGTATCGTGGTCACCTCCTGTCATGACCACGACAGCCCTCTTCTGCACCACAAACTGCGAATATGCGCCCATTGCCACCATTGCGCCTGCCAGCCCTAGCTTGACTGCCAATATCTGGCCATATAGCGAGGCAACCGTGAGAGAAAGATCGCTCTCAAGGGCAAATAGAAGTATAGGTCCTGTTATCACGGCGATGCCAAGGAGCGTCACCACCACAGTAGAGAATCGCGGGATCAGTATAGAGAGAGCGGCCGCTTTGACCCTTTCGTCTCCTATTGAAAGGAGCTTTGGCACTGCTACAAACCCAAGCAGAATCAAGCCGCCTATCCATATTGAAGCGGCCGCATTGTGGAAAAAGTCAAGTATCACCGGGAATATCTGGTTGGTAGCAGCCGCATGAGCCATCAGGCTTGACGTGACAAGCACCGCAAGACCCAGGATGAGTATCGCATACATTTCCGGCCTGCCTGTGCTTGAATTACCTCTTGCTACCTTGCGGTAGACAGCCACGGCAATTCCCATCAAGATTGAAGACTGGAGCATCCTTGCCATCCAGACGTTGCCAAACTTGGTTGCAATTGCTTCAGGTATGCCTGCATCGATTGAAATTGCTTGTACGATGATGATAGCGACTCCTGACGCAAGAACAAGACCCGTACCAATAATGATAAGGCGCATCATGTTCCTGTCAATCGATACACGTGTTTGCCCGATGGCGCTGCCAATCCAAGACACTCGTGAAAGAGGCTTCCAGAGCCACAATGTTGCAAACGCTGCGCCGACTACCATTGTCTGTCCGACCATGCCCGGGAACCTAGAGGCGGTATATTCTGGACCCAGCAGCGGCGCACCCTGAGCTTGAGCGGTCGTTTGCACGCCAATTCCGAAAATGAATGTCTCTTCTACAGTATGACCATCGACTGCCGACAACACTCTCGTTGTCACGGTGTATTCGCCTTCAGGCAGGTTTGGTTGGAGTGTAGCCGCTATGGAAGCGGTGTCGCCTTCGACATTGTGCGGGTCATTCATATCGACTCTATTTCCATCGGGTCCTAGCACCCGAATGCTACTGTAGGAAAGCTCTATCGCTTCGCTAAAGAAAACCTTCACTTCTTCGGGCGATGATGAAACGCTCTCAAATGCTCCAGGCGTGGAATCGACGTAGACAGGATGAGCAAACGATTGCTGTAGGCCCGATGCAAAGGTCAGGGCTGTTACGGTCAGCATCGCAATAGCAACAATAAACGAAAATTGCCGGCGTCTGCTTTGCACGTGTAAAATATGACATGCACCATATTTGACTCTTGCTTGATTTGTAGTACAAAGCCCGAAATATGCCGAAAGATTATAAGCATTTGAAGAGAAATTTATGTTGAATGAAAATCGCGCTGATCCTTGCAAGTGTCCTCATAATGTCATCAGTTTTGGCGTTCAGTGGCGCTCGCCCAGCCATGGCGCATGCAGAAATTGTACAGGGAGACATCAAAATCGTAGCAGGATGGAGGAACGAGCCCCCGATTGTAGGGCAACTCAATGGCATTGAACTTACGATAACCAGAGTGTCAGATGGCCAGCCGATCAGTAACGCAGTGGCTCAGCTTGATGTCAGTATCAAGAAAGGTACTCCGACCAAGTCCCTTAACTTCCAGCCGACGGAAGAGTCCGGCGTTTACGCGGCAGATATTCTGCCGACTCAGACGGGACAATATACAGTCGTCATGAGAGGAACCATATCGGGTCAGGCCATTGACGGCCAGATAGAGATAGAGGACGTTGGGGACACTGTCGCTTTGGCCTTCCCACCAAGCACGAGCGGTGGCATATCAGAGGAAGTGCTAGCGCAGCTGCAGACTGTGATCACTGACTTGTCTGCTCAGGTAGACGAGGCCAACACTTCTGCAGAAGAGGCTAGGACAGCGGCTGCAGGCGCAACAGAAGCATCGGAAGACCTAAGAATGGCGGCTGACAGAGCATACCTGTTTGGAATGGTGGGCGTTGGGGTCGGTGTGGCAGGCATCGCCATTGGAGTCACCGCCCTTCGCAGGGAAAAAATCTAACGCCTGCTAAACCAACGCGCGAATACCAGTGAACCGCCCATCATCGCGGCTACCGCGGCGCCAACAATGCCTATTGGAAATTCAGGGACCACCGTCACCGGAAATTCCACTTCTTCTTCAGTAGGTATTGGTGGTGCGATACCAGTGCCGCCAAGGAAGACTTGAATTGTGTAGTCACCATTTTCTTGGAAGGTGTAAGGAACCGTAATAGTACCCTCTACGTTGTGAATTAGCACTTGGCCGGTCTGCTGTGCCGCGCTGAATATCTGTACTCCGTCCTTCAGAATCCTAAAGTCATAGTCCTGATGTTCGTGAAGAGTGTCAGTTCCTGGGTTGAAGAAGCTCACTCTAAAGGACGCACTCCTATCCTCTTTCCAGATTGGCTCGACCATGATGTCCAGTGTTCCCTTGCTAGTTGTATCTCTCATACCACCGCCCTCTTGTGCGCTTGCGACGAGTGGTGTTGCTGTAATGCTGAAAGCCGCTGCCAACAGCAGCGCTGCCAGAAAAATGCGCCTTGCCATTACAATTAGTTGTCCCGCTGCCTAAATAAATTGTTGTATTGGCCAGCAAGTACCACTATGCTGAAGGCCATTGCTCCGAATACAAGTGAGGTGAGAGGAAACTCGGGAGTTACCTGTATTGGAATGACGACTCCTTCACCCAGCCCTTCGATATCCTCGAGCCTGATTTCATAGGACCCTGTGTCATCAAATGCGAATTCCTGTCTGATTGTGGTCTGGTCTAGACGAACCAACTCTCTGCCTCCGCTTCCGTAGATCGAAAAGTCATATAGCACATCCTCGATCTCTTTGCCGGTCTCTGGCTCGACAAAGCGAATATCAAACACGTGCGCGTGACCAATTTCCGCAGGTGTCCACGCTAGTTCAACCAAAAACGTCCCCTGATCACTTGTAGCTTCCAGCACAATCTGCTCCTGCGCATATGCTTGACCAAGAGCTGCAAGGAAGCTTGAGAGCACGGCAAGAGCAATAATCAGACCAATCAAGTCAACTACCCTCTTCGGCTAGATCATTTGACGGTTTTGTAACTGCCGTTCTATTGCGGCGTACGTTCTTGTTGTACGCCTCGTTCTTGAAATCAGAATCCAGACCAAACTGGCAACCCCGATTATAAAAGGCACCTATTTGGCACAGTATGCTTGTTGGTCGCTTGACCTTTCTTGTTTTGGACATCGTGGTTTGTTGCTCTAATTCAATATGTTGATCTGCTATTTATTTCAGTTAGCAATCAGAGTTGCATTGTTCCCCCCACGACTGTAAAATAGATCAAGAATCTTCTTGATAATATTGCGACCCTTCAGGCTTTCCGCTCACCATGTATCCGCACTGGCAGAAGAGTGCTGGAGACTGAAGAAAAATACGGGGTATGGAATATGGTTCTTTTGCCCACCCACCTCTCTCCGACGCATTTGCCGGACGGGCACTGGACTGTTCCGTTGGGCATACGCACATCCATACATTCAGAAACTGAGAATGGCCTTGCACCCTGCAAGCGGACAAGATCTTGGTCAATGGCAAAGTGCGCGAGTTTCCTTGCGTTATTTTCCATAAATCTTGTTCGCTCTAATTCCCATACACGGCCAAGATATCTAGAAAAGTTTCGTGGGCGAACCAGTGCACTTAGTAATGCAGGTAAAAGTTATCACGTTGTTGAAGTTTTCATCTACGATGTGATAAAAAGAAGAAAATGAAGGAAGGCCATTAGGCTCTTCCAAAGAATCCAGTTCCACTTCTTGCGAACCTAGTGTAGCCAATGATAGCCGCGATTGTTGCTGCAAGTATTGCTGCAATAACAGGGAATTCAGGAACCACAACCTCTGCCGTAATCGTCACAGAAGTCTCGCCCTCTGGCACTGTGAATGAAATGGTCGTGTTTGTGGCGTCCTCGCTTACTACCTGATACTGAATTTGCTGAGTTCCTGCCATCACTGCTGTGATATTGCGTACCATATCCGCAGGTAGTGCTAGCTCTACGTCACCTGCGCCATCAAATTCGATTTCGACCGATTGGCCCGGGTTGATCGAGGCTGCTGTTGCTGAAGCGCTTCCAGATCCTGTTATTTCATATTCGTTACCATCGGCATCTGTGGCAGTTATTGAGAATTCTGTGGGTGTTGTTGGTTCCGACCCGCCATCGGTTGTATTGCCATCGGTTGTATTGCCACCGTTGTTGTCACCCCCGGTTGAAGCTGAAACTACTACAGTGCCTACCATGTTCGGGTGGAGGCCGCAATAGTACGGGAACTCGCCCGCTTCTGCGAAAGTGTGGCTGAAAGTCTGTTGTGGAGCCAGCAGCGGGTTAAAGTTTGGCGAAGAGTCGAATTTGCCGTCCGGTGTTCCAGCAGTGCCTGACGTGACTGTGTGTGGAGTCGAATCTTTGTTGGTCCACGTAACAGTGTCCCCAACGTTGATTTGGAGTGGGTTTGGCGAATACGCATCGGTCGTCAAGCTTGACGAACCGGATTTTATCTCTGCTGCTACATCAGCTGCGAAGGCCGGCGTCAGTGTCGATATAGGTGCTAGCACTGCAGCAATTGCTGCTACCAGCCCGACAGCGACTGCAATTCTAGAGTTCATTGGCTAAGGACAAGATTTTATGCCATAAAATGGTTTTGGTTGACGGAATACCAGCCAAGTACGAATGTAACGTAACAATTCTACATAAGGCAGATTTTTAAGATTGCAATTCTTGCAATTTCTCTTGTGCGGATTGTCTCATTCCTTCCAAGCGCAACAGAAACGCTGTACAAGCTTGGTGCAGGCAGCCAAATAGTCGGTGTAACGCACGAGTGCAGATTCCCCGTTCAAGCAAGGAAAAAGCCTCGCGTGATCAAGCCTTCTTTTGATCCAAACAAGATGACTGGCAGAGAGATTGATGCCAAGATAGTCGAGCTAATGCGCTCGGGCAGTGACATCTATGTAGTGGATGAAAAGGTTCTAAAAAAGGCAGATCCCGATCTGATAGTTGCGCAAGGGATCTGCGAAGTCTGCTCGCCTTTTACAAAGGAGATAAGCCGTGCAGTGAAAATACTCGGAGGTCAACCAGACGTTCTGGTGCTCGACCCTCACGACCTTGACGACATCCTTGTCAGCATAAGGAAGGTAGCAGAAAAGGTAGGTAGAACCGATGAAGGGTCCAAGCTTGTTTCCTCATTGCAAGAGAGAATTGACTCAGTTCGTGCAATGAAAATAAAGAATCGTCCGAGAGTGGTCTGCATAGAATGGCTCGACCCGCTCTTCACCGCGGGCCACTGGGTGCCCCAGATGGTCGAATACGCAGGCGGAATAAATGGCATCAGTGTAGCCGGCGAGCCATCCCGCAGAATGGATATAGACGAAGTTGTGCAATTTGATCCAGACATCATTGTCCTCATGCCATGCGGATTTGGAATTCCTCGCACACTAAGAGAGCTGCCAGCGCTTGCACGCAATGAAAAATGGAAGTCGCTTCGCGCAGTCAAGAATGGTGATGTCTACACAGTTAATGCCAATGCATATTTCAGCAAGCCTGGTCCAAGAGCTGTGATAGGACTTGAGATATTGGCAAAAATCTTGCACCCTGAGGCCTCGCGGCACATCAGGGTTCAGAAAGGTTCTTATAAAAAACTACTGGGTTAGGGAGACTTCGATGTATACGTCGTCAGGGATCTTCAGTCGCATCAGCTGTCGGATGGCCCTGTCGTCGGCTCCGACATCAATCACGCGCCGGTGGATCCTCATCTCGTATTTGTCATAAGTATTTGTGCCCTGGCCGCAAGGTGACTTCCTTGTCACTACCTTGAGTTTCTTGGTCGGCAGGGGGTGGGGTCCCTTGAGCTTTATGCCCGACTTCTCAGTCATCCCCTTTATCTCTGTGCAGACGCCTTCCAGCGTCGCGAGATTTGTGCTAGTAAGTTTGATTCTTGCTGCTTGCGGCATTTGCTAGTTCACTTACTTTCTATTGGGGTCGTACTTGTCCGTGATGTTGAGCACGATGCCTGCGCCAATTGTAGTTCCCATGTCGCGGAGTGCAAACCTTCCAATCTCTGGGAAGTCCTTGAATGTCTCTATCGGAAGTGGCCTCACTGGTTTGATCTTGACGATTGCCGCGTCGCCTGTCTTTAGGAACTTGGGGTTCTCTTCGGTCGTTGCACCTGTCCTCGGGTCGATCTTGGAAACAAACGCAGAGATTGTTGCAGCCACCTGAGCAGTGTGAGTGTGCAGGACTGGCGTGTAACCCGGAGCGATTGCTGTCGGGTGGTGAATGACGATCAGTCTTGCCTCAAATTCCTTTGCGACGGTCGGCGGGTTGTCGGCTGGTCCGATCATGTCGCCGCGCTTGATCTGCTTCTTGTCTACGCCCCTGAGGTTGAAACCAACGTTGTCTCCAGCTTCGGCAGATTCCATCTGGGTGTGATGAGTTTCAATCGATTTGATTTCTCCGACGGCGCCAGACGGCATGACGACTACTTTGTCGTTTGCCTTCATCCTGCCTGTCTCGATCCTCCCGACAGGCACTGTTCCGACACCAGTGATAGAATACACATCTTGTATTGGAACTCTAAGGGGCTTGTCGACCGGCTTCTCTGGTGGGTCAAGCGCATCGAGTGCTGCGGCAAGGGTCGGACCCTTGTACCACGGCATGTTTGTTGATGGCTTTACCAAGTTGTCTCCCTTCCATCCCGAGATCGGGATAAAGTTGATCTTGGAAGTGTTGTAGCCTACCATCTTCAACATCTTTTCCACACTGTCCTTAACCTCCTTGTAGCGGGCTTCCTGATATCCAACATCATCCATCTTGTTTAATGCAACAACGATCTGATTTACGCCAAGTGTCCTTGCAAGGAAAGCGTGCTCCCTTCCTTGGCCTCCAGGCTCGATCGACGCTTCTGTTTCACCCGGCTTGACAGAGATGACCAGGATTGCCGCGTCTGCCTCAGACGCGCCGGTGATCATATTCTTGATGAAGTCCCTGTGACCCGGAGCATCGATCAGTGTGAAGAAGTACTTTGCCGTCTCGAACTTTTGAAAAGCGAGATCGATAGTGATACCTCTTTCGCGCTCGTCCTTGATGCTGTCCAGCACCCAAGCGTACTTGAAGGTATCACCCTTGCCTGTTGATTCAGATTCCTTTGCATATGCATCTATGGTTCTCTGGTCAATGGCACCCAGATCAACCAACAAATGACCTACAGTAGTTGATTTACCATTATCGACGTGACCTGTAACCACCAAGTTCATGTGTGGCTTTTTGCTAGCGCTCATAGAGCAAGAACGCTCCATGGGCTTTATTTGTATTTCGCCCGTGATTCGGACGAAAATTGTACGTTCTCAATACATATTTTCAGTTCTAGATAACAAGTTATCGGAAAAGTTTTAAGCCAACAGGCATGAGTTTGTCACAGTATGAGAATTACTGTGAGCGCCATCAAGGCAGACATTGGAGGAATTGGGGGTCACACATGCCCAAGTGAAAAACTTCTCGAAACCGTGAAGAATTTTGTTGCCAAGAATGCAAAGGGATTGCTTATCGATTATTACGTCGGATATACTGGTGACGACATTCATATCATAATGACGCATACGCGCGGCGTCGACGACGAAAAGATCCACAAGCTGGCATGGGACGCCTTCACAGAAGGAACCAAGGTTGCAAAAGAACAGGGGCTTTATGGAGCAGGCCAAGACCTCTTGAGAGATTCTTTCTCAGGCAACGTCAAGGGCATGGGACCGGGCGTTGCTGAAATCGAAATGGAGGAGCGCCCAAGCGAAGTCTTTTGCGTTTTTGCCGCAGACAAGACAGAACCGGGAGCGTTTAACTTTCCGCTCTGGCGCATGTTCGTCGATGCGCGGAGCAATACTGGCCTCCTTATCAACGAGCGGCTTGCAGAGGGTGTTGTCTTCAGGATAATGGATGTCATGACAGGCAAAGTCGCTGAGCTCAAGCTGTGGGAAGACAAAGCTGAGCTTGAGGCGGCACTGATGTATCCGGGCCGCTTTGTGGTTCACTCTGTCGTTTCCGCCGATCGCTCCGAACAGATAGTGTCCGCTTCCACTGACCGCTTGCACAACATAGCTGGTACTTATGTAGGGAAGGACGACCCTATCGCGATAGTAAGAACGCAAAAGAACTTTCCGGCGACCGAAGAAGCAGGTAGCGCGTTCAACGATCCCCACTATGTTGCAGGCAACACAAGAGGCAGCCATCACATGCCCCTGATGCCAGTAAAGCTCAATTCCGCCGCAAGCCTGAACTACTCTATCCCAATCGTTTCGTGCCTTCTCTTTAGCATGCACAACGGCAGGCTCACAGGACCGCATGATGGCTTTGGAACCGCGGATTGGGACTTGCAGAGGATGTGGGCGTCAGAGCGGGCAATGATAATGCGCAACCAAGGCTTTATCCACCCTGCCACACTGGTGCCCGATGAGCTGGAATACAATAAGGGATATGAAGCGAGGATGAACAAGCTTCAGAGCAAGTTCCGCGACCTTGAAGACATTATGAACGGCAAGACCAAGTCGGCAACGACCGCGAGAACCAAAGCTGGCAGTAAGCATTGAAAAGGCCGCTAATAATCAATTTCAAAAACTATGAAGAGATCTCGGGAGAGAAGGCTGTCGAATTAGCGAGAGCAGCAGAGGCGGTTGCAAAGAAGCTTGAAGTAGAGATAATGCTCGCGCCACCCCAGCCTGCATTAGCTCTTGTAGCCAAGAGTGTAAGAGTGCCGGTAATCTGTCAGCACGTTGACAGTGAAAAAATCGGTTCCTCCACAGGCTATTTCCTGCCGGAGATAGCCAAGTCGTACGGGGCTGTCGGATCGCTGATAAACCACAGCGAGCACCGGATAGAGATGAAGCAGATCGAATCTCTGGTGGAGCGACTGAAAGGCCGGCACATGATTTCAATAGCGTGTGCGCGTGAACCTTGGGAGGTCATGGAGATATCAGCATTCCAGCCGGACTTTATCGCGATCGAGCCCCCAGATCTCATAGGAAGTGGCAGGGCTGTATCAAAGGAAAATCCAGAGATAATAACAAAATCGATCGAGGCTGCGGGCTCGCGCTCCAAAGTCATATGCGGGGCGGGCATCACAGACAAGGATGATGTTGCCAAAGCCATCGAGCTGGGTTCCCAAGGTATTCTGGTAGCAAGCGGAATAATCAAAGCAAAGTCATGGGAAGACAAGATATCCGAGCTGGCTGCAAGTATGAAATAACTAATTCTCCCCCAAAAAGTGTTACTAAAAAAAGTTACAGTACAAATAACTATCAAGAATTTGCTCTAAATATAGAGAAATACCCTATTATATTTATCTTATATAACTTAATACCATTTGATGGAGACAGATAGATTAGCTAATAGAAAATTCGGTATTGTCTCAATACTTTTTGTTTCGGCAATACTGATGACAGCGACACTAGCGAATTCCAGTGCATTCGCAGCCAAACAGACGCCATTAGATGGCGATGCAAGAGAGGCAAAATTCAATCAACTGTACCAAGACGATGCAGAGTTTAAACAAATAGTAGATACGTATAGAGAGATTTCAACAAAAGAAGAGGCATTGGCACAAGCCGATTGGGATCAGCTCAAAACGCTTTTCGACAGCATAAACATAAAGATGGATGGCAAGACCCTAACTGAAGAAGAATGGAAGAATTACATGCCGCTTTTCAAGGAGGCCATCATCAGCAAGAGAGCTACTACTGCTTTGAAGAGCCAACCATCAAATGAAGTAACAGGATCAGCATCAACATCTTTACTTACACTTGTTGACACAGACTATATGCCAAGACTATACCAACCGACAATCGATATAAACGGCGGCAGTCATGGAAGTCATACCCACAGCGGAGGGAATGGATTTCAAAAATATTATGTAAAGACATTTGATGAGACTGTCTATGGTTACACATTGACAGGAAAGATGATTTATGAAGTCACACTTGTGTTTGCAGATGAGGATTGTTTCTTTGCGGGCAGCAACTTTTGTGATACCGCTCATGACAACCAGAGATTGTCAGATTGGGGCAGAATGAAAGACTTGGAATCATTCTTCATAGTAGTAGATAAATCAACTGGCAATGTTGACCATATATCCTTCATAAAAATAACCTTGAACAAAGTCGGCGGAGGAACTAGAACAGCTGATGGAGCCTATACTTACATCAAACACTTTGATGATTCAGATCACAATGTAGAGAAAGACTTCTCGTGGACATACTATACCGGGAAACACATGAGGATATGGGTAAACACTTGGAATCATGCCATGACTGATGTAGATACCAATAGCGATTTGTCCGATACCGGCTTTAGCGTATGGACATACACAAAGAATTCCGGTGCTAGATGGCAAGCAGAAAATGCTGAATCGACGATTGACTATAGCTCCCAATCACTGCCGCTATCGCCTTGAGCAAGGCGATCACTTTCTTTTTATTTTAGGATGATGTAGTAGTAAAAGAGGATAAAATATGAAATTAGGACAAATTGGGATATGGACTTTAACCGCTGTATCTGCAATACTTTTCATACGTGCATCAATAGTTCCATTCTTTGCTGTCTATGGAGACCCATTAGATGAAATGTTCATGAGCACATTTTCATTGGCATTCATATCTGCAGCGTTTGCTCTTTCTATAAAGAAAGGCTCCTTTGTAGTCGGTTCTGTAATGACTTCAATAGGTGCGTTTTACATATACAATGGCAATCGCATATTTGGTTTGATAACAGAAGAAATTGCCAGAGACCCTAATAGCCAAGGTATGGTTGCTGCAAATGTCTACACGATGGTAATTGGAGTTATCATACTTGCACTTGGCATTTTCTCCATAATCAGAAAATCTGAAGAAAGAAAAAGAAGTTCAAGCATAGCAAGAGTATCTATGGATGCCTGATATCCCGCGACAGCCCACACTTTTCTTTAAACTAGATTTTGTTGCATATACAATTATCCATAGTCTGACTACCTATCATTATGCAACAAAATTACAGTTTAATTCATTGCGGAAATGGCTTTTTTCACGATCGTTATGCAACAAGACGGCAGTTCGATTCTTTGATGTAACCAGGCAGAACCTCCACATGCCTACTCACCCTTCGGTAGCGGCAGGTTCCAGTTGTATTTCATTGCAAGTAGTCTCAGTGCAGTGGCTGCGACGATACTTGGTATGGCTGCTATGTTCAGATCTATGCCCGCAGTTAACAGTCCAAAAAATATGACGACCCCGATAAAGCTTGCTGACGCATATAGCTCTTTGACAAAGACTATTGGCACTTCGTTGACAAATACATCACGCAGGATCCCTCCGCCGACAGCAGTGAGAACTCCCGCAATAGCCATTACAAGAAAATTCAGTCCAAACAGGTGGTAAGCAAAGGTCGCGCCGATAACAGTAAAAACTCCGAGCCCGATAGCGTCAAATTGTAGGAAAAGATTCCAGTGCTTTTTGAGGAATCTGTAGAGAAAAAACATCACAACTCCTGTCGCCACAGTGATTGTTAGGTACATAGGGTTGACCATTGCAAGCGGCGGTATCCTGCCAAAAAGTACGTCCCTCATCACTCCCCCTGCGACTCCAGTCATAGTCGCGAGTATAACTATCCCAACGGCGTCAGATTTGTGCTCTATCGCCTTGAAGGCGCCTGTGACTGCAAATGCCATGGTGCCAAAGAGGTCCAGCGCCTGTATCAGGAGTGGAACTGGCAAGATGTTGTCAGAAGACAATACGATCACCCAGACATGCCAGCAGCCTGTTCCGCCCCAATTTAACAGCGAGGACAGGAATTTGAAATTATCGGTATGTTTGTGTGTATGTTCATATGTGCACAACGTTTTAAACCAGTAGAGCAGTTGATTATCATCTCATATGTCAGAAGAAAGTCTTGGCGGGTCACCGGTCATCACAAAGCCAATATACTTTTTCGAAGAGGCTGATGGGTCGAACAAGGCGCTTCTTGGGAGCAAGGGAGCAGGGCTTGCAGAGATGACCAAGCTTGGGTTGCCTGTCCCACCTGGTTTTATAATTACCACGGAAATTTGCGAAAAATTCTACGAAGCAGGCAAACGGCTGCCTGATGGCCTGATGGACGAAGTGCGGAAATCCATCCGGCGGCTTGAAGTTTCAACTGGAAGGAAATTTGGTGACCCGGGCAATCCACTTTTGGTATCAGTACGCTCTGGCGCGCCAGTGTCAATGCCTGGCATGCTGGATACGATTCTCAACCTTGGACTCAATGACGAAACGGTAGAAGGTCTCGCTAAGCAAAGCAACGATCCAAGGTTTGCATGGGATGCATATCGGAGATTCATACAAATGTTTGGAAAGGTGGCCTTCGGGATAGACGACCGCAAATTTGATGCAACGCTTGCTGGCAAGGACCTGTCAAACGCAAAGGTGATCAAGAGCATTGCAATGTCGTTCAAGTCGCTCTGCGAAGCCACAGGAAGAAAGTTCCCCGCAGACCCATACAAACAACTAGAGCTTGCAATCGATGCGGTGTTCAGATCGTGGACTGGCAAGCGCGCCGTTGAATATCGCCGTCAGTACAGTATCACTCAGGACATGGCCAATGGAACCGCCGCAACAATTGTTGCGATGGTATTCGGCAACATGGGAGAGGACAGTTGCACAGGCGTAGTGTTTACTCGCGACCCGGAAACAGGAGAAAAGAGACTCTATGGTGATTATCTTGTGAACGCGCAAGGAGAGGATGTTGTGTCGGGCAAGACCAATCCAAACCACATTGATTCTCTTGCCCGCGAAATGCCAGATGTATATGCTCAGTTGGTAAAGGTATGCGAGAAGCTGGAAAATCACTTCAAGGAACCACAAGATGTCGAGTTCACTGTCGAAAAGGGAAGGCTATACATCCTCCAGACAAGGGCTGCCAAGATGAACGCGGTGGCGGCCGTCAAGACTTCGATAGACCTTTACCACGAGGGTCTGATAAACAAGACTGCTGCCTTGGAGCGCATAGATCCAGAGGGACTGGAACAGATCCTATACAGGCGCATCGATCCTCATCCAAAACAAAAAGCGATCGCAACTGGGATCGGCGCGTCACCCGGCGCAGCCAGTGGCATTGCAGTTTTTGATGTAGAACGCGCAGAGGCGCTTGGACGGAAAGGCGACAAAGTCATTCTGGTCAGGGAAGACACAAAGCCAGACGACGTGCAGGCATTTTTCCAGTCGGCCGGCATACTAACCAGCCGCGGTGGCAAGACATCTCATGCAGCAGTTGTAGCGCGCGGGATGGGCAAGCCTTGCGTTGTAGGCTGCTCGCAGATAGAGATCGACCAAGAAGGTAGAAGCTTTAGTATCAACGGCAAAAAGGTGGTAAGCGAGGGTCAAAAGATTACAATTGATGGCTCTACCGGCAGAGTGTATGCAGGAGAAATCCCTACAGTAGAACCCGAGATCACATCCGAGCTGAAAGAACTCCTGCAATGGTCTTCAGAAATGAAAGGGATCAAGATACGGGCAAACGCTGATACCGTGTCAAGTGCTGCTCTTGCACGAAAGTACGGCGCAGAGGGAATCGGCCTCTGCAGGACAGAACGCATGTTTAACCAGCACGATAGGATAATGCAGTTTGTCAACATGATAATGGCAGGGAGCGAAGAGGAGCGCAGGAAGACACTCGCAGAGCTTGAACCACTACAAAAGTCTGACTTTAAGGAGATCCTGAGAGAAATGAGGGGTCTGCCCGTGACAATTAGGTTGTTGGACCCGCCGCTGCACGAGTTCCTGCCAAAGCAAGAAGACCTGATGCAAAAGATCTTTGAGTTAAAGTCAGCAGCCAGTGGCAAGGATCAGGAGGAAATTGCCCGCATAGAAAAGGTCCTTCACCGCGTGCACGAGCTCTCAGAGATAAATCCGATGCTGGGGCACAGGGGAGTGAGGATAGGGATTTCATTCCCCGAGATCTACGAAACCCAGATCCGGTCAGTCTGCGAAGCGGCCGCAGAATTGACAAAAGAGGGCATAGGAGTTGAGCCCCAGATTATGGTGCCGCAGGTAGGATTGGTAGAAGAGCTGTCAGCAGTTCGCCAGATATTTGAGTCAGTAAAGCGAGAAGTAGAACACAGACACAAGATAAAGCTCAAAATCAAGTTCGGCAGCATGATCGAAGTCGTTCGTGCGTGTCTTGTTGCTGACGAGATTGCTCACGTCGTGGATTTCATCAGTTTTGGTACCAATGACCTTACCCAAGCTACATTCAGTTTTAGCAGGGAAGACGCGGAGGGCAAGTTTCTGCCCTTTTACTTGGAAAAGGAGATCTTGAACGTCAATCCATTCCAGAGCATTGACACAAAGGGCGTGGGGAAACTTATGAAGATGGCAGTAGATATGGCTAGAAGCGTAAAGAAGGACATCGAGATTGGGATCTGTGGCGAGCACGGAGGCGACCCCCGCTCAATCGCGTTCTGTGCGGCTACCGGGCTTGACTATGTGAGCACTTCGTCTCATAGGATACCGATAGCCATCTTGGCCGCTGCCCAGTCTGCAATCCAGCAGAACAAGCGCCTACAACAGCATCCTACTATAGCTTAAAATGTGGGAATTAGTCCAAGAATCAAGAAGATGGCAGCTCCAAGCGGAGGCGGTAACGTAACCTATGAGTGCATGCGCTGCGGTACACCTGTGACCGTAGAAGAACTGTCAAGGCTGCCAGAGATTAAGTGCATCTGCGGTTTCAGGGTATTCCGCAAGGCAAGACCGCCCATAGTAAAGCAACTAAAGGCAATCTAGCAACTAACCATTTTTCCTTTCTTCTCTTGTCCTGTTGTATGAATGGAACTTCTTTGCATGGTCTCGCATCTGCTCCATTCCTTCAAAGCCCATGTTGCATTCGTTGCACATGTATAGTCGCTGCTCATGTGCGATTTGTTGGTGGTGCATGAGCTCCTCGATCTTGCCAAACTTGTTTCCACACTTTTCACATTTATGCTTCTTGAACAACATACCAGCTAATCATCACTCCTTCTGTTCCGACTATCCCAACACTTCCTGCACAGGTTTCCTTCAATGTGCCATGCGGGCTTTGGATGGTAATAGAACATTCCCAACTTGCCGTTGCAGAGAGCACAAAAGTTCATCTTTTTGTTATAATCTGCATCCTTCTTACGATAGCAGCTATCGCATAACAGAGTGCCCGGCTCCATCTCCCACTGCCACTTTGGCTTATTGGCAATATCGCCAAGCTCCTTGCCACACATTGCGCAAGTGTCCGCTGTTTCTTCCTCCTTGAGCATAAACTCCTTTGTCTTTTCAACGTGACAACCGCCGCAGAGAAGACCTTCTATACCCCAGCCATCACCGGGCTTGTATCTGTGGCGACCGAGCTCTTTGCCACATACTGCGCAATATGCAACCTGCTTCTTGCCGAATATGTGCAAGCGAAATTATTTGACTGCACTGATACAAAAATGTATACGTCATTGCAAGAGATCGTTATCTAGTTCATTTCAACTTGGCATACCACAGCTCAACCTGTTTCGGAAGAATAAGCTGCACCCTCACAGCACACCGGTTATCACATACACTCAATGTCCGTCAAGCGTCTTGGTGGGTTATTGACAGGTTTCCGAAATGCTCAACGCGACGTAGGAATGTGTGTATCACTGCCAGAGATTGCGGATGCAAAAAGAGGATGTTGCAATAAAAGTGGGTCCTGAGCTTTTTCAGAGCCCTGCCAAGGTTCAGACTAAAGAGCAACCAAAGGAGGTTTTGGAAGAATCAAGGCCACAATATTGTGGAAATCCTAGAAGCGCGGAACAGGATGCAATGCACAAAATAAGCTGGCAGCGGGTTGACCAACATGCCGTATGAATCGGGTAATAACCCCAGAACTCCAATTATGAGACCTAGATTCAGTACTTTGTTATTCATAAATATTACATGAATTGATACTAAAGATTATACTATAATTACAAAATAGTCGAACTAATCAAAAAATATTTAATCCTTGAACAGTTCATTGCCCGTTAATGAACAAACCCGTTATAGCAGGAATTGCGGCAGGTGTCCTGCTGGCTGGATTCATTGTTCTTGGCCCCTTGTTTCAAGTCGACTTGGGCGCACAAGCACAATCCACCGGCGTGACAAAAAAGGTGACTCTAATAGCGGACGAGGTGGACGTGCAGATAGCTCCGGATAATGCACTGCATCCAGGCGGCGTAATGTACAGGGCAATGGTGTTCAATGGAACAATTCCAGGTCCAGTCATAGCAGTTGATGAAGGAGATACAATTGAATTCACATTGATAAATGAAGGCGAAGTGATACACAGCATTGACTTCCACGCGGGTTATGGCCCATCATCTGCGATTGGAGCAAATGCAAGCGACAAAGGTTCAACAGTGCAGAGTGGTGAATCCGTGACATGGACATGGCAAGCTCCGTTTGCGGGAGCATTCTTCTATCACTGTGGCGCTGACGGCCTCAACGGCGTATGGGAGCACATTGCCAACGGCATGTACGGTGGCATCATTGTGCATCCGCAGAACGAAGAACCGGCAAAGGAATTCTATGTAGTCTTTGGTGAAATTTACAGCAACAACGTCGAAGGAGTATTTGTTGCATCGAATGGCACAGGGACGTTTGATGTAGGGCAGTTCCTTACAGGCAACCCCGACATCGTATTGACAAACGGCATGGCACACAAGTATGTTCCGGCTCTAGGAGCAGTATCACAGCTACCATTGAATTCCAACGCGGAAATATTCAAGGTGAAACCTGGCGAACTTACAAGATGGTACATAGTCAATGCAGGACCTAATGACGGCGTATCATTTCACTTCATCAGTGGCATAATTGATGTGCGTGATGGCTTTGTCAAGAACAGATTAGGCACGCAAGCATTGAACGAGGAGACATGGTGGATACCTCCAGGATCGGCCTCAGTAATCGAGGCAACATTCCCCGAGGAGGGCATCTATGTTGGCGTTGACCATTCAATGAACGACGTTGTTAAGGGAGGCGCCTTCGTAGTCCAAGCAACAGAAGATTCAACTGACAACGATCATCCAGCAGGAACATGGGTGCCTCCAAAAGGAAGCAGCGAAGTCTCTAGCCCATCAATGATGGCGCCTACTGTGTCGAATGCAACTGACACGGGCACGAATGCAACTGACACGGGCACGAATGCAACTGACACGGGCACGAATGCAACTGACACTGGGAATCAAACAAGCACAGTCAACAACGCCACAGATACAGGAAACCAGACAGCAAGTGCCGGAAATAGCACTGGCTAAAAAGGAGCATCAGTCAGCACCAGCTGACTTTCTCCACTTTCTTTTTTGATTTTTTGCACATTTTATACAATCATTCCGAACAGATCATATATTTTGACTAATGCAAAATGCTTTAATAAAAGCGATGCCTAGCTGACTGGGTTTTGATTATGAAAAGAATCGAAGCGATTGTTCCTTCCGCGAGACTCGACAAGGCGTTTGCGGCACTGAAAGAATTAGACTTGGGGGGCTTTACATATTACGACTCCAAAGGACAGGGCCAGATCCCACGCCCAGAGATCCACTCTGGAAGAGGGACAGGCACATACCGACCTGAGTTTAACGTAAACTCTACAATAGTCGTTGTCACAAAGGACTCGATGGTTGACCAGGTGATCGAAAAGATCCTGCAGAGCACCAGCACAGGCCTGGCAGGAGAGGGAAAGATATTCGTTTCTGATGTCGAGGAAGCAATCGACATTGGTTCGAAGCAGCGCGGCGAGGGCGCGCTGTAAAAAAATTCTCTATTTTGCCAGATCCTCTATTGCCTGGCTTGCGTTGAGCATACCCTTTCTTTTAGCATACTCTTCGACTGCCTTCAGCTGTTCGGGAGTGAAGCATACTGGCATTGTTCTCTTGTCGTTCATGACCAAATATCCTGGATGCAAGATTATAACTCTTTCTGCTTTATCTGACATCCTCTCAACACTGAAGGGTTTGAGGTTCCTGCCTGATCACCGGGTTCCTGTCCACTGTCATCACGGAGGAGGTTCAGGGTTGTGCCGGCTACAGCTGCAGCTCCCGATACAGAGACAGTATGCCCGTCCTTCAGTGGAGCTTCTCCTCACCGTCATCTTCTTCACTTGCTCTGTCGCTGTATTCCAGGCGACCGGTTGACTGTGCATTGCACCGCGCAAATCCCTCGAAAAGCCTCTTGCTTTGATCTCAGGCTCACCATCAAAGCAACCCCGCTGGATGGACGGTTGTCATAGCTATCTGCAGTACCTAAAGTGCATGATGGTGATTCATCCCTACCACGTAAAATAGCTCGAGCATTCTCACAACCTTGTCCTGTAACATATTCATGACATGGTCGCGCTTCTGATGAAGGGTGTGCATCGCGAATGTTCCAATAAACAAAAATGGAGAGGGAAGTTGACTTGCCCGTTTGGCACAGCAGAGACAATGGTCTCGGAAAAAAAGGCTGAGACTTATGTAAAGTTCGCTCTAGAGCGCTGCATCGCCTGTTTCCTTACTTCCAATGTCATAAGCCTCTGCAACGTCGTAGACAAAGATCTTGCCGTCGGAAGCGGAGCCCGTGCTTATGACTTTCAATACTTCGTCAATGATACCTTTGGCCATTTGGTCCGGTACCAGCACTTCAATCTTGGTGCGGAAGCCAAATTCGGGAACATAACGCATCACACCCCTGCCGACCGAAACAGGCTCTCTCTTGGCTCTGCCTCTCCCCTTGATGTCGTAAAAGGTCATGCCACCGACTTTGTGCTTGTGTAAAATCTCGTTTATCTCCGTTAGACGCTCGTGTGGTATGATAAGGTCCAATCTTTTCATATGAATTATCAATTCAGCGGGCCTATTTATGAATATATCATAATTTTTCATTTTTATGTCATAGTTCCGCTCTCGAACTGCCGATTATGAATAAGATCTTGTGAGTTCTTGAAAGGCCTGTCGCACTTATGGCATGTAAAATACCCGCTGCTAGGCAGTAGATCAAGAGATCTTACCGATGACTGTTGGATCAATTCATTGATTCTTGCTGCTGATGCACACGCCACAAAGACCACCAGAGATACATTGATGGGCTGAAAAATACGAGATGGAGGAATTCTCGTTATATTCACTACTCTTCTCTTTCTGACACGTTAGATGGCAGGGCATCAGACCCGGCGTTCATACTTACGCAGTTTGAGCAACCATAAGAGGTTTGACACCCTGCAAGATTACAGAATTTTTCGTCATGCTGTAAACGGTGTGTGGTCCTTCTTCTTTTCTCGTACTCTTCATAAACGCCAGAGCACACAACGCAGGCAAAGACATTGAAAATATCAAGAACTGACAGCATGGTTATTCGCAAGATGAAAAAGGAGGAAAGGATGTTCACTTGCTCACTGTTTTGCAGA
>JBIQJB010000015.1:0-50113 GCA_044507735.1 Nitrosopumilales archaeon
TTTTCCTCAAGCTCTGGTTTTGTATGGGCTGCTGGTTGCTTTTCCTCAAGCTCTGGTTTTGTATGGGCTGCTGGTTGCTTTTCCTCAGGCACGCTCGGCACACTTGGCACCTTGCGCGGAGGCATGGTCCGGCGACCAGGGGTTGAAAAAGGCTCTGGAATTGATTCAGGTGTGATTGCCGGTCTGATCGGTCCGTTGTCTGCCTTCAGAGTCCTGTCTACTATTCTCTTGAAGTAGCTCATAGGCTTCCCCCCGCTAGCGTTGCGTTCACAAGCTCGACGTACCTTTTCCGCTTTGAGGTCGGGAGTGAGAGAATCTCATTCTCGCTCCAGTGGTAGTGAAACGCCAACCAGTGTACTTCCCGCTCTAGCTGGTGTCCACGTACGCCAAGCTCGCGTAGGACAAACTCTTCCACGGGAAGTGCGGCCTGAAACGAATGGCCGCACTCGGGGCACAAAAGTCTGAGGTTAACATCAGAAAGCGGATCTATCTCTTCAAGCCTTGAACCGATCGCTTCAAGCAGTGCTTCGGGTATTCTTTCTGGAAGCGCAGGTTCAGATCGAACAACACATGCCCTTGCGAGCTCTTGAGCCAGCACATCTGACCTTGCTGCCTTTGCGACTATGGCATCCTGATCCTCTGCTGTAAGTGGTCTTATCCTAAGGCGGAACCCAGCCGCCTCAAGCCCATAGTCAACCTCGGGAATTGGATGCTCCGCACTCATTATTGTGTCGGCAGAGAGGTCAAGCGACATATCGGCTCCGCAGCTTGGGCAGCTTGTGGTGCACGATATGAGATCGCCAATGATCAGCTTTCTTGCGCTCAAAAGGAGACATGCTCTGTCGCCGAGACTCAGCTTTTTCAGAACGACGGATGTATGCGCGCCTTCAAAAGTGGCTATCCTTTCCAAAAGTGATACAACCTTTGAGTGCAATGGAGTACTAGCTGGATGTTCCATCAGCAGCTGCTCGTCGTGCCCTGTCATCCTCCGGATAGCGGCTTTTCTTATCCACTGGCCTTTTGCGTTTCCAGGGACTCCGCGAGGAACTGTAGCCAGGCCTTGCTCCATCGCTTATCCATCACTAGATTAAAGGACCGGCTCTGTCGGCTCCGTCACGCTTTCGTCTCTTTCCCATCCTTCGTTCTCTAGCTTGATTGTCTGGATCGCTACGGCCTCTCCGTTTGAATCCATCTCTGGAAGAGCTTGGTATTCTGACACCCAGCAGCGGTACACCTTGTATGCGATTGCCACCTGACCGGCCTCATTGAGGACCTCAATCAGTATGTCTTTTCTAAAGTCCTTGAGCGACACTTCTGCTCCGACATTGTTGCCAAAGTGCCATATCTTATTAGCCCACTTTTCAAACTCCAAGTCATGTGTCACTCCCCTACTCAGCGTTATTGCGTCGTATGAAGTCCTACCAGGCGACTTGCGGTTGGTGCTCGGATCTCCACCCTCTCTATGCTCTATCGGTTTTGTCGTGCGCTTGAGCGCGGTCATCTTGCTCAGGCCGGCGACGTATCTGCCATCCCACTTGATGCGGAACTTGAAATTCTTGTATGGGTCGAAGCGGTGAGTGTTTACTTCAAATTGCGCCATTTTACTGCACCTCCGCCTGTCCAGCAAGCTGCTGGATCTTTATGAAGACAAACTCGGCAGGTTTGAGCGGCGCAAAGCCAACCACGATGTTGACAATGCCCCTGTCAATGTCATACTGGGTTGTAGTCTCTTTATCACATTTTACAAGGTATGCCTCCTTGGGTGTGCTTCCCTGGAAAGCCCCCTTGCGGAACAGGTCGTGCATGAATGCGCCTATGCTAAGCCTTAGCTGCGCCCACAGAGGTTCGTCGTTTGGCTCAAAGACTGCCCATTTTGTGTTACGGTAAAGCGTCTCTTCGATATACAGCGCAGTCCTTCTTACTGGCAGATACTTCCACTGGTTTGCCAGTCTGTCTGCGCCCTTCATGGTGCGAGCCCCCCACACAATTCTTCCAGCAGGTGGCATTATGCGCAGGCAGTTGACTCCCTGAGGGTTGAGCTCTCCATTTTCCTCGTCTGTGAGCCTCACTGCCAGGTCAGGTACGCCAGTAAGGACAGCGTCTATCCCCGCAGGTGCTTTCCACACTCCGCGCTGGGCATCTGTCTTTGCCATAATTCCGGCGATAGCTCCGCTGGGTGGAAAAGTCCTCAGACGGTTTTCATCAAGTGGATCCGGGGCCCTGATGCGCGGGAAGTATATCACTGCGTTTTCGCTCCTTGAAAGCGGAAGTGCATCTATGCCTATCGCGCCATCTATTGGATGATCCTTGGAGGTCCAGTTGCTAGGTGGGTCGACTATAAGCATGGCTCGCTTTTTCTTGCAGTAATCTACGGCCTCTGAATAGACAGTGCTGTACAAGCCGGGCGTGTCAGTGCCGTCCTTATTTGGTGATGGTATGCAAAGCAGGTTGAAAATGTCTGTATTATCAAGCGCGTAAATTCCCTTCTTGCCATCTGGGTCGCCTTTGAGATCGTCATCATCTAGGCCACTTCCATTATCTCCCTTGGTTGCAGCGATGTCAAAGTCGAGCTCTCCGGATGGCCTGTCTGTGAGTGTGTTTGTGCTGACGCGTATCAACCTTGACCCTTCTGCAAGCACCCTGTTCACGAACCTAGGGTGATCTTCTTCGTAGGAGACATTGAGGAAAGTTTCAAGCTCCACATAGTCTTTCTTGGGGTCTCCAGTGCTTGCAACCTTCTCCTTCACTCTGACATTGAACAGCTTGTCGCTGCCTTCAGCATCCTCGTCGATCTCGTTGTCCGTGGTCACCCGCAAGTTGTTGGCCCAGTCTCCTTCATTTTCAGCCTCAAATGTTATGCCGGTTTCAGAGTTGTTTTCAAACTTGGCTTTCTTAGCGTCGGGATGAACTACGCGTACAATGACTGCATCGGCCCCCCCGTTCAAAAAGTACTGATATACTGAATAGCTCACGGTGCTCTCCTTCCAGAGCCCGCCAAAGATTCTTTGAAACTCTCCAAAGTTGTGTATGACTACAGGATCGTTAACCGGCCCCTTGAGCGCTCGCCCTATGAATGCCGTTACAGACGTGCTAACACCAACTATGGTCTTGACAGGGTTATCAAGCTCCTCAATGTATACGCCAGGATATGTCGGGGTAATTGGCATCCATCTCACCTCATGCGGCCATCCTGGCCACCAGTATCTCGATGTCCGCGTTGCTGTCGGTGTTGGTGTTCTGGAATTTGATGTACTTTGGATTAACACCCAAGAGCTCCACAATCTCGCTGCTGTTTAGAATGTGGTCGGTGTCAAGGTCCACAGAGTCGCTGTCGGTTGTCCCGTCACTCAATTTGTACGACACGCCATCATGCAGGCTTGACTTTATGTAAAGAAGCTTTACATCAGCAATGTCACCGGGCTGCACTTCCACCGACTTGTCGGTTGTGGTGTTTTTGTCCACTGTTATGCTGAGCGAATCTACTGCGTCTACCAAAAGTTCGCCAGCAAGTGTTTTCTTTGGTCCTCCGTTGATCATTACATCAAAACTCCATTTTACATTCATGGCCAAATTGGTCACCCAGTGATGCGATGGAATTTATTTAAGGCTATTTGTACCCCAGCGCACGCTGAAAATCGCGGCTAGCTAAAGCTTGTTGCGATATATTCCGCAGATCAGCTTAGTGGATATTTGCATGATCCTGTACGAACTTGCCCGGTTCGTACTGATAAACTGCGAACAGAGTTGTATTGGGTCCTAGTCCGGGAACTGGTTTTGGTGCGTTGCCATCCAAAATACTTCCCTCCCTTATCAGAAAGCTTGCGACGTAAATGTTGGTTTGTGCTCCGGTTTCTTTTAGCTGTATAACAACACCGCCAGCCTCCGATGCCGGGCCCGTCGGTGGCTTTGTTGTGATCAGCACTTGTACACTTCCTATAACACTATCCATCGGGAGGTTGGGGTCAGTCACCGTCACGACAACTGTATCGCCGCCTGCTTTGTAATCCGATCTGTCAAATTCGATCACAGGTTCAACCTTTTCTTTTATGGGCTCGCCTGACTGCGACGCTTGCTCCTGTGCCGGAATGGCCCACCAGCGCAGCAGAACAGTTGCCTTTTGGTCTATCGCAAATCTTGTTGTCGCTCTAGCGCTAATTTCAGCCGTTGCCATCCTTGTAATTTCTGTTGCTCTTAGTGCCATTGAAGAGGCCTCAAGTAGTGAAGATGGGAGACTGACGGTCGGCATGTCACGGGCGGTCGCAACTGAAGTCCCGGCGGCGCCGGGTGCGGAGCTGACAGTAGAGGGGCTTGAAGGCGAGCTATCTGCGGGACTGGATGCGCTGCCTGTCGTTGTTCTACTGACCACCCAAAGGTGTACCTTGAAAGTCTCCGGGTTTATTTCAACAGGCTTGAAGTGAACGCCCGATCGAGCTGCAAAAACATAGTCCTCCGTGTACTTTACCTCGTCATCTTTGTCCGGTGTGACAAGCCCTAGCAATACAGCCGGTGGCATCTTGAGCCCGGTCAGGTAGTGCTTAAACGGCCCATACACAAGCGGAAAGTTACCCTGGCCGGCAGGGATTACGAGCTTTAGCAGACCGGTGTTGGCAGACCTTCCATGTTCCAATATCCCTACGCTAAAGTATATTGGAGCAAGGTTTGTCGGCTTGCCATCAAATAATAGCAATTCAGCCTTGATCTGCTGCCGGGTCGGAGCTGAAGAAAGAGTGTACCTTGTTGTCGCTATTCCCTGGCTACTTATTTCCGGCATAGCCGGTGAAACTGTCCCGCCTGCAACAACAGTAAATTTCACTTTGAATTTTTTGTTTGGGTTAGTTGGTGGCTTGCTTCCCACCGCAATGCCTACAGAGAGATCTACCGTCTCTCCCGCATGTTCCTCCGCTCCGTCGCCTGCCACATAGTAGAACCAGATAGGCAAGGTCGCGCCAAAGTATATTGGAGACACCTTTGCGCCGTCGCATTCTACAATCTCTGCCTTGACCTGCTGTTCTACAACGTCGTCTGCAAGAGTCCAGAAGCATTCTGCAATGCCCTCACTATTGGTCTCTACTTCAAGCGACGAGCCTGTCATTCCACCAGCAGATAGTGTTCCAAGCGAAGATGGTTTGACTATTGTAAAACGCACCTTTGCGCTGCCAACCGGCGTCTTGCTTATCGGTGTCCTGCCCATTGTTACGGCCACTCTGAGAGGTTCTGCAAGTCTATTGTTTGGCAGGGCGTTCTGGCCGTCCCCACCCGCATAATGGATGAGTATAAGGTCTGCAAGAGATGTGAAAAAGCTCCTTGCGTCGGACTTTACGCTAAACCTTTCATCTTTGTATTCGACTACAGCAAGTGGCGCATAGTGGTGAGCGATGCCTGCTGGCAATAGCGCCTGCGGCGCGTCTGTCAAACTGTTTCCGATCCGAGGCCATTCAATGCTCTCCTCGCTGTTAGCCCGGGCCGGCACGAGCCAGTAGTCGCCTGTGCGGTAGTTGCCATCGCTCAGTCTTATTTCGACTCCGTCTTCAAGCTCTATATAGTCGGTAGAGTTTGCCGGCTTTAGTACGCCGTCGGAATCCCATCTCCGGGCCTTTGGGTTCTCTGCAAAGTTGGCGCTAGTTATTGGCAACCCGATGACCTTGTCAGGATAGTACTCGATAGTATTCTCCTTGACTTCCTTTATCTTCACTAGCGTTCCCGAGAGGTGAAGCCTTTCATGCAGGTCGTCAGTAATTTCGATCCATGTGTCCTGCTTGAAATCAAGGTTATCATCTCTGCCTCTACTTTGGATCTCGATTTTGTTTTCCAAGTCGCGGATCTTGGTTACAGGGCTGACAACGATTCCGTTGTCACGAGACCACTTGAACGTCGACTCGGCAAATGGGCCACCTTTGTGCACCTCCACCCTGTAAAGATGGTTTTCAAGCCCCCTGTAGCCCGCCGTTTCATACAGCTTGCACATATCTGTCTGCTCTTTGGTGGGTTTTGGCCGTGCCTGCATTCTACCAGGGTTGGACACGCCAAGGTCGTCCACTGCACTCCACGCATCGCACTTGTCCACGTTGGAGGAGTCAAGCGGGAGCAGCCTAACCTGCCATGCTGTCCTTGTGCGCGTTGCAGTATCGACGCCGCCGAGCGCTTTTTCCCTCATGTAATGGTCTTCAAGGTGGGTCACGTGCTGATCCCAAGTGTCGAGATACGCAAGGTAGAAACCATTGGCCGAAGGAATTGATGGGTTTTCAACCTGATAGTATATGAGCGTCTTTTCATCTGACTTCTCGGCCACAAGCTCTATCACAGAACCATTGAACTTTAGCGTGGCCTTGCCTTCACTTTCGACAAGCTCGATTTCAGCAGTGTCCGAGGTCTCGGTGTTGGTTATTGTAATTTTCTTTACGGTCTTTTCAACAGTGACTGCCCCTGCCATTGCCGGGAACATGGCTAGGACAAAACCTGCTATGGCTTTCTTGATCGGATCTGATCCCGCCGACTCCCACTCAAATATCTGGAACCGGATCTGCCTGGCAAGTATGTCTGGCTGCCTTGTGGATTCAATGTTGCTCTCGTTTTCGCAAAGGATTCCGTCGACATAATAGTCGCCCTTTCCGATCATGTATCCTCTGCTCCATACGTCATCTCCAGCATGCGCGAATTCATAGACAGGCTTGCCGTCGATAGCGAGGACTACTGGTTTTCCGGCGTCCCGTGTTATAGTCGCGCTGTGTGAGCCGTCTGCCGCTAGAATGGTAAGAGTCTTGCCGTCGCCGCTTTTGGCCACCGGAGTGTTCTCTTGAATCCACAAAAGGCCAAAGCTATCGCGCAGAAATTCCACAAGTGCTTTTACTTCTGCAGAGTCTGGGTAATCATTGTCCCATTTGAACGAGAAATTTTCCGATATCTTGAAGCCATCGTCTTTGTCAAGCGTGCCGCTCTTGCCGAGGATGTCGCGCAGAAACGTCCGCTCATGGTGGGAATTGATGTCATTTTGCTCGTTCCAGTCTGCATCCACCTGCACCCTTCCCTGCTGCATGTTTACACTGTTGTAGTGCTTTTTCTTGTCAAAAGTTGACCTTGTAAAATCACCCTTCATATCATGTCACCAAAAATACTCCTGCCTCAAGGCCGAACCGGAGGTACTCGTCAAGGCTTGACTTTAGGTCGGCTATACGCTGCGGCTGCAGCAGATGGTTGAAAGCGCCCATCTCCGCGCCATTGTCCCCGCCCTGAAATATCTCCGGAGCAATGCCCCTGTGTAGTTGTGCGTAGCCGGGGTCGCCATATACTTCTGAAGTAAACTCTGGCCTGGCAGCCGCCTTGCCCTCCTGCGGCTGGCACATGTAGCGCCGCGGAGTCTTTGAGCATGGAGGAATGTAGCTAAAGCGGACGCACCCCTCCTGCGTTATAGTAGAACTTACGGTATCAGTAAATATGACGTTGCTTGCCAAGTTTAGCTTGTATACCCTTGTCTTCCCAAACACAGTCGTGTTCTCCAGCTTAGCAGAGTAGGCCTCTATGGCCTCATGTTGACCCTTGCCGTCTATGATGCTGTCAATAGCGCTCAGACGAGCGTCTGACTGGTTGTACACCCTGCCGCCTCTGGCAACGAACTCGTACATGGTCTTCTCCTCCTCCCCTTCAGAGCCCTTGTTGATTATCTCAAGCACAACCTTGCTTCCCTGAAGCGTCATGGTCAGGGAGTTTTTGCCGCTCTTGGACTTGGCACCTATCACGCTGCCGTTGTTTTCAAACGGCGTATCCTTTGTCAGCCACGGCAGAAAGAAGTTGGACTTTAGGAATGTCCTGAGGTATCTACTGTCATCTTCTTCCGCAGGGATCCTGTTCCAAGTGAACATAAGCGAGTCCATGATCTGAATCCTGCCCGTGATGGACCGATCCAGGCTGATATGCAGGTCGTCATTGCCGCCCTTGATGTACAAATTTTTCTTGCCGTTCTCTGTGAGGACGATGAATTCATAAACATTCTTCCTTAACTCACCCCCTTCGGTCAAGTCAATGTATGCTGCAGTCCGATCCGGATCGAGCCTGACTGAAACCGAGTTTGTCCCGTCAGACAGCGTAACCTGCTGGACGTCGCTGGTAAAGTTCATTGCGTCGGTAATCCAGCCGGCAAAGTTCTTTTTCAAGAACTGTTTGAGCCTGTTTGCATGGCTCTGGTTCGTGGCTATCTTGTCCCATGTGCAAATATGCCGCCTTATGTAGCTCTTCATGCCGATCGCAAGCTTTCTCGCGGTAGTGTCGCGGCCGGGTACAAGGGTACAGTGCCTTATGGCAAGTGACGCCATGTCGCCGGGTCTGACCTTTATGACTGGGGCTCTTGACGGATTGTTGAACCACAGCCCATCCAATGCAAGGCTACTTCCGCTCTCTCCCTGCAATCTGAGTGAGCGCAAAATCGGTCTCTGCTCCTCTGCGGCCACTATGGCTACCCTGCAGCCCACCGGTAGGCTTAGAACGAGCACTTCATCGTATACCTCGCTATCCAGTATCTGGAAGACTACATCTCCGTAGCCGCCCTCTTTCCATGCGTCTATTGCATCATCGATAGTGGCGTGATCGCCGCTGCCGTCTTTGGAGATCTTGATCAGCCTGCCGGGAAAACCAAGCGGCGGCCTCTTGTAAAAGCCTCCGCCCATTTTGGCGCTGAACCCGTAGTGGTACATCACTCGCACGTCGGTTGCTTTCTTTGGAAGTGATATTCTGCCATTTTCCGGGTCGATTGCCACTCTGTCTGTGCAGGGCTTGCCCCAGTTCTCCAGATTGCACACCTGCACCTCCCTGAGAGGCACGTCATGGTACTCGGACTCGCCACTATATTTTACTCGGATAAATATGCTAAGATCTCTACCGTAATACTTGTCAGGACTGTCGTAAAGCGCCCTTCGCCTTATCGGGACTGGCAGGTCGTGCTCCTGCGCCAGTTCTGAAATGTCAGGGTCATCTTCAGGGCTGTTGAAGAGCGGCTGGTCGTATCCAAGAGGGTTGAACCTAAATGTGTGGGTTGAAGTCTTATCAACATCGGCAGGGTCGAAATAGGGAGAGGCAGGGGCATCAGATGAAGGAAATGCCTGAAGCCTCCACAGAAATATGCCAATGTTCGATGTATTGTACAGGCCCCTGTTGCTCCGTATGCGCCTAGCTTCAAGTGTATGCGCGATCGTGTCAAACGGGGTATTGAGCAGCTCAAGGGTGGATGTTTTGCGCAGGTCAGGCGTCCGGTGGTTGGCAAGCCTGATGTGATTGAGGTTCTGAGTAGTTTCAAGTAACTTGAAAAACTCGACTGCCTTTGCGCCCCACTGCGTGATATCCCCCGCCAGTTCCTCCAGCACCAAGATCGTGCCTTTGCGGCGGCGGTATGACACGGTATTGGCAACATATGCTCTCTGCGACACCACCTCAGTAGTGGAAAGAGAAGACACCCTGCTTGCACTAAGCGACTTTGCGCCTACAAGGTCGGCGATATAAGAAGTGACCCACTCATCGCACGTCTCTATGAACCAGTTGTCGTACAGGTCGCCAATGTCCTTTTCCAATGCAGAGGCATGTTCTGCTATTATGCCAACAAGATCTTCAAGCGGGCCGCCCAACTTGGCGTCGCGCTGGCGGTATGCCGCAGGAATAAGCTCGTACAGACGTTTCTTTGTGTACCCTTCTACTGTGCTGTCATTTTCGCTCATGATTGCATCTCCTCTAGATTTATCTGGTTTATCAGGAGGAGCGACGGTATGACGACTCCGTCTTCATCTTCCTTGCCCACTGCACGGATTATTCCCTCCGTTGTCTTGGACACAGGTCCTGCGCCCTCTTGGTGCTCGTAGAGGTAATCGATGTCGACTGCCTCCACTCCTTCTACTCCTTGGATAACTGACATTACCTCTGAGATCGTGACTGCCTGACCAAAATCTCGGCTTTCAAAAGAGAATGCGTCCTTAAGAGCTTGTTCTACAGAGGACCGGACATCTTCAAACGCCCTGCCGCTTGATACCATTATCTTTGCCTCAAGGTTAAACGCCCGGGGCTGAAATGAGCGTACAGTAAATCTTGCCGCAGGGTCCTTGTACAATTTGATGGTATTTGCCAGCTTCTCGCGAAGATTCGCATCCAGCTCTTCGCCTCCTTCTGCTGAGACTGCCACCAGCACCACGTCAGAGCCGCCTATCCTTACCATGTATGATGTTGCCTTCCCAACTCCGGCAAAACCCTGTGCAAAGTTCTTGTAGTCTTCAAGCGAGACGATTCTATCCATGGTAAGTACTGTACGAGGAGCATTCTTGCGCGCGTCGTCCATGCTCTCGGGATCCTCCGCCCCGGAGGTCTTGAGCGGGTTTGTCACGCCACGCACGCCTAGTGGCCTCGTCATAAGTACGCTCAGCTGATCCGCTGCCAAGAGTCCCTGCGAGCCAATGCCGACTCGGTACTTTGCCTTCACGTTTTCCTGTCCTGCAGGAGGCAGCCGACCAGTCTTGCCGTCGCCAAAAATGATTGTCGACTTGCCTTCGTCGCTCCTGCGCACTATGAATGCTCGCTCGGAGTGGCCCATGCCCTCAAATGACTCTTTTTCTTCCCACTTGATCCCATCAATGCTTATCTGAAGCGTGCTCCTGGCGCCACTTGCGGTTTCCCCTGGGACGTATGTAAGGGGGCTATGCTTGAGCGGAAATTCTTGGAACCTCTGAGTCGGGTCGCCGCTTCCTATCGATACTTCCTTGGTTTCGCCATGTGTGGACCAAGCCACGTTGGCGTTTATCTTGACCGTGCTGCGTTCGTATTTGTAGGCAAGTGGTGCAGAAAGGTACAGCGTGGTCAGGAGCTTGCCATCTTCAAAGTGCACAATGCTTGCAAGTGTCGCGATTTCTTTTCTAATTACGCCGGGCTGCCCTTCAAGTTCGCCTGAAATAGCAACTGGCCTACCCTGACCAAGGCCGCCAACCATGCGGTCAAGTAGGATCTTGTTTTCTTGTACCGCTGTTTCAATTGCAGTTTCTGCAAGCTTGAGCTCTTCTGGAGCCGCATAAACGCTAGTGGTGCGGAAGTAGAATCCTGACAGGTCATTGAGTACCGATGACCCTGCATCGGAGAATTTAATCCAGCCCTTAACTTCGTCGTTGTTGACCGTGAGTCCTGTTGCCTTGGCAGTGATGGCAAAGCCCGTAACGCTTGCATCAGCGGCTTTGTTCACAAGAAATCCTGAAATTTTAGAAGAGCATGTCAGGATTATCCAGCTGCCTGGCTGTATGTTCGGATAAGTGTTGTCAAGATAGATTAGATAGCCGTCATCGCCATAGAATGCATCTGAAGAATTCTTGTTTACTGGAATGCCCTTATTTCCGTTGGCTGTATCCCAGTCTTTGCTATAAGGTGGAGCAACCGGTTCGGCAGATTTTGAAGAATCTTCTTTCGTAAATGTCCTATCAGTAGATGAATAGGAGTACCTTTGTTCCGGCGGCAGGCTGTCCCACTTTGGCGCATTGCTGCCAAATATGCCGCATTTCACTCTGAACGCATACACCACATCGCCAGTCCCCTTTTCTTTTTTGCGCTCAGAATTGATCGCGTCCACGATGGTATCCATCGGCCAGCCTTTGATAGCTGCCTTTGACTGCAGGTCCTGCTCTGTCCATGGCGAGCGGACTAGTTCCTGGATATCTGAGTGGCTCAGCATGCTTTCAGAGTCGAGAATGGAATCTGTCGCTTCCCCCTCTTCTTCTGCTGCCTCAATGGCCTGGGTCTCTACCGGCGTCGCTGGCGAAAACATGACCCTCGTCTGGCCGCGTGCCGCGTCCATTACCACCTCCTTTGCAATTACAAACGCCGCCTTGGTGCCCCCTATCGAAAACAGCAGACCGTCACCAGACTTGAGCTTTGTAGATGTGCCGTCAAACACCACTTCGCCCTTTTCAAGCGCTGCCTGAAGGTCTTGTTTGCTTGATTGCAGTGGCCTGATCTCGTTCCACGCCTGTTGTGCCACTATTTCTTCCATTGTTTCAAAGACCTGTGCCGACTCGCCTTGAGCAGGCACGCTCTGCACCTTTGTCCCGATTCCTATTGTTGCCTTTTTGGGTGAGCCGGCTGAGGTGTCCATCGAAAACGCAAGGTAAGTGCTTGCCGCGACTCCAGGCTTGAGCTCGTACCCGATGCTCCTTGCAAGCTCTAGCAGCGACCTGCGCTCTGTTGCGGTGCGGAGAAATCCCTCGTTAGCAATGCGCTCCTGGTAAAATGTCAGCACATCAGCGACAAGTGCCCACGAATCCATCAGCGCTATTGAAAGATCCGAATCCTCCCTCGTCTTCAGGTATTTCAGGGTTGGCTGCGACGGAATCGACAGTAGCATGTCGGACTTGAACCGGGCGTGCGTCCCTATGCGGTATGAAAGCGCTGGCTGGCCCGACGGGTTGTATATCTTGGCAGGAGTGTACTTTTTGTCGTCCCGACATCCGCAGTTGCAGTCGCAGCTATCCACCTTTAGGCACCCCCGCAAAAGATGAATTCTATCACGCCGTATTCGGCAAAGTTGGGGTCGTTGTCTAGCCGGAGGATCTCCATTGGCCCAGCCTCTATAAAGCCATCTTCACGCTCGCCCGCTGGCTCCTTGCCCCACCTGTGAAACTCGGTGACCACAACCGACGAGACCCCGGCCACCGCCATTGCGGCCTCGTAGACCCTGCTCAGATAAAGCGTTTGACCAAAAGTAAAGTTGTCAGGATGGAAGAAGCCCTTGCTTCCGTCCTCCTTCAGCTTGCTGCTGAACACCTTCAAGAGTTCCTCCTTTACCTCGCCTTGAAAATAGCCATCCTTTATGCAGACCTCGACTGATATCTTAAGAGGCACGTAGATTGGAGACTGGATTTCCACGTCATATCCGGCCAGTCGGTACTTTTCGAGGAACTCCACGATCTCTGCTTCAAACTCGCGGTCTACATCCATGCCACCTTTGCGGTCAATTGCAACAAACATCGTGTACCAGCTGCCAGTCCACCTCTTTTCCGCTGCCGCCTTTTGGACTTCTGGATGGCGCTTTAACACTTCCTCATAGTCGGCGGCGGTGACGGCTCGCTCTTGTCTCCTAAACGCATGCGGCGCATGAAGTTGTATGCTATTTCGGGTCTCAGGATCCTCGCCTCCCTTCGCGGGCATCGGGTTGAATACCTTTGTGATCCCTGCCGGCGCGCTGGCAGATGTCCTCGTTATCGACTCTGCACCCACATTGCCCTTTGACCCAAGCCCGATCCTGTACGTCGCAGTGAATCCCTTGAATGTACCTTCCTTTATCTGGGCTGCCCAACTTTCCCTGTTCTGCTCGCTGAACCGCAGATAGGCTGTTCCATCGCTCTCGGTCTCCACTACAAACCTCCGCGCGAACTCGTCGTTTGATAAGAGGTCTCGAGCTGGCTGCCATGAAAGCGAGTTTGCATCCATCAGAGTTATTGCAGGCATTACCTTGTCAGCTCCATAGTCAAAAGCTGATGCGGCAGGCCGACCTTTTCCCGCAGTAATTTCAAATTCGGGCCCGCGTCGTGTCAGTGGCTTTTCATCAAGCCGAGGATAGTACTTGCCAGCCACTACTCTGTCCTTGAATTTCCTCTCTCCAAACAGGTTTGAAGGAGCATCTGTCTTGGTATATCCATGGTCCGCCAAGACCACGTTGCCATAGATTACGCTAACCGGCTTGCCATCCCTTTCGAGACACATGGAGAATGGCAGTGCGTCCTTTTGATCCCACTCTATTTCAAGCACATCCACGCCGGTCAGCTCGTCCTTGCCGGCTGCCACGGAAGTCAAGCGTACAGCGTGGCGGTGATTCGGATTGGCAACGCCGCCTGAAGGTGACATTTCCTCGGCGAAAACCAGCACATCGCCTACCCGCAGGCTTGACGACTTTACATGGTGTTTTTGATCAGGACCTTCTTCCACCTGAAACACATACATGTTCTTTCCTTTGATATCAAGTGTTGCTCTGTCCTCTTGCAGAGTTATCTCGAGCTTTTTGCCTCCGCTATTGATCGTTATCACGGTTCCGGAGTTTTCTATCTCTGCACCATCTAGCCAATCAAGGCCGAAATTACTTGCAAGGTAGCTTATCATGTTGTCAGTGTCGCCTCCAGGCACGTTTTCCCAAACAAATATCTCCATTGTGTCAAGGCCGCTGCCATTGACCGTTGCCGAGGTCGAGCCCGCAGGAAGCCAGCAGTTGGTCTCGCTCCATGTGTAGAAGAAAATCTTGTTCTTGCTCTTGTAAAGCGTGACATCGTACATCGACTCAAAGACTTCAGCGCCCTTGATCACCTCCTCTCCAATGTCTTTTACAGGACCGGTCTCATCTCCTGCCTTTGTCAACAGCTGCGTTCCCCTAGGCAAGACTAGGTTTGGGATGCTTACCTCAAAGCAGACCCAGGCTCTGGCATTGCGCCCCTCATTTGCAGCATAGTCCAGCAACCTTGCATGACGTGTGGCAGATATACGCCGTCTTGCTGTTCCCAAGTACGCCTCTGTTGCGACTGCGTCCTGGTAGTAGCTCAGATGATCTCCCACGTACGCCAATAGTTCCACAAGCATAATCCCGACATCAGCAGGGTTTCGCTCCTTCCATTCTGGCATTATGAGCGATAACCTATCAAGTATCAGCTTGCGGAAGCTGGCGTAATCCTTTGCCATGTAATCTATGGCCGGCTCGACTAGCCTTTCCTGTGAAAGGGGTTCGGCACAGGCGCAATCAAATTCACTTGGGCATTCGACTTTGAAAGAAAATTCTACCTGTGAGAGTATAGTATCAAAGCCGGCTGGCGGCTTGCCGGGAGTGTCAGCCGACTTTACCAGGCTGAGCTGGTATGTGGAAAAGTCGCCCCGGCTGTTTGGCCTGATTACCAGCGCATTGTAAGGGTTTTCGATCGCATTCAGAACTTCAAGCTCTCCGGTCGAAACCTTGTCAGTGTGATTCGCAATGACTTCTTGGGCGGTGTATGCCCACTCTGCCACAACACCTTTTTCCCTGACTCCGCCGGAGAAAAGCACGTTGTCTGCTCCAAGCCCGGATAGCGGCTTGAAGCAGTGCAAAATAATGATTGGGTTTTTGTAAACCCCGCCTTCCGGGATTGTGCGCACTTCGAGATAGTCTATGCCGTTCCAGTCTGCGCTGTCCCTGACTGCAGAGCGTCTTGCATCGCTTCCGCACTTGACCTGCACTCTCTAGACCTCCTTTGCAAACTCGACCGTTCTGCGCTCCTGGCTGCCCTTGACCAGATAATGCACTGCAACTGTGAGGGTGGATTCAAAGCTCTTAGCGGTCACCGATTCGACGTGGATGAGATCTTTGAGCCACTGTTGCAGTGCACCTTGAACAAGAAACTGTGTTGCACTTGCAAGCTCGCTGCTATTTGGGGCAAACACCAGCTGGCCTACTCCGCTTCCAAAGGTCGGTCGGTTGACCCTTTCACCCAAGACTGTGAAAAGCACCTGTTCTACTAGCTGCCTGATATGATCATCGCCGGACGCGGTGGCTGTGCGACCACTCCCATCCAACTTGAAAGGATAGTTGAACTGAGTCATTTCACGACCCCTTTACCCGTACCTGGGTCACAATCACATTTGGAGGCCCTTGAGGGATCTGCTCCGCGCTCTGGCAGATACCAACGCTATTCTGCAATATAGCAGGGCTCCCGTTTATCACGATGCGTGCGGCCGGGACCAGCCATCTAACCACGACGCAGGGCTGTGGCTTGCCAGAGACGTTGAGCGGGCAGCCGGCGATGGGGTACATGTCCGCAAGCGTGGCTGCAGGCTGACCACCCAGCATTACGCGGGCATTTGAAGATATTGTTGAGATCTGCCCTCCATGTGGGCATATTGCCGTCGCGCCAACATGCAAAAGAAATCCCGGCATTGTCTGTCAGACCCAATCGACGCGAAGTTCTTAAAACTTCTGACATGCGTCGTCGCGGCCTTGATCTTTTCGGCGCCGAAAAATTATGACACGCCGGCAACAAGCCTGCGACTAAGCTTCCTCTTCTCTTTTATCAGAAGGTCGATCTGGCTGTGCAGAGAGTTCTTGTGCTGCATCAATATTTCCCGCATTAGCCAGTCGTCTTCGTTTTGGCTTATCAGGGCGCCAATGTTGTTCAGTGCGATCCTTAGTGTCACTATCATCTTATCGAAAACTTTACGCTTGTGCTCAAGCCTGCTGGCCGTAGACTTGTCGTCAGTGTCGTCCAGGGCTTCAGCCTTGTACTGGCTAAGGATGCCCCTGGCCTTGCGCAACGAAAGGTGCCGTTGAATAATTAGAGACGCCAGCTCTGACTGTCGCGACTGATCTTTTATCGAACACAGCTCTTCTGCCAAGCTTGCACTTAGGGATTGATTCGTGATAGAGCTGATCACGTCAGGAGGAAGATTGAGCAAGTTGATCCTTCTTGTGATATAGCTTGGGCTCTTGCCTATCCTTCGTGCAAGCTCAGAGACACCGCCCCAACCAAAATCCGCCACGTAGACTTTGAAGGCATTGGCCTCCTCAACTACAGTAAGCGTCTGTCTCTGTATGTTTTCCACAAGCGAATATTCAAAGGCCCTCTTGTCGTCAAGCTCCACTATATGGCAGGGGATCTTTCTCCATCGGAGCAGCTCGCAAGCCATGCATCTCCTGTTGCCAGCCACGATCTCAAAATAGTCATTCTTTGGTCTTACAACGATTGGCTGCAAGAGTCCGTTTTCCCGGATTGAATCTACTAGCTCCCTCACGTCTGACCTGGGGCGCAGACATTTCTCAGAATATTTGATCTTGGATAGCATCACATCCCCAATTATTCCAGGGATTGAAGAGGCAAGGCCAGCAGAATATGGCATGGAAAGTCCATATCGTTGTTATTATTATGTTTTGTTACCTTCTCAGAGGACAATAGCGCTCCCTACCCATATTATGGAACAATAATCGTACAATTTGTGTTATATTGTGATCAATATAATCAAATTATCATATCATATTATCAAATATTGTGCAACATCTATAATGAAAGATGATAGAAATATCACCCATTTTCAACTGCGGGTGGTAAGCTCTGGACGAAGCTACAAGACTATTCTTTGCGTACACTGCCAAACCAAACCTTGGAAATATGATTACAAGCCTTCAGAATGTGGCGTCTATTTGCGCTTGTCAATTCACATCATGACTAGGAGAAAAAAATTTTCATGGTCTTGCCTCAAAGACCAAGTTGAATGGAGTCTGCGTTGCGCGCCGGAACCTGGAAAAGCCCGCTCCTGTCACTATCTCTTTAATCCTCTGCTCTCCGGCCTGCGCCCCTAATGCAGGTCCGTCCTCGTTCAAGGATGCCGGAACACATACTATGGTAGAAGCACAGTATGACAACCTGCCCATAGGGGTCAAGTTATCTTCCACCTTATCATTGGCGAAGGGCTCTACGAGCATCAATGAGCCATCTTTCTTCTTCAAGGATTGCAGCACATGCTTGGCGGCCCCAGAGGGATTGCCCATGTCGTGGAAGCAATCGAAGAATGTGACCAAGTCATAGTCATCCCCAGGATAATCGGTCGATCGAGCTACTTCAAAAGTCACATTTTTCAAGCCTTCCCTTTCTGCCATGTTCCTGGCGCTTTCGATTGATGGTTCATGAAAGTCAAATCCCACTATTTGTGAGTTGGGGTACGCTTTTGCCATTAGAATTGTAGATGCACCATGACCACACCCGACATCTGCCACCTTTGCACCGCCCTTCTTGAGCCGGGCCTCTATGCCATCCAATGAAGGAATCCAACTGGTTGTAAGATTCGCGACATAACCGGGCTTGAAAAACTTCTCCGTGCCTTGGAAAAGGTAGTGGTGATGGTCCCCCCATCCAAGCCCCTTTCCGGTTCTGAACGCGTTAATGAATTTCTCTTCGTCTTTGAATAACCCGGTTACGAGCTGGTATGCGCCCATGGTATACGCTGGGCTGTTTTCGTCAGTAAGGGCAAGTGCGTGCTCTGCTGGCAGCACGTATTTTCCTGTAACAGGATCGTATTCGACGATACCTCCAGCAGCTTCGGCAGCGAGCCATTCTCTTACAACTCTAGGATGCGTGCCAGTCTTTTTTGCCAACTCTTCAGGCGTCAGCTCACCCGCTCCTGCCATTGCTTTGAACAATCCAAGCCTTTCACCTGCGAATGTGAGCAGTGCGCCCAATGCTGCTCCCCATTCGTTTAACGACCTTTCGACAAATTTTTGCAGTTTTGCCTCATCAACTACCATTATTGTTATGCGCACTCCACATCCTCATAGAAGAAACCTTGATATTTAAGCAATATTCTGGATTTCGTTCAGAAGATTCGTTCCCATTACTTTTACCAGCTCGCAGCTTGTGCACCCACCAAATCCAATAGCGCTCAACCGACCTCCCTATTTAGCGCGGGCAGGATCGTGGCAGCAATTCAAGAATGGTTAATGATTCCTTCATGAAGGTCAGTGGTTGGCCAAATATGCACAAGTAACCTAAGGTTCACCTGGAAGCACGATCCCCGAAGTTGGAGAGAATCCGCCGACTCACAATCACCAAGATTTTAATATCGAAGTCAGGTTGCTCCTTACAACGTGTAGAGCGGTCATGGTCTAGCTTGGTTATGACATGGGCTTCCCAAGCCTATAACCCGGGTTCAAATCCCGGTGACCGCATTTCTCCATATTGTTGTACCCCAACCAGAAAGGAAATATGCTGCTATCTTTCTTGATTTCGAAAAATGCACCATTTTCGATCCGTTATGCGTTCAGGCCAAGCAGCAAGCATTCAAACAGGGCAAGATCCAACAATAGCGTGAGAGCATCTCGCTATTTCAGCGAAAAGCTCTTGCCTGACCTGAATGCAATGGTCCTTGCAGATGACCTGTCGCGGGCTCCACGCTTGTTTGCATCGGGATTTTGAGAGGTTCCGTGCTCGTCCACAATCTCAACGGTCACCCCATCCCGGAACTTCATCTTTAGTATTCCGGCGATCTGTCTTGCCATAGAGATGTCGCCATTGCCTATCTTGACCACCTTTTTGCGCGATTGAATGCTGCCAAGCATTGCCGACACATGCTCGACGGCGTCCAATGGCGAAGACTCTACTGCGCTTGCGATCTCTTGATGCAGATATATCGCAGATACCCCGATCCTGCTCCCAGGGTCTATGCCAATTGTTAACTGATCGTCTGCATGATCGCCCATTATGCTCTTTAGAATTCTAGCTTTTGATATTGCCTGATATTTTTCAAGCTCGGTGTCAAGTATCACCACACCCTTCTTGTTGATCATGCCGGCTTCTGCCCTAGTTGTAATAATGACTTTGGCGTTTGACAGCGCAGCCTCTTCTGGTGACAGTGAATCGAATTGCACCTTCATCAGTCTCAGCGCGCATGTGATATTGTAGTATGGTCGACCGTGAACCGTTGCCACTGCAACCTTGGGATGTAAAAGCTCCTCACTCAGGGGCGTTTCATCAACGAGAAAGCTTGGACGAAAATTACTTTTAAAGCTTGTGGCATTATGGCAGGCGGATGTCCACTACTTTTTCGCCTTAGCTGGCTTTGTTGTAGTGGTGGTTGTTGTTGTTGTTGCAGATGTAGCGTCGCCAAGGACCGTCCTGACGATGCTGTCAACCGCCGCGTCAAACGATGCATTGATATTCTTTTTCAAGTTGGCAACATTGGCCCTTCCCGCCTCTCCAATTTTTTCAGATTCTGCCTCAGCTTCTGCCCGGGCTGCGTCGACTATTTTCTTGGCCTCTTCGTTGGCCATGGCTATTACCTGTTGCTTCAGCTTCTCTACCTCTTCGTTTGAATGAGCCATTATGCGCTTTTTCATTTCCTCTGTCCGCGCATATAGTCCGTCGATTTCGCTTTCAAGCTCTGACAGCGCGCCGACAATAGTTTCAACTACAGAATGCGAGGTTGGTGGAGGAACTTGAGCGTGTGCGGTCTTTTCCTTTGCCAAACCACTTGAAATGAAAGTAGAGGGATATTAAAACTAAGTGCTATGTGGTAAGACTAAGGATCGCCTGCGCGATGTCGCCCTTGCTCTCTGTGAGTGCCTGGACGGCTTTCTCCCTTGACACGCTTGCCTGCTGCATTACCAGAATAATGTCTTCCTCCTTGAATGATGGAACTTCGCGTTGCTTTTCCTCAATGTCGGTTGCAACTACCTGAAATATGGTGCTGTCCTTGCCCTTCATCTCAATGACCTGTGGCTTGACGAGATAGAGTTCTTTCTTGTCTGTCTTGATTATCACTTCTTCGACATTGTCCATGGTGGTCATGTCTAGACCCATCTTGTCCAGCATGCGCCTCATTTCGCGGTTGCCGCCACGCATCATAAAGCCAGTTAATCCGTTCTACCTTTTAATCCTTCTCGAATTTTAACTGCAACGCCCCTGTCATACTTGTTCATGAGCACTGATGCAAGTATAGCCGTGCCCACCGCTATCGTCTTGTTGCCGTCAATAACTGCTACTTCTGAACCGGCCTTTACATTAGAGCCACACCAGTCGACGTGCCGACAGAAAAGCGATCTGCCTTCAGCTACGAACGGCACTGCTTCCTGCACTGGCACAACGCAATTTTCCCTGAACTGCTTGTTGCTGTGATCAAGGAAGTGCTGGGCGCCAGCTATTGTCAGCGCGATCCCGCCGTCTGTCCGAAGAGTCCCGGCAAGCTTGCCATCTATGCTAAAGTTCTTTATTCGCCCTGTGCGCCTTGAATACTCGAACTGCACTACTTTTTCTGGAGGCAATGCATCAGAGACGCCAACGCCAAATAGCGCGTCCAGATGGCGGCACACCTTTTCCCGGGCTTCTATAGGAAGTGGGTTCAAGTACTATTCTCCATATCCCATATCCCATATTCCACATAAACATAATGGCAGCTGTTGGTTGAATCTATATAGTCACGGCTATACATATATAGAACAACAAGAAAGCTCGTGTTGAATGGAAAAGCAGACTAGCAAGGGCGACGGCAATGGGAAGAGCTTGTCACACGGTGAAGAGACCAGAAAATTGCAATACACAGGCGGTTCCTCATATATCGTGTCCTTGCCAAAAAAATGGATCCAAGACCTTGGTCTAAAGCAGGGGGATCGAGTTCTCATCCAAAGGCAGGGCAACTCTGTCCTGCAGATAGCACCGGCCTCAAGGAGGGCTGCGAAGGAGCAGAAAGAAGCGACCATTGAAGTTGGGAAAGACAACAATCCGTACTTTATCGCTCGCAAGCTTATCGCATTGTATTTTCTAGGCTTCAATGTCATCACCATCGTCCCAAAGGAAGACAGGTTGCTCGCGGACCAGAGGGAGGTGATCAAGAGCATCGTCAGGCGCATACTCATGGGCACTGAAATAATCGCCGACTCGGCAACGGGCATCACCTTGCAGGTCCTGATAAACCTACTTGACCTGTCTGTAGACGCCGCGTTCAAGCGGATGCTCCTGATCGCTAAATCCATGTACAGGGACACACTCCTTTCTCTCAAAGAAAATAATGTCGAACTTGCAGACGAAGTCGTCAAGTCAGATGACGAGGTTGACAGGTTCAGCTTTTACATTGTAAGGCAGCTCAAGATAGCGATCAGTAACGAGCACTTGCTCAGGGAAATTGGCCTTGAAGAGCCGCGCAATTGCCTAGGCTATAGGCTGATCGCAAAATCCGTGGAAAGGGTAGCGGACCATGCAGTCGTTATCGCCAAAGATATCAGAGATAACCCGCACCCGCTAAACAAGGAGATCGTAGAGAGAATAGCAAGTATGAGCTACTTTGCACTCGAAGTGCTGGACGATGCTTGCCTGTCAATGTTCAAGCGCGACTATGAAGCTGCCGATAAGGCAATTGAGAAGGCTCGTAAGATAGACGAGATGGAAAAAGCAATACTGCGCATAGTATCCAAGCCCCGCGATATCAACGAGCTTTACAGGATCAAGATGATAACAGAGAACATCCGCAGAGTCGCAGAGTATGCAAGCGACATTGCAGAAATAGTGCTCAACATGACGGTGCAGCAGACTCTCAGAAAGGGCTAAATCCGCCTTCTGATGCTTGGATCACAATGTCGTACTGCGAGCTTTGCGGACGCTCTACAGCTGAAAAGAAGATGATAGTTGTCGACGGCACGGTGTTCAATGTTTGTTTTGCCTGCTCAAAGCATGGCAAGCCTTACGTGCCAGCGCAGACGGCTACTGCCAAGAAGAAGAAGAGACCAGTCTCAGCAGAGCAGCAGAAAAAGAAGAAGATAGGATTTGCCGATGAAACAATACTTGCACTAGATTTTGCAAAGAGGATAAGAGAAGCTCGCATGAAGATGGGTCTAACCCAAGAGCAACTTGCCATGAAGATGAACGAGAAAGTGCAGCCACTAAAGAAAATAGAGAGCGGCGCGCTTAAGCCGGACGAGCTATTGGCAAAAAAGCTCGAGCGCTATCTTGGAATCAAGCTTTATGTCAGCGGAAATGCCGATAATGGAAACGATGATGATAATCACGATGATGAATAGATGATGATGGCAAGCCAGAAAAAGGCCATCCTGATAACTTACCCTTCTGAGCAGGCCATAAAAGAGGCCTCAGCTCTTGCAGACGCTGCGGGCTATTCCATAGTGGAGACGGTGACCCAGCGTCAGATAGTCAAGTCGAGGTTTGGCATCGGAAGAGGGAAAGCAGAGCAAGTGAGAGACATGGTACAGGATCTCAAGCCCGATGTCATTGTCTTTGACGAAGTCCTAAAGCCTACCCAACTTTATAATCTGGCGAGCCTCTGCAAGGTGGAGATAATCGACAGGGAGCGGCTGATCCTGGAGATCTTTGAGCGCAGGGCAAGCACTACAGAGTCTCAGATCCAGATCAAACTAGCACAACTGCGGTATGACATGACAAGAGCACGGGATAAGGTCCGGCTTGCAAGGATGGGGGAGCAACCCGGTTTCTATGGCCTTGGTAAGTATGAGGCTGACGTCTACCTGCTAGACATAAAAAAGAGGGCTGCAATGCTCAAGAAAAGGCTGGAGAAGGAGGAGACTAGGCGTCAGCTGCACAGGAACCAGCGGGCAAGGGCAGGCCTTCCAACTGTGTCGCTTGCAGGATATACTTCTGCTGGCAAGACAACGCTCTTTAACACGCTCACTGGAGAGGCCAAGGCTACAGACAAGAATGTCTTTACCACTCTGTCAACGTTTACACGTGCAATCGATCTCTTGGGCAATAAGGTGCTGCTGAGTGACACTGTCGGATTCATCAGCAAGCTGCCGGCTTACATGATAGACGCGTTCAAGTCGACGCTTGAAGAGCTTGCCTACGCAGGACTCGTGCTCTTGGTGATTGATATCAGCGAGCCTGCCGAAGAGATTGCACGCAAGTACAAAAGCTCACTTGAAGTGATAAACGAGTTTGAGGTGCCGGACACAAGGATAATTTATGTTCTCAACAAGGTCGATCTGACAACCTTGGAGGACTCGTTTGAAAAGGCAGGATATCTTGGCATACTTGATACAAAGCGCGTCATTCCAGTTTCAGCCAAGACTGGCTATAACATCAGGCAGCTGAAGAACCTGGTTGGATCTGTGCTCTTTGGATCTGGTGAAGAGAGGGCGTGAAGATATCCGTTCTTAGGATTGGCCACAGGCTTGTCCGCGACGACAGAGTGACTACACATGCGGCGCTCGTTTCAAGGGCGTTTGGCGCAGACAGGATATACATGACGGGGGTGGATGAATCGGTCAGCAAGACCGTGGCGAGCGTCTCTGAAAGGTGGGGCGGTGATTTTGAAGTGGAGGTCATAGAAGACTGGAAGGCGCTTGCAAGGGCGTGGAAAAAGGGAGGAGGCAAGATTGCGCACCTTACGATGTATGGCATCAACATTGACGACGCTGCGGACAGGCTGCGGAAAGAGAACAGATTGCTGGTCATAATTGGGGCCGAAAAAGTCCCAAGAGAAGCTTACGATATAGCTGACTACAACGTCGCGATAGGTAATCAACCCCACTCTGAAATCGCGGCCCTTGCGATTTTCCTCGACAGGATGTTCAGCGGCAAACAACTCAAGAGAGAACATCCGGGCGGCCGACTGAAAATAATCCCAGCTGAAAAAGGCAAGAACGTTCAAGAGAACAAGTAAATCTTTTTAATCGCGTGGGGACGCCTTGCAAGCAGTGATGACACTAACCTGCGCCGATCGCCTATTCAGCGAGATGAGGAAATGCACCTCGACTGAGACACACCACCATTTGTTGTAGCGTGTGTCTTCAGGTGCACATCACTTTCGCTTTTTGCAATGTTCCGCATGTCTTCCAGCGAAATGCGACCGATCCGTTTTTGCATCTATGAAGTGCTTATCAATTTCCTTGGCAATCTGTGTCCTTCTGCGCGCCAGGTGGCAAGCTCAGCGTCCTCAAGTACGTACGAGTGCATCGGCAGTGCAGGAATGAAGGACGAAATCGAAAAGTGTGGCAATTTCGCTGGGTGTAGTTTCTCTTCCCCTTCAGACTAGTAGCGCACTCCTGCCGCTACCGTCGGCAATGGCTCTCGATGGTCAGCCCATGGGCGAGCAAAGATTTCGGTATTTATTGAAAATATTTGATCATTGTTTAATCAATGCCGCGATCGCTTTTGCAGCTTCGGCCTCGGCAAATAATAGCTTGACCTTGTCGTCCCTGTGCTTCTTGCTTGGGTTTATCTCCAAGATGTTCAGACGACCGTCCACGAGAAACTCTATGTGAAGCGACGTCCTCTCGATGCTGGCGTTCCGTATTGCGAATCTCTTGCCGACAAGGCTGTCCTCGCTTGAAGGATCTATTGACGAGAGCCTTACGACCGCGCCCACGAATAGGTCGAGCAGCTCAAAGAGCGGGTCAGGCTTGTCGTCCTTTTCTTTAGGCAAGCCCCATTTGACCTTGGTCTTTGTAGCCGACGCAAGACTGTCGAACTTTTTTACAAAATCGCCAAAGACAGATTCCATAGTTACGTCGATGATGTGATCTTTTGACCGGACAAACTGCGACGTCACCTTTTGGTCTGTGAACTCCATGCCGTGGTACTTGGCGTACAGCAGAGGCTGACCGTACTTCACCACATAGGCTTCGCAACCCTCTATCTGGGAGATGATGTGCAGAAAGTAGTTAGCAGAGGCAGAGTTCTTGACAGCGGCGTTCATTTTCGATATTATCATGAGCTTTAGAAGATCCCTGACAAAGTCATCTGCATAGCGCGGGTGCTCCTCAAAGTCGTACCGTACTTCCTCTACTACCAAGTAGCTTTCCTAATTAGAGAATGAGCATTTAATGATTGTTGAGACGAATCTCTCTTTTTCTCCTTCTTTTTCTTCTTCCTTGCTCTTGCTACTCAATAGCGTGGGTAGTAATTGCTACAGGTTTCCGATTATTGATATCGATAGGCCAGACAACAGTGGGACTGTGAGATTGTCGCTAATTCGCAGTGGAAGAAGTTCGACTGCTATCCCGATAGTTGCTGCTATTAGGGCTGTTGCAGGAGAAACAAAAATTGCGGCGCCAACGAACGCGCATACAAAACCTACTATGCTGCCCTCCACCGTCTTTCCACCAGTGTAAGGAATATTGTGCTTTCCACACAACCTCCCAGCAATTGATGCAAAGCCGTCCCCTAGTGCAACAACTGTTATGGCAGCATAATTAAAGGGAGCGGGAAACACTAGAAGGGAGACTAGGATGCCGGCGGCAAGATACAGCGGGGCTTTGACGAAGGTGTCTTGTTTTTCGCTCTCACCATTGTCACGCATGGCCATCTTTGTTACGCTTGTCAATAATGGGAGGCTGTGTCCTTTGAGGCGCAGATATTCAGAGAGGGAGTATGCTGCAGCCAAAGCCAGGACGATCGCTCCAGCAAAGTGGGCGCCTAGAACGATCGACAAGAGTGGCACAAAAAACCCAAGAATGTGTATCGCCTTTCTGAAAAGCTCTTTTCTGATCAACCCGTATAGCTCATTGCTGCCCAAGCGTCTCATTGCATACTTCGATGTATTATTTAACCAGAGGGATGTAAAGCGGATGTCTATTCAAGGCATCGAGCTATCTGCAAAACTTGAACTCTCAACACCACAGGTTAGCTGCAAATATTAAACGTCATGGCAAAAGCCGATTTGTTGACCGAGAGGTTTGCGTTCGATCCGGGCAGTAGCCATCCTGGTGACAACGACAGTAACGTTTCACGCTTTATGAGAAGACATGGCATTTCAAGTTGGCGCCAGCTGGTGGAAAGGGCCAACAGCGACATTGGCTGGTACTGGGACGCGGTCAATAAGGATTTGGAAATTGAATGGTTCCAGAAATATGACAAAGTTTTTGATTCTTCTGAAGGCATCCCTTGGACAAAATGGTTTGTCAATGGCAAGTGCAACATTGTCGCAAACGCAATTGACAGACATGCGAAAAGCCAGCCGGACAAGATAGCATATATTTTTTCAAACGAACGCGGGTCAACAAAGATCACTTATCGCGAGCTTGATGAGCATGTGAGTCGGCTTGCCGGCGCGCTGGAGAAGGCTGGCATAAAGAAGGGCGACACGGTCGCGATCTATCTACCAATGATCCCTGAGGCATTCTATGCTATCTTTGCATGCTCCAAGATAGGAGCCGTGCACACCACAATATTTTCCGGTTTTTCCGCGCAGGCTCTTCACTCACGTCTGGTTGACTCTAAAGCCAAGATGCTCATCACAACAGACACTATGACCAGAAGGGGTAAGGAGATCATCCTGAGGGATCAGTGGCAAAAGGCGCTGCAAGGAACAGACGTGCAGCACGTGATAAATGTCGGCCGCGACTATGATGCATTTGTCAGGGACGCACCTAGGGCGCAAACCAGGCCGATGGATTCAGAAGATCCGCTGTTCATTCTATACACTTCTGGAACCACGGGCCAGCCGAAGGGTACGCTTCAGGTGCATGGGGGCTTTATGGTTGTGGCGGCACAACAGGCAGCCTACCTCATAGACATGAAGCCGGATGATGTATTGTTCTGGTATGCCGACATTGGTTGGATAACGGGCCAGGTGTGGGTGGTCTATGGCAGTACTATCATCGGCGCAACCGCATTGGTATATGACGACACGCTGGACTATCCCACTTCTGATTCATGGTGCAGGCTCATTGAGGAGCATAAGGTGACAATCTTTGGAGTGGCACCTACGGCCATCAGATCGTTTATGAAAAACAACGTGCAGGTGGAAAAGCATGATTTTTCGTCACTGAGAATGCTTGCTGCAACTGGAGAACCCATAAACTCGGAGGCATGGCAGTGGTATTTTGAAAAAGTGGGCAGAAAGAAATGTCCGGTGGTCAATCTGTCAGGAGGGACCGAAATCGGAGGAGCCATACTGAGCGTGCTCCCGGTCATGCCGCTGAAACCTTGCACTGTAGGCTGCCAGATACCCGGCTTTGATGCAGATATCTTTGACGATTCAGGAAAAAGAGTTAGCGAAGGATACCTTGTGATCAAAAAGCCATGGCCTTCGATGACACGCGGGCTTTTGAACAACCCTGACAGATTCATCAATACCTACTGGTCAAGGTACGAGAACGTCTGGTATCACGGGGACATTGTGCTTGTCGACTCCGACGGATTGTGGTACATGCGCGGCCGAGCCGACGACGTGATAAAGGTGGCCGGCCACAGGATAGGGACTGCAGAAGTTGAAGCCGCAGCCGCGTCGCACCCTGCTGTTGCAGAAGCAGTAGCAATAGGGAAGCCCGATGCAATGAAAGGAGAAGCAATAGTCATCTGTGTCGTGGTAAAGGACGGCTATAGTAAGACGGATGATGGCGATTTGAAGAAGGAAATTGTAAAAAGAGTGGAAGATTCGATAGGCAGGTTCGCCCGGCCGGAAGAGGTAAGAATAGTACCTGAGCTGCCAAAGACAAGAACGGGCAAGTTAGTGCGCAGGCTTGTGCGTGCCAGAATTGCTGGGGAAAACATGGCGGCACAGGATTTGTCTACTGTTGAAAACCCTTGGTCGCTTGAAAAAATCTAGTGCACAAGATTCTAGATATGGTCAGGGGCTCAATTAGAGCATCATTCCTCCTTGGTGGCTGAAGCTCATGGATGAGTAGGAAGCTTGCTGATCTCTCATTCTGTCGCATCATGGCCGATAGCAGCAGGCAAGATGACGCTTGTGCAATTCAGCTGATAACATTAATTCGCCTAGATCGCTCAAATCTCCATTCACTTCATCAAAGAATTTCACTATACCATTAGTTTCTTGAATATAGTAACATAACCCTGACTATTGAAACACAAGATTCTTTTCATGGCTGCGATTTCGACAAATATCTTGCTAAGAATGACCCCAACTTGTTAAATTGAGAATCGGTTTCATTCGTTCACAAATGACATCTTCACAAGACGGTCGAAATAACAAAAATAGCAAAGGCAGGAGTAGAGCAATACTTGGACTTATCGCGATTGCATTCATGTTTGTAGCAGCTTCACTAATTCCCACTATTGGAACAGCGCCAAACTATTTTGCTGCAAGCGCGCAATTGCCAGATGGGACGCAGCAGCCTTCTACCAATAACACAACAATGGCATCTCAGGATAGCCAGGGCCTAACAACTGTGGATCCGATGGAGAAAGCAAAAGAGGCTTCAGGAGCGGTCATTGGAGTCTTGATATTCTATGAGAGGGCCATAGGTGCTACAGGCATCGACGTGGCCAGAATCACAGATCCAAATGTAGTCATCGCAGACGTAACAATATCGGAGATCCCCCTTGGACGAGTGCGGGAACTATTGGCACAAAACGATACCGGCCGCATAATCGATAACGCCACACAAGGAATCTTGCAAGGAGATATCAACGCTACTGGCACCAATATAGTAAGTCCAGCTGACTATTTAGTCGCCCGAGCTCTTGCAGCAAAGGCAATAGAGTCGTTCTCAGAAGCGAGCTCTGGAGCCGCAACAGCAGACCCCTCAGCATTGCAGAAGCTTGCAGAAACGCAACAGCATCTAATCGCCCTATTGAGCATAGTCGACGAGAGGGCTCCATACAACTTGGCAGAGGACAGCGCCGCTACTATCAACAGCAATATTGAGCAGATATTTGGCGTTACTGCAGGAGAAATCAGATAGAAAAAAAGAGGCAAATAGCAATAGAGTCACACAGAATCCTTTCTTTCTTTCTTTTTGTTTGATTCTCCTAACGCATCTTTGACGAGAAAACCGGAACCTTCAAGGTAGATCGAAATCTTGTCGTTTGGCATGGCGTCAGGCCTTTCTTTTGAATGCTGTGCGCAGTATGTGTTGCTCGTGCGCCAGCAAATTCCGATGGCCAGCCAACAAATCTGTTAAAAAAGGTAAGGACATGGCGGAAGTAGCTATAGGGAGTGGGCGACACACTTGCCTCTATCCAAGTTTTTCCCTTTGCACAGCTGTACATCTCCATGGCTTTTCTGTGGTGCACATACGTGGACAGCAGAAATCCAAGCAACAATCATCTTGTCACGAGCAGATTCTTGATCTGTTATTTAGCAGTGGAAGTAGCCAAAGTGATGAAATGGCGAACTGGCAGTCTTTGAGATCCGCCGGTTTGCAGCAGCCTGCTCTTGTCATACCGCTATCAGCCAAAATGCAACAAAAGTTAGTGGCTTACGCAATAGAAATCTAACAATTACCTTATATTTATATCGCTAGCGATACGGTCAACATATTGTACGCCTCACAACATGTCAGGATACCTTTATTTTGTCAAACCCAGTGACTAGCGCATGCACCTATGTACACCCACGACGAGGAACAAGACCACCGGAAGAAATTCGAGCTACCAGGCAGCAAGCCACACTACCCACCGTCATTATCATTCACGATAACTCACATGCGCCTTGCGATCGAACCCGATTTGCGGGAACGCTCGATCAGCTGCGATCAAAAATTATCGATCACAATCATTCAGGATACTGACACCATAGAGCTGGACGCAGCAGAATTGCAAATAAAGTCAGTGTCTGCCGGTGACAAGCTGAGCTTCCGCAGCCTTGATGACAAGCTCATCATAAAGCTTGGAAGAGCGATGAAAGAGGGCAGCAAGATTGAGCTTGCTATTGCATATACGGCCAAGCCGCGGCAAGGCTTCTATTTCGTCGCGCCAGACAAGCATTATCCTAACAAGCGCTTCGAGGCGTGGACTCAGGGTGAAACAACACAGGCAAGGTACTGGTTCCCTTGTATTGATCATCCGCAGGTGAAATTTTCAAGCGAGCTTTCAGTCACAGTCCAGCAAGACTCTATTGCGATTTCAAATGGCAGTCTTTTGAGGGTGGAACGGAAGGGCAAAAGGCAGGTCTACCATTTCTCAGAACCAAATCCGCATCCAGCCTACCTAACTTCCGTGGTAGTGGGCAAGTATGCCGAGATCAAGGACGATAACAATAGCCTGCTGCAGTATTATGTGCCGGCCGAAAGAAGACACGATGCAGCAAGGTCATTTGACCAGACGCACAAGATGATCAAGTTCTTTGAAGAATATCTTGGCACAAAATACCCGTACGAAAAATACTCACAGGTCGCGGTGCAGGATTTCATCTACGGCGGCATGGAAAATTCCAGTTGCACTACGTTGACACTTGACACGCTGCACGACGAAAAAGCACATCTGGACTTTACTAGCGACTACCTCGTATCGCATGAGCTTGCTCATCAGTGGTTCGGTGATTTGGTGACGTGTCGGGACTGGCAGCACATCTGGCTCAACGAAGGCTTTGCCACCTATTGCGAGGCGCTTTACTGGGAAGCAAGTAGAGGATATGACGAGTTCCAGTATTACATCATGCAAACTGCAGACGACTATTTTGAGGAGGCCGGCACGAGATACATGCGACCCATAGTCACAAAGGTGTACAAGCACCCTGACGACCTCTTTGACAGACACACTTACGAAAAGGGCGGGTGTGTGCTACACATGCTTCGCCACCATGTTGGCGACAAGTATTTCCGGAGGTCGCTGAAGACTTATCTGGAACGCTTTGCCAACGGCACCGCCGAGACTGATGACCTGCGCAAGATATTCGAGCTTGAAACGGGCAAGAGCCTTCAGCAATTCTTCGACCAGTGGCTCTTCAGGGAAGGCCACCCGGACCTGAAGGTGAGCTTTTCACAGAACCGGGACATGGCCAAGATAGATGTGGAGCAGGCACAGGCAGGAGAGCCCTTTGACTTTTCGCTTGAAGTAAAGCTGGCGTTTGGAGGAACGAAAAAGACGTATACTTTCAGGATCTCAGAAAGACAGGGCTCATTCCAGATTCCTGTTGAGGGAGAAGTGGAATGGTTCTCTGTTGATCCGCACTTCAAGATCCTAAAGACATTGTCAATAAAGGCGCCTGCTGAGATGCTGATCAGGCAGTTATTTGAGGGCGAGACCGTAATCGAGCGCGTTGAAGCAGCGCGGTCGCTCAAGGACAAGTCTTCCGATCCTGTCATTGAAGCGCTGAAAAAGGCAGTGCTGGAAGAAAAGTTCTGGGGAGTGGCCGCCGAAGCTGCAAAGACGCTGGGCTCCATCAAGACAGATTATGCCTATGAAGCGCTGAAAAAGTGTCTGTCTGTAAAGCATCCAAAGGTAAGGCGCGCGGTAGTAAGGGCCTTGGGCGAATTCCGCAAGGAAGAGACACTCGACCTCCTAGTGCCTCTGTTGCACAAAGATGAAAGCTATTTTGTCGAGTCAGAGGCGGCCACTGCAATTGGTAGGACAAGGAGCGAGAAGGCGATACCACTATTGAAAAAGGCCACGGTCAGGGAAAGCTTCCAGAATATAGTGGCGCAGGGCGCGATCGCTGGACTCAAAGAGTTCTCAGGGGATAAGGACATCGCCAATTTCCTTGTGGAAAGGAGCAAGTACGGCAACCACCACAGGATAAGAGAGGCGGCTACTTTTGCGCTCGGCAAGTTTACAGACAGCCAGCAGGTTGTTGATCATCTGAAGTCACTGCTGACAGACAGGTGGTTTAGAGTACGCATCAATGCATGTAGGGCGCTTGCAGACGCGGAGCTGGTAAAAGCGATCCCCGATCTCTCACGGGTGGCTGAGCGCGACCTTGACCACAGGGTAAGGAGGGTGGCAGAAGAGTGCATCAATGTAATCAAGGACGCAACAAGGAAGCCAAAGGAAGTTGCCCAGATAAGAGAGGAGCTTGACAGAGTCAAGTCAAAGAATCTAGAACTCTTGCAAAAAGTCGATAGGCTAGAACGCGAGCTACGCTAGCAAAAAGTCGCGGACCATCCTGTTGAACGGCTCCGGCTTCTCCGCATGGGGCCGGTGGCCGCAATCTTCAAGAAGCACCATACGGCAATTCCTCATCCTTACAAAGGGCCATGCAAATTCAACAGGGATCATGATGTCTTCCTTACCCCAGATAAGCAGTGTGTGGACTTTGATCTTTTGCATTCGTCTGTACGTCAGCCGGGGGGCCCGCGCGCTACCTCGCAACGCAGATAGAAACGAATGTTTTGCGCCGGGCATAGAGAACTTCTCAAGCACCGTTCTTGCGTACGAATTGTCAACTGGCTTCTTATCCACGGCATAAAGCGTCTCTTTTACCTCCCGCACCGATTTTGCGTCAAGTACCTTGACATACTTTCGCAGCGCTGGCGACCCTTTGAACGAGCGCGGGGGCGTGCCTGCAGGGCTCATCAGAATGAGCTTTTCCACAAGCGCGGAATGGCTCATTGCTACTTCGGCTGCGATGTGGCCGCCAAGCGATGACCCGACTATAGATATCTTGTCAACCTGTAGTTGCTCTAGGAAATCAACAATAAAATCGCGGTAAAACTTTATCGTATAGTTGATTTTAGGCTTGTCGCTCTGCCCAAACCCTGGCAGATCTATTGCGATCACCCGCAAAGTCTTTGCAAGTTCCTCGATATTGTTTGTCCAGCTCTCGATAGAGCCGCCAAGCCCGTGGATTAGGAGTACAGGAGGACCACTTCCAAGATCAGCATAACGGACGCGTATGTCGCCAACATTGCGTGTGTGTAAATAGTCCAATTAGTGACTAACGCGAACGCACATGTTTTCCTGTAAATACCTTGCTATAGAGGAGGAACTGCTCCTCGTCCTTCGTCATGTGCTTTTCGATGTATGAGGTCATCTGTTTGCTGTCGTAGCAGATTAGCTGGAGCTGCTCAAATCCGTCGTTCACATAGATGTCTGTTGCAAACGAGAAAAGCTGCCTGAGCGCGGGCGTTGATTCTGAATCAAGGTACACCATCTGCAAGATCTTTTTCCTATCCCAGTAACCATGTCTGTTTATTATCGCGATTCCGCTTATTGGTGAGCCTGCCACGATCACGCTCTTTTTCTTGACAAAGTCTCGGAGCGCCTTTCTGTCAAGAGGGTACCAGTGCCATGACCTGACGTACTTCCTTGCAGATAATTGGTAGACCTTGGACTTTTCGAGATATGTCCAGATTTCCCCAACATCGCTTGCAATGGCAAGTCGGGCAGTAGTGGATTTTGTTGTACTGGTAGGCTTTTCATGTGTGACATAGTATGCCCATCTCGATATCACCTGAAAGCCATTACTTTCGAGCATCCGTTGCGAAGGAACATTTGTCACGTCGACAATGGCGGATGCCTGAACCGCTCCTTTTTTCAGGCCATACTCTAACATCTTTTCTAAAAGACGCGTTGCAATTTTAGAGCGGCGATAGTCCGGATGAACCCTCACCCCTTCGAGCCACACAGTCTTCTCATCCGGGCATACCGCCACGTGCGACATGGCAATGCTCCTTCCCTCGTCCTCGACAACATAGAGCCTGCCGGTCCGATACCAATAATCCCATACCCTGTCTATATAGTCCCCCCAGCTAAACGTGTTCACACAAAAGCTGAGGATCTTCTCCTTATCCGATTTCTTGGCTGTTCTTATCTTCAATTTCCAGTCGTGGCGGCTTCTTCCATCTCTTTCATCAGCGTTGCGACGAACTGCTTGACTTGGCCGATAAAGTCAAGCGAAGCGGCAAGCGAGTCGGTTTCGTTGAATATCGTCACAACATAAGAATGGGTGTCAAATTGGCTGATCCTCATATCGTTCCAGAACTTGTGTGACAGCTCACCCCCGGTTTTTGACGTCAGCTGAATTGCGTCCATGGGGTTCTTGTGTCCGACGTACTTGCCGGCCAGTGAAGGTATACCGTCGATGCTGTCAAGTCTAGTCAGGATGCGATGAATGTTGCTGCTCCCCGTAACTATGGCGTGAAATACCACCCTCACCGCGTAAATGTCGTTTTCAATGTTGGTATTTAGGTGCTGCCTGAGCGCGGCCGCTACATAGTGAAGGCAAGATATCGTCTCCTGATCGGGATTTCGTAGAACGTTTGGGTAGCTCATTATCTGCAAAATTCTAAAGGGTAGGACATTTGATTGCACAGGTGCGATCCGAAAGCCCTGTCGGAAAAACGAAGACGTGTCTTGCATAGGGTGATTTCCCTGCTGCTGCATTCGGCTTGTAGTAAAGCCTTCTGACTCGCTGAATGCGACGTTCAACTTGTCCACGTCAAGAGGCTCCCTGAAATAGAGCTGCACGTTGAACTGGGTGATGTGAACTTGCACCTCTACTTGCTCACTGCCTTTGCAGATGATTCAGGGTCTGCAGGAATTATTGTAAGCCAGGGCTTTAGCAGGTCTGGGTTGATTTTGACAAGCTCGACTCCAGCGTCCTTCAGTAGCTGTGTGCCATCCTCTGGATAGTCCGCCACTACTACTATTCTCTTGATGCCGACACTGATGGCCATCTTGCTGCATTCAACGCAGGGCGCAAAAGTAGAATACAGCGTCGCTCCCTTGGTACTGCCTGCGTTTCCGAATAGAGCGCATTGCATTATCGCATTTGCCTCCGCATGCGTGCATAGGCATCTGTCGAGGCCTTCGCCCGACTTGACCTCGCCTTTCATACGAGCGGTGCAGCGAGGGCAGCCGCCTTCAAAGCAGTTCTTTATCCCAGGAGGAGTGCCATTGTAGCCGGTCGCTATCTGCCGGTTGTCTTTGACAATAACTGCACCAATATGTCGGGTGAGGCAGTTTGAGCGGAGCTTGGCGATCTCTGCTTGTAACATGAAATAGGTGTCCCAGTCAGGCCTCTGCATATTCCCCTTAGCAGTTACCACGATTGCTATAAAATGTTAGCTGGCAGGAGTACCTTTCTCAAGCACTCCTCCTGCCTTGTCCTTCTTGCGCGTCCGGTCTCCAGTCTTTTTGTTCATGCTCTCCACGGTGCCAAGCGCAAATACATAGCGGATGCCTTCGGCCTTCATCTCTGGAGAAAGCATACTATTCATCTTGTCCACATCACTCCGGACATAGCTTTCTTCGTGTTTGTTGGTACGGGCTACTACATACATGAACGATTCGCCTTTATACTTGTGGATTTCAAAGACCTGGCCCATGAGGTACTTTTGTCCACCAAGAGGTAATTTCTTGCGGTCAAGAAAAGTTAGTACAAGGCCAGATTTTTTACAGACTAGGAGTGATGCAGCGCTGCAAAGAGGTCTCACAATGCTCTAGCAGGCAAGCCTGCAGCCTTTACAGTGGAGCGATTATTTGCTGGTGATATGATGATGACTCTTTCAAAGCTTTATGCGGTCCGTTGTGTATAGACAAACATATGCACAGACGCGCTGCAAGAAACGCGCCGGGAACACATCTTTAGAGGCTGAAGGATTTTGGATAGATTCAAGCCTTCACCTTCAGCTACAACTTCACTACAAAATTCCACAAGCAGTTGTCTGTTGGAGAAAGCGACAATAAGCAGAGATCCATCTCTGGCCTACTTGTTCAGATCTCCGCCGCCCTTTGTAGACTCGACCTCGAGCTCCTGCATTTCCTTGTCAAGTCTTGAGTTAACCTTGGTAACGGGCTTGAGCGTCTCTTCGGTGATCCTGTCCTTTTTTTCCTTCTTCATGCAGCAGCATATTATGGCTTTCAAAGTTAAAGAACGTACATCATGCCCCCTGAAACAAGTGTGACAAATTCTACGCCTGCAAGCTCTTTTACCCTTGCCACTATGGCGTTGAGCCAGAGGCTATCTACGCCTTGGCTCCACATAGTCACTTTCTTGTAGTGCCGCTGGGTGCCGTGGAAGAAACCTACGCAGTCTTCTACTGTGCTGTTGGCGTATTTCTGGGCCACCTCGTCGATCACTGCCTCTGCCTCTGACGGGAGATAAAGGATCGTAAGTGTAGGGAAAGGTATTGATGCAGCCGGGGATGAGGAGGAAGAGGTGTCTTCGGACATTCACTCTGTTAATGAGCGGCGATTATATCATGATTTCGAAGCGGCACTTTATGTAATCTTGATATGGTACTGTATTATCTAACTTGCTTTCGAAGAGATGTTATTCAAAATACAGAACAACTCGTTAAATTCCTTTTGTTGGCACTCTGTTTGAGTAGGATTGTTTAGGGAAGGAAAAGTAAAACTCGCGTTGCTGTCGCTCTTGTCAGCTCTGGTCATTGCATCGACTGCCTTTGTGGGAGTTTCGATATACGCGATGAAAGCTGATGACGAGAAGATGGCAACGCTCAAAGAAGGATCGACGAATCATGACAATAGTGATGCAGCCTCATCAGATGATGATGACGACGGCAGCTCCTCAGAAGCAGATGTCAAATCATTGTTTGCAGGCCTGGTAGTATGTGACGTAGGAGTGGCCGAGATTTCAGGCGAAACACAGACTGCAGCATCGTCCTATGAGGAAATAGGCCGCGACAGGCCGACAGTATCGGTGTCTGTAATGTCAAGGTCTGAAGTTGCCGAGCTGGCAGACAGCGAGACAGAGACGGCAGCGTCAGAAGAAGAAGAATCGTCATCAACAACTCCACGTGCAGATTGTGGAATTCTAGGCGAGGACAAACCGCACAAGAAAACCACATCAGCAGCTGAAGAAGAATCAGACAGGACATCGACAAGTGGGCGGGACTCCGACGAGCAGATTCTCGTAATTGATGGTCATGGCTTTGCTCCGGGGCAAGTGGTTCTGATGTTCATGAACAACGAGTTGAGAGGAATAGATGATGTCGACGAAGATGGAGAGATCGAAGCAAAGATCCCTGTCCCCGAAAACAGCGAGACTGCTGTTGCAGGCATTGGAGACCCTCTGGAGCTCAGGCTCGTTGAGAGCGGAACGCAGAGGACTGGAAACCTGGACTTTGACGGCGAGACTCTGACCGCAAATGCCAATTCAGACATTGAAGTAGACGAAGAAGAAGAGGAAGAAGAAGAATCATCAACTTCAGACGATGAATAACTCCATCATCACAGGCTACACTTGGACAATAAATAACACAGCACCAGTGTGACAAGAATGCAATAACAACTGAAGTTATTGCTCCACCCTTTCTCTTTCCTTTTTTGCAAGGGAAAAAGTTAATTCCCATATTTTCTGATATTCTGTAAGATGGCGAACAAGATCAAGTGCTCTCACATTCTTGTGCAGAAGCAGAGTGAAGCGCTAGCAATACTCGAACGGCTGAAAAAAGGTGAAAGCTTTGCCAACCTTGCCAAAGAGCTATCGATAGATAGGGGAAGCGGTAAGCGTGGCGGCGATCTCGGGTATTTTGGCCGGGGCATGATGGTCAAGCCCTTTGAAGATGCGGCGTTTAAGCTGGAAAGAGGTCAGCTGTCCGAGCCGGTCAAGACCGAGTTTGGATACCACATAATCAAGAGGCTGGATTGATTGGACGCATACTTGGAAGAAGAGCTATACGACCTTCTAACTTACTGCATACAAAATTCCCATGCCCCTGACTTTTCGGACAAGAAGAGCAGGGTGCAGGAAATCGGCCGCGAGCTTTATGCCGATGGTGGCTCGGATGCAATGGAGAACATGTTCTTTTCAATCGAGCACAGGGTAAAAGAAGAGATAGGGCAAGACGCCCGGCCGTACAGAGCCTGGTGGAACGGCATAGCTTCCGAATGGAAGTACTGATCGATCAGATCTCAATCATTTTCTTGTTTTCATCAGTACTACCACTGCAATCACTCCCATCATACCCCCGAGCACCAACAGCACCTGCATAGTGAATCCGGGTATGCCGGCGCTAGCACTTTCCATGCTGACCCTTATGATGTCATATTCTTTTGCTTTTTCGATGCTGGTAAAGCCCGCTATCTCTATCTGAGCGTTTGGCTGGGGAGTAGAGATGTGCAGCTGCACCGGGGACCCGTCTACCGCGACAGAGGCGTCGTCCTCCTTTGGAGGAGGGCACCCTTCCCGTATGCTGCATTCGCCAAGCGAGTAGACCGACAACACTTTTGCGCCCCCAATGTCGGTGCTTTTGAACAATCCCCCAGTGCTTGCCTGGTTGAAGGTTGGGTCAAATAGCCAGTGCCACTTTTCCATTGGCATGGCACCAAGTTCGGTGAAGTCCAGTATCGGCTCTGTCATGATCCTTTCTGCTGCTTCTATGCCTTCAAGCTTGCCAGCAAATTCTGGGAATGCGACACGCAAGAGCCCGATCGGCTGATTGATGTTGATCGTGCCGTGTTCTGGTGACTCGACAAACACCGGCCCATCTATTACAAAGCCTCTCCAGTTGATGTCCATAGGTATATTGTCGCTGGCATTCGCATCCAACTTGAATCCAGAGAATGTCGGAACAAATTCTACACTGTATGCAAGTGTCATCCTGTCTGGCCCTCCTCTGAGGACACCCGAGTACGTAAGGTTTGCACTGTTTACTTGGGCGGGGCTTTGTGCTTCTATAAGCGCCCGGTTGGCAGCCGCAACAAGCTCACTCATGCCATTTGAATCTGTACCTTCTATCGAAAACTCTACCCTCACTGTTTTGCCCTTGAATAGCTCGGCAAGTGAACTGTCCTGCTCGTACCTGATCGTGGCAAACTTTACTCCGACAAAGCTTCCAGCAGCCTTGTCAAACTCGGGTATTAGCGATGCATTGATTTGCGCTGCCTGTGCTGGCAACGCCAGGCCGGCGATCAGAATCGCCGATACCGTGGAAGAGGTCAGAACAGCTTGAATACTCTTTCCCGTTGTATGCACACCTACTCTATAGATATCCTTTGACTTATCGCTTGTTTTTGGGCAGTTTTTTGGCCTCTCTCATGCAGTCACTCACTTGCAGGATTCACTTTATGGACTCTCTTTTAGGGAGTGCACGGGCTCTGTGCCCGCGCTGCTTAATTCTATAGTCACAGATCAATCAAAGATTGATCCCATTCCAAGGCACATCATCAGGTCCTACTGTTATAACACCGCTCGCCACCTGGCTAGTCATCATCATCATTTTCGCACCATCAACAAAAGACCTTGAGGTGTTCGGCGATCTGATTGCTTTCGATTCTAATTAGGTCTGCATTTATTCATAATAATCTGCTGACCTGAAGGCAGAAACCATTGCAAGGACCCTGCGCGGAGCATCTCTACGCGACTATCATTTTGTCTCATTACGGGGTTATGTGGTCCGCAGTAGCGCAGGCAGGTTCTCCACCCTGAATTCACAATCAGATAGTGTGTACAATCAAATATCATATGAAGCTAGGTCTTGGAATATGATTCTGATTTGATCTGCAACCCATAAAAGATCGATCGCCATCTGTATTGTACGACATCCCACGATCCTTTTTCCGACTGGTCATCGCTGATCAACAAGGCGGTCTATTCATCGGATAGGAAAAAGATAGGTTTCTTGCGCAAGACACTTCCAGAATATCTGATAGTAAAGAAAGGGTTGATCGGGCTTTCAAGTTACCTGATACCAAAATCCCTTGCCGGGTCAGTTGACAAGAAGGGGATAAGGCTCTTGATAACCGCATACGAGGTGCGGCACAAGTACTCGTATTCCAAGATGAAACACCTTGCAATCTATGGAAAGGTGCCCAAGTCAGCGGTGCAGCAGAGGATCGTTTATGATAGATTGCAAACCCTGCGTTATAGCACAACTCGAAACAGGCTCGCCGCCGGGATCGCATTTGTCTCCGGCATCCTCTTCCTGATCTCCGGCTATCGGGCGAACATCGAGATCTACAATCTGATAAGGGAGGAGCTGGTGGTGAACACCGTCAGAGATTTCTGGATGTACGCTGTTGTGCCGATAGGCTTTCTGGCGCTCCTGAGTCAACTTGGCGGCCTGACGGTTCTTATGGGAGCAGCGCTATTTGCCGCAAATCGAATAACCATCGGCAAGTTTCTTGTGTACGTTGGAACTGGGCAGGGGTTGGTCACGATCTTGCTCCGTATTGCAAGCGAGTTCTGGTCGGGGAGGCTAGCACTTGAAAACAACTATATCACATGGTTGACGTCTACTGCCACAGGTCTTGGCATATTGTTTGCAGTGACTGCGCCATATATAACGAAGGGCAACGGCCCAAGCATCTATGTCCGGATTGCCAAGTTTCTATTGCGGAAAAGAGACTAGACGTCTGCATACATCGAAAACTCGTGTGGATGTGGCCTCACGGCAAGCTCTACATGCTCTCTCTCTTCGTGTTCCACTATTCTGTCTATGGTCTCGCTATCGAATACGGGCTTCAAGAACGCATTGTCACTCTCTAGTTCCTCGTAAGCTTCTCTCAGGCTGGCCGGCAACTGTCTTATTCCTAACTCGCGCCTCCTCTTTGGACTCATCTTGAAAATGTCTTCGTTGACGGGGTCGCCGATATCCTTCTTTTTCTTGATGCCGTCAAGGCCGGCTGCCAGTATCGCAGAGAACGCAAGGTACGGGTTGCATGACGGATCGGGGGCCCTGAACTCTATGCGCTTGAGGTTTGCGAACCTGCTTCCTCTATAGTGTGCAGGGATCCTGATTATCGCTGAGCGATTGCCAGTGCTCCACGCGACATACACCGGAGCTTCATAGCCAGGCACGAGTCTCCTGTACGAGTTGGTTGTTGGCGCAACGATTGCTGCAAGAGCGCGGGCGTGCTCTATGATGCCTCCACCGAAGTAGCGCGCGATCTGTGAGATCTCTGCATATTCGTCAGACGAATCGTAGAAGAGGTTCTTGCCCTTGTTCCACAGGCTGACGTTGACGTGCATGCCAGAGCCGTTGTCAAGCGCGATCGGCTTTGGCATCATTGTAGCGATCATGTTGCGCTTCTTTGCAATGTTCTTGACTATGTACTTGTAGCTCTGTACAGCATCTGCAGCGTTTACCAGTGTGTCAAAGCGAATGTCTATTTCACACTGCCCAGCAGTCGCTACTTCATGGTGGTGTGCGTCGCACACTATGCCAAAGTTGTTAGTAAGAACGTCGACACACTCATTCCTGTATTCCATCAGGGTGTCGCCAGGTGCACTCGGCAGGTATCCTTCCTTGAGGCGGAGTGCATAGCCCACACTGTCTGTAGACCAGGGAGCCTCCCTAGACTGAATATGATAGCTCTGTCCTTGGTATGGAGTCATAGTGTTGACTTCGAGTTTGTCAAATACGAAAAACTCTACTTCCGGCCCCCAGTATGAAGTATCATAGCCCTGCTCCTCCACGTACTTTTCCGCCCTTTTTGCAATGCCCCTTGGGTCCCGTGGGAAAATCTCGCGCTTGGTTCCGCCACTTAGGATGTCGCAGATCAGTCGCGCAGTCGGTGGTTCAATCCACGGCACAGTTGCATACGTTGAAGGATCGGGTCTGATGATAAGGTCGGATTCATGGATCTCAGTAAAGCCCCTGATTGAAGAGCCGTCAAGCTTGGGCAGCCCATCGGTAAAATCCTCCACCCTGAACATCTTCGAATCCATCGTCGTGTGGTGGAACCGGCCAAACAGGCCTGTGAACTGCAGGTCGATGAACTTTATCTTATCGTCTTTAAGACGCCGCATCACCTGTTCGGCTGTAAATGTTAATGGTTCGATCTTACCGTCAATCAGTTTATAAGGCAACGAGAGTACACACCATCAGTAGGCACTTAAACTCCACAATTTAAGGATTGTCAAGTGATCTAGGATGTCAACAGCTGGCCAGCAAAATAGCGGCGAAATGGACGCCGGGGATAGCGGCCACCTTGCGCTCAAGGACATTTTCAGGATATTGAAGAAAGAGATCGAGCTGCCAACTCTTCAGCCAATCGAGCCGGACACCTTCCAAAAGGTGGCCATGTCGCTTGGCAACCTAAAGGGTCAGGGATACGAAGGCATCGAAGCAAGGGTAAGAGATAGGACAGCAGAGCTACTCGCAACTGCCGCAAAACTGCTCATAGAGGCTAGGCAGGCCAAGATACGCGCAGGTGAAGCTCTGGACTACTCAAAGCTGACAGACGAGGAAAAGTATGTTCTTGATGGCAAGCGCGAGTATGACAAGCGAATAGATGAGTTGGTAGCGGCCACCGTTAAGGGAAGACCGAAGGTGCTCGAATCGATATCTGCAAGGATGAGATCAAAGAAGATAGTGGTAAGGTTCCTAAAGCCTACGGAAGCGTTTGTCGGGATCGACATGGGCAAATACGGACCATTCCAGCCTGAAGACATCGCTTCCCTTCCGTTTGAAAACGCGCGTCTAATAATAGAAGGCGGGGCAGCGGTAGAAGTACACGTCGAGTAACAAGAGATGAAAGAGAAAATATTCAAGGCTTTTTGAAATTTACACGCCACGATCATATGCTATAGCGGGAAAATCATTGTCCTGATCGGCCAGCAGGTTGCTGTGGAAGAAGCCCATGGCGCGCCTGAACTGCCATGGCAGTTCCCCCAACAGAAACGCCGTTCCAAAAAGCGTGCAATTGCAATAATGCAAATAACCTAAAACTTCTTATTTCGCAAATGCCCATTGCCTCCTACAGCCGATGGTCCACCTTGGCATAGACATTGACCTGTATATCCTGCTCACGCTCTTTCCAGCGGCCGCGTTCTTTACGGCTGGCTACGTTGCCAAGAAGACCAAGATGCCACAAGTAAGGTCGTACCTGATACAGGGAATCATTTGTATCACATTCGCAATAGCCTATTTTGTAGCTGTGCCAAACGGCGGCGCACAGGGGCTCGCAATAGTGCTTGCAATGTTTGGCACGCTCTTGCTGTTCATGGCACGGAAGCAAAAGATACAGCAGCCAGAGCAGAGCGTCTAGTGCAGGTTCAACATCCTATTGGTACGCTCGATCCTGCTGTCCATCAAACCTTCGATCCATGAATGAAACTCGCGCTCGGCCACCTCGTAAGAGCACTTGTTCTTGCTCATGTATTTCTGCACAAATTTTACCTTGGTCCATAAATATGCCAGCTCTTCACTCTCGTCAAGGCTCATGAGCGTTCAACAGTAAAAATGCAAACATCGTACTTAAGGTTGACTCCTATTGCAAAAGCATATTACAATGTAAGAAACTGTTGATCACGTAATGATAAGAGACAAGGTTGCGATAGTTACAGGAGCTAGCAGCGGGATCGGGTACGCCACTGCGCTCGCACTCTCAAAGGCAGGCGCCAAGGTGGCTGCTGGCGCAAGGCGGACAGACAGACTTGAATCGCTGCAAAAAGAGATCGCAAATAACGGCGGAGAGGTTTTAATTCAAAAGCTCGATGTTACCAAGAAGGCCGACTGTGACGCCTTTGTTGATGCGGTAATCAAGAAGTGGGGAACAGTGGACATACTCGTCAACAACGCCGGCGTCATGCCCCTCAGCTTTTTCAAGAACCTAAAGGTCGACGAATGGGATCAGATGATTGATGTCAACATCAAGGGAGTGCTCTACTGCACTGCAGCAGTGATCAATCACATGGTTGACAAGAAATCCGGTCACATCATCAATGTCTCTTCAGTGGCGGGAAGGATAGTGTTTCCTGCCGGGAGCGTCTATTGCGCGACAAAGCACGCCGTTGCAGCGTTTTCAGAGGGATTGAGGCAGGAGTTCAGCCAAAGGGCAAACATCAGGGTGACCTGCATCGAGCCCGGCGAGGTTGCGACAGAGCTCCTCAACACAATAACCGACAAGTCGCTGGAAAAGTACGTTCAGTCAGCAAAGCAGCGGGAAGCACAGCAGCTGCAGTCTGAAGACATTGCAAACGCGATACTGTTTGCCATCGAATCTCCTCCGCACATGAATGTCAACGAGATACTCATAAGGCCAACGACTCAGGAACGATAGAAACCCCTCCATCTATTCCAGGATGCATCAAGAGTGACGAACAGGTAAGCCCTAGCGGCGGCGGATCTCACATGCGTGCCGCCATTGTTGCTCTTTTTTTCGCAGTCCACATACGTGCCGACACGATGATACGCCTTCTCTTGTTGGGCCATGCACTTTGTGCTACTAGAAGTAATTCATGCTCCTGCTCAGAGCGCGTCATGATGACGATATTGGCGTTTTTTCCTCCGATGTACTCTCGAAGCGCATGCATCGCTAAAAGGTTTTTACCCACTGCTGCGATCATTTCCTCAATGGGCAAGCGAATTTTGATCCTTGGAGCCGGATTTGGCGGCCTGGCAGCCGCGACAGAGCTGCGGAAAGGGCTCGACCAGGATCACCGGATCATAATAATAGACCGGAAAAAATCGTTCATGATGGGCCTGGTGAAATTATGGATTCTTGAAGGAAGCAGGAAGCTAGAAGAGTCCCAGACTCCGCTTGAAGGGCTCAACACAAAGGGCATCGAATATCTCAATGACGAGATTGTCAAGATCGATCTTGGCTCAAACAGGGTGCAAACAATAACCCATGGTTGGATAGAATACGACTATTTGATAGTGGCTCTCGGCACAGAGCTTGCGCCAGAGAAGATCCCGGGATTTGTGGACAAAGGCTACAACCTCTATGACGCTCAACAAGTTCCAAAACTGCGCGAAAAGCTGCTCTCACTTCAACGAGGTAAGATTGCTATTGCAATAATGGGAATGCCGTACAAATGCCCTCCGGCGCCATTTGAAGCTTCCTTGATAATTGATGGAATCCTGTCAAGGCAAGGCACACGAAGTTCTGTGGAGATCGATATCTATTCCCCGGCCCCAACAGCTATGCCGGTAGCGGGGGCGCAGGTAAGTGGAGAAGTGGTCGAGATAATTTCGCAGAGAGGTATAAGATTTCACCCATCACACAAGCTCAAATCAGTGTCAGACAGTAAGCTCGAATTTGAAAATGGCACAAATGCAGACTATGATGTGCTGATCGGCATTCCGCCTCACAGGGTCCCAGAGGTTGTAAGGAATTCCGGTTTGGTAGACGATAATGGAGGTGGATGGGTAACAGTCGACAAGAACACTATGAAGACTCGCTTCGCAGGCGTGTTTGCCATAGGAGATGTCATCGAGATAAAGGTGGGCGCAGGAGCCGTGCCCAAGGCAGGGATATTTGCTGAGGAGCAGGGCAAGGTGGCCGCCAGGCAGATCATTGATGAGATCAGCAGCAGGCCCGCCATCGCTTCCTTCACTGGTCAGGGGTATTGCTTCATGGAAATGGGCAACGGACGGGCAGGTTATCTCGCAGGCGACTTTTTCAACCCTACAGGGCCACAGGTCCGGTTGGAATCCCCATCAGAGCAGAACCTGCAGAAAAAGCAGGATTTTGAAAGAACCCGCTTGAAAGAGTGGCTACTGTAGCCTATTCTCCCGCTTGCTCATTGTGTAAAAACCATGGGCAGAGATCAGAAACGCTGCAAGCGACATCTTGGTAGCAAACACCAGGTTCCACGGAGTCTCGGGATTGGGGTACGCCACATTCTTTTCGTCAAATTCTAACACACCTTGTATTGCATCAGCGGTGATGAGCGAGTTCCACACGATAAAGTTGTAGACGAATTCATACAGTGACACGACTGCGATGGCAAGCACGATAAGCTGGAGTATCGACTTTAACCACTTTGGAATGCCCGTGACTTTGTCACCACCGAGCTTGACTACGCAATACCATCCGACTACTGAAACAATCATCAGGTAGGTTACGAGCTTGGCAAGGCCGGGGAAGGGAAACTCGGTGTCAACTAGAACCTCGCCGATCACGACCTTGCCGGTCTGGAGATACTCGCCAAGGCTGACATAGATCGCGTAGAACGTTATCGATGCCATCATCGCGGCACAAAAGTAAAAGATTCCAAGATAGACTTTCCGCGCCTTTAGGTCTTCCCTTTCAACGGTCGTGCGCACGAACTTTTGTGACAGGATTCCGGATATATTAATTACTTCAAAGCCTTTAGCAATTTGTCTACTGGAAGAGTATTGAGTATATCCTGTTCTGTAGCCCAGCCGCGCCTTGCCTGCCCGATCCCAAACACGAGATATGCGTAATGGACTGGATGGTGGGCGTCAGAATCAATGACCATCTTCACTCCCTTTTTTACGGCCGTCCTAACATACTCGTCCTTCAGGTCTAGCCTGTCATAGTGGGCATCGATCTCCAAGATGGTGCCAGTTTCTTTTGCAGTTTCGACCACCTTTTCAATGTCGACTGGGTAGCCGGGTCTCTTGTTTATGAGCCTGCCGGTTGGGTGAAACAGGATGTCAACGCTTGGATTCTCTGCCGCCCTTATCAGCCGCTCAGTCTGGACCTCTATTGGTAGATTAAAGTTGGAATGGATGGCTGCGCCCACAATGTCGAGCTTATCAAGTACATTGTTGGCGATGTCAAGCGATCCGTCTTTCATGATGTTGACCTCGGCAGACGCAAGCACCCTAAAGCCCTCAAGTCTGTCGTTGAGTTCAGCTATCTTGTTTGCCTGATCGAGGAGCTCCTCCTCGTCAAGGCCACCTGCAAGCGCCAAACTTTTTGTATGGTCTGTGAGCGCGATATAGTCGAGTCCAAACGCCCTTGCACCCCGAGCCATCTCTTCTATTGTGGCAGTTCCATCGCTGTTTTCGCTGTGCACTTGCAGATCTCCCTTTAGGCTGCCATACTTGACAAGCTCTGGAATCCTGTTCTGTCGCGCAAGCTCTATCTCGCCAGTATTCTCCCGCATCTCTGGAGGAATCCACTGCAACCCGAGTGCTGCATAAACCTCTTCCTCGGTTTTCCCAGCGACCCTTTGTTCACCCCGGTAGACGCCCCACTCATTCAGCCGCAGCCCCTTCGTAATTGCTATCTTGCGGAGTTCTACAGAGTGTTCCTTGCTGCCGGTGAAATATTGGAGGGCCGCACCCCAGCTCACTTCCGGCACGACTAAAAGGTCGGCGTCTATTCCGCCTTCCAACCTTACAAACGCCTTTGCTGGCCCCCTTCCGATAACCTCTGAAACAATAGGCATCCTGACAAAAAAGTCCATCACTGGTTCCGGGTCGTTTGCAACCACAAGATAGTCTATGTCTCCTATTGTCTCCTTCATGCGCCTGACAGAGCCGGCAGCAATAGCATGTTTTACGCCGTCCACCTCAGACAGGACTTTCTCTATCTCCTTTATCAGCGGCCAGACCTCGCCCAAGATGCGCCGGCCTTTGCCCTTCTTAGCAAACTCGATCCTCTTCAAGATGCCTTGTACCTTCTTTTTGGAAAGGTTAGGCACCTCGCGCAGCCTGTCTTCAGCAGCCGCCTTTTCTAACTCGGCCAGATCTTTGACTTTCAGGCTGTCGTAGATCGCCTTGATCGTCTTTGGCCCCAGACCTTCTATGCTTGAAAATTCCTCGACGTTTATCGGGATGTTTGCCCTCATCTCTTCTAAAGCGTGTACTTTGCCAGTCTTGATCATCTCCTCGATCTTTGCTGCGATGGCCTTACCGACCGATGGGATTTCGAGCAGCCCCTTCAGGCCGCTGCGCCTGTAAATGTCAACGACATTTTCCTGCAGACCGGCTATCGTGTCTGCTGCACGATAATACGCCCGAGCGCGGAACTGAGAGTTTGCATCCTCCTCTCCCACCTCTGTGAGAAAGCCAAGGTCGCGCATGACCTTGGCAATGTCTGAATTCTTCAAATAGTACACCAAGCTAGGCAGTCGCAGCTTCTTAACATTTATCTGTCTGATCGGCGCACCACGAGGTGCTGTTTACTGCGGAAACGGTGATGATGATCGCTTTCTAGCGCTGAGCTGTTTCCAACTTTTCATTAATTGACGTGACAAAAAACGACATGGAAATGGGCGGGGAAATGCCGGTTACTATTGCCCATCCCACGCCGTGCCTTGTGTTGTTGTAGTGTAATGTCATGGCAGGAAGGCATTTTACCTTTGGTAAACCGCGTTTATGCGCGATCATAACCGCGTTAGAGTGATACAAAGCGCTGCTGATAATCTGTGCAGGCTGTGATAACTAGGTGCCTCTTTTGAGCAGCGTTAATCACTCGATCAGTAGCATATAACGCTGTAATGGAAATGATTGAATCGGTCGCATGGGTCGTGCTTGGGTTCGCGCCCACACTGGCTGCGATGGAACTTGCTTGGAGGATAGCAGGCAGAAGGCGCCCTGCGCTGGCTGAGGTAGGCGTCCGCCGATGATGGACTACTACACGTTAGCCGGCATAGTTGCAGTCGCACTCGCTATCGGGCTGGTTGGCAGGACACTTGCAAAGGACGAAATGCAGCTGAGGCGTAAAAGGCTGCTGATCAAAGAACAATAACTAGCGCTTTAGCGCGTTGTTTGTCGAGTTAGCACTATAGTTGCGTCTTTGTTGTTGTCGTTACCACCACTATCGCCAAGCCTATCAAGCGGCCTGTCTCTACTGCCATGGCCATTTCAAGTCCTTGGCAAATGATGTACATTGCTTTTTTCGGAAAAACATTTTCCAGGTCGGTGAACTCGGCTATTCCTACTGCCGAACGGCAGATCAAAATGTTGTCGTTTTGAATGGTACCAGGACCCTGCTTCGTTTCTGAATTCACGTATTAACGCGAATTCTTGCGCCTGTCGAATAACTGCTCGAGGGAAGCTGGGCGAGGAGAGGTAGTTGAAAGGGCAAGTTTGAATCTATCCAAAATCTTTCAGCCTCTAAAGATGTGTTCCCGGCGCGTTTCTTGCAGCGCGTGTGTATATGTGCATGTGTATGCACGATGGACATCATACAGCTTTGAAAGAGTCCTTATCCTGTCACCAGTAAATTTTAGCTCTACTGTAAAGGCTGCGGTTTTGTCAGATCATGGTAATAATAACCTCAAATAGCCGGCTCGACATATGCAATATAGTGGAGGAGAAGGAGAAAATAAAGCACTGCCCTATATGCGGGTGCACAGAACACAGGATGATAGGCTGTGGAAAGCATTGGGCAAAGCACAAGGTCGGCCCAGATGGGAGATGCGTCCATCGATAGTTAAGTTATTTCAACTCATACAGCGCAACAGAAAGCTTGAACGCCAGCCGATCATCCGTCGCTATCGCGATAGGTACGATATACTTTTCAGTTTCATCCTTGAATCTTATCTTTTTATCTAGAAACGCTTGGTTCTTCATTGACCGGGCAACATCAAGCCGCTCTGCGAGCTTGACGTACTTGACATCCTTGGTGGCCTTTGACAAAGCTGCAAACTGGTCGTTGGAACCAATAGCGGTGCAGTCGCGCACTGCAGCATAGATGCGATCGCCATACTCTTTCAATTCTTCGTCTTTGATGCTGTCCGAAGCGTCATGCAGAAGTGCAGCGCACGCAAGCTCAACATCGTGCATCCGCAGCTCATCCACCAGTATGAGTGCGACCCTTAGCGGGTGATTGATATACTGCTCGCTCTTGTTGTAAAGCTGGCCCATGTGTATCTTGGTGGCAAGCCCAAAGGCCCGCGTAAGCTTGACTACATCGTCGGTGTTAGCGTCAAAGAATTTTAAAAGCCGGGCAAAGGTGGCTTTTGGAAAATCGCTCATGTGCAGACATACGTTGGATAGAACCCCTATAATGGGATTCGCATAAAAAAGAAGATAATGAGGCGATCCTACTGCCTCTGCCTCATACACCCCTGAGCTTTTACATGTCAGAGACAGGTTGGAATCTCGCGATCCTCCGGGGGCGCTGGCCGGATTTACAATGACCACAAGGGGCAGTCATGTGGATTGTTCCTTGTCTTTATGATCGTGGCCCGTGTGTTTCCTCCAAGACATGTATGGAGCGGGATCATGATTCCGGCTGATGCCGCGGCTTATGCCTCTTAGAAGGTGGTTCCAGCCGCTATGGAACAGTAGTAGTAGTAGTGCAAGCGCGGCTGCCGCTAAGTTCACAGGGCATTATTCCACCATTTTGGACGGGATGGAGAATGAAAAATACTAAATACTAAACAAGGGTGTCAGTCAAAA
>JBIQJB010000016.1:0-24817 GCA_044507735.1 Nitrosopumilales archaeon
GGCGGCATGGGTGGTATGGGCGGCATGGGTGGTATGGGCGGCATGCCCGGAATGGAGATGTAAGGTCTCCCTAACCCCCGCTACTTTTTTGATTCTGCTTCAATTACCTCTTTTATCCAACTTCCTGTCTCCTGCATCTTCAATAGTTTGTTCAGGAATTCCTTCCATGAAATGCTGCCATATGCATCGACCCATGCTCTGTAGTGATTTATCATGCTGTCGAGGGCCTGCTTGTGGTGTAGGCAATACTTGGTGTCGGGCAATGCATTTCTGTGGCATGCGGCGCACTTTTGCTGAGTCATGGAACATTTATTTAGAGTCTGAATTTTAAGGGTTATATAACAACAGTCATGCTTACCACCACTTCAAAAGTTATATGGGTAGTTGCCGTCGCGTACCTCGCGTTCTTCTTCGCCCTCGCGTCTGGCATGATAAATGCAATAATTGAGGGAAGGAATCTGTCAGGATTCGTCCTCCCGACACGTTCTGTCCAGACAATCGGTGAAACGGTGGTCATTACACTGGTACTTTTCATAGGCATGATCGGAGCTTTCATGCTCTACCACTCTGGCAGATCGCCAAATCCAAAGGTGCAACAGGTGCTTCTGATATCTGGATTTGGTGTGCTTGGCATTGCACTGCTCATAGGGTTCATCCTGGTAAACGTCAAATTGTAATCAGGATGTTGCTGTCTTTACCATAGATCAGCTGCGTGCCTACAGGCACCGAGTCATGCTCTTCTATCGTCACCACGATATCGTCGTTCCCTGGTGAAGAACGCTCAACGCTCAACCTGACTGCACTTTTGTGCTTTAGCAGCCGGCGGCTTGCAGGAGACTGGACCCATCCACGATCCTTTCTGTAGCGGAGCATGCTTGTGGCAAGCACCGGAATGTTTTCGTCAAAGCCGCGCCTTACAAGCAACATTAAGAGTATGGAAAGCAGGTGGTTCAAGTCGCCAGTCCTGACTTGCGCAGGAAACAGGTTGTAAAAGCTGTTGACGGAATCAAATATTACAAGCTGGCTTTTACCCATTGTTTCCATTATCTCTCTTATCATGGGCACGAGCCTGCCTTCTGATGGCAGATAGACGTCGATGCTGCTTCCTGCTCTTGGCTTTACTAGCATGGCGTTAAAGTATGCGGCAAAAGTCGTATCGAGATCAATATAGCTTACCCTATCAAACTGCGACACAAGATGTGCCATAAAGCAGAGCTTGGCGTATGGGTCGCTGAACATTAGCGTATTTAAGCCACGCGTGCTCAGTATCTTTTCCTGCAATTGCTGATCAACTACTATTTATCACATGGAGAGGTTGGATATAATAGCACATGAGTGAAATCGACGGCCTGAGGATGATAAGGCATGACTTCCCGCTGACCAAGAAGGTCATTTACATGAACAACGGTGCGATAGCACCGACTCCCCTGTCGACGGTCAAGGCGGTAGCTGACTTTATGCTAAAGTGTGCCGAAGCTGGACCTGATGCTCCAGAGATCTCTGACTATACAACGGCGCTGCTCGACGAGCTTCGTACAAGAATAACCCACCTGATAAACTGCGAGCGCGACGAAGTAGTTCTTGTCCAGAGCACTACCGAGGGACTCAATATGGTAGCGAACGGTATCTGCTGGCGGAAGGGAGATGCAATCGTTGTCAGGGGTGGCAGACACGAACACTATGCTAACTACTTGCCATGGGTTTCGCTCTCTCAAAGAAAAGGCGTACAGCTCCGAGACCTTGCTATCGATGAAGACAGCGGATACTTTGACATGGCCGACCTTGAGAAATCAGTCAAAGGTGCGCGTATGGTGGCGATGAGCCACGCACTGTACAACACTGGCGCGGTGATGCCACTTGAAGAGGTGGGTAAGATTGCGGAGGAAAACAACGTGCTGTTTTGTGTTGATGCGGCGCAGAGCGCTGGCACGATCCCGATCGACGTGAAGAAGATAGGCTGTCACTTCATGGCGTTCCCGGGCTTCAAGTGGCTCTGCGGCCCGACTGGTATTGGAGTCTTTTACATCAACAGAAGGGTACATGAACTTCTTACACCACCGTCAATAGGTGTCGAGTCTGCCTTGATATCTGATCAGAACGTAATCGCGTACCTTGACCCTCCAGCGAGGTTTCAGGCAGGATTTCGCAACTTTCCCGGTGCAGCTGGGCTTGAAGCATCGATGAGATATCTGTTAAGAATCGGACTCGACAACATCCGAAAAATGAATATGAAAGTCGCAATTGCCCTTCGCGAAGAAATCGGCAAGATTCCAAACACCAAGATTTATGGTCCTGACGACGAAAACAAACGTACGTCGATCGTCACGTTCACCACAAGTGTAGCAGACTCGTCTACGATAGTGAAAAAGCTGGAACAGGATCGCATAATATTTGCGACGAGAGACATTGGAGGCGGTAGAAAAGCGGTAAGGGCAGCGCCACACTTTTTCAACAATGAAGAAGAAGCAGTGACCGCTGCAAATTATGTCAAGAGCCTTCTTCTCTGACCACTCTATTTCTTTTTGTCGCCCTGCCCTTCAATCACAATCATAGTCAGAGTCGACCGGACCTTGTCGATGCGCCTGACGTGCCACGTTATCGTTTCGCGCAGTTTATCCATTGAGTCAGACGTTATCTTGGCTATAATGTCGTATACTCCGTAGACTCCTGATACTTCAACAGCCTCTGGCAGCTTTTTGATTTCCTTGATGATCTCTTCTTCCGAACCCAAGTCGCAGTTGATAAGAACGTATGCTGTTGGCATATGGAAATATAGCGTTGTGAGTAATTAAACAGATCGTATCGCTTACTCAGGCATAGTTATTAACGAGACTCCTAGTTCTAGAGGCATACATGAGAGTGTTCGACCTTACGATGCAGATAACTCCTTCCATCAAGGTCTTCCCTGGCTCACCTCAACCGTCATTTATCCCATGGTCAAGGTTCGATTCTCACGGGTACGACTCGGAGGCCATGTTCATGAGCACCCATACGGGCACACATGTCGATGCACCCTCTCACTTTGTGCCTCGACTGGCAAGTATTGACGAGATTCCCGCCGGCAGGCTGGTCTCCAACGCTGTCCTAATCAAAGCTCCCAAGCAGGCAAACCAGCTGATAGAGCGAGAGGACCTTGGCAATGAGAAGATAGAACAGGGGGAATCGGTCATTATTGCAACAGGCTGGGAAAAGCGCTCTGCAAAGAGCAACTATATGGCTGAAAATCCGGGTCTTTCGGCAGATGCCGCGAAATATCTGGCAAGGAAAAAAGTCAACGCAGTCGCGATTGATGGACCCAGCATCGACGCAGGATTCGATGCAAAGTTCACCGCTCACCACATTTTGCTTTCGAGCAACATCCTTGTGGTTGAAAATCTGTGCAATGTATACAAGATAGCAGCAAAAACAACAAGAACGACAAAGAGGTTTACGTTGGTATTGAGCCCGTTGAAACTTGCTGGCGCAACAGGATCACCGACACGTGTTCTCGCCATTCTATGAATTTCGTAAGAGGTGCTGTTGTATTGCAGTAGAGTCCTATGGAGACATGATCAAGAACGACTTTGCAACAAGCTTTTTAGAACATTCGCGAAACTCTTGCACATGGAACTCGAACGCCCAAGGAAAATGGAGCTGCTGCACACGCCCAAGTTTGAAGTGCTAAGGCTCTTGAGGGAATATTCTCTGACGATCGACGAAGTAGTGTTCTTGCTTGGCGCTAACAAGCTGGGGGTGGCCGACGTCCGGATTAATGCACCTACTATATGCGACAAGTTGTTGGAAATGTTCCTTCGCCAGATTGTCAAGAAGCAGCAGGCTGCTTCTGCTCCTCATTCCGTGGTTGCGTGATGGTAGTAGTTCATTGCTCGCTTGCCTGCAAAGCATGGGCATCAGACCAACTCGGCAAGTCGATGTAGTTGTGAGTCGAAAAGTGGCATCAAATTCATGTACTCCATGCTTCCGCAGTCTTGCATGCCGCACTTGGCTTGTTAATGCAGGCTAGGCACAACTCGTTGCTTGATACGCCCATGAACCGCGATGAGGGATACTTGCCGATCCACGGTATCTTTTCATGGTAGATCCATTCTTCCCCAAAGCCTACAATGTTAAATGAGACTATACATCTATCGATTGCACAGGTGATGATGGAATCTATGCTTTTCATGCTGGAGCGTTGATATATGGCTGCGTGGAAGCGTAACCTGTTCTGGGCCCGTAGCTCAGCCAGGTAGAGTACCGGACTTTTAACCATCATGGAAAGAAATCCGGCTGTCTCGGGTTCGAATCCCGACGGGCCCGCATCATTATTGCTGCGCAAAGAGGATCCTCGTGATGGGAAAGTGGTACAATTAGCAGTGGACAGAACGAAGGCTGTTGCGTCACAAGTTCACGTGAAAGGCATCGAGAATCAATATGGGCATGCCAAGGAATGCCGCAAGAAGAGTCTGGTGATCTTGAATGAATTGCGAGAAATGGATTGTAATTGCTGCTCGTAGAAAATGTAACGGGTTGATAGTTTAGGAACAAGGTATAAGAGTTCGTTCTCAATATTTGAGACGAGGAGATGGACGACGAATCTTCTCAGAAGAAAAAAAGTTTCGACGCAATTATCACTGCGATAAACATGGCTGCGATGGGAGCCGGGATCGCAGCTGCAGTATTTGCGGCAAACAAGGGCAAGTCCGCTAGTACTGACGCAGAGAAGATTGAAAGGAGCATCAGCGAGCTCAAGAGCAAGTTTGACATGGTTTCGCAGCAGCTAAAGAACATACAGCCTGAAGTCAGAGCAGCTACAAAGGAAGTGGAGGAAAAACCAGAAAGCACTCAACAACAGCCAAATGCAAAGTCGCAACAGCAGCAGCAGGATGTAATCTATGTGCGCAAATCATCAGAGTTTTCATTCTACAACTAGCTTATAGCATAAAGTTACTATTCTCGTTTATACCCCAATGGTGCCATCTGATTATTGCTCCTCAAGGTTATAGCTTTCGCTGCGGTAGCGGGTGCCGTTGCAATCGCGCTCGTCATTTTCTTGATGTCATCAAGTACGAATCCAGGAATCCCAAACGTCAGGTTCACTGACTTCACAGCTGACAGAATTGACATTAGAGTCGGACAAACTACAAACATTGTCTTCAACGTGCAGAACTTGGAGGATCGCGCAATAACTGACGCTCGCGTGGCAATCGTCATAGAACCATCGGGCTACCAGCCGTATCTGACCATCGACAAACCCTCTGTGGACCTTCCTGACATGCTGAGTAAAGATGCTCGAACAGGCCAAATGCGAGTCACCATAGCAGCAAATGGAGCGCCTGCAAAGGAGGCCTTGTATGTTGTCAAGGGAGTGCTGATGGTTGAAGGCGTGCAATCAGACGTAAGAGAATTTGAGCTGAGGATACGTCAATAGTAGCAATCGCCACCGCTCACTTTTTTGTCGTACTCAATTACGCGACCACACTACACTGCACATATTGGATAAATTCTGCAACCCTGCCTAAAGGACGAAATACTCAGCTTCAGGATGATGCACCACTATCGCAGCAGTCGACTGGTCAGGCACTATCTGGCCCGACTCTGTGAGAGTCATGCCTGACTTTGCTGGGTCAAGTATCTGCCACACAAGGTGATGCTGAGCGATATCGGGGCAGCTCGGGTATCCCCAGCTGTAGCGAAGCCCTCTCTTTGGCCCAATCTTGAGCTCCTCCCGGATCTTGGCGTTCACCCATTCGGCCATCGCTTCGGCGGTTTCGACCGCAAGCCCGTGCAAGTAGTATGCGTCGGTGTACTTGTCCTGCTTGTTCCATTTGTCAATTACCTCTGTTACCTTGGCCCCCGCAGTCACAGACTGAAACGCGACTATGTCATCTTTGCCGAAATAGTCTGCAAGGCACAGGTGCTTTTCCTTGGACGAGCGCGGGAACTCGAACACCAGCTGCCTGCCGTCAGTCAAGTCGACTGCAAGCATGCCTGTGCCACTTTGATTTGGAGTAAGGTTGTGGCATCTGTAATAACCATAGACCGCACGGGGCTCAAACAGCTTATCGTTTATTACGCGCTCTTTCCACTGCCTGAGAAGTTCTTCCGGATCTTGATCGGATGCCCCCTTTCCTCTCATTCCCCACTGAAGGACAAACAACGACTTTTTGTTAAGATACTTCCAGACCTCATCTAGGCTAACCTGCGAAGGCTCGATTCTTATTGGCTCATTGAGGTGGGGGGGAACTGGCGGCTCGACAGGCTTGATGCCGCTGTGGGGCAGCAGAGACTGATCCACTGTAGCAGATTGCCTCTCGTTCCACTCTTCCAGCTTTTGCTGCCATTCGCTAACAAACTGCTGGCGTTCTGGTGACATCAGCTTGTTCATCACCTTCAGCCCGTCGAATGCCGTCTTGCAGTAAAATGCCCCTGGCGCATAAATCCCTCCTTCCTTTGCAATTCTGTTGATATAGCTACTGTTGATGGCGGCTCCGCCGCAGAGGACTGGTATCGTCATCTTGTTCTGTCTTGCGTGCTCGACGAAATACTGCATCTGTTTTGAAGTTGACACCAAGAGCGCAGATAGACCCACCGCGTCTGCCTTGACCTCGTCTATCTTTTCGAGTATCTTTTGCATTGGCACCTGCTTCCCAAGGTCATATACAGTATAACCGTTGTTCACGAAAATTGTCTTTACAAGGTTCTTGCCGATATCGTGCACATCCCCGTACACTGTGCACAGCACCAGCTTGCCCTTGCTCACACCTTCTTGCTTAATCAGGTATTTTTCCAGTTCGGCGACGGCGGCCTTCATGCATTCGGCTGACTTTAGTACAAACGGTAGAATCAGCTCACCAGCACCAAACTTGTCTCCCACTTCTTTCATTGCTGGGAGCAGTACTCCATTGAGTGTCTCAACTGCTGCCTCGTGAGCGGCCTCTCTTGTTGGAGCGCGCAATACAAGCCGGCCATCCTGCATTTCCACCCTGCCTTCACGGGTGCGGTCTGCTATAGCCTGCACCACATCGTCCTCTATACCTTCCTTCAACCTGTTGACAATCCTAAAGTAGGTACGCTTGTCTGCCGGCCATCTCGGATCGACTTCAACTCTCTTGGTAGGCCCAGTGGTGACTGCCTTGGCCCCTTCGAAATACGCAATTAATTCCGCCAGCGCATTTGGATGTTTATTGAATATCAGATCTTCGGCCAGCTTTTTCTGCTGGTCGTCGATCTCTGGATACGGAATGATGTCACGGGCATTGATTATGACTGTGTCGAGCCCAACCCTTAGCGCATGATACAAGAACACAGAGTTGACCACCTTCCTTGCATTTGCCGGCAGACCAAAGCTCACGTTGCTGAGCCCAAGCGTAGTGAAAGAGTCTGGAAACTTTTCCTTTACCAATCTGATCCCTTCAAGCGTATTTTTCGCGGAATCGGCAAATTCAGCCTCCCCTGTAGCGAGCGTAAATGTCAGCACATCGAAAATGAACTGCCAGCCTTGCAGCCCGTACTGCTTGCCGGTATCATAGAGGAGCTGCGCCGTGTCCACCTTTTCCTGCGGAGTCTTGGCCATACCTTTTGGTCCAATGCACATTGCAATGGCAGGTAGCCCATACTTGGCCATCAGCGGCGCCAATGCATGGAAGCGAGATCCATCGCCTTCCAAGTTTATCGAGTTGATTATCGGCCTTCCCGGTATCTGCCTTATTGCAGCTTCTACAACTTTTGGGTCCGTAGAGTCAATGACCAGAGGCGCCTCTATCTCTAGGCTGAGGCGCTTGACCAGCTTTGTCATGAACTCTAGCTCATCAGATCTTTCAGTGGTCGCAACACATACGTCAATGCAATGCGCACCGTCCTCAACCTGTGCCCTTGCGAGGTCGACCAGGCCATCGAGATCGTCGTTCAGCACCATCTCCTTGGCTTTTTTAGACCCCTGGGCGTTGAGCCGCTCCCCAATAATCAGCGGCGGAGGCTCTTGCCTAAGATCTACTGCCCGTAAAGCGGAACTTACCCTCGGGATCAAGTGTGTTGTGTTTATTTATTAATCCAGTATATTTGCTATGCAGAAAGTCAAAAAAAGTAAACAGTGTACTGAAAATTCTACCTTACTTGTTTTATATCAAAAAAGCAAGTAAGAAACATGGCTACGATTCAGCAATTCAAATTCAAGAATGGCTCTGCCGGCCTCATCGAAACGGTATACTCTATAATCAAGAGCAGGAGCGGCAAGATCACGAGCAAGGATCTTGACCAGTTGATCGGCAACAAGCAAGATGTAAGGTTTGCCATTACTCGCCTTACCGTGCAGGGCCGAATCAAGAGGATTAGGGGCTTTGGCAAGGTGGGAATCGAGTATTTCTACAAAGACATTGCTTCAGAGCCTCAACAGAATTCGGGGCCAAGCGATGCATCTACTTTGTACTAGCACCAGCGTCCAGCGCTTTTCTCAGCTCTGCTATGTGTTGCGGGGTTGTTCCGCAGCATCCCCCGATCATTCTTATATTCTCGTATTTCTCTACAAACTCTGCTAGCGCGGAGGCAATATCTTTGGGGCCCATCTTGTAGACCGCGTGTCCGCCCTCGTTGTGCGGCATGCCTGCGTTTGGCATCACCAGTATGGGCAGTCCTTGCTCACTCAGCCACCTCACACTAGGCGCCATTTCTGCGGGCCCGGTGGAACAGTTGAGCCCAAACGCGTCGATCTTCATGTCACTCACGGTCGTGTAGGCAGCTTGGACATTTGTTCCAAGAAGCATCTTGCCGTACTGATCCAGAGTCACATTTGCAATGATCGGCACCTTCTTGCCTGTCTTTTGCATCGCCCGGTGGCAGGCTTCGATCGCCAGCTTTACCTCCAAGATGTCTTGGCTTGTCTCTATCAATAGCGCGTCAACTCCTCCGAGGATCAACCCTTCAGCCTGTAGGGCAAACGCCTCAACTATTTCGTCGAGTGACTTTTGCCCAAGATCTGGGTCATTTGAGCTTGGCAGATACCCGGTGGGTCCCATCGAGCCTATCACATAGCACGGCCTGCCATGAAATTCGCTGCAGACTTCTCTTGCAAGCTGGGCTGCCTTTTTGTTGAATTCGGACGTCTTTCCTCCGTAGCCATACTCGTCGAGCTTTAGTTTGTTAGACCCAAACGTGTTTGTCTCTATGCAGTCAGCACCGGCCTCAAGGTAGCTCCTGTGGATCTCCTTTATCCACTCTGGTCTTGAGAGGATGAGGCCGTCGTTAAAGCCATCCTTGCCCTCGGGAAAGTCTTCGGGCTTTGGATTGCGGCGCTGAATCTCGGTGCCCATTGCTCCATCAAAGAGCAAGACGCGCTTTCTTAAGGCCTCAACAAACGACTCTGGCAATTATGGGACTAAATACATGCAATAGAGTTTAAAACCTTTGTAGTGTTGGACAACATCAATTGACGCTGGATCTCTAAACTGCAAAACAAGACCAGGGGACAATGACAGCAACAATCGTAGAACAGACTCTGCAAGATATACCGATTGCCAGGACACAAGTCCCGCCTTCAGTACTTCTCATTGGCAAGAAACGAACGCTGGATTATGTCGCACCAGCGCTTTCGAGAATAAACAATACGGGCGAACTCATTATCAAGGCTACAGGCAGCCTTAGCATAGTGACAGCAGTCGACATCGCCGAGATTGTCAAGCGAGACGTGGCCGGTATCAAGACAGAGTCGATAACTGTAGGGACCAGCGAGCTGAGAGTCTCGACAGGCGAGCTCAAGCCTATGTCATCCATCCAAATTCATCTCATCAAATACGACCCGACAGCTGTGGTACAGCCAGAAGTCGATGTTCACGTACCGGTGGAAGAAACTACGGCGGCTGTCGTAGCAGCGCCTGCAATCCAAGTTCCCATTGAAGAGATAACATCGCCAGCTGCAGCTGATGTACCGGTGGCAGTGGTCGCAGACTCTGAAAAGGCGAAAAAGCCAAGGGCAAAGAGAAAGACAACAGCCACGAAGGCGAAGAAAAAGACGACAAGGAAAAAGAAGTCAGAAGCTTAACTCACGGCGTGACCCGTGACATCGTGCGCGGGAACAACACCGTATCTTTTATGTCTTCCACATTTGTTATCCACCGTACGAGGCGCTCTATGCCAAGCCCAAACCCACCATGCGGCACAGAGCCGTATTTGCGCAGGTCGAGGTACCAGTCATATGCTGCAGGGTTGAGCCCTTCCTTCTTGATTCGCTCTGTCATCGAGACGATGTCATCTTCCCTAATACCTCCGCTCGTTATCTCACCAAAGCCTGATGGCGCAAGCATATCTGCGGCCATCCCAAACCCCTTGTTATCCGGATCTTCCTTTACATAGAACGGCTTGACTGCCATTGGGTAGCCTACCACGAAGATGGGCTTACTGGCATTTTTGGTCAGCTCCCGTTCTGAATCGATGTTGAGGTCATCTCCTATGGCAATCTCTCGCTTTGTTCCGTCCTGTTCTGTTACCGCGAATCCTTTTGATCTCAAAATTTCTATCGCCTTTTCATATGATAGGCGCTCAAATGGAGGTTCGACCTTTTTCAGGTCTGTCACATCCCGCTTTAGGTATGCCAGCTCTTCACTTCTTTGCCTTATGGTGTTCTGGATGATGTATGACACTAGTTGCTCCTGAGCCTTCAGTATGTCTTCTAATGTGACCCAAGGCGCCTCTGCTTCAAGGTGCGAAAACTCGGCTAAATGCCTGACCGTCCGGGACCTTTCCGCCCTAAATGACGGCGTGAGGCTCCAGACCGGCCCCAGTGAAAATATCATGGCTTCGAGATAGAGCTGTGCGCTCTGCGACAGATATGCCTCTTCATCGAAATATTTCAACTTGAACAGGGTAGATCCACCTTCAACTGCTCCCTTGACTATGGTAGGTGCTGTCACTTCCATCCAATCGTTTTCTACAAACCACCTGCGTCCTAGGTCGAGCACTGTAGCTCTTATCTTTGCAATTGCAACCATTCTTCTGGTGCGAAGTGCTAGGTGCCTCTTGTCCAGTAGAAGCTCGTCGCTCTGATATTCGCCAATTGGGTAATCTGTTCCCGCGACATTGAATACCTTGATACTGTTTCCCTTTATTTCATAGCCGCCCTCCGGAGCCCTCGCGTCGTGGCTTACCGTGCCGGTTACTTCTACCGAAGATTCGATTGTCAGGTTAGCAACTTTTTCGGACGGGAATATGCACTGTATGACTCCGCCCCTGTCGTCCCTGACAAGCACAAAAGCATTCTCTTTTTGCTTGCGCAGCCTGTAAACCCATCCTCTGATAGTAACTTCCTTGCCAACATTGTCCTGCGATTTCGCTTGGCTTGTCCTGAGGACGGGCATTCGAAAGAGTAGGTTCCGGACTGATTCTTAAGTGTTGTCAGTTCGTCAAGTCGCCGCCGCGTCGGGCGCTGGTGGCGAGACAGCCTTGCCAAAGTATGCCTTGACGTGTGGCCTGTACAGATAGTAGAGTATCACCCCGTTTATTATGAGGCTTACGACGCTTCCAAAATTGCCAGTCACTATGGACACTATGGATATCACGATACCGATGATCGAAAGAGCGACTGCAGCCGTCCATGCCCACGACATGCCCTTAAATAGTCCATACGCTATGACAAGCGAGGCAATTCCGAGTGCGAGCAAGATTGCGCCAGACACCATTGCAAAAGTGCCAAGCATTGTAGGAGACATGCCCATCGGAAGTTCTTGGTCCTCCGTTGCCATCGGGATAATGGGAGCCAGGGCAATGGCACTGATGCCGGCTACGATCATCGCAATGCCAGCTATTGCCATCAGGATCCCAATTATCGTGACGCCTACGGGCCTAACCATGAATAGGCGCGCTCAATCATCTATTTAACAGATACCTAACATGATGTGGTGCAGAAAAATACAGAAAGATCCCTGAAATTATGGTACTGTAGTCTCTCCCACCCTCACGAGCATCGCTCTCAAGAGGATCCGACAGCCTGGACACCGCCTTCAATTCCATTTCATAAAAGATGGCGCAAAGATCTCTGGTAACTCAGAGGGAGACCTGTATCAATTTCCTTTGCAAACTCATCTCATCTCCGGCCAAGTTATTGAGTCGCGTAGATCTAGATTTATTATCTTCCTGAGTAGCTACTCCCACACACACAAATGACGAGAGCCTGGAAAGTACTCGAAAGCAAGAAGCTGTTCAAGGCAACCGATGGCAAGACAGTCTTCATCGACCTACAACAAGACAGAGTTAGAACACCAAACGGTAAAGTGATCACCTATACAAGATACCATGCATCCGACGTGGTCATAGTTGTCCCCTTCCTTAGCAGACAGAAACTCCTGATGATAAGGCAGTTCCGCTACCCTATTGGTAAGGCGTTGCTAGAGTTCCCGGCAGGCCACGTTGATAGAGGCGAAGATCCTCTTGATACTGCAGCTCGAGAGCTCGAGGAAGAGACTGGTTATGTCGCGAAGGAGTTAGAATATGTATACCGCTACCATCCTGCTGTGAGCCGTACAAAGCAGTTGGTACATGTCTTTAGAGCGACCGGGCTTTCAAAGGCAGGTAGCACAAAGCATGACAGCGGCGAGCAGATCAAGATGAAGAAAGTTTCGGTGAAAGAATTGCGCCAGTTAATCAGTAATGGTAAAGTGGAAAACGCAGGCACACTTATTTCGTACCTGCTCTGCTGCACAATGAAGATAATAATAGCACCACCAACAACAAATTCCAGGAAAAGGCGGAGATGATGGAATAATGGCAGATAAGATGCGCGCAATGGTTCTGAACAAGTTGGCCCCTATAGAGACCAAACCACTCAAGATGATGATGATTGACAAGCCGAGGCTAAAGGGACGGAACGATCTTGTGCTGCAGATAGAAGCTTGCGGCGTCTGCAGGTCGAACCTGCATCTTATCGAAGGCGACTGGAAAAAGTATGGTTCGCCTTCTTCACTTCCGATCGTCCCTGGTCACGAAGTGGTAGGAGTAGTCAAGCAGGCTGGCAGTGGAGTAAAAAATGTCAAGGTGGGAGACAGAGTGGGGATACAGCCGCTTTTCAGCTCCTGTCTTCAGTGTGAATACTGCGCTGCCGGTAGAGAGAACCTTTGTGAGAACGCCGAGATAACCGGCGAGTCAGTCCGGGGAGGATATGCCGAATACATTTCAGCTGTTGAGGATTTTGTCACTCCAATTCCAGACAACCTTGATTCAGAACATGCCGCGCCGCTCTTCTGCCCGGGCATAACTGCATACAAGGCAGTGAAGGCGGGTGAGCCGGCTGCAGGAAAATCCGTAGGCATATTTGGCATAGGTGGCGTTGGTCATCTCGCAATACAGCTGGCCAAGATGCATGGGGCAAGGGTTATCGCAGTGTCAAGGACAAAAAAGCATCTTGACCTATCAAAAAAACTGGGGGCAGACAATGTCATCGTCTACCAAGATTCACAGGCACAGTTTCTGAAGAACTTGAAGAGGGAAGAGGGACTCCTAGACACCGCGATTGTCTTTGCGCCTTCCGATAGGGCAATAGCCTCTGCCATAAAGTCTGTGAAAAAGGGGGGTACTGTAGTATTGGGTGTACTGGGAAGCATTAGCGAATTTCCATCATTTGATGAAAAAATAATCAAGGGCAGCGTCATTGGCACGAGAAAGGACATGAAGGATCTGGTCGCGCTGGCGAGTAGCTCTGGGCTAAAGGTTGTCATTGAGACACACAAGCTGGAAGAGGCAAACGAGGTGCTTGCCAAGCTGAAAAAGTCGCAGGTGGAGGCGCGAGCCGTACTTGTCCCTTAGATCAGCACAATGAACGCGAAATAGATCGCTAGGTTGACAGCTGTCACCATGCTGCCTACCTTAAAGAATTCAACGAATGAGAATGCTTGGACGCCACGAGACTCTGTAGCCTCTATGATGATGACCTGCAGACCAATCATGAGGGCTGCGCCAATCAGCATGGCAGCCCATATTGGAATTCCGAAGCGATTTCGGCCTATTATCAGGGCGTACACTACCGCAAAGACTCCTATGGCAATCTACTCCTGCAGACGCTGGAAGGCAGGAGCCGCTATATTTGCCATGAATCAGGACAGTTGAACTTAATAGTTCACCGGCGCAATGCCTACACATGGAAGAAGCAAGCAGGATAGCCGAGGTGGTAGACAGTCTACACGATCTTGTTGAGAGGAAACAGGTTGGCGCAGATATTGCCATAGCTAGCCTCATCTCCACTGCCGGCGAGATTGTTTTAAGTCTCATAGTGGCTCAGCCCGAGCTCAAGGACGCCTACCTCCAGGTGTTCAATAGCTCTGTCGAGCAGGTTAGGCAACAATTGAAGCAAGAACTGAAGGCAAGGAACCTCGAGTAATTGAAATTGACCTCTTGCTGCCACACCGTGTAGAGTACTCCACCACCTGATGAACAGTAGATCAAGAATTTGCAAATGATATGATGATTCTTCCACAGCCCTCTGCTGCAAAGGTTACAGACTCGGAACATCATGAGAAATCTGATGGCTGATGTTTGCAACATCTCATTATCTTGGAGTGTAGGTACTTTCCTAATAATAGAAGAGAAATTTCTCATATACTCCTTATATTGCAAAGATTCACGCAATGAACGATGAAAGCCAAATTTGCGGCAGCGGTCATTGCAACTTCATTCGCAATCTTTGCCATGGCGTTTGCTTTCTTGCCTTTGGCAAGTGCAAGCGTGTTTTCTGGCACAACCGCTTCAAACGCAACAACGACATCTTCCAGCAACATGACTATGCTAGGCAATATGTCCAATACAATGCCTTCGGGCGCGATGGAAGATGGCCTGATGGAGCACATGAAATGGTATAATGAGTCGGGCAAGATGTTTGGCATTATTTCAAGCATACAGAACAACGAGGAGGGTGAGCCTGCCTGGGTTGTAGCTGGTCATTGGATGATGACAAACGACACTTCTGGCACCAACGCGACCGAAGAAGGTTCCACCACCAACATCACTGACTTTAATGCAGGGTTCTACATGACAAGGTTCGACGGTTCCGCCCAGCATACCCACAAAATATTCAACTTTACACAGACTGAACCAAGCACAACAGAGGGAAATGAGACAAGGGTCGTTGGCACTACCACTGTAACCTTGGCTGAAGGTCCAGTACACAATGTAGATACTGAAATCACGATATCTGGCGGCAACATAATCGCCATATCTGTAGATCCTGAGCAGACCAACAACCACTTTGGCAACACGCCGATCTATGGAATGGTCATAACGCCCGAAATCATACAACATACCCTCAGCGAGATCATGAACTCGACGCATTCCATGACTGGAGACATGATGGGAAGAGACTACATGATGCATAACAGCAACAACACAACTACCTACTCAATGCCTGATGAATCCGGATACTAGGCCTCTTCTTTCCCTTCTTCCCTTTTTTGTTGATCTCGATTGTAGCTGATGATGTGCTCATCTTTGACAGTCTTGTCATCATCTCCTTCTGATATTCGATTGTGTGGGAGAAATCTGCAGGATTTCTGGAACTTTCTTTTCACTAACATTGATAGTGATTTTCTGGTCCATATCCCAAGTCATTTCTGCAATAGGGGCGCATAAAGAATGCCGAACCAATCGGCAAATTGGTTTCTTTGCCAATTTTCTTGACAATTCTGATTTCGCGGGTCTTTCTTTTTCGGGTGTTGCAGAATAGATAGCACAATAGCCTTTGGGGTTGAATATGAAAATGAGTTCGTATTGTATGCAGCACATGGTGGGAGGCAGAACCGCCATCGGGATCTCTACAGGTGTCAATAATTTGAGACTGCACGCTTACGATAGTCAAGCTAGGAAGCCCTAGGTGGGATTCGGACCCACGACCTAAGGTTCTTTCGACCTTCAGGAAGACTGAAGGTTTACGAAACCTTCGCTCTGCCAGGCTGAGCTACTAGGGCAAAACCCACGAAAATTCTGGCCACTCGTTATTTAATGCTTGGCGCTAAATTAAATACCACCGGGAACTGTTTTTCGTTGTGAAAGTTTCGATCTCGGGAGTAAGGGGAATCTATGGACAAGATCTCAACCTTCACGAAGCAAGCAGATTCGCCGGCCATTTTGCCAGCATAATTAAGTCAGGCAAGTGTATCGTGGCGAGGGACACCAGGCCATCAGGGAGGATAATCGCCGAGACAGTCGCCGCGAGCTTGATGGCAAGTGGAATTGACGTTTACAACCTTGGTGTTGCTCCCACCCCTGCAGCATTCCGGGAAGCGCGCAGGTATGGCGCAGGAGTGATAATAACCGCATCCCACAACCCGCTCGAATGGAATGGTCTGAAGTTCATAATCGAAGGCAGGGGGCTGTTTGAACACGAGCTTGATGTCATGATTAATGGCTCAAGCAAACATCATCATGACAAGTACGGTGCAGAATACTGGACCTCGCCAAGATACGTTGATGAAGTGGCCGAGATCGCAAAGGGCGGAGCAAGAGTCAAGGTGGGCATAGACGCAGGCGGCGGAGCGGCGTGTGGATTTGGCGAGAGCCTGTTCAAGAAGCTAGGACATCAATATCACAGCATCAATGGCGTCGCAGGTGTATCTTCAAGAGGACCCGACCCAACCGTAGACGAACTTGCCGATCTTCGTGCGATGGTCACTGCCAACAAACTTGACCTTGGTTTTGCACTTGATTTGGATGCCGACAGGCTCGTGGTGGTCAACAATAAAGGAGAAAAGCTCAACCCTGACGCTACTTTGCTACTGTGCGTCGCAAGGGCAGTCGAGATGGGCATGAAAAAGTTCGTTACAAGCATTGATACCAGTGTCGCCATCGAGAAATATGTCCAGGCTCACAATGGAAGGGTCGTAGCACATTCAAAGGTAGGTGAGGCAAACGTCGTCAGCAAGATGCTGGAAACGGAGGCGGAAGCAGGAGGCGAAGGCAGCAGCGCTGGTTTTATCATGCCTGGTTTTAACATGTGTCGCGACGGCCTGCTCGCAGCAGCCACAATTTCCACGCTTGACAAAAAGATGATTGATAGTTGCCTGGAATTTGCGTCACAATTTGTGCAAATTAGGTCCAAGATAGCTGCCGACTCGTCTCTCCACAACAAAGTGATTGAAAAGCTGACCGACGTTTTCAAGCGCGATTCTTCTTCTGTATTTACAGAGGATGGCGTCAAGGCGATCATAGACGAGGACTCATGGGTGCTCGTCAGGCCGTCAAATACCGAGCACGCGATTAGAGTGTCGGTGGAGTCCAAGTCCGCAAATGCACAGTCCCTATACAAACAGGCGAGTGAAAAGGTCCAAGCAGTCTATGACCAAGTTAGATGAGAAAGAGATCATTGACATCATGGCCAACGCCCTTGAAATGGGAAGCGACCTTGACGACGTCGCCTTGGTTGGCAAGAATGTCGTCTTTAAGGCCGACATGCTGGTTGCAAGCACCGATGTTCCACCTTGCATGGAACCATATCAGGTGGCTAGAAAGAGCATCGTTTCGTGCGTAAGTGACCTTGCGGCAAAAGGGATCAAACCCCGTGCCGGGCTGATCTCTCTTGGCCTGCCTAGAGAGTGTACTAGACTCTATGTGGAGGGGCTTGCAGACGGCTTTGCAGCGGCAGCAAAGGAGTTTGGCTTGAAGATAGTTGGTGGGGACACGAACGAGACCCATAGTCTTGTAATAGATTGCTGCATGATAGGCTTTGCAAGAGATGGCAGGAAGATGCCGAAAAGAAAAGGAGCGAGGCCCGGGGACCTTGTAATAGTTTCCGGCATGTTTGGCCTGCCTCCAGCAGGCCTTGCGATATTGATGCGTGGCGCAAAGGCCACTAATGGAGTATTTAGAAAGCAGGCCATAGAGTCGGTGCTGGAACCAAAACCAAGACAGCGCTTTGGAATCACATTGGCCAGGTACTTTTCCTCATCCATTGATTCAAGCGATGGCCTTGCAATATCGCTTTACGAACTGGCGAAACAGAGTAAGGTCAACATCATTATCGACGATCTGCCGATTGTAGACGGAGTGGAGCAATTTGCATATGAAAACGGCATAGATCCAAACGAACTGGTATTCCATGGGGGCGAAGAATATGAGATCGTAGCCACCATCTCGGAAACAAAGTTGGGGCAAGCACAGGCCGCCGCGAAAAGGGCAAATGTAGAGCTACACATAATCGGAAGGGTACAGAAGGGACCGGGCAAGGTTTTCGTTGGCGAAAACCTGCTTGAGAACAGGGGCTACGTTCATTTTCGCCTGCGATAACGTTTTTAACCCTCTAAAGGAGCGAATGTAAGTGCATGTCTGAAGCGAAGGATGAAATTACAGAGTTAAAGTGGGGGGTAGCCCATATATTTAGCAGTTATAATAATACTATCGTTCACATTACCGACCTGAGCGGCAGCGAGACCATCGCGTTCAGCTCTGGAGGAAGACACGTAACAGCTGACAGATATGAGTCGTCTCCATATGCTGCAATGAAATCTGCCATGGCCGCAGCCGAAGTTGCCAAAGCAAAGGGCATCAACGCACTTCACTTTCGAGTACGGGCCGTGGGTGGAGTCGGTCCTAGAATTCCAGGTCCCGGCGCACAGGCAGCCATCAGGGCCCTTGCTAGGGCAGGCTTCAAGCAAATAGGCAGAATCGAAGACGTGACTCCGATACCACACGACACGACTAGAAAGCCCGGCGGAAGAAGGGGACGCAGAGTCTAGATCGATTTCATTTCCGGCGCCATTTTTATCTGGGCGCCACAGCCTCTGTTTTTCAACTCTTTTTGGAGCCATGCAATGAACTTGTCCTCAAACTTTTTGCCCTTGGACGCGTTGATATCGTACGAATTCATTGCATACATCTTTTCGACAAACTGGCCGGACATAAACATCTTGGCAAACGACCAGCCTGCGCTCTGGACCGGCGGATCTAGGGCAAACGCGTTTTCAAGCTGGCACTTGTTCTGCCACTCTGACAACATTTCAATTGCCACCTTACCATCCGGTTCAAAATCGATCGTCTGAAAATCTAGGATAAACGTTCCAATAATCAAGCTAATCAGTATCCGTTTTCTGCTGTTTCAGCTTGTCTGAGAATGAGATGAACTTGCCTTTGTCTTCTATCTTGATGCTTGTGTTGACCCGTATGTTTAGACCAACCGATCTGAACAGCGCGAGCAATTCACCTCCAGATATCCTGCTGGTTATTTCTCCGGACAGCATCAGCTCGGCGATCCTTGATATGATCGCCTCTGTCTGTGCTGGGTACTGCGCATATGCAAGGTTCAATACTTCCTCGCCCCTATCGTATAGAAAGCCTGAAACAACTTCACGGGCAGTCCTCCTTCTTGTTGTTTGCTGAGGGGCATTCTTGGCTCTTTCGAGTGCCGCTGCCTTTTCCCTCATCTCCTTTAGTTTACGTGCTTTAATGATTTCAATGTCGGGGTCTTCTTCTCCTTCTTTGAAGGCCATCAGCCCTTTATCACCCCTATCGGCACCAGCCTCACGACTTTAGTGGCTATGCCAAGCGAGTGTGATACGTCGGCAACAGAATCAACGTCTTTGTAGGCTTCAGGGGTCTCCTCCACAACGCCTTCTCTCGTAAGCGCCTTTACGTAGATACCTCTTGACTCCAGACCGCTTCTGACCCCTTCTGGAGTGTAGCTTCTTTTCGCGGCAGACCTTGACATAGTCCTGCCGGCGCCATGAGCCGTAGAGCCAAAACTGAGGTCGAGTGAATTCTTGTTTCCAAGCAATATCCAGCTGGCAGTGCCCATTGATCCTGGGATTATGACAGGCTGACCAATCTCTCTATATTTGCCGGGCACCTGCTCCATCCCTGCGGGGAATGCACGAGTCGCGCCCTTGCGGTGTACTACCACATCGCGAGTGCCTTCGCCATCGATCTTGTGCCGTTCTACTTTCGCGATATTGTGTGCAACATCATAAACAAGATCCATGTCAAGACTGCCCTCGCTGGCTTTGAAGACGCGCTCAAATGTCTTGCGCGTCCAGTGGGTTATCATTTGCCGGTTGGCCCAAGCGAAATTGAGTGCGGAATACATCGCCTTGCGGTAGTCCTCGCCTTCCTTCGAGTTGTTGGGGACGCATGCAAGCTCTCTGTCTGCAAGCGTCAAGTTGTACTTGCGCAGTGCGGATTCTGAGACGCGCAAATAATCTGTGCATATCTGATGACCAAAACCTCTTGAGCCGCAGTGTATGAGTACGGTCAACTGACCTTCTTGTTCTATGCCCATCGCCTTGGCCGCGCGCTCGTCGAAAATCTTGTCCACCTTCTGTACTTCAAGAAAGTGGTTGCCGGAACCAAGAGAACCAAGCTGTGCCGCGCCTCTTTTTCTTGCAGTATCGGACACACTCGCAGGATCTGCGCCGGCCATCGTACCGCTCTCCTCGCAGACCTCCGCGTCATCATCAGTACCGTAACCATGCCGGACTGCCCACCTAACGCCCTCAACCAAGAGCTCGTCTAGCTCGGGCTTGGTCAGGCGCACGGCTCCTTCACTACCTACACCAGAGGGGATGGATTTGAAAAGCTCATTGACAAGTTCCTTTAGCTTCGGTCGCAGGTCATTTTCTGTCAGGTTCGTCCTGACGAGCCTGACGCCGCAGTTGATGTCATAGCCAACGCCGCCAGGGCTAATCACACCTTCTTCGACGTCAGTCGCAGCCACGCCGCCGACAGGAAAGCCGTACCCTTCGTGGCCGTCTGGGAGCACAACAACGTGCTTCTTGACACCTGGCAGGGTAGCGACGTTTGCAGCCTGGTCAATGGTCCTGTCGGTTACCATTTTCGATACGAGGGAATCGTTTGCATAGATTGTGACTGGAACCTTCATGCCTTTGGCAGGGTTTGCGTCTATCCTGTATTCTAGGTCGCTTACCTTTCTAACCTTGTGGTTACCGCTACGTGTAACAAGCTCCAATGTTTGAGAATTGTCATAACAAGTTATTATAAGCCTTGCCCGGGCCTGATGCGAACCTGTTGTCATATTGATTGCTCCCTGGATGTCCTACCGCATATGCTCTCTTGGACAATGTGCGCACGGTGATACTCACTCCTAAGTCTTTACGTTCTCTAGGCCATTGCAGACCAGATGCGTTGAGTCTTATTTCTGCAGATTGTCACGCAGACAATTTCTAGAGCAAGTTGGCAAAAGACCTCCCTTTCATTCGGAGACGGCACTGCACCGTCACCGTCATTGCATCCGCATGATCTGGTAGTGGTGGATGGGCTCACAATTTGTCAGGCTTGCAATCCTTTGCCTTTTCCAAGGCACTTGCATGACAAACACCTGTCTGAGATGCACACCAACAAGATTTATTTCCGCCACACTGCTGCTCTAGACCGGATGCCTATACTTCCGATCGACTCTGGGCGCTACGGTAGCAAAGAGATGCGTCAGATCTTTGACGATGAGAGAAGACTGCAATACCAGCTTGACTTTGAGGCTGCCGTGGCGCGGGCTCAAGCCCAGATAGAAATGATTCCGGCGGATGCGGCCAAAGAAATCGCAAAGGGCGCAAGCTCGGGCAAAGTCACGCTAGCCCGCGTAAGCGAGCTTGAAGCAGTAAGCGAGCACGATACCGCGGCGATGGTAGAAGCATTGAGCGAGCAGGTATCTGCAAATGCCAAGCCATGGATTCACTACGGTCTGACCAGTAACGATGTTGTCGACACGGCGACGGGAATGCAGATGCGCGACGCCTTTTCAATTATCGAATCCAAAGTGGGAAGGCTAGCGCTTGCACTGGCAGAAAGGGCAGTTGAGTTCAAAGCTGTGCCTGCTGTAGGCAGGACTCATGGGCAGCATGCTAGCATTATTTCATTTGGACTGAAATTTGCTGTGTGGGCTGCAGAGATGGTCAAGCACATAGAGCGGATCGCGGAGGGCAGGAAGCGCTTTCTGATCTGCAAGACGCTGGGCGTCGTGGGAACGGGATCGCTCATGGGAGAAAGGGCAATCCAAGTGCAGAAAATTGTTGCCCAAGACTTGGGTCTTTATCCTGTTGATGCAGCCACACAGGTGGTGCCGCGGGAGCGGTTTGCTGAGATGCAATTCTGCATGGCGCTCATTGGATCAACTTTGGACAAGATCGCTATAGAGATCCGGAATCTACAGCGGACCGAGATCGGGGAAGTTGCAGAACCCTTCCGCAAGGGTCAGATGGGCAGCAGCGCGGTACCTGTCAAGCGCAACCCTATCAAGAGCGAACGCGTGTCTTCACTTGCAAAGATGCTCCGATCGCTCGTCAGCGTGTCAATGGAAAACATTGCGCTATGGCACGAGCGCGACCTCTCAAATTCTGCCAACGAGCGGTTTACGCTTCCGATGGCTGCGATACTGCTAGACGAGATGCTCAACGCGATGACAAGAGTCGTCTCTGAACTAAAAGTAAACAAGGATCGGGTCGCATCAAACATCGAGATGACAAGGGGGCAGATTTACGCTGAGTTTGTGCTTGAGGCATTGGTGAAAAAGGGAGTGGCGCGCTTTGAAGCGTACCGCGACATTCAGCGCGTGGCATTTGCGGCACTCGAATCGGGCGAGCACTTTTTCGACGCGGTCTCAAAGGACGAAAGCATCTCAAGGTTCCTTTCAGCGCAAGAGCTTGAAGAGATATTTCAAGCCAAGAACCACCTTGGGGCATCCGGAAAAATTATAGATAATGTAGCCAAGATGGTTAGAAATGCTGTAAAGGTGTAGTGTAGTATTATAGTGCCGTCGGTGAGATTTGAGCTCACGACAGCTCGGTCTTCAGCTTCACCCCAAAAGGTCGAGTGCTCTCCCAGGCTGAGCTACGACGGCACTGTCATGAATGTTTTTGCAATTCCTATATAATCGTGTCTGGGTTACAGCTCGTCCATTCCAAAGTTATGGTAACACTGGTTGCACCGGAACTTTTCCCTGCCGGGGTTCCCAGAAACGACTTCAAGCTCACTCTTGGTCTTGCACTTGGGACATCTGCCATAGATCGTCTTTCTCGGCAACGCTTTCTTTACAGCACTGCGGCGTTATAAGCGCTTGTTATTTGCATCGTGATGATGATGACGGTCTGCTTCTTTGATAGGGTTGGCACAGTGGATAAAATTGCACCTATTAACAAGGATATTGTTGATACTGCGAAGGAATGTGATTTTGATGCAAAGGTCTTGCCGCAAAGCACGAAATTTGTGACCAAGAAGAAAAACCCCCAAGATAACAACGGCCTTTCAGGTCCTTATTTTGGCATCGTTGATTGAAAAAAAGATATACAGAATGAGCACCCAAGCTCTTGCAAAGCTTCCTTCTCAGTGAGTCATCAGTGTAAAATCTTACTTAAAGTAAATAAACAAAAAAGGTCGAGTTTTATTATCATGATAAACGTCGATAACCAAAAGCCTGTCATTGACTCGCCGGAGGAGCGCAGGCGGAGGTTCCTCGAGGAATTTGAGAAGCCGTTCAAGTGCGAAAAGTGCAACGAGCGGTTCAAGAAGAAAAAGTATCTGCGCGAACACAAATCCGAAGTCCACTCATATTAAGGAAGAAAGGTGCCGGAGGCGGGATTTGAGCCCGCGACCTTACGATTTCTTATTTCTGACAAGAGATTATGAGTCGTACGCTCTAACCAAGCTGAGCTACCCCGGCTTTGCCACATGAAATCTCCTACTGCATAATATAAGCTATTCAAACATACGCCGGACATCACCTTCGAGCACTCCGGGACCTCCTGAATGCAGTCTGTCAATGTGGTTCGATAGCCCCTCCTTCGTGTCAAACGGTGACTCGCAATAAGGGCAGACCAGCTTGGCGGTGCTTGTATCCTTCATGTAGACTATGGCCTTTGGGTTGATTATGCAGACGGGCATGCCCTTGATCGCGGTATGCGCAGTCGACATTGTGGCCATGTGAATCTTTTCGAAAATGTCGTCACGCGATACCATCCCGAGAACAGCTGAATGCGAGGAAACAATCACCTGCCGGATCACGTGTTTGTCCATTATCGACAGCGTTTCCTGCACTGTATTGTGCGGAGCGACTGCAAGCACCGGGCTTGTCATGATTTCCCTGAGCTTTACTTTGCCAGGATTCCTGCCCTGGGACATCACCTTGAACAATATGTCTGTCTTGCTGACGATGCCAACGACTTCGCCCAAGTGGGAGACCAGAACGCTTCTGACGCTCTTTTCCTTCATTAGGTTAAGCGCTTCGTCTGTGAATCTGTCGCTTTCTAGAATCACAATGCTTGTGTTGATAAGTTGCTCTATGGGTGTAGAAAGGAGTGCAGAAATGTCCTCAGGGACGTAGCTGCTCATACATAACTATCGACTATGACTTATTTAAGCGTGGCTAAGCCTGTTTGTCCTCGAACTTGAGCTTGATTAGGTTCTGGCCACCTGCCTTGCGTATCTCCACCAGCTCCTCTCGCTCAAGCCTCTTGACCAGCCGCCATATCGTGGTCTTGGGCAGCTGGAACTTGGTTCTGATCTCGCTTTCAAACGCGGCCCCTTCCTTTTCTGCAAGGAACTTTAACACTTGCTGGTCTTCGGGCCTGAGGTGCGCCCTTTCTTCGAGTATCTTGGTGACTATTCTTCCAAGGAATGACTTGTCAAGCTGAGAATCCGGGACCGTGGCTGGTTCTGCCACCGTGGGCACATCGTTTCGCATAGATAGGTCCTCGACAGCAGGATTCGCAACTTTCTCTTCTTCTTCTTCTCGTGTTATCCTTGCTATTACTCTTCCAAAACCTTCTCTGATCAGACGTACGGCTTCTTCTTTAGTGATATTGGGTTGCATTAGAGCCTCATCGATGCGTTCGATGTTTAAATCTAGCTTTATACCGATATCTTTATCGAAGCT
>JBIQJB010000016.1:24827-50005 GCA_044507735.1 Nitrosopumilales archaeon
CTTCTTCTTCTTCTTCTTCTTCTTCTTCTTCACTTGATAGTTCTGCCGGGGGCAATGGCGGTGGTTGTGGACTGACAATCGCAGATGAGCTCTCTCTGTTCATGGTTCTTGGCGGCTCCCTTAGCGGTGGCTCTGGTGCATGTCTTTTTCTCGTCCTGAGAAACAGCAATGCGCCCGCTCCTCCTGCCGCGGCCGCTGCTCCTGCCACTATTACGCCGATAGGCGCCTCAGGCTCGGGCATATCGCGTATTGCGGCAACGGCGTTCTCTGCAGAGGCTATAGCTGTCACGTAATCGCCGACTGTGAACTGGTTCTTTGCCTGCTGTAGAATCTCTTCTGCGTCTGTAATGTCGCGGCCCTGGTCGCCAGCACTCCTTATGTCCGCCTCAGATTTACTAATTGCAGCCTGTGCTGCCTCATAATTCCTCCCAGCAGCCGCGGCAACATCATTAGCCTGACCTGCGAGGCTCTCAGCTTCAGAAAATCTTCGCTCTTCCATGGCAGCGATGGCCTTGTCAAGAAGTTGCTGCGAAGCAGCAAGTACAATGCCCTGGTGGCTTGCCTTGACTTCGCGGATTGTAGCTGTCGCAACTTGAATCGCAATGTTTGCCTGATCTTCTGTGCCAAGGACACCTATTGAGTATGTGATCCGTATGTTCCCCGGATTGCCAAAAGTCAGTAGAGGCTGATCGTTGACGAACCTGATGGCAGGAATCGGCTGAGTGTCTACAAGCACGCTGTCAATGGGAAGCCTGACTATTGGGCCGGTGGTCGCGTCCACTGAAAACATCCAGATTCCCGCGGTTCTGTTTGCAAGATCTGGTGTAGTGTAGCTTATCCTTACGTTTTGGACGCCCGGTGTATTCAGAACTATTTCATTTGGACTGTCTATGTCATAGTCTACAAGCTGGTCGTCAAGGTCGCGGACTATCAGGTCGTTAATGTGGCTGCCGCCGAATAACTTGATCCTGATTTCTTCGTCCAGTGGATCGTTGATTCTGACGTCGTATTCAACAAGGGCATCACCGTTTGCAAAGAGCGCAATAAAGAGTGATTCTGATCTATAATCGAGATCCTGCTGAGCGGAAACCTGCTGGGTCACCGTTGCTGCGAGGAGCAACATCCCTGGAACGAAAAATCTAGTCCCCCTTCTCCAAGGATATGTAGATATCATCAGAACGACTTTCCAATCTTAAAAGGAACGCTGGAAATGATATAAGTCTTGTGACCCTTTTCGGCTAACTTTTTGGTTCAGGGTAAAAGTTACGGAAGTTCTTCTCATTATAACCCTCAACCCATCGGAACTTGCGTTGGAGCGTGGCAGTATAGATTTTTGTCCAATCGAGCTCTACATAATTGAGCCAGGCCTTCATGAGGCGAGGATCAATGTAGTTTCGGAGCGAGGTGCCGAGGCTGTAATCTTTCGTCTCCTGCTGAAGTCTCAGCTGGATCTTAAGCTTTTCGAGCCTTTCCTTCAGGCGCTGCTCTTGAAGCTCAGTCTTCCACTTTTTGGCTGCAATGTCGGCCTCCAGCTGTTCTATCGCTGCCCTCTTTTTCGCCAAAGACTCTTCAAACTTTTCAAGTGCTTTCTTTGCGGCCGGGTTCTTGGGGTCGACACCCTTCTTGTGGTTGCACTTTATGGCCGCTTCAAGGTTTGCTTTCTTTGCGTAATAGATCTTTTCAGCTTCGGACGAATTCTTGTCGACTTTGGCTTTGATCAGCTCCTGTTGCACGACCCGGGTAGCGATGCACGTCCTAAACACTTTTGCAGTAAGTCCTGGCATTATCTGCTGCAAAAACGCGTTCACCTTGCGCGAGTTGATGCCGTCGAAAATGGGATCGCCTGGCTTTTTGCCCTGCATGAACTTCTTGAGGTTTTGGTATAATGCTTCAGTGTCCGGTGAGTTGACTTCTAGCGTCTTTTGCCAAGGTACGCTATCTTTGCCTAAAAAGTTGAATTCGATCACCTTTTTCGTGTCAGTCTGCGGGAACTTTATGTGCTCAGCTCTGAGGGTGCTTGCACCTACGGTGTCTGCTTCGTCAGGATCCTTCTCGTCGCCGACCCTCATGGCCAATTTTAGAATCAAATAGGCAACAGTAGCGGTCTTGTCGCCTCCTTTCATCATCCTTTTGGTGACTTCGCGGTGCACCTTGGTTTCCTGCTCCGCCAACTTCTTTGCCTTGTCGTACTTTGCCTTGTCGCTCTCCTGCCTGAGCGCAGACGAATCGTGTAACCACACATACTTGCGTTTGCCTGTTAGAGTTTCTATCCAAGTGGCTAGCCATGTTGAAGAATGGTCGTGCACTATTTCCTTCCAGTTTCCCTCTGGTACCGGCGCGTTTTCACCTAAGTTGAGTGTCACGTCCTGCGGCCTAACTCGGGGCTTCCACCGACCACGCATTGGATGCTGCCCACGACCCATGAACAAACCCGGTGGCTCGACGAGCCAGTTTGCAATGTCTACTTCAACCCCATCGACGATGGCTTTGCCGTATGTAGCTTTCAGCCTTTCGCGCTCGGCCTTTTTGGCAAGTGAAATCTTCTTCTTCTCCTCCTTTGGCAAATTCTTGTATCTTTCCTTCTCTTGTTCCTTCATCTGCTTTTCTTCATCTGCCAAGCGGTAAGCCATCGAAAAATCAATGTCTTTGATTGTGACGTTATTGAATTTTTCAGGCAGGAGTCTTCGGAGGTCGATCATGAAATTCTCTTGGAAAACAGGATCCTGCACATAATGTGTATCCTTTTTCTTCGCCCACGCGTATACAAGCTCTTCCTGATCGCGATTGAGCGCCAGCTTCTCACCTCTGATCGTTACGACGATGCCCCTTGGCTGGTACTCAGGCGGGAATGCGACTCCTTTGTGCTCCAGCGTCTGCCACTTAGCACGCACACTAGTAGTGGCAGAAGCGACGGCCTCTTCCAATTTTATAAGAAAACCGTCGAGGACTACTCTTAAACCTTATCCCAGTTGACAAGTATTATTATTTTTGGCATCTTCTGCTCCCTCGGCTTGCACTATGTGCATGCGTGTGCGTTAAGCAGGTTCCGCAAATCCGCCTATCGGGATCTTGATGATTCCAGAATGACCAGTTTCTTTCTGGTGATCAGCCATGTCCTCTCTAAAGAGGAAATTGGCCTTGCATTCTCTACAGATGTAGACAACATCTAGATCATCGTGCATTTCCTGTTCCGATCGATTCCGGCGGTCAATGATTCCTTATAACGATTTTGATAAAGTTGGACTGTCGATTCACTAGGGGATAAGCCCCCATTGATTGATCCTCAGCCAGTGCGGCGAGGGTCCAGCTCATGAGCGTGTTGTTGCAGCTTGATCCTTTGCTGAGCAGTAGTCAATACAACGCTTTTTCCCATCTGACAAGCTCGACATTGCTCATCAAACATCCGCTTCTTGGGAGGATGCAATATCGATTCAGCAGTCTGCCGCATTTTGCAGCTATTTCAATTATTTCTCTCCTTTCTCGCCGCCCTCACAGCCTCTCTACTCCAAGTAACAAACTCACTGGGACGCAACCGTTTGAATTGAATGAGGGGTTCTCCTCTCTTGGGGATGGATGCTCTATATTACTGCATGGGGGAAGGGTTCTGAATTTTTTTGCTCCATGCATACCGTACGCAATCGCCTTGTCTTTGGTTATGGAAGAAAATGTTACTCCTTCGCTGCCGAGCAATCATTGTATCATGTAGTCAGAAATATCTACATAGTCTATTTTGATCGAGATTCTTCCCTTCTTGTCCGCCGCGCCCCGAAATTCTGCAGTTACATGTGAATCTTGATGAAAGGATCCTGTTCAGATTCAATTGAACGTAGGGCTATCCATTTCCCACCCGTTTAATCTTTATTTGTTTTTGTTATTGAAGCCACAACCGCAATTATTTTCATTGTTCTATCAGGTACCTCCCTCCCCCTCCAAGTCTTTTCATTGACCGATGCATGGGGTCATTCACGCTGACATAAAGAAGCCAAGATTGCTCCAACAAGGCCAGTTAATAAGATGATAAGTTGCTCTACGCACCAGATATTGCTCCGGGCACGCGCGGAAATTACACAAGGGCACGGTCACCAGCTATCTCGTGACCAATCTCTGTCTTTTCGCCCTCCACGACTCTGTGCATTACCTCTATTGCGGCCGGTTTGTGCAGGTATTCGTTGTTGTTGCCGCACCTGTAAGAATAAGTGCACCGTGGACAGCCGCTTTCGCTCTTGCACGGGCATTCAGATAGAATGCGAAGCGCCCGCTCAAAGGCCTTATCCAGCCTATCATAGAGCGCCTTGCTCGCACCATTACCGCCCATGCTACCATCGTAAACGAATATCAGCCCAGAAGAGCCAAGAGAAATGCCGCCCAAATCCTGAGACGCGCCTCCGGTTATCATTGCACTCCCTTCGATAATGACGTGCTCTGATGCATGAAAACCGCTCATCTCCACGTACTCCTCATCGTTCACCTCTTGCAAAATGTCAGCAGGCTTGGGGGCCCGAAACACAAAGCCTTTGGTAACAAACTCGTATTCTAGAGGCTCATCCAGCATCACCTTCTTACCCTGCGCTACCTCGTGCCCGATCTCGATGTTTGCATAGCCCAGCACTCTTTTTTGAATCCTGAGAGCGCAATAGGCTACTTCAACTCCAAATACCGTCTTTTTGTCGTATGTCTCAAGAATTGATGGCCACTCGTCGCTAAGAGCTTTTGTATAGTAAGGATAATCAGAAGGCATGACTGCTAGCTCCGCGTACGGTTGGCTGTTCGGCTCAAAATGCAGCTGCTGAACCTTGTATCTTCGACCTGCATGAAAGTAAATTGCATTTGGGTGCAGTTCTTCAAGAGCCTGTGGTAATGAACGGTCGCCGATTATCCTCTTGTTGAACTTGATATCGACCTTGCTACCAATGCCACGGATGCTGTATTCGCCGAGCAGCTTCATGGCCTCTTTCAGATCGGGCACGCATCGCTCTCTGACCACTCTTATCGCGCCCTTGGCGATCAGCTTTTCAACTATATCCCATACAGGCTTGCTCTCCGCCATGGATAGTGGCCTGTCGCATGCCATCGCAAGAACTTGATATTCCTGAACGAACGGATTTGCCGGGTCGGTGTAGGCATATTCATGATCCGCAAGGTAGTCTGATGGGTGCATCTTGTAGTACTGGCTTATAGGGTCGTTGCCAAGCGCTAGAAAGGCGTATCCTTGCTGGCCACGTCTCGCTGCGCGCCCAACTCTTTGTATGAGCCGATTGACCGGGACAATATTTGAGATTATTGCATCGACTTCTCCTATATCGATGCCGAGTTCTAGTGTGGGTGTAGCAGATATCGCTGCCAGCTTGCCTGACTTGAATTGCTGCTCGATCTCTATTCTAAGCGCAGGCGGCAGACCAGCTCTGTGCACTTTGATGTTAACGCCCTGCCTTGATCCATAGAATGCCATCAGTTCCGATCCAAGATGCGAACCGGAGAACGCAATAGTCTTGTGCTTTCTCTTCGTGGTCTGCCGCAGCAGGTCAAGCGCCAATGATCTATAGGAGCGGAGAGACGGGAAGATTATAGCAAGGTTTATCCTCCCCCGCCTGCCCCTCCCATGCACCACCTGCATTTTCCGGCCAAAGAGAGTCTCGCAGAATTCTTGCGCATTTGGAAGTGTGGCGGAAGCGGCAATTATCTGGAGCTTCTTGCTTGCAAGCCTTTCGAGCCTTGCGATAATATGGTGTACGTTTGCTCCAAAGATTCCTGTGTAGACATGAGCTTCGTCCACTACCAGAAACCTTGCTGTCCTGACCATTCGTGAAAATTTTGTTCGATGCATCAAGTGGTAGTGGAGCACGTCGAAATTAGTGACAATGACGTCTGGCGGAGATTCCATTATCGAGTCTCGATCTTTATCAGGCGTATCTCCGTCAAGAACTGCAACCCTTACACCAAGCGGTTCCGCCAACTCTTTTATCTTAGGTAGCTGGTCTCTGGAAAGTGCCTTTGTAGGGTACACAAAAATTGCAGATACTTTGCCTTCGCCCGTCCTCAGAGATCCAAACCGCGGCAACTCTTCTGCAATTTTTTGCAACACAGGGATACAGAATGCCTCTGTTTTGCCTGACGCCGTGGGTGCTGTTATGACTATATTGTTTCCCTGTAGGATCTTTCTTACAGCTTGATCCTGATAGCTGTAAAGGCGCTCGATCCTTTTCGCCTTCAATACGTTGATCAGGGCTTCGTCCACAGGCAGATCCTCAATGTTCGATCCGAGTTCTGGCGGTGGCTCCTCGATTACTTGGAAATCTACGATGTAGTCATCTTGGGATCGCAGTACGTCCTCCAACAGTGGGTCGCCAGTAGCCTTGGCGGCTTCCATTAGGGCTTCTATCTCCTTAGCAGGCCGGATTATCCGCTCCTGCTCCATGAGCAGCTTCAGGTCGGCCGCGTCCGCAATTCCACTGCCATTGTCATACCTGTCAAGAAAGTCAAGATACGCTTCATCGATGTTTCCCGTAGCCGTCAAGATGGAGCATATCTTGCACTTGCCGCACTTGAATATCAGCCGACCATCAAATATCTTCTCAACGCTAATCGAATGGGGTGAGCTGCATTTTGGGCAGCGGTAATTTACCACGGGCATGACGCATGAACAGTGGTAGGATAATTGTTTTTCTATGTTCTTGCTATTTTCCAGAGGCTGTCAAAATACAGCTTGAAATGATCTGTAATCTCTCTTGACGTAATCAGTATGCCCGTTGTGCTCTCCCAAGCCACTATCAACATCTTGTCGCCGAAAATGTCCATGGTGCCGGGGACTGGAAACGATACGAACTTCATATTGACGTTTTTGAGTTCCCTGTAGTGTTTCGATTTCATGAAATCCGTCGTTCCTATTCCCCTTTCGTCAAGCCTTTTTTGCTTCTGGAAAAGATGTAGCCGAGAATAGAAAGGGCTTGCAGTTTCATGGTAGTCTCCAAAAGGATAAAAGTAGCGGAGGATATCGCCTGGCTTTGCGTTCATTAGCAGAATTTCATATGCGGTTCGAAGACCTTTCAGACCGATGAAAATCTCTGCACTGTTCCTCTTTCCGGTCCCAATGTATTTGAGCAAGTCGGGGATGAGCCGGTTAACCATTTCCCTTTCACCCTGCAGCGATTCCTCTTTCCTGCGGATATAGTCGTGCAGCCTGTACGGTTCTGCGGCGCTGTAATGTCGCACTTTGCCCATCAAGACATGGCTTACGAGCCCCTTCTTGCCAAGCCTCTCAAGAACATCGTATACCTTTGAGTATGACACTCTCGATTCCCTCACTATGGCGCCTACCTTTGACGGCCCAAGACGCAGTAGCGACATGTACACTCTGGCCTCGCCGGAAGTCAGGTCAAGCGCAACAAGCTCTTTTAACAATATGCCCCCTAGGAGGGAACTAGAATTTAAGTAATTTTTCAAGACAGACACAGATGTGGGCAATCCGCGCAAAATAGTTGTAAAAACAATGACCGTGAATAGAAGCGTTGACAGTGTGTTCGATTTTTTCGAAGACCCAAAAAGCATGGAGATCGGAGGAGCCGCAAGGTCTGTTAGCAAGGACAGCGATGGCTCGTGGACTTTTGATCATGTTACGGGCAGGGCAAGGATGAAACACTCCCCTATGAGGGAAGCATGGGTGCTAGATCATACCTTTACTGGGGCAGGCCTTGAATGGCAAGTTTACGTTAGAATGGTTCCTAACTATGGCGGCACTACTGTCATCTGGGCTTTTGTGAGGCCGGATGGTCTGAGCGACGAGCAATTTGAGAGCCAGCTCAAAGGTTTCGATACCGAGATCTCCCTCTGGAAACAGGCGCTCGAAGACGGGCAAAACTAGCTATAATAATGGCATCGCAGAAGCTGCCGACAGTTGTCTGGTCTTGGAAGCCGCTACTGGGGAGAGGTTATCGAGGTACTGCGCTCCATAATCCCTGTCTATGACAAGGTCAACAGAGTTATCTCGCTTGGCAAGGATGAGGAATACAGACGGCGTGGTATCCATGGTAGGGTGCTGCCCGGAAACATTGTGCTTGATGCCGGCTCCGGCTATGGCAACATGTCCCGCGTCGCGCTTGCAGAGGCCGGCGGCGATGCAAGGGTGGTAATGTACGACCCCATCCCGGAAATGCTTGCCAATGTAAAAAAATTTCTTCCTGACTCGCAGGCAGCGCTTTCTTCCGGTGTATTCGAATACCTGCCGTTCCGGGATGGGACGTTTGATGCTGTGCTATGCGGCTATTCCTTGCGCGATGCAATCCGGCTCAGGGAAGCGATTGCAGAGATACACAGAGTGTTGAAGCCAGGCGGCCGGCTGGTTATTGTTGACTTGGGCAAACCCGACGGTTCTGTTTCTCGAGCGTTTGTCTCAATGTATTTGAAGTACTTTCTTGGCATCTTTGCATATTTCGCAGCCGGCAAGGCGGGATTGAAATTCAAGACACTTTATGGCACGTACTTGCGATGGCCGAAAAATTCAGAGCTCGAATCTTTACTGAAGGAAAAGTTTTCCCGTGTGGAATTTGACCAAGGCATGATTGGCGGCGCAGTGATAATAGCCGCATACAAGTAGTAGCATCAGGGTCAGCGTGATGAACCGCGCGGTACTGTTAGTCGCAATTTGCGCAGCTATTGCCGGCATTTCGTACGGGATGTACTCTCCTGTGGTGCCCGTATTTGCAAGAGACGAGCTTGCAGCCGACTATTCGCAGGTAGGCCTGATCGGGATGGTGAACTATCTGCCATACATGTTTGCGCCATTCTTCGTTGGCATACTGCTTGACAGGATCAACAGATCGTCCATGCTGGTATCCGGGTTACTCCTCAACATCTTTTCAATATTCATGCTCACAACAGTCCAAACTGTGCCAGATCTAATGTTCTACAGGGCGCTTGCAGGCGTAGGTCATGCCTTTTTTTGGCCTTCGGCAGAGGTGTTGATCTCTACCAACTCACCGCCCAACGGGAGAGTAAAGAGCATATCGATGTTCATTGCCTCCTGGATCCTGGGCTTTATGGTTGGCCCACTATTCGGCAAACTGGTGCTGGATATGTACGACTTTGATACACTCTTTCAGACCTCTGCAATAATGATGGCTGCCGGCATCGCACCATCTGTCTTTTTGCGCAAGTTCGGCTGGCCTGCAGTGCAGAAGGATCTCGAAGTCCGGACTGGCATGACGCAAATTGTCAAAGAGGTAACCACCCACCCCGCGCTCAGCTCTGTCATACTCTACTATGCGATTACTTTCGGAGTAGTACTTGCCGTGCTCCCTGCATATATGAGCGAGGCATCGCTAACAAGCCAAGACATCGAGATCCTATTTTTCGTGTTTGGCATCGCACGTTTTGCTACTCTTGTGATGGTGCCCAAGATTTCAGGACACGAAGTGCTTGCACTGGTACTGGCCGTGGCGGCCACCGCAATTGCAATGTTCCTCTCGTTTGCATTTACCTCCGTCTTGTCATTTGCAGTCGCAATTGCGCTAGTCGGCCTTGCCACAAGCATCTTTTACCCTGTGACGTTCAGCTTGGTGACTCGGAATACGCCGTCAGGGCAGATTGGTGCCAAGCTTGGAGTGTTTAACGCCCTTTTTGGTGCGGGCTGGACCGCCGGACCAGTGATGGCAGGCATCGCGTCAGATGCATTTGGCTCTGGTAGCCCTTACTTTGCATTTGCCATTGTAGGCGGCATTCTTGCCGGATCTATCACAGTGATCAAAAGGAGGTAATGTCTTTTGGGCATAAGGTGCTAGGTTGTGTGTGCATAGTCGAAGGGACGAGCTTGAAGATCAAGTGCCTGAATATGGCTTTGAAGCGCTGATGAGCATGATTGAGAACAAAGAAGAACTGTTGAGAGCATTAAGAGAAGTGAGCAAGCGCTATTCCACAATTTAGCACAGATACATGCTATTCGAACACTGCAAGAAGCATTTGGGAGATATACAATCCAATCTATATCTCTGTGGCTTTGATTCGATTTGTCATGCCAACACCAAGAATTCATGGATCTTTGGTGGCTCCAATCATATGTCCTGGGTTGACATAGTCCACATCTGTCTGAGGAGATATCCGGAGCAGATGCGATTGCGAGACTGTCCAAAGGTACGATCCTCCTGACATGAGGGGTTCTCGCAGTGACTGGCAATACTAGACGATCAAGACCTTGCGGCCCAGCACTCTAAGTTTGTCTTCGCAAAACAGCCGGACTGCCTCTGGATACAGTTGGTGCTCCTGCTCTAGTATTCTTGCAGACAATGTATCTTCTGTGTCATTGTCCATAACCGGCACTGCTCTTTGCAATATTATCGGTCCAGAGTCAACTCCTTCGTCTACAAAATGGACGGTGCACCCGGTGATCTTGACCCCGGCGTCAAGGGCCTGCTTTTGCGCATGAAGTCCTGGGAATGAGGGCAGTAGTGCTGGATGGATGTTTATTATTCGCATTCTGTACTGCCTGACAAATTCGGGGCTGATTATCCTCATAAAACCAGCGAGGCACACCAGCCCGGAATCGGGCGTGACTCCGTGCTCTTTCAGCGCGGTTACTACCTTGTGGTCATAGTCCCAGCCCTTTAGTCCTTCTGGTGGTATGACCTTTGTCGGAACCTGGTATTTTTCTGAAGCGATCTTCAAGCCCGCGGCATCGGGCTTGTTTGAAATGACTACCGAGGGCTGGACGTTTCTTATCTTGCCTGACTTGATCGCGGCAAGTATTGCGTCCATGTTGCTCCCTCTGCCCGAGATAAGTATGCCGAGTTTGTTGACCAATTGCGCTCTAGGCAGATCTCGCTTGTATCCTATTCTTAAATGTCGCTGGCTGCGACCTTTGTCGGCTCCTTTATCCTTGCAAAGTAGATCATGAATCCGAGCCATGAGGTGACTTGGAGTGCCGTGATGTACACGTCGATTGCACCAGATGCATAGATCGGAGTAAAGAATCCTTCAAGGATTACCTTGGCCGACTGGTCTACAAAGTATGCCAAACCAACTGAAAGTATGGCATAGTGCTTTCTCGCAAGGAGCCAGGCCGCCATGATTCCCATGCTGCCTACCACACCGAGGACTCCGCCCATCCCATTATAGGCAAAACTGTCGACCGGTCTACCGAAGCACACCATATGGCCACCAGTTACGTCGATCCATATCGCGTAGTCAAATCCGCTTGACGTGCAGACAAGAACATGGCCCAGCTCGTGGATGAGGCTGATCGGAATACTTAACGCAAAGTACAGAAGAACGGACCACAATATTACCTGCCGACTAAGCTTCACTAGTGTTATTCAAGCGCATGATGGTGCTTTTAGCTTTCCTTTCATGATTGGCCGTCCATGTCGTCGTGATCTTATTGATTGACATTTCGCATGTTGTTGTGGAGAATTTTGGCCGCAAAGATTCTCTGTCATTCGTGGCGGTGATGGATTAGTCACCATCGTGTTCATGCAGCTCGTTGGCGATATGTGCGGCATCGTCCAATCCTGCGAATCTGTTGCGAAGGAAGCGAATCTGAAGGCGAAAGGTATCTCAAGGATTCGGTTTGGTGCATGCAGAGTCCACGGCCTTATCGCAAAGGGAGCCTGAATCATTTCCCTTAGGGCGGGGGAATGTGCGAGCAGCGTGAAGCATATTGAGCCATGCTGCTATCTGTGTACGTAAGACCAAGAAACGAGCCCTACTTGCCGGCCCCAATTGGGCGACCGGCTTTCGAGCAACAGACAACGTCTACCCTGCAAAGTATTGATCAGTCATCGCAGTTATGCACTTCGATGCCTTGTTAGCATTGAGTATTCTGAACACGAGATATGAAGAATAAAAAGTGGAGGGAGGGAGCAACCAATCAATCAATTATTTCTTTCCACCGACAGATGCGTTAGAGACTAGTTTTCAAACGCGAACAAGCAGTCTATATTCAAAACATTATGATCCCTTTTGATTAGCAACCTTGATGTGCGTAAGTGATTAGCTGTCGTTAGTCATAGAAGTCACACGTTGTGCAACAAATATTGTACAAATTATATCCTAGCCTTACAATTTGGACATTATAGAGATATATTGATCCTGAATCCGATCAAATACAGATATATCGACAGTTAACGAAGCTCTTTTCAAGAGGTGATAGAAAAAATGGCACAAATGCCTGCACTGATACCAAAGGAAGTCGAGATCCAAAGACTGAAAAAGATCTACATCATGGTCATCATGCTGGGTTCAATCGCAGCCTCAGTAGAGGTCGACAACTTTGTCGACGGCTCGCTGCACCAGACAACCATACGCGATTCTGCATTTACTCCGGCCCACTGGTGGCTATACAGCCACTTCGTAGCTCTCCCGCTTGGTTGGGGCTTTGTCGCAATGTACGACAGAAGGGTACCCATACTCCGCGGACCTGGCAACTCTATGAACACCGGTCTGAAGCTGACCATCCTTGGCTACCTGGCCACGATGTTCACAATCGGTGTCAATGAGCTGTGGCACTTCTGGTTTGTCGAAGAAATCTTTGCAGTTCCCAACCACTGGATGTTCAACATGGGTGTCGTCGTGGCATTCATGGGCGCTCTGGCATACGTAGTCAGAGTATACGCCAGGCTCGTCGAACTGGGTGCAGAAACACCTGCGAAGAACCCGTATGTGGCTGAGATGTACAAGCTAGCGCTCGAAGGCAAGCTGTACAGCAGGTCCATTCCTTAGGTATCAGCATCTGCGAACCATGGGTGCGTGGGAGCGCCGGGATTATTTTTCGTTCATCCGCGTGTCGGTCTCCCTCGCCCATAAATTACTTAATTTATGCAGAATTCTGTTAAACATGATTTTTCGAAAAACACGTTCATTGCCAACGAGACCGCCAGTAGCTACTAAATGTTAAAATACTCACAGTCAGCTAGGCATGACAGCTCGGGATTATGGGGAGGGTTGCGCTTGGTCAGTCTGGTATCATGGTGAAACAGGATAGCGGCGCCACAATAGCACTCGATCCATCTCATCCTATTGATTGTGATTTCACTTTTGTTTCTCATGCACACGTCGACCATCTGCACAAACGCGGCAGGAAAAAGATCAAAACAAGGATTCTTTCCTCAAGAGAGACTACATTGATTGCCCATGCAAGAGGCTATGAGATCACCGACGCCTCCGAAGAGCATGATGGCTTTCAGCTAGTTGATACGGGCCATATCCTGGGCTCGCGTGGACTCTTGATAGGGGAGGACGAGGTCTACTACACCGGCGACATCTCTGTCAGGGAGCGGGCATTCATGAAGGGCGCAAAGATGCCTCACGCGAAAACCTTGATAATCGAATCTACATTTGGCCGGCCCGAATATGTTTTTCCAGAAATTTCAGAAGTGACGCACAAGACAAACAAGATAATCTCCGAAATGTACGACCTTGGCAAGCCTGTCATACTCATGGGCTATACGCTCGGCAAGGCTCAGCTTTTGACAAAGCTGTTTGACCACTGGGACCCGATAATCCACGATTCGGTACACAGGATAAACTCAGTCTATTCCGAGCTTGGAGTGGAGCTGTCAAGAAATACCATGACACACTCTCAGGCTCAAGAAAAGGGACTCCTCTCAAGGGGACCATGGGTCATGGTTGCGCCGCTGATGTCTAACCGCAGCGCATTCGTCAAAGAAATGAAGGATAAGTACGACGCGATCACAATCGGCTTTAGCGGCTGGGCAGTTGGAAGTAGGTATCGCTACATGATGGGGCTCGATTATGTAATGCCGCTGTCTGACCATTGTGATTACAAAGAGCTAGTGCTTGCAGTAAAGAGGTGTAGGCCAGAAAAAATATACACATTCCACGGATTTGCGGCAGAATTTGCTGAGTCGCTGTGTCAAATGGGCTTTGATGCTGAGCCTATTGACAGCAACAAGCATGCCGGTGGCAAAAAGACGAAGACCCTCTCGCTCGACTCCTTCCGGTAGTTCAACTCTGTCATCATCATTTCTTCTTGGCTACTTGATTTTTCATATTGCTTCTGTCATCTCGTGGTTGTCCGCGAGCACGGGCTTGCTGGTCAAAAGAATTGATGCGGCACAACTGGTGAGGTTTATTGCCACTCTTTTCCACTAGCGCTAGTCTACGGCGCGTCTGTGTCGGCTAACCACAGCCCGACGAACTGTTGATTCGTCGACAATATCTGGTGAGGCACCAACAAGTGCATTGGATGAGCAGGATGGGTAAGAGGGTGAACTTGGTTCTATCCCTTTTCACTCTTCAGTCCAAGGGCGTATCTTGGGGATTCTTATGGTGAGTATGTAGGCTGAAAGGAACTGTGGGAAAATCATCACGCGCCTACTTTGGGAAATATTCTTGATCTGTTGTAAGGCAAAGGGACCGCGTCGCCGAGATTATCTGCAAAACAGAAACTAGTTGCGCATTTCACACCAATATACTGCGCTGCCCTCACTCGACGGCTCTTCACTATCAAAAATGGAAGTACGTGCCCCCGTGGAATTATGCAGTCGCTTGCATCATGCATCATTTCTCACAGTGGGACTTGGATGTCTTTGAATGAAAAATTAGGATATAGTGTGCCTAAAGCGCCAGTAACCTACCAAAAGGCTGAACTGGAAACATGCACACATGCTCCTACTCTCTTACTTTTCGAGCTGTTCTCTAAAGTAGGGGATTACCTTGTTTCCAAACTGCTCGATGCTTCTAAAGTATCCCTCTCCCCAGAAGCGTATGATAAAGTGGTTCGTTCCAGCTTTGATGAATCGCTCCAGCATGGCAATCACATCATCTGGTTTGCCCACTCCTATAGCAGTGCGAGCCACACTGTCGGGTATCTTCATTGCGGCGCGCTTCATCTGTTCCATCAGCTCAGGCTTGTTCATGGCATACTCTGTGAAATACTTACGAAAGTCAAATTCCGAGTCTTGCTCGATGTTGTGAACCTTTAGGAGCTCCGGCTTGAATAGGCTCACCTTGACTGCGTTCTTCATTTTGTTCCAAGCTTCCTCGCCATCATCAGTAAAGTAAATGTCGACATCGTTTGCAAACTGGAAATGTGAAAGGTCCCTGCCTATCTTCTTAGCATGTTCGCGGATGACATTGGCATGGTGTTTGAAGAGTTCGGGCGTATAGCCTATTGGGATCCAACCGTCGCCATAGGTGGCGCACAGTTCCAGGGTCTTTGGTGCCCCTGCTGCGATATAGACTGGCGGCCTTGGCTTTCGGATGCTCTTTGCCTGGAGGCATGCATTGATTAGCTTGTAGTATTGGCCATTGTAATTAACGCGGTGATCCGGGTCGGAATCAAAGAGCAGTTCAATGACTTCAAGCTGTTCCTTGAACTTCGTCACCGGCTTTGAAAACTCGATGCCAAAGTCGACGACGTTCTGGGCCTCTCCCGCGCCGATCCCGAGTATGCCCCTTCCCAAGGTTATGCGGTCAAGGGTTATTGCAGAAAGCGCTATCGCAGATGGGTGCCGGCGAATTGCGTCGGTGACGCATGTTCCAAGCTCTACGTTCCTTGTAATGGCTCCGAGAGCTGCGAGCATCAGCCACGCATCATTGACGACGGCATTCTTCCACTGTGGAACGTTTGAATGGTCCATGGCCCATATCGAGTCATAGCCCAGTCTGTCTGCCATCTGAGCCGCAGTCATGATCTGCTGCTCGTCCAATCCAAGGCGGGCGACATTAAGCCCCTGCGTAAATCCGAATTTCACCTTCAAAGTGCGAATCCTCCGAATGCGAAATAGCCATCAATACCCATTTTACACTAAACAATCTGGATGCTGTATTTTAAGTCTTTGAATGCCGGAACCGATTTTCTCATGCCGGATTTGTCAATATAATATATTCAAACTGTCAACAGTGCTTGAATTACCATGTAAAATCTGAAGTGCGTAATTTCCCTCCAAATGTTTGGGAGCAAGGACGGTGTCGATGAACAATTCATGGGGATAATAGATGACCTTGTGGTCATGTCCGAGAACGACTCCGAACTTGCCGAGGGCCTCAAGTGGATCGATGCTCAATCGCAAAAGAACGGCATCACTTTTTACGAGATGGCCATGATGATCCTAAAAAAACACGTGGCAGAGAGAAGAGCCAAGGACTGGCTGAGAAACAAGGTCAATGGATGGCAGTAACAATAGCTGAGCGCACAGCCTTGTTTACTGTTTCTTCAATTCTTTGATCTGTTACATCCCGTATGGTATTGAACGGACCTGCTTATCCTTTGGTATGAGGTCTGCCGGTGCGTATGCTACGTTGATGAGAATCTGTTGGCTCACCCTGCGTATGCGATTTTCAAGGATCGCTCTCATTGTGAATGGAGATACAGGGGCGTTGTTGGCCCTGTTCCGAAACTTGTAGCTGCCCGTAGCTATCACCCTCGTCTCTGCTGGGCTATTCTTCGTAAAGCGGATGTCACTATGGCAATGTTGTTTGACTTATTTGTACATTCGAAAACCTTCTGCCTGCCAGCCGCGATTTCGTTACAGACTTGGGCTACACGCGGTGTATAGGCGATGTTGATGTCACGGGGCGATCTTGCAGAGACCTCTCTTGCTGATTTCTATCTTGCCCAGCAGACGCCCGTGAAACTTAAGCGCCTCATCCATTAGGATAGCCTTGCGGCGATTACCACAACATCTCTTTTTTCCTAGATCCTGCTGCAAAATCGCCGATTAGTTATTGCCCTCGCTCTGGCATGCTGCCTCTCAAGAAGTCTGCTGTTGCTGTTGTTCTTGCCTGCTCGAGATCGGGGTGTACTCGCAGCCCATGGGCCCGCAATACTTGCCTACATACACAGCCTTTGGCCTATAGAGCGCAGGTTTTGGTGCTGCCTCTGCAAACTTTTCTTCAATTACATGGGCCGACCATCCAGCTATCCTAGACACTGCAAATATGGGCGTGTTTAGATCCATTGGGATCCCCATGCTGTAGTAGAGCGATGCACTGTAAAGGTCGACGTTTGGATAAATCACTTGGCCTTTGTTCCTCTTCATCCAATCTTGTGTTGCATCTTCTACGCGCTTTGTTATTTCATACCACTTGTTGTTCTTCTCGCGGGATATCCTCGCCGACAGTCTTGCAAGGACGTCGGCTCGCGGGTCCGTCGTGCGGTATACAGCATGTCCCATTCCCATTATTCTGCCGCCAGAAGCCAGCCGGTTCGAAACCCATCGTTCCACATTGACGGGGTCCCCAATTTCAAGGAGCATCTTCATCACCTGGACGTTTGCTCCGCCGTGGAGCTCACCAGAGAGGGCGCCCACTGCGCCACTAATGCAGGCATACATGTGCGCCCGGGTTGAAGCGATCTCACGAGCGGCAAAAGTGGAAGCGTTAAAGCTATGCTCTGCGTGAAGTATGAGACAAATGTCCATTACTTTGGCCTCCTCTGGGGACGGCTCGACTCCTCTCATCATATATAGAAAGTTCATGGCATGTGATCCTTCTTCGAGCGGATCGACCACGTGCTTGCCACTCCTCACCCTATTCCAGGCAGCCACGATGGCAGGTATTTTGGCGATAAGCGTAATTGCGCGCCTAATGTGAGCTTCTTTCGAGTTGTCCTCTATGTTAAGGTCATAATCAGCCAGCTCAGAAATGCATGACTGTAGAACATCCATCGGCTGTGCGCGTTTTGGACGGATCTTCAGACTTTTTATCAGCGGCTCTGGTATTCCTCGAGCTTCTGCAAGCCTGCGCTTAAAATCTGCCAGCTGCTCTGCGGTAGGGAGCTCTCCGAAAAGCAGTAGGTATGTGGTCTCCTCATAGGTAGAATGCTTTACAAGGTCGAGGATATCATATCCTCTGTAGATCAGCTTACCGTTCTCTCCGTCTATGGAGCATATTTTGGTGTCAGCAACTTCGATATTGCGAAGCCCGATGTTGCGCGCGTCCATTTATTGGTAACAGAGGGATATTGCCTCGAATTTCTATATTAAAGTAATGTAGTAACTTTGTTGAGCACGACGCGACAATTCGAACATTTATTAAAAGACTTGGGATTGCCTTGTATCGTTGGACCGCAGAGGCATGACCTACCGTGACGCAGGGGTTGATGTGGGCAAGGTACGCGCGGCACAAAAATCGATACGTGACATAATATCGGCCACACACAAGCTGCCGTTGGGAGGAAAGGTGGTGTCAGGATTTGGGCATTATGCAGGGCTAATAAAGATGGGCTCCCAAGTGGTTGCACTTCACTCAGACGGTGTAGGTACCAAAGTTCTTGTTGCCCAGCTAATGAACAAATTTGACACTGTCGGGATCGACTGCGTCGCAATGAATGTAAATGACATAATTTGCGTGGGCGCGCAGCCTCTAGCGTTCATCGACTATATTGCTCTTCGTGAGCCAAACGAGTTGCTTTTACAAGAGATAGCCAGGGGTTTGGTGGAAGGAGCAAGGCAGTCGCAGATGGCAATTGTAGGAGGCGAGACTGCGATTTTGCCTGAAATAATTGCTGGCGAGGAGAATGCATTCGACCTTGCCGGGATGGTCATGGGCGTCGTAAAAGGCAAGCCTGTGCTTGGCGGCGCGATAAAGCCGGGAGATGTCATCCTTGGAGTCGAAAGCAGTGGCCTTCACTCCAACGGTTATACCCTTGCGCGCAAAGTCCTTCTGTCAAAATATTCGGTTGACGACAACGCAGATCACCTCGTACAGACAGTCGGAGAAGAGCTCTTGGTCCCAACCAAGATTTATGTCAAGCCCGTGATGGAAATTTTGAAGAAAAAGATCGGAGTTCATGGTCTTGCGAACATTACCGGCGGCTCGTTTACGAAACTACCGCGCCTCAACAGCAAAGTGAGGTACGATCTTGATGCGCTGCCGGCACCGATGGGTATATTCAAGCAGATACAAGTCGACGGGGAAATAGGCAGCAAGGAAATGTACCGTACGTTTAACATGGGCATAGGATTTTGCGTCATTGCACCAAGGGCAAGTGCCGATGACATTGTCGCCATTTTTGCAAAATACAAAATGCGCTGCAAGGAGATTGGAAGGATAGAGAAAGGCAGCGGCGAAGTTGTGGCTATGATAGACGGCAAAAAGGAAATGCTGTAAACAAAAATTAATATGCGTTCTTGGCTAACTGTCCAGAATTGCTTTCAATCCCTGACAACGGCAATAGCTACCAGCAGGCGTGCAAGTCCATAGCGGAACAGATTGAAAGCAAGAATATTCTATCGGTTAGGCAGGTGCTCAAGGTTGTCAGGCAGGTTGCATCAAAATATCACCTAGACACAATGCCCAAGAATGAACATATCATCCAGTACCTTCACGACAGGCGTTACAGACAACTTCTCATGGTCAAACCGACCAAGACCGCGTCTGGTGTGGCCGTGATTGCAGTCATGCCAAAGCCGTACGAATGCCCGCACGGAAGATGCACCTACTGTCCAGGTGGTATAGAGTTCAACACGCCACTCAGCTACACTGGTACAGAACCAGCTATTAGAGTCGCTCAAGAGTTCAGCTACGATCCTTTCCAACAAGTAAGGGCTAAAATTGAGCAACTGCAGGCCAGGGGGCACGACACTGGCAAGGCCGAGATCGTCATTGTGGGGGGAACTTTTCCATTCATGCCCGCGGACTATCAGAGGGAGTTTGCGAAATCTTGTTACGATGCGCTCAATGGAATAAAATCAACAAGCCTTGAACAGGCTACAAGCATTAATGAAACCGCAAAGAACCGTTGCGTAGGATTCACGGTTGAAACAAAGCCTGACTATTGCAAAGAGGAACACATTGACCTCATGCTCGAACTCGGAGTAACTAGGGTTGAAATCGGGGTACAGTCATTGAGTAATGGCGTCTACAAGCTGGTAAACCGGGGCCACACACTTGATGATGTCGTTGACGCGTTTAGAATAGCTCGTGATGCAGGCTACAAGATAGTTGCACACATGATGCCCGGCTTGCCAGGAAGCTCGCCTGGGAAAGATATCGAGGATTTCCGGCGCCTGTTTGAAGACGAAGCATTCAAGCCAGACATGCTGAAGATCTACCCGACCCTTGTACTGGAGAACACCGGTCTGTTCAAGATGCACCAGAGCGGCAAGTACCATGCTTATTCCGACAGAGACCTCGTCGATGTTATGGTTGAAGTTAAAAAGATGGTTCCTGAATGGGTGCGCATAATGCGTGTCCAGCGCGAAATTGAGTCAAAAGATATCATTGCAGGTCCCAAGAGCGGTAACCTCCGGCAGATCGTATTGCAAGAGTTAGAGCGGCAGGGTCACACATGCAGGTGCATTAGATGCAGGGAGACCGGACTACAAAGAAGGTATCCTGGGGAAGACGAAGTGTCACTAAAGAGAACTGACTATTATGCTTCCAGGGGGAAAGAGGTCTTTTTGTCCTATGAAAGCACAGATGGAAACGGCACAATACTCGGATTCTTGCGGCTGCGCAAAGTGTCAAAGCCGCACAGAGAAGAGCTTGTAGGGAGTGCTATGGTACGTGAGCTACATGTCTATGGCCAAGCTGTAAGCGTTGGAACCAAGGAAGTCGGCAGTAGCTACCAGCACAGAGGGTACGGCACGAGACTGCTGCTTGAAGCTGAGCGTGTTGCAAAGGATGAAATGGGCGTTGACAAGATTGCAATTATCAGTGCAGTCGGGACAAGGCAGTACTACAAGAAACTCGGCTATCTTCGGGACGGCCCATACGTCTCAAAGGTGTTATCGTAGATGGTTGAAGAAATAATTGGCAAGGGCACTTGGATAGACAAAATCGCGGACACAATCATAAAGAGGGAGAAAAAGCTGGGTCGTAGCCTCAGCTTGATAAGAGTGGAGAGCGGCCTTGGGGCGTCTGGCATACCTCACATTGGCAGCATGGGCGACGCAGTGAGGGCATATGGGATCGCCCTCGCCCTTCAGAATTTTGGTTTCAAGTCAGAGCTTATTGCATATTCTGATGATATGGACGGGCTGCGAAAAATTCCTCACGGTTTGCCGGACTGGTTGCAAGATCATATTGCGCGCCCAGTGTCAAGCATCCCAGACCCGTTCGGCAGTTGTCACGCCTCTTATGGCGCTCACATGAGTAGCCTTTTACTTGATGGTCTTGATAAGGCTGGAATAAAGTACAGGTTTCAGAGCGGAAGGGAAGCCTACAAGCAGGGGCTGCTGGTAAAGCAGATTGATACCGTTTTAAGGAACAGTACAAAGCTAGGCCAAAAGATAGCAGAATTTGTTGGCCAGGACAAGTACATCGACGTTCTGCCATATTTCCCGGTATGCCAGAGTTGCGGCCGGCTCTATACGGCTGTTGCACAGAAATACCTGCCAGATGAAAAGAAAGTGACGTATGCATGTTCTGGCAGTAGAATAGGGAAGGCGGATGTCAAAGGATGTGGACACGAAGGTGAGGCTGATATTACAAGAGGTGAGGGGAAGCTTGCATGGAAGGTCGAATTCGGTGCGAGATGGCAGGCCTTGGATATACGCTTTGAAGCATATGGCAAAGACATTATGGACTCGGTTAGAGTGAATGACTGGGTGGCCGATGAGATCCTTGGCTATGCGCACCCTCTACATGTAAAATATGAAATGTTCCTGGATAAGTCCGGCAAAAAGATCAGCAAATCTGCCGGCAACGTGCTGACCCCACAGATGTGGATGCGCTATGGTACTCCTGAATCTATACTGCTCTTGCTTTTCAAGCGCATAACCGGGACCCGTCATGTGGGTCTCGACGACGTGCCAGCGCTGATGGACGAATATGACTATTATGAAGATGTGTACTTTGGCAAGGTAAAGGAAGATAATCAAGCAAAGCTGACAAAGACAAAGGGAATCTACGAATACATCAACAAGCTGAATCCTCCAAAGCAGCATCCCGGCCCTCACGTTCTCTACAGGTTCCTAGCGCAGCAGGCATCAATTTTCCCACCTGGCGAAGACCGAGATGAAAAGGTGTTCAAGAGGCTTGTCAAGTATGGAATGGTCAAGGAAAAGACTGAAGCTTTGATGCACAAGATCCGGCTTGCCTCCAATTGGGCAGACGACAATAAGCAAGAAGAAAAGTTCGAAGTGGAGCTGTCAGATTCTCATAGAAAGGCAGTGCAGGATCTCATTGAAGCGATCGCGCCGTTTGTAGGCCTGCCCGATGCTGGTGACAATGCCAAGAACTTGCAGTCCCGGGTGTTCGATGTGGCAAGAAACAATGGCATAGAACCAAAGGAGTTCTTTACCCTACTGTACCGAATGTTTCTCAACGCAGACAGGGGGCCACGGATAGGCAATTATTTCCTGGACTTGGGTGTTGACAGGGCGACAGCAGTCTTGAAAAGGTATCTTTGATCCAATCTGCTTATATATCAAAGATTACCAAGATTCTGTCGAGCTTTGAACCGCAAGTATGCAGACAAGCCTCCGATGATAGTAGTTCAGGGGTCGTGTATTGACTTTGAAAAGGAGCGGCCCAAGATAATGGAGTTCATTGGAAGGCTTGAATGGGGAGCACATGAAAAGAGTAAGGTCGAGTGCTCCTCTGATGGCAAGAAGGCTCTCGGATGGGACTTTTTCCACATCTATTTCGATCCCGATTTCGTAGGAAAGCTGCTCGATTTGTATCCTGAAATACTGAAGCAGGAAGGAAATGACCTGGAGCAGTGCTTTGTTCTGTGGCTCAGCAAGAAGATGAAAAAATCCAAACTAGAGTATTTCTTGAAGCTTAAAGACGTCCCGCACGAGATGACAAAAGGGTTTCGCCTCAACCCAGACGATTATCGCGACGACAGCGAGCTTGAAAAGCTGCGATGATATAGCCAACGTTTCCAGTTAAGGCCGTGGATGGGGTAATATTTGATCTTGATGGCGTACTGGTCAATTCTATGCCTACACACTTTCAGGCATGGAAGCAGGCCTTTGCAAGGATAACTGGGTTGCAGGTAACAGAGCGCGATATTTATCTCCTCGAAGGCATGCGCGGGGTGGAGCTCATAAAAAAGATATTCGAGCAAAAGAAATTTTCTGATTACTCGGCTGTTCGCAAAGTGCATGAAGAAAAATCTCGAATATTCAAATCGATCAGGAGCTCAGAGCCGTTTGAAGGCGTCCAGGAAATGATCAACGGCATGAAATGCGTCCGGGCAGTGGTTAGCGGCTCGACGAGGGAGGATGTAGAGACAATCCTGGAAGAGGCATTTGGCAGAGACAAATTCGACGCAGTAATAACTGCTGACGACATAGAGAAGGGCAAGCCGGACCCGTCTGCGTTCCTCGAGGCATTGGATCGGATGAAGGTCAGGCCAGAAAACGCAATAGTAGTTGAAAACTCGCCACTTGGGGCAAAGGCCGCCAAGGACGCGAGCATACTCTGCTATGTGGCACTCAACAATTCTCCACTTGACAGATCAGACTTTGCGGGGATAATACCGGAGGATAGAATATTTGATAGAACGAGCCATCTTCGCGGGGTGTTGTGCAAATGAAAGTAATGATATTCTCTCACGAGTCGGACCTTGACGGTCTATATTCTGCCACGATTGGCCTAATTCGCTACCCGCAAGCCATGACGATCTTTCTGGGTTATGGGCTCGAAAATTTCCAGAAGCTGGGTAACTTCATCTATTCTGCAACGCACTATTCGCCGGAACGTGGCCTGATAATCATTGCCGACCTTGGACTCAACGATGATCTGATCGAAACGTGCAAGCAGATATTTTCAGACGCGGTCAGAAATGGTTGGAAGATAATGTGGATTGATCATCATCCTTGGTCTCAACAAGCCATCGACACGATGAAACCCTTTATCGAAATGGTGCTTGATTCTTCTGGGAAAAAGTGCGCAGCAGACCTCATGTACGAAACGTTCCTGCCTGGAAACATACTGGCGGGAAAACTTGCCAGCATGGCGCACACAATGGATTTCTTTACAAAGGACCAGTATCTGACCCCGATATCAGAGCTTATACGATACTATCAGACATTTCCTAATTTCTATGAGAGGTTATCTGAGCTTGCAAGAAAGTCTGCCAATGGCATATTGTGGGATGTCGAGATGCAGAGCGACTATAACGATTATTCCCGCCTCAGGGATGAGGCCAAGGCCCAGGTGTTTGCAACAATGCAAGTAAGACCCGTAGGCAGGTTCAAGGTGGCATACGTGCAATCTTCGCCATATCTGCAGAATAGTCTCTTCTCTGAAGAGGTGTTTGCCAAGACCAATGTAGACCTTGTCATGTTTTACAGTGCCAAGGGCAAGGTGAGCATACGGCGCAATAATGATGCGATCTCCTGTAGGGATATTGCGGAAAACCTGCCCGACGGTGGAGGACATGCATATGCTGCTGGAGCGACCTTCAGGAGCAATCCCGCGAATACCGCTGCGGTCCTATCAGAGCTCGAAGCTGCAGTCACAAAAACCCTGGCGATGACTAGTCAACTTTAAAAGAATACGCGCCGAAATATATTGGCATGATAAAGGGCAAGGTCGCGATGGTCACAGGTGCAGGGGGCGGGGTCGGCAAAGCCATTTCAAAGAGGCTCAATTCCGAAGGTTGCAAGGTGGTGCTCCTTGGTAGAGACAAGACAAAGCTGCAAAAAGCAGCGTCTGAAATTGGCGACAAAAAGAACACCATGATAGTTATAGCAGACATCACAAAGGAGGCAGAAGTCCTTAGCGCCATCGACCAAACAATAAACTCGTTTGACAAGATTGACATTCTAGTAAATAACGCTGGAGCTATAAACGACCCCGAACCGTTTCACAAGATGACAGACGACCAGTGGGAAGACCTTGTGCAGACCAACCTTGTTGGAACCTTCAGGATGACAAAGGCTGTGATCCCGATCATGATGAAAAATGGAGGCGGCAGCATCGTCAACATTTCATCCGTTCTCGGTATCAGATCGATTCCAAGAGTGCCGCTGTCGGTGTATGGCGCAACGAAGGCAGGGGTGATAATGTTCACGAAGAGCATAGCAGTGGAGTACGGCCAATACAAGATCCGTTGCAACTGCGTTGCGCCTTCTACTATCAGGAGTTCGCTTATTGAGCCGTACCTGCAGGACGAGGAAGCCAAAAAGGTGCTCGAGTCGACATTTCCCCTGCGCAAGATCGGCGAGCCAGAAGACATTGCAGGCGCAGTTGCTTACCTCTGCTCAGAAGATTCTAAATGGGTCACCGGTACCGTGCTGATGGTCGACGGCGGCGTGTCTGCAAAACAGTGA
>JBIQJB010000049.1:0-3137 GCA_044507735.1 Nitrosopumilales archaeon
GAACAGTAGATCAAGACTCTGTCGTTTTGCAGGATATCAGAGGCTCTGAATGGATGCATGTGCGTATTGCAATCCCTGCGCATGATCACGGAATGCTTCAGCGAGGTGGTCAAAAGGACAAGCTCGTCTTCATATCCTTGCAAATGTGTGCCATCCCGGTCGCTTTCTTGTGGTGCATAGGCACGTGAACAGCGGAAAAGCAATAAAGGAATCATCCACACACCACCAGAACAATTTCTTGATCTGCGGCAAAAGCTTTCGGCCTATCTGGCAGAGCATGATGTGAAGTGATACAACAACATCTTTGGTCGGAGAGTTGTCCTGATGAATGGGTCTCCCACTGTTTTTTCTCTAATGTCCTGTTAGAAGTTCTTGATAGGAAAAAGCTCCATACTGGTTTATAACATACCCTCAGGAATCGCCTTCAGCCCTCATGGACAGCAGGAACCCACCATGCAGGGTCTTGCATCTGGCGGCGTGGGCAGGTCCCTTTTCCGCCACCCCTTGCTAGCACCTATGATGCTCGCGCCGCCAGAAATTTCGGTCATGAAGTACGCGCCTTGTCAATTCGCAATATAATATAGCTCATCTGATCACTCCGATACCAAAGCTGTGGTATGTGGACGAGACTCTGTAGCCTCTTCTACAACTCGATCAAGGCTCAATTCCAGGAAAAAATGAATCTTAACTTTCAAGAAATATTTTGAGTAATCAGCAAGAATTGTGCTTAACATCTTTAACAACATCGTGCTATACTACCGTTACCGTCACCACGACCAACGAAACCACGTCAAGCTGGACCAAGGTTTGGCTGGTAGGCAAAAAGTGCAACGTGGGATGGGCGCGCCATGTCTTGGGGGACACCTTTGGTTAATCTCTTTGCTGGCATATGCGCATGCACACCCTTCAACGACCTCAACATGGTGCTGGCCTCCCACACTTTCTCAAAAATAATCATTGTCTGCTGATGATGATCACGTAGAAGGAGAACAAGTTCGAGTCAGCCCAAACCACCAGGAATCATTGTCTCCTTGGATCTGGTAGGATGAGTTATCTCTTCCTCCCACCATCTGGAGCAGTGGCATCAGCTGCGAAAAAGATGTGTGTAATTATCTGCCCATATGCTCACAATGACCGTGAAAACTCCGAGCCTCTCTCTCTATCCGTACCATATTAGCTATTATGAATTCAGTATATCGTTGTAGGACATTGTTTTGAACAAAAATGACATAATTGATGCTACATATGACCATAATGCTTTAAGGTTCTGATACTCCCTCAGCAAGGTGCCATCCGGAGGGAAAAGACCCCGTAATCTTCTTTCTGACACGCATTCAATCATAATCTCCCCCATGGACAAGAAGACAAGGGATTTCATTTATGGCCAGGTATTGGAATATCTTTTGGATGGCCGCACTGTCATCTATTTTGCAGAATCGCACCCTTCCAATGTGATGCGGCAGATATCAAGAGTAATGAATCAGAAGCAACAGCAGTCGAAGACCCGCCACATCAGCAACAAGGACTTGCATGACTATGTGACCAGCGGCGCCCTGACTGTTATAGACAGCGACGAGCTTTATTCTTCAATTGAAGAGCCAAGACAGGAGTTTGATGTCGACAGGCTAATCCATTCGTTGCATACCCTCATATCAGAAGCAAGAAGGAAAAGAAGTGGAAGAGGAGGCAGCACCAAGAGACCCGCTGGCATTGTGGCAATAAGCACAGGTACGGCATATCTTCAAGCAAAGGGCATTCCAAAATTGCTTGAATACGAAAAGGAATTGCAACACGGGAGCAAGTTTGGTAGCAGCTCTGTGGAGTTTATCTGCTGGCACAATGACCCGAAATTATTCGAGAGGCTGCCATTTGGTTCGCTCTTGTCCATTCTGAATGTTCATGATGCTACGATACATGCCTCTTGGCAACAGCGCAAGTGGGATTCTGATACCATCTTTGGGCATGTTAGAGATGGTATAGATGATGTGCTTGGAAGTGGATCAGCGTATTTGATTTTCAAGACGTTGAAGATGGTCTACAGGCTCGATCCACAAGAAACAATTTCATCAACGCCAGAACTATTTGAAGAAAAAGTGACCAAGATATTGGGAGAACGAACAGCACAGCGTGTTTTTCGAATGATTGCTGACGCCATAAGACAGGAGATGATGTATTGTGAAGTTGATGATATGCGATAACAAGAAGGCACATGTGGTAGTACTTGCAGGCATTGCTGAAACTACGATATGGCCGCCAACTTGTTGGCTGCAATGAGCGCCAGGCAGTCGTGCAGTGTGCAGCCTCTGCTTCCAGCCATGGAAAGATGAGGAAATGGCGATTTTTTTCGAGTCATGCAACAAGGCATTGCATGATCGTTCGGCTACCAGCACCAGCTAAGCTTTCCCAATAATTCTGCGCCCTGCTTTTCAACTGAAAAGGTAGCGTAGTGCCGAGCAGAGCTGTCACGAGAGATGTGAGCTATAAGCTTGGCCAGAAGACTTGGAGTGGGTGCGAATAAAATTATGTAACAAACAAGGTTCCACGACTAAATACCATGTATTCAAGATGGCACACTAGGTAAATACCAAATGTCAAATCAAGGAGGAAAAGAAGAAAAAAAGGAAGTCGAAGTTGACGGAACACAGGTCAAGGTAAAAGACATTGCCAGAAAAAGAGAGAGACCGAAATATTACTGCGATGAATGTAACCTGTCATTTCCCAGTGTCTTGGATCTTGAAGCTCATCAGAGGATCGATCATGCTAAAAAGACATCAATCGCATAGTCGTTGTTGCCACATACGTTGTGGCGCTCATCAAGCCGGCGAGGCGCTATCGCGGGCTAGTGAGGGGGGGAGGCACGTGGATAGCTAATTGCAAATAGTGTTCTCATGGCCATTGGGGCAATACCATTTTCCGCAAACATAGTTCATCGAATTGTCAAAAGTAAGATCATCGTTAGTGTCGGGCCTTTCCTTCACAGTGCCGCATATAGTACACCGAAGTTTGGGGAGATCTGGATTGGGCGCCCGCAATATCATGGCAAATATGCTCAGGGTACTATTTAGGATTGCATTGATGGGAGTCTAGAGGAGCAAGGGCCTAGGCGAGCAGACCGCACTGTTGTAAAAACCGCCAAG
>JBIQJB010000049.1:3237-7988 GCA_044507735.1 Nitrosopumilales archaeon
TCTAGAGGAGCAAGGGCCTAGGCGAGCAGACCGCACTGTTGTAAAAACCGCCAAGCTGAAAAGATAGTACATGCAAATCTGTTAGACAGCCTGCGTAATCATTCTATCGAGTCATCTCGTGGGATTGAAAAAAGAAGTGGAAATGGGAGTAGAGGTGGGCATAGCGTGGTCGCACTGTGGCGACAACTGGCTGCTGCTGATTGCCCTTTTCTCCCATCGTTGCAGGCATCTTGTACTTGTGCCATTGAAAATATAATTCCGCTCTTGTATGCAATGATGGCAATATTGGCGCAGAATTTACGGGTTTGTTGATGAGCGGGCAATTATCTGCAGAATCTGCGCTATTAACGATAGTTTTGCATCATTGACAGGTCTAATAAGAGACCGCCGACATAGAATGAAACATGAATCGCGCAAACAGAATAGAGAAGCAACGCCGTCGACATGCTGCGCGGGAGGCCAGGCCATGAATCCTCATGTGTTCCTGCTACGGAAAAGTAGTAGTAGATGGGACGGGCATGCCGAGGCGCAGAAATTCATTTCCAATCCAAGTTTCATAATTTGCAACGATTGCTTTTGGTGCGCGACGGTTATACAAGATGCTGCAGTTGAGAGCTGCCCAAACTGCGCCACTAACACGCTAGAAGCGATTCCACTTGCAGCAGATGAAAAGTTTACGATCAGCCACAGTGAAAGGAGAGGGTTAACCATTGAATTTTTGCGGCGGGACGCGCACGCACATTATGACTGATGACCGGACAAGACAAATGGCACAGCAGGAACCTCCGCCTCAAGAGCCAAATTGCAGGAGGGAGAGCTGCAGGCGGTGCGGATCCAAATCATGGCCAGTAAGGAATTGTATATTCTGCACCGAACCCTTCTTGTGGATATGCAGATCCTGTGACAGCATGGTTGATTCCACACACAAGCATGGAAACAGCGTGTATTCAATGTCCACAGCTTGTACCAATCTATTTTCAAACTAGACAGCTTGTGGGAACTGCACTAGACGAAATCCCAATCCATTTTTTTCATTCCAAGTGCTGATTCAATCCCATCACCGATCTCTGGCCCCAAGACTAGAGACATCATCCATCAATTAGAGGTCGATTCTGCGTTCCAGTCGACCGCTTGGAGAAACTGCTTTTACGCATCGCCAGGCTTTCTTGCATTTTGCAAATCGCCTTCAAGCTCTGCCAGGATCTGTCTCTTTATCTCATACAGCTCGGGCGTTTCTGGATCTCTTGGCCGGGGCAAATCTATCGTGAATGTCTTGCGGATATTCTTCAGAGTTGGTGACAGGAGTATTACCCTATCTCCAAGCAAGATCGCTTCATTGAGATTGTGAGTCACAAACAGGATCGTCCTGCGCGTTGTTTTGTGGATGCCTACCAACTCTTCATGAAGCAGATCTCTTGTCTGAACATCAAGCGCGGCAAAAGGCTCATCCATCAGTAATACTTCTGGCTCCAGGGCAAGGGCACGGGCTATTGCGACTCTCTGTTTCATGCCTCCAGATAGCTGGTAGACAAACGATTCTGCAAACCTTGTCAGCCCAACTAATTCAATATACTTGTCGGCGGTCTTGCGCCTCTGTTCTTGTGAAACTCCTGAAATTTTCAGACCAAACTCGACGTTTTCTCTGACACTCAACCAGGGAAAAAGTGCGCCTTCCTGAAAGATCATTATCCTCTTTGTAGAGGATATGTTGTTTGACCCCCTCACCAATACGCTGCCAGAATCTGGCTGTTCAAGGCCTGCGATAATGTTGAGTAATGTGGTTTTGCCGCAGCCCGAAGAGCCGACAATGGTTACGAATTCCCCCTCCTGGATCTCTAGATCGATGTCATCAAGAACTTTATGCTCCAAGAGTAATGAAGTGCCCGCTCCGCCATTGCTTTTCGTTCGTGACGCATTGTTGTTGAAGTGAAACGACTTTGAAACGTTGCGGACATGAAGTACAGGAGAGCCGTTATTGCTATCTGCATGATTTCTGGTCAGGGCCCTGTCCCGGTTACGGTCATTTTGAATGAGTGCCATCGTCCAGTAAAAGAACGCTACTGGATATAATGCCATCCAAAGGTGCAGGATCCGCTAAAGTCTGTGCAATTTTGGCACACAACATTACACAATATACGCAATATGCGTACGGTTCGAGCAAGATCGCATATGGAAGCATCGCTGACAGGTAACCACTAGACAAACATCACGCCATGATGCGTCATAGGGGAACCACAGTAGGGGGTAGAAAATACAATCAGCAAAAGCTAGCTACTACTTTTGCTGATTGCCCGGTAAAGAAACTTTTGATGGATGTGGAATTACGGATATTCGCTCGATTGAGCGGAACTTTGATCGAACAAAGTCCTGAATCTGGGCAGACAACAACTCAATGTCTGTCAGCTTCTTGCCGCCGTCAACTTCGATATGTACCTCGGCATGGGCAACCATGCCGGCCGGCCTCAGGAACACCGACCTGACCCGAAATGACGATTCAGACTTGAACTTGCCTTCGATCATGTTCTTGATTACGTCTACGAGCTGGGGATTCTGCCAAGAGTCTACCAGTATGAGGGACGATTGCTTCAGCGATATGTACGCGACAGAGAATATGTATCCTGCAATTATCATTCCGCCGATGGCGTCCATTTGGAGGAATCCAAACTGAGAGGCAATGAGGATGCTGAAGAAGCCGATTATTGAAGCCGAGCCATCCTTTATCGAATTCTTGGCATCCGTCTTGAGCGAGAGAAGTTCGTATTTGTTGGCTATCTTTCGCATCTGGAACGCTCTGTGCAAAGAGACGGCGCCTGCCGCCAGTAGAACAACCATCGTAACTACAGGCTGTTCAATCTGGTGCGGGTTCATCAGCGAGATGTACGAGTGATACAGTATGAACGAGCCAACTGCGACCATTCCTATTGCACACATGAGCGCAGCAAAGCTCTCTACTTTGTAATACCCAAAGGGAAACTTGGCGCTGGCGGGGCGGGCTGCAAAATGCAGGCCAAGAAATACAATCAATGAAATCAGCGCGTCTGATATTGAGTCTATGCCATCAGCTGTAGCAACAATGCTGCCGCTTATCTGGCCTATGGCAAGCTCGGCAACGCCTATTGCCACTAGCGTGAGGACAGATATCTTTGCTATCCTCTTGCCTGCTTTGAGGCCCTCGCTAGTGGTAGAGCTAAAAGAGGCAGAGGCCCTTTTTTGTGGAGCTGTCGGACTGCGTGCAACCTTTTCTTCTCGCAAGGGTGCAGTGGCATCCACAGCGAAATGATCGTCCAAGTGTATAACTAGACAAGCGTACCTATTGACTTTGTGATATTTAAGATTTGGCTCTCATGTGCAAATTTTTCAATGAGATTTGTGGATTTCCTGTGTTCTGGGCAGTTCACATGAGATAATGCCAACCACATTTTTTGTAGGTACAATGTCGTAGTTGTTGCGAGATGCGCATGCGCATACTCATGCTCGCCTTGCATGAGAGACTGCTAGGCTGCTGGGACTGGAGTCAAGCTTGTGGCGATTTGCGGTCAGGCTGGGGAAACACGACGAAAGACAGACGTATGGCCACAAACGGGTAGCCCGTGAGAGCGCCTCTGTGTGTGCATGTGCATATCAAAGCTTTAGCGCGTCGGAGGCATCTCGTCTCATGTCAACGCGTGGAGGATGTTTATCATGATGTCAAACTTGTGGCATTGGCAGCAAGCCCGAACGCTTTGGCGTCGATGGGATGCAGTAGTCTTTTCTTGCCATGCTTTTCTCGGCATGAGACAACGAGATATCATCTGATAAGTCTTGAGTGCAAAGTAAACTCGGTCTTTTTAACGTGACCGCGGCTCTTTATGTTCTGCCCGATATGGGTAGGTCGTCTAGTTGTTTCATTTGTGGTAGAGCAATCCAAGACAAGACAAAATACTTGAAGTTAATGTCGGCCTCATGGTTTGGCATCTGCGAAACAATTGCAGATTTTCACCAGGTTTGTTTTGAGCGCGAGTTTCTGCATATTTTGTTAAACAGCAACGAGCAAAGTAAGAGATAGCCTCGTCTGATCTTTTGATAGGTCGAGAATAGCAATAACAAGATTTTGCACAGCATGGGCCAGTTGCAGATGTGTCCTGCTGCGATGGCACCCGTTTTGCAGGAATGGAGAGGCCAACGGCGGCGGCCCATGCTGTGTCGAGACGAGAGAGGGAGCGTGTGTGTGAATTTCCATATCAACGAGGCGCTCGGACTAATTATAATAATACGTCTACAATGCAAGCGATGAATTTCACCATATATCAAATCGGTATCTGCTACTATCTCATTCTCATTTGGTTATCTGTTGCTGCTGCAGAACAGCGGATCATTATCTCATCATTTTGCAGGATGTCAAAAAGACACTGACATTTTCACCGTGCATTCTGCTTTTCTTGTATAGGAGGCATCTGCGAATGACACTTCTTTTTTTGGATGGATATTCTGCCATCAGGGGCTTGGTTTCCCCTTTCTCACCGCCATCCATATCCACAACCGTCTGCTCAAACCTCTTTGCCAAGGCAGTGCCGCAGCCAGTTTAGTTCATCGCGACTCTGACCTCGACCCAATAGCCGAGGCGACGTCTTGGCATTGATCGTAATAATAGTACATACCAGTCATAGAGAGAGACATTTCCTATGCTTCACGACTGAAATATCTCGCGTTTCGCGGCCTGGGTTGGATCGCAAAAATTGTTCAAATCTGGTGAGATGGCATGGGGGATCTGG